>NZ_JBQDSX010000004.1:88126-92212 GCF_052099035.1 Microbacterium sp. | reverse complement strand
TCTCGATGGCCTTGACCAGGAAGTCGAGGCCCTCGCGGTTGCTGGGCAGGTCGGGAGCGAAGCCGCCCTCATCACCGAGGCCGGTGGCATAGCCGGCGGCCTTCAGCTCGCCACGGAGCACGTGGTAGGTCTCCACGCCCCAGCGCAGCGACTCGGAGTACGTCTCGGCGCCGATCGGAGCGAGGAAGAACTCCTGCATGTCGATGCCGTTGTCGGCGTGCTCGCCACCGTTGATCACGTTGAACAGCGGGACGGGAAGGACATGCGCGTTCGGGCCGCCGAGGTAGCGGTACAACGGCAGGTCTGCGCTGTCGGCAGCGGCCTTGGCGACCGCGAGGCTCACGCCGAGGATCGCGTTGGCGCCGGTGCGCTTCTTGTTCTCGGTGCCGTCGGTCTCGTTCAGGATCTCGTCGACGATGCGCTGCTCGCTCGCCTCGACGCCCTCGAGGGCCGGACCGAGCTCGTCGATGACAGCGTCGACGGCCTTCAGGACGCCTTTGCCGCCATAGCGCGACTTGTCGCCATCACGGAGTTCATACGCTTCGAATGCGCCGGTGGATGCGCCGGAGGGAACAGCTGCCCGCTGGACGATTCCATCGTCGAGGAGCACCTCCACCTCGACGGTCGGGTTGCCACGGGAATCCAGAATCTCGCGTGCGCCTACAGCCTCGATGAGTGCCACGTATGTACTCCTTGATCAGAGAGAAAGGTGGGTGTGGAGCGTCGTCGATCCGTGGTCAGTCTAGCTCGCGACGACGAGTGCGACAGCGAAACCATCCCACCCTTTGGATCCCACGGTCTGCAGGGCAGTCGCGTCGAAGCGCGGGTCCTCCGCCAGCATCCGAAGCGCGTCACGTGTGCCGATGACCATCGGATCGACGCTGTCGGCACGGACGACCTCGCCGTCTCGGCCGATATTGTCGAGCGCGATAACGGTCCCATCCCTACCGAGCGTGGCCGCCCAGTCCAGGTAGATCGTGTTCGATTGCTTGTCCGCGTCGATGAAGACGAGATCGAAGGGCTCGGACCCC
The DNA here is from genome assembly GCF_052099035.1 of Microbacterium sp. Taxonomy (GTDB): domain Bacteria; phylum Actinomycetota; class Actinomycetes; order Actinomycetales; family Microbacteriaceae; genus Microbacterium. The sequence continues at coordinate 91,181 of NZ_JBQDSX010000004.1, read as the reverse complement.
TCGAGCGTTGGAAGAACGTCGGATGCTCGACCGATGCGGATCGCCACCCGCTCACCGACGCCCGCCGCATCGATGCTCGCGCGTGCGATCGCCGCGTTCTCCGGTTCCGCTTCGATCGTCACGACCTCACCGTCGGCACCGGCGGCACGGGCGAGCCAGATCGTGGAGTAGCCGCCGAGTGTGCCGATCTCGAGGATGCGGCGAGCGCCGCTCATGCGGGCAATGAGGTTCAGCAGCTTGCCGGCGACCGGTGCGACCTCGATCGCGGGAAGCCCCGCTTCTGTCTGCGCGGCGAGCGCGGCCTCGAGCTGCGCATCGTGCCCGACAAGAGTTGCGGAGAGGTAATCGTCGGTCAGACGCCAGTTCGCAGGAGTGGAGTCGGCCATGGCTCCACCCAACCGCTCCCCGCGGTCACCGTCAAGGGGCAGGCTGACGTGGCACCGACAGCATCCGTCCGACCGATCCGTCGAGTTCGGGCTGACGGCGGGACTGTCCCATCAGAGCGAGGATCACGATGACGACCGCGCAGACGATCCAGCCGGCGATGCCGAGGGGGCCGGCAAGGGCCATGTCGAAGCTCGTCCCCGCCGCGTAGAGCACGGCGATGAGACCGGCAGTCGCGTTCATCGCGCCATGCGCGAAGACCGCCGGCCACAGCGATGCCGAGCGCAGGCGCAGCCAGCCGAGCAGGATGCCCCAGGCGATGCATCCCCCGGTCATCAGCAGCACGCCGGCGATGTCGTACCGGCCGAAGTTGTAGCCGAGCAGGATGACCGGCGCGTGCCACAGCCCCCAGACGGCACCGCTGATCAGGAGTGCGGGCCACGTGCCGAGCGGGCGCAGTGCGGGCACGAGGAATCCGCGCCAGCCGAGCTCCTCCCCGAAGGCGAACAGCGCATTGATGGTCGCCGCAGCGAACGGGATCGCGATGAGCTGCGCGAGCACGGCCACCCATGTCGGTGGAAGCGGCGTACCCGCTGGAACCAGGGCCTCGAGCTGCTCGGTGTAGCCGGAGAACCCGAACAGGTCGAGCTGCACCCAGCCGCACAGCGCGGCGACGCCCACCGAGGCGACGATCAGCACCACGGGCCCGAACAGCCCTAGCACCATCATCCAGACCACGCGCTTGGCCGGTCGCAGCGGCCACATTCCCAGGAACCGCAGGCGCTCACCCTTCGGCACCGGACGCAAGACGAGCAGAACGATCAGCACGGCGAGAGCCGGTGTGAACATCATCGTTTGGATCAGGATGCCGGCGAGCGGGTTCGCGAGGCCTTCGCTGAGCCACAGCGGCAGCGCAACGAGCCAGGCGAGCCCCAGCGCGAGTACGACGAAAGCAATGGTGGCGGCCGGGCGGATGCGAGTCATGGTGTTGTCTTTCGTCAATTGTTGCGCGTCTGCACGCGGAGCGTGTCGAGGACGGCGGCAGCATCGGATGCTCCGTCGACGGTGACGACGAACACACGGCCGTTGGATTGCGTCACCTGCAGGGCCTCGCCGGCGCGCAGAACAATCCCGCGGCGGCCGTCGGTTCCGAGTCGCCAGCCCCAGCCGCCAAACTCTGCCATCGGGTTGATCTGCACGGTCTCGACTTTGATGATGTCTTCCAGCCGGATGCGGTTGTTCGGCCAGCCGATGAGTGACCGGGCGCGCAGTCCGTTCGCGTTGACTCGTATCCGAAACACCACCATCGACGCGGTGAGGACGGCGATCAACACGGTCGTCCCGGCGAGGATCACCCAACTGGAGTCACCCCTCGCTGCGACGAAGATGGTCGAGACCAGGAGCAGCGCCAGACCGACGCCCAGCACGATGACACCGGAGCGGGCCATCATTGCGGTGCCGAACCAGGCTGCGCGCTCGCCAGCGGTCAGCGGGATGCTGCCGGCTGGAGCTCCCTGCGCCATCGCCGCTACCGCGCTCTTCGGTTGCAGGAACCACCCGAGTGCGGTGAACACCACCAGGATTCCGAACCCGACAAACACCCAGGGTCCGATGTCGGGTGTGTCCGCCGAGTCGGGGAGGCCTCGTTGGATGTTGACGCTCACCAGCGAGATGAACGCCATCATCGCCGCCAGCGCAAGGTTGATCCCGCCGATGAAGCGTGTCGTCGGCGACCACTGCGTGACTGCGGGTTTCGCACTGCTCTGCGGCATCCGATGCGCAAACATCGCGATAAGCCCCATGCACAGGACAAGCCCGCCGCCAAGCCCCAGCGGGATCGCGAGATACGTCCACGCCGGCCCGAACCCGTTGACCCCCTCAGTGCCCCAGTGCGTCGCCACCGGATCGGGGAGTTCAGGCAACCACGCGGCGATCACGGCACTGGCGACCACGAGGATCACCAGTGGGATGATCAACCCGACCCAGATGAAGGCGGTGCGAGAGCGGCGAATGCCGTCGGTCATGCGGGGATCTCCTTGATGAGAGCGGCAAGGGTGGTCGGCGATACTCCGAGAGCAGCGGCGCGGGTTACGAGGGCGTTGATGTCGTGTGAAAGTTCAGCCAGTGGAGCGGCGGATGCGGCGACGATGGCGCCTCTCCCCCTGCGGAGGTCGAGGAGCCCCTCGTCGCGCAGCTCCTGGTAGGCGCGAAGCACGGTGTGCAGGTTGATCTCGAGTGCGTCAGCGAGCTCACGCGCAGACGCGAGCCGGTCGCCCGGCGCCAGTCGCCCGGCAACAATATCCGCGCGAACGGATGCCGCGACCTGGTCAAACAGCGGCCGAGGGCTGTCGACGTCAATCTTGATCAGCATCGCACACCCCTTCCGTATGAACTTCTAGTAATTCTAGTTCAACTAGAACAACTGTGGCAACACTCACATCAGTTATTGCTGCCGCGTGTGCTCGGTCACACTGGACAGATGAAGATCACTCCCCGTCGCCTCGCCATCGGAATGAGCCTGTGGGCCCCGAACTTCTTCAGCGGCATCCGGGTTCGACGCTTCAGCGACGACTGGACGCACGCCACCGTCGAACTGCACGTCAATGTCTTCACCCGCAACTATGTGAAAACCGCATTCGGCGGGTCGATGTCGGCGATGACCGACCCCTAC
>NZ_JBQDSX010000004.1:60646-88026 GCF_052099035.1 Microbacterium sp. | reverse complement strand
CGTCATGCACCAGCTCGGTCGCGACTACGTCGTGTGGGACACCCGCGGGGAGATCGAGTTGATCAAGCCGGGCCGTGGCGTACTCACCGCGCACTTCCATGTCCCGAAGGAACGCGCCGCCGAGATTCGTGACCGCGCGAAGGGCGGAGTGAAGGTTCTCGAATGGTTCGAGACCGAGATCACCGATCGCGACGGCGATGTGGTGGCGAAGGTGCGACGCGAGGTCTACGTACGCGAGAAGAGGCGCGTCACCGCCGCGCAGGGCACCTGATGTTCACCTGCGCGTGACACGATGACCGGGTGCAACTCGCCCGCCGCCTGACCCTCACGGATGCCGTCGCCATCGGCCTCGGCTCGATGATCGGCGCCGGCGTCTTCTCGGTGTGGGGACCCGCCCTCGACGTCGCGGGATCCGGCCTGCTGGCAGCCCTTGCGATCGCCGCCGTCGTCGCGTTCTGCAATGCCACTTCCTCCGCACAGCTCGCCGCGGTGCATCCGGTCTCCGGTGGCACCTACGCGTACGCCCGCGCAGAAATCGGCCCGTGGTGGGGCTTCATCGCCGGGTGGTGCTTTGTCATCGGCAAGATCGCCAGCTGCGCCGCGATGGCACTGACGTTCGCCGCGTACGCTGCACCCGAAGGCTGGCAGCTGCCCGTCGCGGTGTTCGCGGTCGCGGCCCTGGTCGTCGTCAACTGCTTCGGCGTTACCCGTACCGCGCTGCTCACCCGCATCCTGGTCGTCGCCTCTCTGCTGGGACTGGCGATCGTGGTGGCCAGCGGTTTCTCCACGGCGCCGCAGACGTCCCCCGCTCCCCTGCCCGACCCCACCGTGTACGGCGTGCTGCAGGGTGCCGGGCTGCTGTTCTTCGCCTTCGCCGGATACGCGCGGATCGCGACGATGGGCGAGGAGGTCACCGATCCGACACGCAACATCCCGCGCGCAATCGTGTTCGCCCTCACCGGGGCCGTCGTCGTTTACGCGCTCATCGCGATCGTCGTGATGCTCACGCTCGGCGCGGATGCCGCGACCACCGCCGCACCGCTCGTCGGCGTCGTCGATGCCGCCGGCTGGTCGGCGCTTGCGCCCGTCGTGCGCGTGGCCGCGGCCGCGGCATCCCTCGGCGCTCTGTTGGCCCTGCTCACTGGAGTCGGACGCACGACGCTGGCGATGGCCAGGGAGTCGGATCTGCCGCGCTTTCTCGCCGCGGTTCATCCGCGCTGGCAGGTTCCGCATCGCGCCGAGATCGTCGTCGGCATCATCGTGATCGTCATCGTGTTGTTCGCCGATCTGCGCAACGCGATCGGCTTCTCGTCGTTCGGCGTGCTGCTTTACTACCTGATCGCGAACGCGTCAGCTTTCCGGCAGTCCGGCGCTGCCCGCAAGTACCCGCGTGCGCTGCAGGTCGTCGGTGTGCTCGGATGCCTCGTGCTCGTGAACACCCTGCCGATTCTCGCGTCGCTCATCGGCACGGGCGTCGTCCTGATCGGCGTCATCTATCGGATGCTGCGGCTCAGGCTCAGTTCAGCGGCTTGAGTTCCAGCGTTCCGGGCTCGGCACCGGCCAAAACAGTCGCGAACGCCGTGTAGCCGTCGGCGGCGGATCGCTCCAGCAGAGCCTTGAAGTTCTTCACGCGCCGCTCCAGACGCACGCGGCCGCCCGTGGCGAGCAGCGCGGTCTTGTGCGCGACGAGTTCAGCGACCGGGACGTCGGCGTCGTGGACGAGCACGACAGCCTGAGCCTCGGCATCCGCATCCAGCTCGACGAGATCGACGAGGCGCTCGAAGCCGAGTGAGAATCCGACAGCCGGCACCTGCTGGCCGAGGAACCTTCCGATCATCCCGTCGTAACGACCGCCGCCGCCGATCGAGTACGACACCGAGGGGTGCGCGAGCTCGAAGATCGTGCCCGTGTAGTAGCCCATGCCCCGCACGAGGAAGGGGTCGAACACGAGCGGGATGTCATCGCGGCCGGATCCCGCAGCCACTGCCTCACCGAGACCGACCAGGTGGTCGACGATGTCGTCCGGCGCGTTCTCGGGCAGCGCCTTGCGGATCTGCCGTTCGCCGAACGGGTTGTACTCCAGCGTCTGCGGGCGTTGCAGATATGCCTCGAACGCGTCGATCGCCTTCGAACTTGTTCCCCGAGCCTGCCGAAGGGCGCGCTCGCGGAGCTCGGCGACGATTCCGTCCACGCCGATCTTGTCGAGCTTGTCGATCGTGATCAGCACGCCGGGGCGCTCATCCTGCGTGAAGCCGAAGCTGTCCAGCATCCACTCCAGCAATCGCCGGTCGTTGACGCGCACCGTTGCACCGCCGAGGCCGAGCGTGTCGAGGGCATCGAGGGATGCGACCATCAGCTCGGCCTCGGCACGCGAGGAGTCATCGCCCATGATGTCGATGTCGCACTGCATGAACTGGCGGTAGCGGCCCTTCTGCGGACGCTCCGCACGCCAGACCGGACCGATCTGGATCGCACGGAACACACCGGGCAACTGGCCGCGGTTGCTCGCGTAGAAACGAGCGAGCGGCACGGTGAGGTCGTAGCGCAGGCCGAGGTCGCTGAGAGCTGCGGGATCGTCGGCCGCGGCGCGGATGCCGTCAGCATCGAGTCCGCGACGCAGGACGTTGTAGGAGAGCTTCTCGTTGTCGCCGCCGATACCGGCGTGCAGGCGGTCGTACTCCTCGAGCGCGGGCGTCTCGATCTCATCGAATCCATGCGCCAGATAGCGCTCACGGATGACGGCGAGCACGCGCTCGCGACGAGCCTTGTCGGCGGGGAGGATGTCGCGCATGCCGCGCGGCGGGTTCACAGTAGCCACGCCTCTATCTTTCCAGGTGTCGCTGGCAGTGCGCGCCGGAGGCCGAATCCCAGACGCCGTGGTGCGGCCGTGGCGTGTCGCGGCAGGACGCGCCGATGCGCAGGGATGTCGTCTGGGATTCGGGAAAGGGTCAGCCGGCTTCCGCCGCGCGGACCTCGTCTTCGAGCAGGCGCAGCCGCTCGCGCAGGGCGCGCTCGGCGTCCCAACCGTTCGCGCGGGCGGCGGCCGAGAGCATCAGCAGCATGTCGCCGAGCTCCTCTTCCGACTCCGGAGCCGCTCCGATCTCGGCCGCGTCGTGCGCGGCGAGCGCCACGTCATCACCGGCCCCGACACGTGCGGCCCTCCCCAGGGTCTTCTGCGCGAGAGCGAGCGCAGGCATCCCGCGCGGCACTCCGTCGAGGACGCTCGTCCTGGCACGCTTCTCCGCCGCCTTCGCGGCGTTCCAGTGCACGAGCACTTCTTCCGGCGTCGTCGCGACTTCATCGCCGAAGACATGCGGATGCCGGCGGACCATCTTCTCGGTCAGCGTCCGCGCAACGTCGTCGATGTCGAACGGGTCGTCCGGATCCTGAGCGGCGATCGCTGCGTGGAACAGCACCTGCCAGAGCAGATCGCCGAGCTCCTCGCGGAGGTCTGCGCGCGTGCCGCCTTCGACGGCTTCAATGACCTCGTGCGATTCCTCGATCAGGTACGGCACGAGGTCGCGGTGAGTGATCTGCTGCGACCAGACGCACCTCTCGCGCACCGCGCGCATCGTGTCGGCGGCCGTGCGCAGCGCATCGGTGTCGGTGTCCATGTCAGTCATCGCATCTCCCATCGGGATTCGAGAATCAGGAGCTCGCGGCCGTCACTCGGCGATGCCACGCCGCACGGGCCGAGACGACGATGCCCGCGAGCACCACGGAGATCAAAGAACCCACGAGCACACCGAGGATCGCCTGGTCGCGGACGCCCGGATCATCGGCGAACGCGAGATTGGCCAACAGCAGCGACACCGTGAATCCGATGCCACCGAGCGTTCCCGCCGCAACGAGATCCATGATCTTCAGCGTGGGACTCTTGCCCTTCGAGCCCACGCGGACGGCAACCCAGCCGAACACCGTGATGCCGATGATCTTGCCGGCGGGCAGCGCCACGGCGATGGCGAAGAATGCCGGCGAGAGCTCCGAGGGGGCGACGGCCGGGATGACGACGAACGCGGCAGCGAACGCGAAGATCGGCAAGATCGCGCCGTTGACCCAGGGTTCGAGCACATGACGGGCCCGCATCGACGGCGACTGCGCGATGGCGAGCCCCAGCATGACTCCGGCGATCGTCGCGTGGATGCCGGAGAGCAGCACAAGCGCCCACACCACCACTCCGACCACGATCATCGCGGTGATGATGATTCCGGAATGCTTGCTCGGCAGCATCCGCGACAGGAAGCCGAAGGCGACCACGCCCACGATCGCCAGCACGAGAAAGAGCCAGTTCAAGTCGTGCGCGAAGAGCACGGCGATGAAGATGATGCCGATGATGTCGTCGAGGATCGCAAGCGCAAGCAGGAACACGCGCACAGCCGCGGGCAGGCCCTTGCCGAACACCGCCAGCACACCGAGCGCGAAGGCGATATCGGTCGCGGTCGGGATCGGCCACCCGGATGCGGTGGCGCCGTCGCCCGCGATCAGGAGGTAGATGATGATCGGCACGAGCACGCCACCTGCTGCGGCAATCGCCGGCTGCAGCGCCTTGCCGAAGGAGTTCAGCTCGCCGCGAGTCAGCTCGTACTGCAGCTCCATCGCGACGACGAAGAAGAAGATCGCGAGCAGTCCGTCCGAGATCCAGTGCGCCACAGACATGTCGATGCCCGTTCCCGGGATGCTGATGTGGGCATCGAGCACCGTCGCGATCGGATCGTGCGCGGGAAGGTTCGCGAGCACGAGACCGAGGGCCGCCGCAACGAGCAGCAGCACCGCCGGGAACTGCTGCGAACGAAGAAGGTTTCGGGAGTCAGACATCCGCTCCATGCTATGCCGCCACCGCCCAAGATCGTCACGTGGTCGGAAGCATCCGCGACGCGCGACTAACCTCGAATGGTGACCACGGACCCTACTTACACAGAGCCCACACACACAGAGGCCATCCGCGTTATCGGCCGGTTCGAAGCCGGGCGAGGGATTCCCGACGAGATGCGTGCCGATGTTCGCATGCTCGGCGCCCTCCTCGGCCAGGTGCTGCGCGAGTGCGGCAGCCCCGGACTGTTCGAAGACGTCGAACGATTGCGCCTGGCGACGATTCAGGCGTACGAAGAGGCAACTTCTCCCGCGACCGGCGCCGAAACGCTCGGCACCGAGGCCTTCGAGCGCGCGACCGAGATCGCCGAGTCGTTCACGATCGAACGGGCCGACGAGGTCGCTCGTGCTTTCACCTGCTATTTCCACCTGGTGAACCTCGCCGAGGAGCATCAGCGGGTGCGGGTGCTGCGCGAACGCGCCGGCCGCCCTGGCGGGGATGATGCCACCGACACCGTCGCAGCCGCGTACGCACAACTGCGCCGTGAGGTCGGCGATGACGAGGCGAAGCGACGCCTCGGAGACCTCCGCTTCCACCCGGTGTTCACCGCGCATCCCACCGAGGCCCGCCGACGCGCTGTGTCCGGCAGCATCCGCCGTCTTTCCGAGCTGCTCGGCGAGCACGACGCGGCAAGCGTCGGCGGCGCCGAAGAGCACCGCGCCAACCGGCGGATGCTGGAAGAAGTGGACACCCTGTGGCGCACCGCTCCTCTACGCGCGCAGAAGCCGTCCCCCACCGACGAAGTGCGCACCGTCATGTCGGTGTTCGATGAGACCCTGTTCACCACCGTCCCGCACGTGTACCGCCGCATCGACGATGCCCTGCGCGGTGAGGATTCGGGCGCGAGCGCCCCGGTCGTCCCCGCATTCGTCCGCGTGGGCTCCTGGGTCGGCGGTGATCGCGACGGCAACCCGTTCGTGACGGCATCCGTCACCCGCGAGGCTGCGCAGATCGCCTCCGACCACGTGCTTCGCGGACTCGAGCGCGCGCTCGACCGGATCGGCCGCACCCTCACTCTGGACGCTGTGGATACGCCGCCGAGCGACGAAGTCACTGCCCTCTGGGAAGCGTTCACCACCTCTCAGCGAGACACGGCTGACGAGATCGCGGCACGCTCCCCCGAAGAGCCGCACCGCCGTGTCGTGCTCTCCTTCGCCCACCGCGTCGCCGCGAAGCGTCTCGGCACTGCGGGCGGCTACGCCGTTCCTGAAGAGCTGCTCGCGGATCTCCGCGCCGTGCAGCAGTCGCTCGCGGCATCCGGGGCGAAACGACACGCTTTCGGCGGCATCCAGCACCTGATCTGGCAGGTCGAGACCTACGGATTTCATCTCACCGAACTCGAGGTGCGCCAGCACTCGCAGGTACACCGCGAGGCGCTGGCCGAGCTCGAGGCCGGCGGCGAGCTCAGCGAGAAGACACACGAGGTGCTCGAGGTCTTCCGCGCAGTCGCGGACATCCAGCGCACCTACGGCCTGCGCGCCGCCGGTCGCTACGTCGTCTCGTTCACGCAGTCGGCCGAGGATCTCGCGAACGTGCACCGACTCGCCCGCCATGCGCTCGGCGATGACGTGCCCGTGCTCGATGTCGTCCCGCTGTTCGAGACGTTCGCCGATCTGCAGGCGGCACCGGGGATCCTCGCCGAGGTCGTCGAGTTCCCGGAGTTCCGCGCCAGGATGGCGGCCACAGACAACCGGTTGGAGGTCATGCTCGGGTACTCCGACTCGTCGAAGGACGTCGGACCCGTCGCCGCGAACCTCGCCCTCTACGCAGCGCAGGAGAAGATCGCGCAGTGGGCTCAGGATGCCGGCATCGCGCTGACACTGTTCCATGGCCGCGGCGGCGCTCTCGGGCGCGGCGGAGGACCGGCGAACTCGGCGATCCTCGCGCAACCACCGCACTCCGTCGATGGCCGGTTCAAACTCACCGAGCAGGGCGAGACGATCTTCGCCCGCTACGGCGAGCCCGCGATCGCCATGCGCCACATCGACCAGGTCGCCGCAGCCACTCTGCTCGCGTCCTCGCCGAGCGTCGAGGAGCGCACGAGCGGGGCTGCCGCACGGTTCGCCGACGCCGCGAAGACGATGGATGCCGCGTCCCGCGAGCGCTTCTTCTCCTTGGTGAAGGCGGAGGGCTTCGCGCCCTGGTTCGCCACGGTCACCCCGATGGAGGAGATCGGTCTCCTGGCTCTGGGGTCTCGGCCCGCGCGCCGCGGACTCTCCGTCGAATCCCTCGAAGATCTGCGGGCGATCCCGTGGGTGTTCGCGTGGACGCAAGCACGCATCAACCTCGCGGGCTGGTTCGGTCTGGGCACAGCGCTGGAAGCCGTCGGAGACGAGGCGCTGCTCATCGAGGCGTACCGGGAATGGCCGCTGCTGCACACCATGATCGACAACGTCGCGATGAGCCTTGCGAAGACCGACGAGCGCATCGCCCGCCAGTATCTCGCCCTCGGCGACCGCGACGATCTCGCCCATCTCGTCCTCGATGAGCTGGCCCTGACCAAGGAATGGGTCGTCCGGCTCACCGGCGGCCCGGGCCTGCTCGAGAACAAGCCAATCCTGCAGCGCGCGGTGGCCCTGCGCAGCCCGTACGTCGATGCGCTCTCGCTGCTGCAGCTGCGCGCCCTGCGCGAGCTGCGGTCCGCAGCATCCGAAGGATCGGGCGCCGACGAAGAACAGCGCCGCCTGCTGCTGCTCTCGGTCAGCGGCGTCGCCGCAGGCCTGCAGAACACCGGGTGAACCACCCGGTGGCAACGCCATCGAAGACCCCGGGGTAAAGTGAAGCTTCGCGCTCGATCCAGCGCACGACTTCTCGCGACACGATCGCGCCCCTCAGCCACATCACCAGAAAGCCGTCCCGCGTGACCGCAACTCTCACTGAATTTCACCCGCTCACCGAGTCCGTCCAGCCCGTGTTCGATACGGTCCTGGCGCGCAGCCCGCACGAACCCGAGTTCCAGCAGGCCGTGCACGAGGTTCTCGGAACGATCTCCCCTGTCCTCGAACAGGACCCGGAGTATGTCGACGCCGGCATCCTGGAGCGACTGGTCGAGCCGGAGCGTCAGATCATGTTCCGCGTGCCGTGGATCGATGATGCGGGCAAACTCCAGGTGAACCGTGGCTACCGCATCCAGTTCTCGTCCGTGCTCGGCCCCTACAAGGGCGGCCTGCGATTCCACCCCTCGGTCAACCTGTCGATCATCAAGTTCCTCGGCTTCGAGCAGATCTTCAAGAACGCTCTGACCGGTCAGGGCATCGGCGGCGCCAAGGGCGGATCCGACTTCGACCCGCATCGCAAGAGCGACGCCGAGGTCATGCGCTTCTGCCAGTCGTTCATGGGCGAGCTGTACCGCCACCTCGGAGAGCACACCGATGTTCCCGCCGGTGACATCGGCGTCGGCGGCCGCGAGATCGGCTACCTGTTCGGCTCCTACCGCAAGATCACGAACCGTCACGAGTCGGGCATGTTCACCGGCAAGGGCACCGGCTGGGGCGGCGCCGAGGTGCGCACCGAAGCGACCGGATACGGCGCGGTGTTCTTCGCTGAGGACATGCTCGCTGTGCACGGTGATTCCCTCGCGGGCAAGCGCGTCGGCATCTCCGGCTCCGGAAACGTCGCGATCTACGCCATCCAGAAGGCCTGCCAGCTCGGTGCGACCGCCGTCACGGCATCCGACTCGTCTGGTTACATCGTCGACGACGCGGGTATCGATCTTGATCTGCTGCGCCAGATCAAAGAGGTCGAGCGCGGCCGCATCGTCGAGTACGCGAACCGTCGCGCGAGCGCGCGTTTCGTCGAGGACGGCAGCGTCTGGGACGTCCCGGTCGACATCGCCGTTCCCTCTGCAACGCAGAACGAGGTCAGCCTCGCCGACGCCGAAGCGCTCATCGCCAACGGCGTGCGTGCGGTGTCCGAGGGTGCGAACATGCCCTGTGTTCCGGATGCCGTCGCGGCATTCCAGCGCGCCGGCGTGCTGTTCGCACCGGGCAAGGCAGCCAACGCCGGTGGAGTTGCGACCTCTGCGCTCGAGATGAGCCAGAACGCCGCTCGTCAGCGCTGGACGTTCAACGACAGCGAGAACAAGCTCCGCGAGATCATGCGCGACATTCACCAGGCGGCGTTCGACGCGGCCGAGAAGTACGGTGTGGCCGGAGACTACGTCGCCGGTGCCAACATCGCCGGCTTCCAGCGGGTCGCCGCGTCCATGCTCGCCCAGGGCGTCATCTGAGGTTTCTTTAGTTCCCGTTCATTTCGTTTCGCCGAGGCCCCCTCTGGTCATCCGCGCCCCCTCTGGGTCGCGTGAATCAGAGGGGGCTTCGTCGCGCAGGAGGGGCCTCGGGGCGGGTGGCGTCGCGCGCTGGGGGCGTCCGCGAGGCGGGTCGGGCGGGTCGGGCGCGCGGGCGGATGCCGCGGCTCAGGCCGGCAGGTCGTCGGCGTGCCGCGCGAGTGAGGACCCATACCGCTCGGTGAGCTGCACCATGAGGTCGGGGGTGTCCCGGTCGACGCCGAACACGTGGCCCGGGAAGTCCAGATCGGGCTGAGCGGCGGCGATCGCATCGGCCTGATCGGGAGAGAACAGCTGCACGGGGTCCCCGGCGGCCACCCACCCGATCGGCACGACCGTGCCTTCGGGCAGCACAGCGCGGCGCTGCACGATCGCGTTGACGCGGATCTCGCAGCGCGGTCCGAGGATCGATCCGTTGAACACTCGAGCCCCCGATGCGAAGAAGACCTCTTCCCCAACGGTCGCCCCGGCGATGCTCGCGAGCGTGCCGACGAGGGTGTGCGCTCCGATGTGCACGGAGTTGGCCGCGGTGGCGCGGATGAGCGCGTTCTCCATCACGATCACGTGCTCGCCGAGGGTGATCGGGCCGCCCTCCGCGGTGATCACGGCGCCGTGCAGCACCTGGCAGCGCGGGCCGATCTCCACATCTCCCGAGATGACAGCGGTCGGCGCGATGACGGCGGTGTCATCGATGCGGGGCCGAGCCCCGAGGTGCTCGTACAACATGCCGCCAGACTAGCTCAGGGATCGAAACGCGCGTGAGCCAGGTTCCAAATCCCAGACGAGTGCGCGCCAGCACGGCGTGTCTCGGCATCGACACTCCGCCCGAAGCCACGAGCGTCTGGGATTCGGGCCAGGTCCGGATGCCGCACGCGCGCGCACGAGCGGGTCAGGATGCTGGAGCGGCGACCACCGGCGCGGGGAACAGCGCGGTCAGCAGCTGCGATACCCAGGCGAGGACCTCGGCATCCTCGGGCAAGGGCACCAGGAGGGCCTCTCCCCCGGCGACGAGCTTGGCCTTCGGGTACAGGCGCTGCAGGCGAACCTTCATCGAATCCTCGAGTCGGGCCGGTGCCACGCGCAGGTTCGAGCCCATCACCACGACATCGGTGAGCCCGGCGGCAGCCGCGCGACGACGCACCCGTGCGACGGACACCAGGCCGTCAACCTCTTCGGGGAGCTCTCCGTACCGGTCGGTAAGTTCTTCGACGACGAGGTCGATTGCATCGTCCTTCGCGCTCGGAGCCGCCGCTGCCGAGAGCTTCTGGTACGCCTCCAGGCGCAGGCGTTCGCTGTCGATGTAGGTCTCGGGGATGCGAGCATCCACCGGGATCTCCATCCGCAACTCGACGTCACCCGCCGTGTCTTCGCCGCGGAAGTTCGCGACGGCCTCGCCGACCATCCGCAGGTACAGATCGAAGCCGACACCGGCGATGTGCCCGGCCTGCTCCCCGCCGAGCATGTTTCCGGCACCGCGCAGCTCGAGGTCCTTCAGCGCGACCTGCATTCCGGAGCCGAGATCGTTGTTGACCGCGATCGTCTGCAGGCGGTCGGCGGCTGTCTCGGACAGCGGCTTGGAGTCGTCGTAGAGGAAATACGCGTAGGCGCGCTCGCGCGCTCGCCCCACCCGGCCACGCAGCTGGTGCAGCTGAGAGAGGCCGTATTTGTCGGCCTTGTCGATGATGATCGTGTTGGCGTTGGAGATGTCGAGTCCGGTCTCGATGATCGTCGTCGACACGAGCACGTCGTATTTGCGCTCCCAGAAGTCGTCGACGACCTGCTCGAGCTGGTGCTCGCCCATCCGCCCGTGCGCGACGGCGATCCGCGCCTCCGGCACGAGCTCGGCGAGCTCGGAAGCCACGCGCTGGATCGACTGCACACGGTTGTGCACGAAGAACACCTGTCCCTCGCGCAGGATCTCGCGCCGGATCGCGGCGGCCATCTGCTTGTCGCTGCGCGGTCCGACGAACGTGAGAATCGGATGCCGGTCCTCGGGCGGCGTCGCAAGCGTCGACATCTCGCGGATGCCGGTGACGGCCATCTCGAGCGTGCGCGGGATCGGCGTCGCACTCATCGCGAGGATGTCGACATTCATCTTCAGCTTCTTCAGCTTGTCCTTGTGCTCGACGCCGAAGCGCTGCTCCTCATCGATGATGAGAAGCCCGAGGTCCTTGAACATCACCTGGTCGGTGAGGATGCGGTGCGTGCCGATGACCATGTCGACCGAGCCATCCAGCAGCCCTTCGAGGGTGAGACGCGCATCCTTGTCGGTCTGGAAACGCGAGAGCGCCTTGACCTTCACAGGGAACCCGGCGAAGCGCTCGGTGAAGGTCTCCATGTGCTGCTTGACCAGCAGCGTGGTCGGCACGAGCATCGCGACCTGCTTGCCGTCCTGGATCGCCTTGAATGCCGCGCGCACTGCGACCTCGGTCTTGCCGAAGCCGACGTCGCCTGACAGCAGGCGATCCATCGGGATCTCCCGCTCCATGTCTGCTTTGATCTCATCGATCGTCTGCAGCTGATCCTGCGTCTCGGCGAACGGGAACGCCTCTTCCAGCTCCCGCTGCCAGGGGGTGTCCGGTCCGAACGCGTAGCCCTTGGCCGACATGCGCGCCGAATACAGCTTCACGAGTTCGACGGCGATGTCGCGGACGGCCTTGCGCGCCTTGCCCTTGGCCGCGGACCAGTCACTGCCGCCCATCTTCGACAGCGTCGGGGCCTCGCCGCCGACGTACTTCGAGAGCAGGTCGAGCTGGTCGGTGGGAACGTAGAGCTTGTCGCCCGGGTAACCGCGCTTCGACGGCGCGTACTCGAGCACAAGGTAGTCGCGGGTGGTCTTGGTGGCATTGCGGCCGCCGGTGGATACCTCGCGCTGGGTCATCTCGACGAACTTCGCGATGCCGTGCGTGGCGTGCACGACGTGGTCGCCGTTCTTCAGCTGCAGCGGGTCGACCACGTTGCGCCGCCGGGAGGCGAGCTTCTTCACGACCCGCTGGTCGCCACCGATCGTGCGCCCGTAGAACTCGTTGTCGGTGAGGACGGCGAGCTTCGCCTCTGGCACCTGGAATCCGGACTCGAGAGATCCGAGGACGAGAGTAGCGACACCAGCATCCGGCGCGTCTGTCAAAGTATCGACGACGCGAGCCGCGAGTCCGCGCTCGGAGAGCACGTCGCGGGCGCGGTCGACGAGACCGGTTCCGGATGCTGCGACCACGACACGCCAGCCATCGCCGAGACGTGCGGCGACGAACTCGATCGCGCCGTCGACGTTGCCGTGGAAGGACGGGATGATCGACGCGTCGATGTTCGCGGCATCATCGTCGTCGGACGCGAACGGGCTGAATCGCCACCAGACGCCGTCACGGTCGCGGACGATCTCGCGCAGGCGCGCGACGCTGAGGAAGTCTCCGGCGCCGAGGTCGATGGGGGCGGATGCTCCGGACGTCGCTGCGCTCCATGCGGCATCCAGGAACTCGCGGTTCGTCTCACCGAGGCTCTGCGCTCGGGCGGTCGCGCGCTCCGGGTCAACGAGGGCGACGGCCGTTCCAGGGGCAAAGTACTCGGCGAGCGATTTCAGCGGTCCTGCGACTGCGGGCAGCAACGACTCCATGCCCTCGACGGGGATGCCCTCGGCCATCTTCTCGAGCATGCCGGCGATCGCAGGGAACCCGGCGATGAGCGAGCGTGCTTTGTCGCGCACATCGGCCGTCAGCAGCAGCTCGCGGGTCGCGGGAAGCTCGACCAGATCGACGTCACCCGGGAGCGAGCGCTGATCGGCGACGGAGAAGGCACGGATCTGATCGATCTCATCGCCGAAGAATTCCACACGGTAAGGGTGTTCCGAGGTCGGCGGGAAGACATCGAGGATGCCACCGCGCACGGCAAACTCACCGCGGCGGGAGACCATGTCGACGCGGGTGTACGCTCGCTCGACGAGCTTCTCGATCGCGTCGTCGAGTTCCACACCACGCGCGCCGAGCGCGAGGGAGAGCGGTGCGGTGTCGCCGAGGTTGCCGGCGATCGGCTGAAGCGCAGCGCGCACCGAGGCGACGACGATAAGCGGATACTCCCCCGACCAGGTCGTGATGCGGCGGAGCGTCTCCAAGCGCCGCCCGACCGTGTCGGGGCTCGGGCTCAGCCGCTCGTGGGGCAGGGTCTCCCAGGCGGGAAAGCTGAGGATCTCGGCATCCGGAACGAAAGATCCGAGCGATGCCGCGAGCGATTCCGCCCGGCGCCCCGTGGGGGCGACGACGAGGAGGGATGCCGGGTGGCCTGCCTTCGTGCGCTTGTCGAGGAGGCCGGCGACCGTCGGAGCGTCGAGGCCGTCGACCAGTCCGAGATCGGCGTCGGTCTGCGCCCAGGTGAGGGCATCGTGGTAAAGGGTTGCCTCTTCCAAGGCGCGCAGAATCCCGGGAACAGTCACCTGACGAGTGTAATGCGCGCCACTGACATCGAGACTGCACGCCCGCGCCATAGGATTTCACGATGGAACCCGTCACGCTGCACACCGACCGCCTCGTTCTGCGCGCGACGACCACAGACGACATCGATGCGATCTTCGCGGCGTGCCAGGATCCGGCGATTCCGCGGTTCACCAGCGTCCCGAGCCCGTATTCCCGCGAGGATGCCGAAGGATTCGTTCGCCTCGTCGCGGACTGGTGGGCAGACGGCTCGCAAACGGTATGGGCCGTCACCTCTCAGGGAGTCTTGGCGGGAGTGGTCGGCCTGCACCACATCGACCAGGGTTCGGCCGAACTCGGGTACTGGACGGTCGCGGAGCATCGCGGCCAGGGCTTCACCACGGAGGCAGCACGTGCCGCTGTCGAGTGGGGCTTCGCAGCGCTCGGCCTCGCCCGGATCAGCTGGCGTGCCGTGGCCGGGAACATCGCCTCGGCGCGTATCGCCCGGGCCGTGGGCGTGCGATACGAAGGAACGATGCGCCAGGCCTTCATGCACGGCGAGTACCGCGACGACGGCTGGGTCGGCGGAGTCCTGGCATCCGATGACCGCACACCGGTGGAGTGGCCGGTGCCGCTCGGCTGAGCGTGCCCCTGCCGCAGCCCTGAGTCAGGTGGCAGGATGGGCGCATGCCCGAGATGCCGGAGGTGCAGGGGCTCGTCGACTTCCTCGGCGAGCGCGCGGTCGGGCACGCGATCACCCGCACGAGCGTCGGCGAGATCGCGGCGCTGAAGACGTACGACCCGCCGAACACCGCCCTGCACGGTGCGCAGATCACGACCGCGAGCAGGCAGGGCAAGTTCGTCGTGCTCTCGTGCGGCGAGGATCTGCACCTCGTGTTCCACCTGGCGAAGGCCGGCTGGCTGCGCTGGTACGAACTCCTCCCGACCACGCTGATCAAGCCGGGAAAGTCGCCGATCGCGCTGCGCGTCGCCCTCGATGACGACAGCGGATTCGATCTCACCGAAGCAGGGACCAAGAAGTCGCTCGCCGTTTACGTCGTGCGCGATCCGCAGGATGTCCCCGGCATCGCCCGTCTCGGCCCCGAGCCGCTCACCGAGGACTTCACGCGCGACGCCTTCGCGAATCTGCTGGAGGGCAGACGGATGCAGATCAAGGGCCTCCTGCGCGACCAATCCGTGATCGCCGGAATCGGCAACGCCTACTCGGATGAGATCCTGCACGCCGCGCGCATGTCGCCCTACGCGATCAGTGGAAAGCTCGACGACGAAGAGGTCGATCGTCTGTACGCCGCGATGCAGATGACGCTCCGGGATGCCGTGGCCGCAGCATCCGGCAAGCCACCGGCCGATCTCAAGGACGCCAAGCGCGCCGGGTTCCATGTGCACGCGCGCCGTGGCGAGATCTGCCCGGTGTGTGGCGACACGGTCCGCAGCGTCTTCTTCGCCGACCGCTCGCTGGAGTACTGCCCCACGTGCCAGACCAGCGGCAAGGTCCTCGCCGACCGGCGCCTCTCGCGTCTGCTGAAGTAGCGACCGCGGCATCCGCCCCGCTGGAAAACGCAGACGCCCTCCCGCGCGTCGCGGCGAGCCTGCTGACCGACACGCTCCGACACGCCCGTTGGTCTCCGTTTTCCGGCAGAACGACGTCATTCGCCGACCCGGAATGAATCGGATGCCGTCGCGTTGACTACACTGAGCATCAACGTGCTCCGGGGTCGGTGAGAATCCGAACCGGCGGTGACAGTCCGCGAACGCTTCAGTTTCTGAAGCGCCGATCCGGTGGAATTCCGGGACCGACGGTGATGCGAGAGAGATCTCGCTAGTCCGGAAGAGAGGCAGCACGATGCGCGAAAGCGCATTCTCTGTCACCCCCGGAGTCAGACCCGAAGGACGACGGATGGCAGTGACTGGGGCGGAGCGCCGCGCGATGACGCGTGCGATCGAACTCGCCGCCCACGGCCCCCGCGGCATCAATCCGCAGGTCGGCGCCGTCATCCTCTCCCCCACGGGCGACATCATCGCCGAAGGCTGGCACAAGGGCGCTGGCACACCACACGCCGAGGTCGATGCCCTCTCGAAGCTTCCTGAAGGCGCAGCCCGCGGCGCGACAGCGATCGTCACCCTCGAACCGTGCAACCACACGGGCCGCACCGGTCCCTGCGCCCTCGCTCTCATCGAGGCCGGCATCGCGCGCGTCGTCTACGCCGAGAGCGACCCCGGTGATGCGTCCAGTGGCGGGGCCGGTCGTCTACGCGCAGCAGGGGTCGATGTCGAATCCGGCGAGCAAGCGGATGCCGTCGACGCCCTGATCGCGGACTGGATGACCGCCCAGCGACTCGGGCGGCCGCACATCACGGTGAAGTGGGCGCAGAGCCTCGACGGGCGCGCAGCCGCAAGCGACGGCACGAGTCAGTGGATCACCGGGCCCGAAGCCCGCGCCGACGTGCACCGCCGCCGCAGCGTAGCCGACGCGATCATCGTCGGTACCGGCACGATGCTCGCCGACGACCCCGGACTCACCGCCCGCGACGGAGACGTCCTGTTCGAGCACCAGCCCGTCCCGGTCGTGATCGGCACGCGTGAGACCCCAGCGGATGCTGCGATCCACCGTCACCCGCATGAACCGCTGTTCTACAACACGCACGATCTGCACACGGTGGTCGCAGACCTTCATGCCCGCGGCATCCAACGTGCGTTCATCGAGGGTGGCCCGACCCTCGCCAGCGCATTCATCGCCGCGGGCCTCGCCGACCGCACCCTCGCGTACATCGCCCCCGTGCTGCTGGGGGGTGAGCGCCTCGCGCTGACCGACATCGGCGTGACGACCATCGACGCCGCCCGGCGACTGACCATCGACGAATGGGTCCCGCTCGGCGCCGACCTGCTCGCAATCGCACGCGTCATCGACGACGCATCCCAGGAAGGAACGCACTGATGTTCACCGGAATCATCGAGGAGATCGGCGAGATCACCGCCATCGCACCGTCCGGCGACGGGTGGCGGTTGACGGTTCGCGCCCCGAAGGCCGCGCAGGATGCCGTGCACGGCGAATCGATCGCCGTCTCCGGGGTCTGCCTGACCGTGGTCGGTTCATCCGCCGACACCTTCGACACCGATGTGATGAAGCAGACCCTCGACGTGTCGGCGCTGGCGACAGCATCCGTCGGCACCCGGGTCAACATCGAGAAGGCGATGCCGGTCGGCGCGCGCTTGGGCGGACACATCGTCCAGGGCCACGTCGACGGCGCCGGCACCATCGTCGAAGTGCGTCCGGGCGACCAGTGGAGCGTGCTGCGCGTCGCGATCCCCGCCGATCTCGCGCCCCTCGTCGTCGACAAGGGATCGATCTCGATCGATGGGACCTCGCTCACTGTCAGCGCCGTGAGCGCCGCCGGCGTCGAAGACGCCTGGCTCGAGGTCTCCCTCATCCCCGAGACCCTCGCCGCCACGACCCTCGGCAGCCGCTCCGTCGGCGACCGCGTGAACCTTGAAACCGACATCCTCGCCCGTCATGTCGAGCGCCTCCTAGCGTTCCGGGCCGCTCCGGAAGGAGGCTCACGATGAGCCTTTCCACCATCGAAGAAGCTCTCGAGTCACTGCGGGCCGGTCGTCCTGTCATCGTCGCGGACGATGAGAACCGCGAGAACGAGGGCGACGTCATCCTCTCGGCCGAACTCGCCACCCCCGAGTGGGTCGCCTGGACGGTGCGCTGGTCGTCGGGCTTCATCTGCGCTCCGATGTCCGCTGATCTCGCCGATCATCTGAACCTGCCGCCGATGGTGGAGAACAGCGAGGATGCTCGCTCGACGGCATACACGGTGAGCGTGGATGCCGCGGAGGGCGTCACCACCGGCATCAGCGCCTCCGATCGCGCGCACACGCTGAACGTGCTCGCGAATCCGGAGTCCACCGCGACGAGCATCATCCGCCCAGGTCACGTGCTGCCGCTGCGTGCTGTCGACGGTGGCGTGCGCGAGCGCGGCGGACACACCGAGGCTGCGGTCGATCTCATGAAGCTCGCCGGTCTCCAGCCGATCGGTGCGATCGCGGAGGTCGTCGCCGAGGACGGCAGCATGATGCGCCTGCCCGGTCTCCAGGAGCTCGGCGCGCGCGATGGCATCCCCGTCATCACGATCGAGCAGCTGATCGGTCACCTCAACGAGATCGACCCGCTCGACGGGCCCATCCTCTCGTCGCGTGCGGGGCGACGGCGCGTGAGTCTGCGAGCGGATGCCACGGTTCCCACCGAGCACGGCGTATTCCGTTTCCTGGCCTACAAGGATCGCGTCACCGGCACCGATCACATCGCGGTCGTCTCCGGTGAGCTCGATGAGACCGCTCTGGTGCGCGTGCACTCCGAGTGCCTGACCGGCGAGGCGTTCGGCTCGCTCAAGTGCGAATGCGGACCGCAGCTGCAGGCTGCTCTCGACGCGATCGAGCAGGATGGCGGGGTCGTCATCTACATGCGCGGGCACGAGGGACGCGGCATCGGCCTCATCAACAAGCTGCGCGCCTACAGCCTGCAGGAGGACGGGCTCGACACCGTCGACGCCAACCTCGCCCTCGGACTGCCGGCAGATGCTCGCGAGTACGCCGCAGCCGCCGGCATCCTCAGTGACCTGGGCGTCTCGAAAGTGCGCCTCATGACCAACAACACCGACAAGGTCAGCAAGCTCCGCGAGCTCGGCCTCGATGTCGTCGAGCAGGTTCCCCTGATCGTCGGCGTCGGTCCCAACAATCACCAGTACCTCGAGACCAAGCGCGATCGCATGGGCCACATCATCGGCGAAGCCGAGCTGGCCGCCGCCCTCGCGCAGGGAAAGGACAACGCATGAGCGGCGCAGGAGCTCCCTCCCCGACCGAGAAGATCGACGGCTCAGGCCTTCGCGTGGTCGTCATCGCCGGAACCTGGCATGACGTCATCACCGGTGGACTGATCGCAGGCGCGGAGCGGGTGCTCGCAGCATCCGGCGCCTCGTTCGAGACCGTACGCGTGCCCGGCTCCTTCGAGCTCGCCGTCGCAGCCCAGGCGGCGTTCGCCGGCGGTGCGGATGCCGTGGTGGCCCTCGGCGTCATCATCCGCGGCGGCACGCCGCACTTCGAGTACGTCTCGGCCGCGACGACCGACGGACTCACCCGGGTCGCGTTGGATGCTGGCAAACCCGTCGGCTTCGGCGTGCTCACTCTCGACGATGAGCAGCAGGGCCTGGACCGGGCGGGACTCGAGGGTTCGAAAGAGGACAAGGGTGCGGAGGCGGCGGATGCTGCGCTGCGGACCGCGCTGGTGATCAAAGCGCTGCGCGGCTGAAGAGCGGGTGAGGCTCGCCTGTGTAGCAAGGAGATGCGCGGAGGGCTAGCCTGTGGGCATGGAGACCCTGCGCCACATCGTTCTGTTCATCCACCTCATCGGTTTCGCCACGCTCTTCGGAGCCTGGGCCGTCCAAGCGTTCGGAGGCAAGCGCCAGTTCACGAGCCTGATGAACACGGGAATGGCGATCGCCGCCGTCGCCGGTTTGATCCTCGCCGCGCCGTGGCCTGCGGGTATCGAGATGAACTACGCCAAGCTCGGCACGAAGCTCGTCATCCTGCTCATCATCGGTGCGCTCCTCGGCATCGGCCTGAGCAAGCAGCGCAAGTCCTCCGGTAGCGTCCCCGCCGGCATGTTCTGGGCCGTCGGAATCCTGACGCTCGTCAACGCGGGTATCGCCGTCCTCTGGTGAGTTCGCCGACCTCGTCTGACTCCGTGGGCGCTCGCCGCTCCGCGTGAGTTCGCCGAGGCCCCCTCTGGTTGCCGACGCCCCCTCTGCCCAACGTGTGGCAGAGGGGGCGTCGATGCCCAGAGGGGGCCTCGGCGTCAGTAGCCGGCGAACACCTTCTGCTGGGCGCCGTCGAGCACCATGCGTCCGCCGTACGGCACGATCCACTGCGGCCGGGTGTGCCCGAACGGCACCCCAACGCACACGACGGCATCCGGGTTGTAGTGTGCGACGACCTCGATGACGACGTCGCGCTGGGCGGCGCGCAGCGCGTCCGCTTCCGCAGGAGACGGGTGGAAGTCGAAGTCGCTCACGACCGGTCGCGCGATGACGACACCGGCCACCGCCGCGAGGATCCCGCGCTCCCCCAGACCGCGCAGCCAACGGGCGACCCACCCGGCTGAAGGACGTTCTTCACTCGTCTCCAGCAGCAGGATCGCCCCCTCGAGAGTGGATGCCGCGGGGAGGCGGTCAGCGAATGCCAGACCGTCGATGACTTCGAGGCATCCGCCCCAGGTACGCCCCTCGACGCGCTTTGCCGGCCCCGCCCACGTCCACGGTTCGGTGGGGATGCGGTCGCCGTACTCGGTGAGCGAACGCGGGTCGGTCCAACGCTTGCCGACATCCTCCGATTCGCCCGGCTCGGTGAGTTCGAGGTCACCTCCGTCGAGCAACGCAGCACGGAGCGAGCGCAGATGGATATCGTCGACGGCAGGGCCTGGCCCCAGGTGAACGGCGGTCGAGCCGCCGTAGAAGCTCTGGATGCCGTGTCCCCACAGCCAGTTCGAAATGTTCGCGTTGTCGCTGTAGCCGAGGAACGGCTTGGGGTCTGCCTGCGCGAGCGCAGCATCCAGATGGGACACGACGAGGATCTGGTCGTCGCCGCCGATCGTCGCGATGATCGCCCGGATGCTCGGATCAGAGAACGCCGCGTTGACGTCCGTCGCCCGCGCTTCCGGACTCGCGTCGAGCTGGCGCGTGGTCGGATACTCCACGGGAATGAGCCCGGTGAGCTCGCGCAGGCGGCTCATGGCCTGCTCGTGCAGCTCCGGCGCGACGGCGGGCGCGGCGAAGGCCGGCGAAAGAATCGCGACGCGGTCTCCGGGAACGAGTTTCGGCGGTGTCAGCATCCAACTATTCTGGCCGACGACAACCGACGCTCACTGAACTATCACGTCGCAGTACCTCATGGCGGTCCTCGCCAACTTCTTGTCAAGCGTAAGCAGAGGGATGCCGAGAGCTTCGGCGAGTGCGACGTATCCCGCGTCATACGCGGAGATATCATGACGCAGATTCCAGACTCGTGGGACCAGCCGTCGGAGCGGATGTCGCGCGATCTCCATCGCGAGCATCACGTCAATGCCGTCGCGCGCGGAGTGCGCAGGGAGATTCTTGTGCAGCACGTGCGGGGAACTGAAATCTGTGGAGAACGTTCAATACACGTCAACATTGCTTGACGCTCAGGACCCGTCAACATATATTGACACCATGACTGTTCACACCGCGCAGGACCTCGATCCCGACGGCGAGCCCATCGCTGAACTGCACCGGCTCGCCGGCATCCGCATCGAGGTCTCCCGCGCAGAAGAGGCGCAGGTGCGCCGCGCACGCCTGGCCGGATACTCATGGCAGGCCATCGCCAGCGCCCTCGGAGTGACAAAGCAGGCCGCCCACAGGAAGTACGGTCGTAGGTAACCCCTTTTACTCAGATCGAGGTCTCGCATGTCTCGTACGGCGCCTACCCGCCGACGCGGACGCGGTGCGCCGCAGGACGGCCCGCGCGCCACTTTCCGTCAGCTCCTCCCCTTCCTCTTCGAACACAAACGCACGCTCATCATCGTCGGCGTGCTCAGCATCATCGGCGCCGCGACCTCACTCGTCCAGCCGCTACTGGTCGGACAGGTCATCACCTCAGTGCAAGCCGGCGAGACCCTGGGGATGCTGGTGTGGTTGCTGGTCGGCTTCGTCATCATCTCGTCGGTGATCTCCGGTTACCAGCACTATCTGCTCCAGCGCACCGGAACAGCGGTCGTGCACTCCAGCCGCCGCCAGCTGATCGCACGCATCCTGCACCTGCCGATCCGCGAGTTCGACGCGCGCCGCACGGGCGATCTCGTCTCACGCGTCGGAACCGATACGACTCTGCTCTACGCCGTGCTCACGCAGGGATTGGCGGATGCCGTTGGCAGTGCCATCCTGTTCCTCGGCGCGCTGATCGCGATGCTCATCATCGACCCGATCCTGCTCGTGATCATCGTCGTGGTCGTCGGCGTCTCCCTCACCGTCGTCGTGTTGCTCGGCGGTCGCATCCGCACAGCATCCTCCGCCCAGCAGGTCAAGGTCGGCGAGCTGGCATCCGCCGTCGAACGCGCCGTCTCATCGATCCGCACCGTGCGCGCGTCTGGTGCGACCGAGCGCGAGGCAACGTCGGTCTCCGGGCTCGCGCAGGACGCATACGGCATCGGCGTGCGGATCGCGAAGGTCTCCGCCCTCGTCGTTCCGATCTCCGGCGTCGCCCTGCAGCTCTCACTGCTCGCGGTCCTCGGAGTCGGCGGCTTCCGCGTCGCCGCAGGCGCTCTGAGCGTGGCATCCCTCATCACATTCGTGATGTTCCTGTTCATGCTGCTCATGCCGCTGGCGACCACGTTCGGCGCGATCACCTCGGTGAACCAGGCGCTCGGCGCGCTCGGGCGCATCCAAGAGGTGCTCGACCTTCCGACGGAGGACCAGGAGGATGCCGCGATCGCCGCATCTGTGGTCGAGACCGCCCCGGCCCCTGAGCCTGTCGAAGGGCCCGCACCCGCCCTGTCGTTCCACGACGTGCGGTTCCGCTACCCGGACGCGGTCATCGCCGCGCGCGAGGCCGCGGCGAACGAGGCACGCACGCTCCTCGTCGACGCACATCTCGAGAGCGCCGAAGAGGCGCTGGATGCTGAGCAGGACACCGACCGCGACGTGCTCCGCGGCGTCTCGTTCGATGTGCCGCGCGGGGCGCGCGTCGCGCTCGTCGGCCCGAGCGGTGCCGGCAAGAGCACGGTCCTCTCACTGGTCGAGCGCTTCTACGACCCCACCGGCGGCTCCATCCGGCTGGACGGCCATGACATCCGCACCTACCCGCGCGCCGAGCTGCGCGCGCACTTCGGCTACGTCGAACAGGATGCCCCGACCCTCGCCGGAACCCTCGCCGACAACCTGCGCCTGGCATCCCCGGATGCCACCGACGCGGACTGCGAGCGCGTGCTGCACGCCGTGAACCTCGGCGATGTGCTCGAGCGCGGGCCGCTGGGGCTTCAGATGCCCGTCGGCGAAGACGGTGTGATGCTCTCCGGCGGAGAGCGCCAGCGACTGGCAATCGCCCGGGCGCTGCTGACCGAGGCGCCGATCCTGCTGCTCGACGAATCGACGTCCTCGCTCGATGGAGTGAACGAGCAGCGGATGCGCGCGGCCATCGATGCTGTCTCGACCGACCGTACGCTCGTCGTGATCGCGCACCGGCTGTCCACTGTCGTCGACAGCGATGTGATCATCGTGCTGCAGGACGGAGAGGTCGTCGGCCGCGGCACGCATGCAGAGCTCGTCGAGCAGGTTCCGCTGTACCGGGATCTCGCCCGCCATCAGCTGCTGGCGTAGCATCCGGCTCGGCGGTCTGGTGCGGCTTCGTCTCGCGTAGACCCGCACTGAGCGAGCGTCAGCGAGTCGAAGTGTCGCTCAACGTCCCGCGGGAGGGGACGTAGCATCCGCTCTTCGCTCGCTGGGGCGTCCCGTTCTGCGGACGCTGTCCCGATCTGCTGACTGATTCCCCCGAAACGTCAGCAGAACGGGACAGGCCCGGCTTATCGGGCGCGGAGCGCGCGCCCGGTCTATCTCGCGGCAGCAGGATGGCGGGACCACTCAGCCACGGGTCCGTCCCTGTCATCCCGCCGCCGCGGGTCTTGTCTCACACCTGCGCGAGGCGGTACCGCAGCGAGGCGAGCTCGGTGCGCAGCGCTGCGGGCAGCGTGTCACCGAAGGTGTCGTAGAACGCTTCGGTCGAGTCTGCTTCCGCCGACCACGCCGCAGCATCCACCTCGAAGAGCTCCTCGAGGTCCTGTGCGGGCACGTCGATGCCGTCGAGGTTGAGGTCCGACGTCACGGGCAGACGGCCGATCGGGCTGTCGACGGCGCTGACTTCACCGCTGATCCGGCGAACGATCCAGTCGATCACACGAGCGTTGTCACCGAAGCCGGGCCACAGGAACCGTCCGTCCGCACCGCGACGGAACCAGTTGACCTGGAAGATCCGCGGTGCGCGGTCGAAGCGCAGGGAGCGGCCGACCTTCAGCCAGTGCGCGAAGTAGTCACCCATGTTGTAGCCGCAGAACGGCAGCATCGCGAAGGGGTCGCGGCGCAACTCGCCGACGGTGCCCTCGGCAGCCGCGGTGCGCTCCGAGGAGATCGTCGAACCGAGGAACACGCCGTGCGTCCAGTCCGTGGCCTCGACGACGAGCGGGACATTGCTCGCGCGGCGCCCGCCGAAGAGGATGATGTCGAGCGGCACGGCCTCTTCCCAGTCATCCGAGATCTGCGGGCACTGGGCCGCGGCGACCGTGAAGCGCGAGTTGGGGTGCGCGGCGGGACGGCCCGAGTTCGGCGTCCAGTCGTTGCCTTCCCAGTCGATGAGATTCGCCGGCGGGGTGTCGGTCAGACCCTCCCACCAGACGTCGCCGTCCGGGCGCAGCGCCACGTTCGTGAAGATCGTGTTGCCCCAGAGGGTCTCGATCGCGGTGACGTTGGTCGACTCGCCAGTGCCGGGCGCGACGCCGAAGAAGCCGGCCTCGGGGTTGATGGCCCACATGCGGCCGTCTTCGCCGGGACGGATCCACGCGATGTCGTCGCCGAGGGTCTCGACCTTCCAGCCGGGAATGGTCGGGCGGAGCATCGCGAGGTTCGTCTTGCCGCAGGCAGAGGGGAACGCCGCCGCCACGTGGTACGGCTTGCCATTCGGGTCGATGACGCGGATGAGCAGCATGTGCTCGGCGAGCCAGCCCTCGTCGCGGGCGATCACCGAAGCGATGCGCAGCGCGAAGCACTTCTTGGCGAGGATGGCGTTTCCGCCGTAGCCGGACCCGTACGAGTAGACCTCGAGCGTGTCCGGGAAGTGCACGATGTACTTCTCGTCGCTGCAGGGCCATTCGACGTCCGCCTCGCCCGGAGCCAACGGTGCGCCGACGGAGTGGACCGTCTTGACCCACGGCGCCCCCTCGGCGATCTGACGGGTGACCGCATCGCCGACGCGGGTCATGATGCCGATGGACGCTACGGCGTAGGCGCTGTCGGTGATCTGCACGCCGATGTGCGAGAGGGGTCCACCGACCGCTCCCATCGAGAACGGCACGACGTACATCGTGCGGCCGCGCATCGAGCCCTCGAAGATCTCATTCATCTTCTGGTGCATCTCGGTGGGCTCGGCCCAGTTGTTCGTGGGGCCGGCGTCCTTCTCCTCCGCGGAGGCGATGAACGTGCGAGCCTCGGTGCGAGCGACATCGCTCGGGTGGGAGCGTGCCAGGTAGGAGCCCGGGCGCCACTCGGGGTTGAGCTTGATGATCTTGCCCTCGTCGACGAGACCGCGCAGCAGCGCGTCGTTCTCGGCCGGGGACCCATCGACCCAGTGCACGGCATCGGGCTGGGTGAGCTCGCGGATCTCCTCCACCCAGGCCGTGAGCTCGGCCATAGCGGGGGTGTCATACGTCGGAGCCGCGCCCAGAGGTCGCACTGCGGAAACCGCCGGAACGCGAGGTGTGAAGGTCTCGGCCATAGCCATGTCTGCTCCTTGATGATCGAAGAGATCGGTGTATGCATCCATTCTGTGCAACCAAAAGGTGCACTTTCGGCCGAATCGCACCTAAAGAAGTGCGTTTCTTTCGCTATGCTCAAGGAATGAGCAGCTCCGGCATCCACCTCACGACTCTTGGCCACCGCATCCGCCATCACCGCGTGGCGCAGGGGTTCACCCTCGACGAACTCGGCGCGAAGGTGGGGGTTGCGGGCTCGCAGCTCAGCCTCATCGAGAACGGCAAGCGCGAGCCCAAGCTCTCGCTGCTGCAGGCAATCGCCCAGGCGACCGGCACCGAGGTCTCAGACCTCATCTCCGAGGAACCGCCGAACCGCCGTGCGGCGCTGGAGATCGAACTCGAGAAGGCGCAGGCAAGCCCGGTGTTCCGCCAGCTCGGCATCAGCCCCGTGCGCGTCTCGAAGGGGATGCCGGACGAGACGATCGAATCGGTCCTCGGCCTCCATCGCGAGCTGCAGCGCCGTGAGCGCGAGGCGATCGCGACGCCCGAAGAGGCGCGCCGGGCGAACACCGAGTTGCGGCTGCGGATGCGCGCGCAGAACAACTACATCGGCGACATCGAGAAGCTCGCCGAGAAGCAACTGAAGGCAGCGGGCCACGTCTCCGGGGCACTCACTCACCGCACGGTCATCATCATGGCCGAGAAGCTCGGCTTCGAACTGATCTATGTGAACGACCTGCCGCATTCCACTCGCTCTGTCACCGACCTCGAGAACAGCCGGATCTATCTGCCACCGGCATCCATTCCGGGTGGCCACGGTCTGCGATCGATGGCGCTGCAGGCGATGGCGCACCGTCTGCTCGGCCACACGCCGCCGACCGACTACGCGGACTTCCTGCAGCAGCGGCTCGAGATCAACTACTTCGCCGCAGCATGCCTGATCCCCGAGACCGCGGGGGTCGCCTTCCTGCAGCAGGCGAAGAAGGACCGCAACCTCGCCGTCGAAGACTTCCGCGATGCGTTCGGCGTCACGCATGAGGCCGCGGGCATGCGAATGACGAATCTCATGACCGAGCACCTCGGCATGAAGCTGCACTTCCTGCGCGTCGACGACAGCGGGGCGATCACCCGCGTCTATGAGAACGACGGCCTGCCCCTGCCGATGGATGTGACCGGCGCCGTCGAGGGCCAGCCGGTGTGCCGCAAGTTCCAGGCGCGTGCCGCGTTCACGGAGCAGAACCGCACGACCGAGCGCTACCAGTACACCGATACTCCGTCGGGCACGTTCTGGTGCGCGAGCCAGACCGGGTCGGGCAGCTCGGGCGAATACTCGGTCACGGTGGGAGTGCCGTTTGACGACGCACGGTGGTGGCGTGGCCGGGGTACGCCCGATCGCGCCGTGTCGACGTGCCCGGATGAAGCGTGCTGCCGCCGCCCTGATCCGCACCTCACCGATCGCTGGAGCGGACACTCCTGGCCGAGCGCACGCGTGCACATGCACATGTTCTCGCCGCTTCCCCGCGGTGCTTTCCCGGGCGTGGACGACAGCGAGGTGTACGCGTTCCTCGACCGGCATGCAGCGGAGTGAGGCGCATCAGCCGGTGATGAACGCCGCGTAGCGCGCGAGAGCCGCGGCCATCTCGTCGCCGCTCACGGCGTCTGGCGTCAGCAACTCGGGAACCGGGGCATCAGCGTGCCGCCCCACCGCGGTCGACTGCCGCCAGGTGCCGACGACAACACCATCGTTGATGATGATCGGGCGCACCATGCCGTTCTTTCCCGGCCCGATCGCCGCGAAATGCTCGGGCGGACATGCGACCGTGCGGTCGCGGTACGGGATGTAGTACTCCTCGAAAGATCCGAGCGCGAGAACGGATGCTGCGCGCGGGCTGCGCCGCGGGCGCGTGCATGCCAAGAACACACCGTCGTCGATCTCGTCGATGCGATCGTCAGGGATGGATGCCGCGGCTCGCGCCACCGAGAGCGTGACACCCGCCCACCACGCGAAGTCCTCGGCCGTGGCCGGCCCGTGCCCGACGATGTAGCGCACGAACATCTCGGCGGCAGGATCAGCCGGTGTCGCAGAACTCCCGATGTGCTCCTCGGTCAGGACGAACAACTGTTCGCGCGAGGCTCCCCCGGGGCGCGGTACGACCGGTCCCTGGCAGATGAGGCCGCGGAGGGCCAGATTCTGCACCGCATGCCCTCCGCGCTGCCCCGTCGGGTCGATGCCAGCGCCGTCCAGCAGAGCGAACAGCTCGGCGCGCGTCAGCGCAT
>NZ_JBQDSX010000004.1:0-60546 GCF_052099035.1 Microbacterium sp. | reverse complement strand
GGGTCGATGCCAGCGCCGTCCAGCAGAGCGAACAGCTCGGCGCGCGTCAGCGCATTGCCCCCGCGCAGAGCCCCGGTCAGCACGCGTTCAACCGTGGCGAGCTCGCCTGGACCGAGGCCGAGTTCGCGATAGCGCGGAGCCTCCATGCGCACCTGCCGCTCGCCCGTGACGCTCAGCACCCACGCGAGGTCTTCGGCGGGGATGATGTGCAGCGTGCCGCGCTGCGTCCAGGCGCGCACGAGCACGCCGCGATTGAACAGCCGGTCGACGGCACGCAGCGTCGGCGCACCGGTCGTGCGTGCGGCGAGCGCCCAGCGCCCGGCCCAGAACTCCTGCGCCTGCACCGCGAGCATGTGCCGCGCAGCATCCGCCACCGACGGCGCCTGCGCCGTCAGCCGATGCGAACGCAGGCGCTCTGCGCGCAGCATCCCCGTGTCCATGGGGACATCCTGCCCGGTGCCACCGACATTGCGCCGAAGCACGATCTACGCGGCGATGGACTCCAGCGCGAAGACAGCGATCCGCCGATCGGTCTTGGTCTGGTAGACGGCGTAGTCCGGGAACGCTTCGACCGCGCGCTCCCACCACAGCGCACGCTCATCGCCATCGACCTCACGAGCGATGTAGTCGAGGCGAACAGCACCGTCCTGCAGCTCCACATGCGGGTGCTTTCGGATGTTCGAGGCCCACTTGGGCTCCTGCGGTGCACCACCGAGCGATGCGATCACGGCATACTGCCCGTCGTGCTCGACGCGCATGAGGGCGGTCTTGCGCAGCGCACCGGTCTTCGCGCCCACGGTCGTCAGCACGATGATCGGTCTGCCTTTCAGCATCCCGCCATCGGCGCCAGCGGTGGCTTCGAACTTCTCGGCCTGGGTGCGCGCCCAGTCGGATGTGGACGGCTGATACTCACCATTCAGGGGCATGCGACCATCCTAAGCACGCACTCAGACCTGCAGCGTCACCTCGCGCCGCGGCGGAAGCACGACGGGGTGTGACCCGGCCATCACTTCGAGCACGCGGATGACCTGGCAGGAGTACCCGTACTCGTTGTCGTACCAGACGTACAGCACGACATCGCGATCGTTCGCGATCGTGGCGAGCCCGTCGACGACACCTGCGCGGTGCGATCCGACGAAGTCCGTCGAGACGACTTCGGGGGATTCGACGTAGTCGATCTGCTGACGCAGCTTCGAGTGCAGTGAGATCCGGCGCAGGTAGTCGTTGAGCTCATCCTTGGTGGCGGGCTTTTCGAGGGTCAGGTGCAGAACGGCGAGCGAGACATCCGGGGTGGGAACGCGGATCGCCGACCCGGTGAGCTTGCCCTCGAGCTCCGGCAGCGCGCGTGCGACGGCTTTTGCCGCCCCCGTCTCGGTGATGACCATGTTCAGCGTGGCCGCACGGCCGCGGCGGTCGCCGGAATGGAAGTTGTCGATGAGGTTCTGATCGTTCGTGAACGAGTGCACCGTCTCGACGTGGCCGCGCACGATCCCGTACGCCTCGTCCATCGCCTTGAGCACCGGGGTGATCGCATTGGTCGTGCACGATGCTGCCGAGACGATGCGGTCATCGGGTGTGATGGTGGCGTCGTTGATGCCGTGCACGATGTTCTTCAGCATCCCCTTGCCTGGTGCCGTCAGCAATACCCGCGCGACCCCCTTTGCCTCGAGGTGCCGGCTGAGTCCTTCTTCATCGCGCCAGCGTCCGGTGTTGTCGACGACGATCGCCCTGTCGATGCCGCAGGCGGTGTAGTCGACGGATGCCGGATCGTTCGAGTAGATCACCTGGATCCGGGTGCCGTTCGCGATGATCTGGTCGGCGTCCTCGTCCACCGTGACGGAGCCGGCGAAGCGGCCGTGCACGGAGTCGCGCATCAGCAGCGATGCTCGCTTGACGAGATCGTTGTCCGCTCCGCGGCGCACGACGATCGCACGCAGGCGCAGACCGCTGCCGCCGCTGTTGTGGGCGATGAGGATGCGAGCGAGCAGACGCCCGATGCGTCCGAAACCGTACAGCACGACATCGGTCGGATCGGCGGGCTCCGCACCCATCGCGGGCGCGAGAGTCTCGCGCAGGTACTCGTCGAGAGGAGCATCCGAGCGTCCGGCGACGAGACGTGCGACGTCGATCGAGGATGCTCCCGGTGCCAGTTCGCGCAACGCCTCCAGCACGGCGAGCGTGTCTTCCAGCGCCAGTTCTTCATGGCCGAGCTGGGCGACGCGCTCGTGCAGTTCGATGATGCCGGTCGTCGACAGCCCGAGCAGGCGATGCCCGTGCAGTGACGTCACCACCTCGTGATCGCGGCGGAGGGCACCGACGAGCGGAACCATCTGCTCGGCGAGCTCTTCTTTGACCAGCCAGTCGTCACGGTGTGCCGCGAAGTCGTTCATCTGCGTCCTTGCATGTTCTGAGCGCGCCGAAGATCATCCGGCGCGCGAATTGCCGGGTGGAAGATCGGGGGATGCTTCCAGGATAGTCGGGAGCGCGGGCTCCTCGGCGCAGACCGTGCTCTCCTGCCCGGTTAGCCTGGAACCATGGCAACGACTCTCACCGCTCGTGCGGCACTGCTCGACATGGACGGCACTCTCGTCGATTCAACGGCGGTCGTCGAGCGGCTCTGGTGGGAGTGGGCCGAGCCGCACGGGCTCGACCAGAACACGGTTCTGCAGACCGTGCACGGCCGCCAGGGGTGGCAGAGCATGGCCATGCTGCTCCCGGAGCGCGACCACGCGATCAATCTCGATGAGAATCAGCAGATGCTCGCCCGTGAGAGCTCCGACACCCAGGGTGTGATCGCGATTCCCGGTGCCGACGAGCTGCTGCGTGCGCTCGAGAGGCTCCCCCACGCGATCGTCACCTCCGCAAACGTCGCGCTGATGAAGGCGCGAATGGGCGCTGCGGGTCTTCGCATTCCCGCACTCGCCATCACTGCGGAACGCGTATCGCGGAGCAAGCCCGACCCGGAGGGGTTCCTGCTCGCAGCATCCACCCTCGGCATCGACCCGGCCGAGTGCATCGCCTTCGAGGACTCCGGCGCCGGCATCCAGGCAGCGCGTGATGCCGGGATGACTGTCATCGGCGTCGGCCCGCACGCACCGTCATTCGGTCCGACGTATCACGTCGATGACCTCACGCAGATCTCGATCGCGCCATCCGGCGCAGGATTCGAGATCCGAATCAGCTGAGCGGTTCTGGTCAGCTGAGCGGTTCTGCTCAGCCGAGCCGTTCTGTTCAGCTGAGCGCGGCGATCGCTTCGCGCAGGATGCCGTCGGCCTCAGCCAGCGCGGCCCGCGCAGGGTCCGCTTCGGCGCCGGCGACGAGCATGAGCACGGCAAGTTTCACCGAGCCTCCGGCTGCCTGCAGTGCGGCTGCGGCCGCATCGATGCCGACGCCGGTGAGCTCGGTGACGGTGCGGATCGACCGGGCGTGCAGCTTCTCGTTCGTGGCGATCAGATCGACCATCACCCCGCGATAGGTCTTGCCGAGCTTGATCATCGACAGCGTCGTGAGCATGTTGACGACGAGCTTCTGGGTGGTGCCGGATTTGAGGCGCGTCGATCCTGAGATGAACTCGGGGCCGGTGACGATCTCGATCGGGATCTCGGCTGCCGCTCCGATATCGGAGTTGCTATTGGATGCGATCGCGACCGTGAGAGCCC
Organism: Microbacterium sp.; assembly: GCF_052099035.1. Lineage (GTDB taxonomy): Bacteria > Actinomycetota > Actinomycetes > Actinomycetales > Microbacteriaceae > Microbacterium. The sequence continues at coordinate 56,887 of NZ_JBQDSX010000004.1, read as the reverse complement.
CGATGCCGCGCGCGTATTCGAGGCCGCCCACGACGTACGGGGTGCGACCGGATGCCGAGATGCCGACGACCGTGTCGCGCTCGGTGAGCTCGAGTTCGAGCAGAGATCGCTGCGCGGCATCCGCATCGTCCTCGGCGTTCTCGACGGCCGAGCGGATTGCCGTCTCTCCGCCGGCGATCAGACCGACAACCATGGATGGATCCGTGCCGAACGTCGGCGGGCACTCGCTCGCGTCGAGCACGCCGATGCGCCCGGCGGTGCCGGCGCCGATGTAAATCAGTCGCCCTCCGCGACGGAATCGTTCCGTGATCCCGTCGACGGCCCGCGCGATGTCGGTTGCGTGTTCGGCTACGGCGAGCGGCACGCGCTGGTCTTCGGCATTCATCCGGACCACGAGCTCGGCGGTATCGAGGAGATCCAGGTCGCCGCGTTCCGTGCTTGCAGCTTCGGTGTCGAGGTGCGAGAGCACGTCGAGAAGCTCGGCAAGGCGGCTGTTCGCGGCCGAATCGGTTTCATCAAGCACGGTGAACGAACCTTTCATGAGGTGTATCGGTACGGTACGCGAGCAGCGATGCGCCGTCGAGAGCGTCGCCGGCGGCGGGGACGACGGTGCGTCCTGCGCCGGCCAGCGCGTGTTCGAGCTCTGCACGGAACCAGGCGTGGTCCGTGAGTCCGCCGTGGATCACGACGTCGGGTGTCTTCGATGCCGCGGCAGCGGATGCTGCGAGCAGCCGTACCGCCTCCTGCGCTATCCGAGTCGCGACGGCGTCACCGGCGGCAGCGGCATCGAGGACGAGTGGGGCGACTGTTGCGAGCTGCCGGGCGACGGGGATTTCACCAGCCAGCCACGTGATCGCATCCGGAGCAGGGAGCATGCGGGCGTGCACGGTTTCAGTGAGCACTGTCGAACCTGCGAGTCCGTCGCGGGCTCGCAGCGTCGCTCGTACGCCTTCGCGGCCGAGCCACGATCCGCCGCCGAGGTCGCCGAGGTCGGGGCCCCATCCGTCGACCAGCCGCACACCTTCTGTGTCGACTCCGAGAGCGGCAGCGCCGGTGCCGGCGATCAGGAGTGTGCCCGGTGCTCCCTCGAGCGCCCCGACGTGTGCGGTGACGACGTCAGAGGAGACAGCGACGCGAGCTCCTGTCGCTTCGGCGAGGGCGCGGGCCAGTTCGTGAGCGGCATCCGGTGCCATCCATGCGCCGGCCGCTCCGATGCCCAGCGCGTCGACGACGCCCGCCTCGGCGAGCAGCGGCGCGATCGCGGCCAGTGCCGTTTTGACCCCGTCGACGCTCGCAAGGCCGGGGGAACCGGCATCGGAATAGGACACGCGCACGCCGGCTCGGAGTACCGTCAGCCGACAGCGGGACTTGCCGAGGTCGATGGCGGCGATGGTGCGCGGTGTCGACATCTCTCAACTCTCGGATCGGAAACAACTCGAAAAGACTCTACACGATGAGTAGAGTTGATGAAAAGAATTTACGTCACGATGAACTCACCCGACGAGACATACTGTAATCCCACCCGTAAGGAGCGCGGATGAGCATCCAGTCCACGATCGAGGCCGCAGCGTCGACCCTGCCGCCATCGCTCGCGCGCATCGCAGCCGTGGTGCGGGAGAATCCCTCCACCGTGATCGACCTGACCATCAATGAGCTCGCCGAGAAGTGCGACACCTCCGTCGCCTCGGTCGTGCGATTCTGCCGCGCGATCGGATTCAGCGGCTACGCCCCGCTGCGCATGGCGCTGGCCACAGAGCTCGGCAAGGAATCCGCGCAGTTCCCCACGCGGGGCGCCTTCGGCTCCGAGATATCCGATAGCGACACCCTGCCCGAGGCCGTCTCCAAGCTCGCCGCCCTCGAGCTCCTTGCCATCGAAGAGACCATCGACAGCCTCGACTTCGAAGTGCTCGACGAGGCGATCACCGCGATCGATCAGGCTGAGCGCGTCCTGCTCTTCGGGATCGGAGCCAGCCAGTTCATCGCGCAGGACCTCGCGCACAAGCTCCTGCGGGTCGGACGCAACGCGCACGTGATCACAGACCCGCACGAGGCCATCGCAGTCACGGTGCTGAATACCGGGCCCACCGTCGCGATCGGCTTCTCGCACTCCGGGGCGACGACCGAGACCGTTCGCTTCTTGCAGACGGCCAGGCAGAGCGGTGCCGCGACGATCGCCGTGACGTCATCGGATGCGACGCCGCTCGCTCACGCCGCGGATCACGCCCTGTACACCGTCGTGCGCGAATCAACATTTCGCGCCGGCGCAATGGTGAGCCGCATCGCGCAGCTCGCTCTGGTCGATTGCCTGTTCATCGGGGTCGCCAAGCGTCGCTACGCCGAGACCATGGATGCTCTGCAGCGTACGCGCGAAGCGACCCTGGCGCTGCGCGACTGACAGCGCGGCTGACGCCGTCAGCCCAGCTCCACCTCGGTAACTGCTGGCTGCACCTCGTCCTCGGAGGGCACTTCGTTGGCCGCCCGCAGGAACACGATGATCCAGCTGAAGATGAGGATCGCAGCGATGAGCTCGACCGCGGTGAGGTTGTAGTACCCGGTGGCGAAGAAGATCACCAGCATGACGATGACGGCGACGTAGATGTAGCCCAGTGCGATGAACACCTTCGAGATCGTCGGCAGCAGCCACGGCAGGGACAGCACGACGACGCCGAATGCCACGGTCATGCCGGTGGCGACGGTGTTGTGCACGAGGAAGAACGCGTCGACCGGGAAGATTCCCACGCAGGTGAGGAAAATACCGATGAGGATCAGTCCGAGCCGCAGCAGGTGTCGCTTCCGAGCCGCTTTCGGGTCCGTTACGGGAAGTCCCGATGTCGCATACCGGGCGATGATCGTCACGATGACTCCGGCGACGATAACCGTGCCGTTGAAGATCCACGACGAGGAGTTGCTCGCCATGCCGAGCGCAGAAAGGTTGTCGCGCCACCAGTACTGGTCGGTGGCGGTGAGCATGCTCGCGAACGCCCCGACGACCAGGAAGACCGCGAGCACGAGCGAGAGCATCATCGGAGTGAGCGATGCGGCGCTGAGGAAGCACACGTAGGCGGTCAGCGCATAGGCGACGGCGACGAGGATCGCCCCGGGGAAGTCAAAGACCGGAGCATCGGTGAAGCTGCGCTCCAGCAGCGACGCGATGCCCGACCATCCCAGAAACGCGGTCGCAGCGTACGCGAGCGTGATCGCGGCGATGTCATACCAGCGCAGGCGGTCATCGCGCATCGTCAGCCGGTCAGGTCGGGCTGTCGCGCTTCTGCGGTGCATGACGACGCGCCGACCGAGCAGCACCGACAGGATCGCAACGGCAGCACCGCCGATGGCGGCATAGGCGCCGATCGAGCCCTACCCCGAGATCTCGAGCTCACGTCCCCAGAAGAGGATGATCGAGATGAGGAAACCGATGATGAAGAACAGTGTTCCGACGAGCAGCGCCGCCGTCTCGAGGGAGATCTTGCCGGCACGGGTGCGGCGCTGGAGGTCCTGCCAGCGGGAGGAGAGTGATGTCATGATGTCACGCCGTCGGCGAGAGGCCGAGATCCTGCTCGCGTACCGTCCCCTGAGATGACCACGGGAAATCTATCCATAGGTCGGTATCCTTCCATGCGTAATCGGGCTGGATGATCGTCGATGGTTTGGAGTAGATCGTGACGGAGCGTACGTCCGCACCTTTATCTTGGAGCAGTTGGACAGCGAGTGCGAGCGTCCGCCCCGAATCGGCGACATCATCCACCAGCAGAACGCGACGCCCGTCGAGATACGCCATGTCGAGCTCCGGCGGCAGCACCGCGGGAGCATCGAGCACGGTCCCGATTCCGGTATAGAACTCGACGTTGATCGCGCCGCAGTTCTTCGCGCCGAGGCCATAGGCGATCGCACCGGCCGGCAGCAATCCGCCGCGCGCGATCGCGACGACCACCTCCGGCTCGAAGCCGCTGGCGACGATGCCACGGGCAAGATCCCGCGTGGCCGATCCGAACCCGTCCCAGGTGAGAGTCTCGCGCTCGTGAAGTGTCATGGGCTCATTCTCCCCTGTCACCGGGGATAGAATCGACAAGTCCGGCCCAGCCGGTGCTCGAAAAAGGGGCACGACACCGCAATCGCATGGATGCGACGCGCGAGACACATACGGAATCCTTCACCGATACCGTCTCGAAAGGCTCTGTCATGCCCTCCGTATCCGCCCACGTCGCCCGCACCCTCGCCGAGCACATCGACGCCGTCTTCGGCGTGATGGGCAACGGGAACGCCTACTTCCTCGACGCACTCGAACGCGAGACCGCTGCGTCATTCACCGCGGTCCGACACGAGCAGGGGGCAGTAGTCGCCGCCGACGCACACTACCGCGCCTCGGGCCAGATCGCGGCGGGCACGACGACCTACGGCGCCGGATTCACGAACACGCTGACGGCACTCGCCGAAGCCGTGCAGGCACGTGTCCCCCTCGTGCTCGTCGTCGGCGATGAACCGACATCGGGCCCACGCCCATGGGACGTCGACCAGATCGCCCTCGCATCGGCCGTAGGGGCCCGCACATACACGGTCGGACGAGCGGATGCCGCCGCGACAACGATCATCGCGATCGAGCACGCCCTCACCTATCGCCTGCCGGTCGTCCTGGCTATTCCCTACGATGTCGCAGCCCTCGAGGCGGGCCCCGTGCCCGGCGCCCCCGCGCCCCGAGTGCCGTCCGCGCTTGCGCCCGGCGGTGAGTTCGCCGAAGGGATGCTGGAGGAGATCGCAGGTGCGCTTCACGATGCGGAGCGTCCGTTCCTGCTGGCCGGCCGCGGTGCGTGGCTGGCCGGTGCCGGAGAAGCGCTCGGGGCGCTTGCCGACGCGACCGGTGCGCTGACAGCATCCACCGCTCTCGGCCGTGGCGTCTTTCCCGCCACGGAATACGACCTGGGCGTCACCGGCGGCTTCGGAGCCGACGCCGCCATGTCGCTGGTCCGGAAAGCCGATGTCGCCGTCGTCTTCGGGGCATCGCTCAATCAGTTCACGATGCGCTTCGGCGAGCTGTTCGCACCGGGCACACGAGTGTTCCAGGTCGATGTTGCACCAGCCGCGACGCACGCGCACGTCGGCGGATTCGTGCGCGGGGATGCTCGGATCGTCGCCGGGATGCTCGTGGAGCGAATCGCTTCGCCGCATAACTCCGGAGGTTTGCGCCGAAATCCGCATGAATCCATCGCCGCAGAGGGCCGTGTGGGCAGTTTCTCCGGAGTTATGCGGCGCCCGTGGCGCGAGAGCGTCGACGTCGCCGCGGCACGCGCCTATGACACTGGCGATGCACTCGCCGTGGACGGACGGCTCGACCCCCGCTCCGCCGCACGCCGTATCGCCGAGCTGCTGCCGGAGGACCGCGTCGTGGTCTCGGACGGCGGGCACTTCATCGGCTGGGCGAACATGTACTGGCCCGTGGCTTCTCCCGACCGGATGATGATGATCGGCACCGCGTTCCAGGCGATCGGCCAGGGCTGGCCGAGCGTGGTCGGTGCGGCGCTCGCACGACCGGAGTCCACGATCGTCCTCACCAGCGGCGACGGCGGCGGGCTCATGGCGATTGCCGACCTGGAATCAGCCGTGCGCGCAGCCGGCGGCCGGGGGTGCGCCGTGATCTGGAACGACGCCGCCTACGGTGCAGAGGTGCACCTGTACGGGCTCAAGGGTCTCGCCGAGGAGCCGATGCTCATCCCCGAGGTCGACTTCGCCGCATTCGCCGCAGCCGTCGGCGCCGAGGGCGTCGTAGTGCGCACGCTCGATGACCTCGCGCGGCTTGAGACATGGGCCGCGCAGCCCGCCGCTGAACGTCCTTTCCTGCTGCTGGACCTGCGCATCTCCCCCATCGTCATCGCGCCGTACCAGCAAGAGGTCATCCGCGTGAACTCCTGAGTCGCGAACGCGCTGGTGCGCGCGCGGCGTGCGGCGCGCCTCAGTCGGGCTGCTCGATGCCCTCCAGGCGGATCTGGTCCAGATCGAGCCGCGCCGAGATCCGATAGACGATGAGATCGTCGACGGTGCCCGCCCTGCGCAGCCGGCGCAGCACTTCCCGCTCGTGATCGAGCATCGCGAGTTTGAGCCGCGAGAGCTCGTCGTGGCGCAGGAGGGGCGAGCGCTGCTCGAGGTCGACGTCGGTCGAGGTGGCCACCATCTGCAGCGTTCTGCCTTCGGTCACGGTGGGGGCGCTGCTCAACTCGACCGAGCCATCGGCAAGCGGGTCAGGGGCATCCAACAGATCCTCCATCGCCCCCACTTCGGCGTCGATGAGCGTCCGCTCCCTCGCCATCGCCCGGGCGTTCGCAAGCTCCAGCATCTCGTAACCATCGCGCCGCACCCGATCACGAACCTCATCGCTGATCCCGTGCTCGGCGGCGAGCACGTCCAGCGCCGCCATCGCCGATCCGGAGATCGCGCGTTCGGCGAGCTCGAACTCCTCGTCCTCGCCATGGTCAACGGGGTACCGTGCCCAGCGCACCACGGCGGGCAGCAGCGGACCCTGCACGAGAAGACTGAGCAGGATCACCCCCGCCGTGACGAAGATGATGTCGTCGCGGCCGGCGAGCGGTGAGCCATCACCCATCGCGAGCGGCACCGACAGCGCGATCGCGAGTGAGACCGCGCCGCGCATTCCGGCGACAGTGCTCACCACCTGCATCCGCGTACGCAGGCCGAACGGATGCGGTGTGCCGCCGCCCATCCGCTGGAATGGCACGGCGAGCATTTGGAACAGGAATCGCACCACGAGCAGCGTCACCCACACGGCGACCGTGGCAAGCGTGAGCCAGCCGATCATCCGCAGCGACGTCTGGTGCACGACCCACTGCACCTCCAGACCAATCAGGACGAACAGCGCTCCGTTGAGGAGGAAGACGCCGAACGGCCACACCGACTCCGCCTGCCGTCGCGAGGCTGCGGTGGTGACCTGCGCGCTGACGTAGGCCGCGATGAGACCGGCGACGACAACAGCCAGCACGCCGGAGGCGTGGATCATCTCGGCGATCATGAACGCGGTGAACGGCAGCAGCAGCATCGTCACGTTGATCGTGATCGTCTGGTGCACACGACGAAGCACCAGCCACGCGGCCGCCGCGACGACGACTCCGACGATGATGCCGCCGAGATAGGAGACGATCACCGTCCACGAGATCATCAGCGGGGTCACCTGGCCGCCGACGGCGAGGGACACGGCGATCGCGTAAAGCACGAGCGCCGTGCCGTCGTTGGTGAGGCTCTCGGCCTTCAGCTTCATGAATGCGCGCCGCGGCAGCAGCTTTCCCAGTGCCGCGACGGCCGTGGCATCCGGCGGCGCGACAGCAGCACCGAGGACAAGCGCGATCTCCCAGGGCATCCCGAACAGCACGGCGACGCCGGCCACGGCGAACGCCGACGCGACGACGAGCAGAGTGCTCATCGGCAGGATGTATCGGAAGTCGCGCCGAATCGACCGCAGCGACGTCGTCAGACTCTCCCAGAACAGCATCACCGGCAGGAACAGCAACAGCACCGTCTCCGGCGGCAACTGCACCTCCCGCAGCGCGGGTACGAACCCCAGCAGCAGGCCGAAAACCACCAGCACGAGCGGCAACGCGAGGCGCACCCGCGGCGCCAGCATCGTCCCTGCCAGAATCGTCAGCCCCAGCAGGACTGTGATCTCCAGACCTTCCATGCGCGCCACCCATCTGCCGTCGCGGGCGTACGCGCAACGTGCGAAGAAACACAGCGCCCGTCAGGGAAACGGTATTCCCGATGCGTCAGGTGCGAAAGAGGTTCTGCGTCAGCGGGCCGCGCTGTAATCGGGCAGCTCCTGCAGCGTCCAGGTGTTGCCGTCCGGGTCATCGAACGTGACGAACCGGCCCCACGCCTGCTCATCGACGCCACTGGCCTCGACACTGGCATCGCGCAACTGCGCCAGCGCGGCATCCGCATCGGGCACGACGACCTGGATCGTGTTCTGCTGGCCGGGTTCGAGCTCGATGCCCAACCCCGTACCGAACGCGATCGAACAAGCCGACCCCGGCGGAGTCATCTGCACGAAGCGCAGGCCTTCGAACGGAGTCTGATCATGATCGGCATTGAAGCCGATCTTCATGTAGAACTCTTTCGAGCGATCGACGTCCGTCACCGGCACGAAGATGAGTTCGATCTTCCAGTCCATCATCTGCTCCTTGCGGCGGGCATCGGCGCCCGACCATGATCCACGCTACGCGCGGGGTCGGACATTGCGACAGACAGAGAGAGGGAGACAGCGAGAACCGGGTCAGATCCAACCCTTGTCCTGGGCGATCCGCACCGCCTGTGCCCGGTTCGACGCATCGACCTTGCCGATCGCCGCCGAGAGGTTGTTGCGCACGGTCCCCGCCGACAGGAAGACCTCCGACGCGATCGCCGCGGCGCTTCGCCCATCGGCCGCAAGCCGCAGGACCTGCTGCTCACGATCGCTGAGCGGGTTGGCCCCCTCGAACAGGCTCGCCTCGGCGAGCGCCGGATCCACGACGCGCAGCCCCGCGTGCACCCGGCGCACAGCATCGGCGAGCTGCTCCACAGCGGCATCCTTGACGATGAAGCCGCTTGCGCCAGCATCCAGTGCGGCACGCAGATAACCCGGCCGCGCGAATGTCGTAACGATGAGCACGCGCGTATCGGGGCTCGCGGCACGCACGGCTTGCGTCGCGGCGATCCCGTCCATCCCGGGCATCTGAATGTCCATCAGACACACGTCCGGCGTCGTCTGCGCCACGAGCTCGGCAGCGGCTTCGCCATCTCCGGCGACGCCGACGACGGTGAGGTCGTCTTCGAGCTCGAGCAGCGACGCGAGCGCTCCGCGCAGCATCGCCTGGTCGTCGGCGATCACCAGCCGGATTCGATCGGCGCTCACCACGTCACCTCCACGTGCGTGCCCCCGGCGACGCCTGCGCGCACCAGGAGCGCTCCGCCGCCGGTCGTCGCACGCTCGCGCATGCCGCGCACGCCGTTGCCCTCGCCTCCCGAGAAGCCGCGACCATCATCGATCACCTCGAAAACTCCGGCGGCGATCCGCACCGTGACCGTTTTCGCGGCGGAGTGCCGCAGCACGTTGGTCGTCGCCTCACGCAGCACCCAGCTCGCCGTCAACGACTGCGCGGGCGAGAGCGTCGCAGCATCCCCCTCGACGCGCATCGTCACGTCGGCGGACCGCAGCGCATCGCGGCACGAAGCCAGCTGCTCGGTCAGCGCGGCGCTGCGCACCCCGGCGACCGTGGCACGGACACCGGCGATCGCTTCGGCCGTGAGGGATTCGATGTCGGCGAGCTCTGCCTTCGCGCGTTCAGGATCGCTGTCCATGAGTTTGCGCGCCAGCTGCGCCTTCAGCTTCACCACCGTCAACGAATGGCCGACCAGGTCGTGCACGTCGCGGGCGACGGCTTCGCGTCCCTCGCTCGTAGCGAGTTCGAGGCCCAGCCGCTCCGCCTCGTCCGAGCGGATGATCAGGGTCGTTGAGACCGTGTTGACCACGGCGAGCAGGACGATGATCGCAAGCACGGTCAGATACGTCGCACCGGCCGGCGTGAAGAACACGACGGCTACGGTCACGACGATGCACACCGCGCTGGTCAGCCAATGCGCGAGGCGAGTGAGCCCGTACGACGCGAACGACATGATGAACGGAAGGAAGCTCAGCGCTCCCCCGCCGACACTCGGAACGGTCAGAGCGGCGCACACGATCATGCCGCCGAATGCCACCCATTGGATCGGCATGGGCGGCTTCGTGAGCCCGCCGCCGCCGAAGCTCATCCCGTGGATGAACCCGGCGACGTACACGATGATGAAAGCGCACAGGGCGATCCAGCCGGTGATGATCCAGCCCTGCGCCGCGTTCGACTGCACCAGCGCGATCACCGGGTACGCGAGGAACACGAGCCAGACGGCCGCCATGATCCAGCCGAATCGCTCCCAGGGAGACTCGGCGCCGCTCTTGCGACGCCGAGTCCGGCCTGCCGCCTCACCCATCATGGTTTCGACCCTATCGGCGGGAGTACGAGCGCTTGACGCCGGCCGCCACGAGAAGGGCGAACAGTCCCAGCCACACCATGATGTTCAGCACGATGATCCAGATGCTGTCGGTCTGCCCCGTGGCGAGGACGCCATCGGTCAGCGGCCAACGACTCAGCGCCACGAACCCGTACAGCGGCGTGAATCGGGCGATGTCGAGCATGACTCCGTCCAGCGGCATGAAGACGTTTCCGAAGAAGGCGAAGAACGTCATCGAGATGGATGCCAGCGCAGCCGCCGTGTCGGAGTTGAAGAAGAGTCCCACGCCCAGTCCGTACAGTCCGAACATCAGGCCGATGCCGAGCATGATGCCCGCCGATGCCCACCAGCGCCACACATCGGATGCTTCGGCTCCGGTCGCGATCCCGGCGATGAAGACGAGGAGCACGGCGAGCGCGGCGAAGGACACCGCTGTGGTGAGCTTCGTCATCGCATACCCGGTGGTGCCGAGCGGAGTCATGGCGAGCTGGCGCCCCCACCCCTGCTTCGACTCGGTCGCTGCGAGCGAGGTGATCGAACTCATCGCGACAGCGCAGCCGTAGGCCGCCATCGACACCATGATGTAGAACTTGACGTTGCCGTGACCGGCGGGGATATCGCCATAGCCCATACCCGCTCCGAAGAGCAGGTACATCGCCACCGGCATCCCGAGCGTGAACGCGAGCGTGTAGGGGTTGCGGATCTGACGCATCGCTTCGACGCGCATCATCGTGGGTGAGATCGAGATGGTCATGATCAGTCCTCCGTCAGGGCCGTGAAGGCGGTTTCGAGGGTGGGAGCGGCGATCTCCAGATCGCGGGCGCCAGCGTTCAGAAGAGCGGATGCCGCGGCATCCGAGTCCGTCGCCCGCAGGCTCACGCGCTCACCGTCGACGCGCACGTCGCTGATTCCGTCGATGTCCTGCAGGCTCCGCACCAGTGCATCGGCACCGGAGTCGGGCAGATTCGCCGCGAGCGTGCGCCCGCCGAGGTTCGCGCGCAGCTGGGCGGTGGGGGCATCCGCGACGATGACGCCGCGGTGCATGACGACCGTGCGGCGCGCGAACTGCTCTGCCTCTTCGAGATAGTGCGTGGCGAAGAGGATGGTGCGTCCGGCATCCGCATCTGCGCGCATGACGTCCCAGAAGTGGCGGCGTGCGGTGACGTCCATGCCGGCGGTCGGTTCGTCGAGCACGAGGACGTCGGGATCGGCGACCAGAGCGAGTGCGAACTTCACCCGCTGCTGCTCGCCTCCGGAGCATTTGGCGATGCGACGGCGGGCGATCGACTCGAGGTCGGTGCGCGCGAGCACATCGGGAACGCGTGAGAGCGCCTCGCGGCCGTGCAGAGACGCGATCACTTCGACGGTCTCGCGGACGGTGAGATCGGACAGCAGACCGCCCGTCTGCAGCACCCCGGCGATCATGCCGGCCTTGGCCGCCTTGCCCGGCTTGTCGCCGAACACACTCACGTTGCCTTCCGACGGCTCCGCGAGACCCAGCAGCATGTCGAGCGTTGTCGTCTTGCCAGCACCGTTGGGGCCGAGGATCGCGACGATCTCGCCGCGACGGATGCTGAGGTCCACGCCGTCGACCGCTTTCACGGTGCGCTCGCCCAGACCGAAGTGCTTATGCAGGTTCTCGATGGAGATGGCGGTGTCGGATGCCGCAGCGGCGGATCTCGTCGAAGTCAGAGTTTCCGGTGAAGTGCTCATGCGTCAAGCCTGGCGCAGAGGCCCCACGAGTTCCGGAGGTCGCTGTCACTTCCTCTGCATGACACATGTCACGCGGTGGGGCCCACCCACGCCGGTTCAGGTCGCAAACTCCGTCGGTATCACGCAGCCAGAACGACCGAGTTTGCGACCTGAACGGGGCCCGTACCCACTAGGCGGGGAGGAATGCCCCCTTCAGGAACGATTCGAGCTCGGCCGTGGCATCCAGGGGCAGCACGGCGGCGACGTACTGGTCGGGACGCACGACGACCACGACACCGTCCCGGGAAACCTCGCGCTCGGCGAAGATGTCGTCCTTGCACCAGGTGTTCGGCGCAGCCGTGTAGACCTTCTCCCAATCGGTCAGCCTCAGCGGGCCGCTCTTCGGCAGGAAGAGCTTCGGCACCGACAGGATGTCGATGTCCTCGTACGCGTCCTGGTAGATCGCCTTGACGTCGAAGATGGCATCCGCATCGGCATCCGACGGGGTGAATCCGGCAAGAACCGGCCCCGCGACGGACGCCCACTCCCCTACCCGCGAGCCGCCGGCATCGGCGAAGACGTAGACGCGCCAGCGTCCGTCGGCCCTCGCGTGATGACCGAGATGCACGGCGTTGCCGTCGCAGACCCGCACCACTTCGACGGACTTGAAGCGCCGGCCCAGCGGGAACCCGGCGGCGAGCGACTGGTGCTCGTCGGTACCGGTGATCGCCGACGGTGAATAGTGCGTCATGAACCCGGACGGGAATTCGGCCGTGGCGAGGTAGTAGTTCGACAATTCCTGCGGGTCCGAGATCTCCTCCGGCTTGCGTGCCATCAGCGACGACCACTCCCGATCGAAGTCGATCAGCTGCTGCGCGACGGGCTGCCGCTCGGCGGTAAAGGTGGCCAGCAGCGACTCCGGATTACGGCCGGTGAGCACGGACCCGAGCTTCCAGCCGAGGTTGAAGCCGTCCTGCATCGAGACGTTCATCCCCTGCCCTGCCTTGGCGCTGTGCGTGTGGCAGGCGTCGCCCGTGAGGAAGACGCGCGGCGTGCGCTCCGAGGCGCCCGACACGTCATCGAAGCCGTCGGTCACGCGGTGTCCGACCTCGTACACGCTCGACCAGGCGATCTCCTTCACATCCAGTGAGTACGGATACAGGATCTCGTTCGCCTTCTCGATGACCTTTTCGATCGGAGTGCTGCGCACCTGATGGTTGTCGTCTGCGGCGACTTCCCCGAGGTCGACGTAGACACGGCTGAGGTAGCCGCCCTCGCGCGGAATGTGCAGGATGTTGCCCGCCTCCGCGTTGATGGCGCATTTGGTGCGCCAGTCGGGGAAGTCGGTCTCCACCATGATGTCCATGACGCCCCAGGCGTGCGCGGAGAATTCCCCGACGTGCTGGCGTCCGATCGCCTCGCGCACACGGCTTCGGGCGCCATCGCAGCCGGCGACGTACTTCGCGCGGATCGTGCGTTCTTCGCCCTCGCGCTCGCCTGCGGCATATCGCACCCGAACTTCGACGGGGTACTCGTCACCCTCGTGCACGGTGAGCCCCAGGAACTCGACGCCGTAGTCGGGTGTGATCCTCCCGGGACCGATCTCCGCGGCCTCGGCGAAGTAATCCAGCACGCGCGCCTGGTTCACGATGAGGTGCGGGAACTCGCTGATCTTGAGTCCGTAGTCCTCGGTGCGGGTCGTCCGGATGATGTTGCCGGGGTTCTCCGGATCGGGGCCCCAGAAGTTCATGAACGCGATGTTGTACGCCTCCGCGGTGATCCGCTCGGCGAATCCGAATGCCGCAAACGTCTCGACGCTGCGCGGCTGGATGCCGTCGGCCTGACCGAGCGGAAGCCGTCCGCCTCGACGTTCGATGATCCGTGTCGTGACACCGGGGAACTGCGACATCTGCGCAGCCATCAGCATGCCGGCCGGCCCCGATCCGACGATGAGCACGTCCATCTCGTCCGGAAGGTCGGCAGGACGATCGATGCCTGTGCCCGCGGCGCCGGCGACGCGCGGATCCTCGGAGACGTAGCCGTGGTGGTGGAACTGCATACTCATGCCCTCGACATTCCGTAAATGGGACTGACGGCCTGCTCTTCTTCATGATCGGGTCCCAGCGGAATCCCGCTGCGATCGCGCAGCAGCAGCGTCGCGGTCAGACCGATCAGCGTCATACCGGCGAGATACCACGTGACCATGTCGGTCGAGCCTGTCGCATCCACGATGGCCGCGGCGATGGTCGGCGCGAACGCACCGCCGACAATCGCGCCGATCGCGTACGAGATCGAGACGCCGGAGAATCGGATGGATGCCGGGAAGAGCTCGGTGTACAACGCCGCCTGCGGTCCGTACGTGAATCCGAGGCCGATCGTGAGGATCGCCAGGCCCAGGAACAGGAGCCCGACATTCGCCGTGTTCACGAGCGGGAACAGCAGGAAGACTCCGACCAGCTGCAGGACCCACCCGATGATGTAGGTGCTGCGTCGACCGATCTTGTCGGAGACCCACCCGGCCAGCAGGGTGGTGAGCAGCCAGGTGACGGCCGACCCGGTCACCGCCCACAGCACGTCGCCGCGTTCCAGACCGATCGGTCCTTCCGGGTTCGTCGCGTAGCCCTGGATGTATCCGCCTGTGGTCATGTATCCGACCGCGTTGTTCCCGGCAAACACGAGCGCGGCGATGACCACGAGCAGCGCGTGCTTGCGGAACAGCTGCACGATCGGCATCTTCGCCTTCTCCTTGCGCGCGGCGAGCTCCGCGAACACGGGGCTCTCCTCGACGTTGCGACGGACGTAGTAGCCGATGACGATGAGCACGACGCTAAGCAGGAACGGGATGCGCCAGCCCCAGGCGAGGAACTGGTCGCCGGGTGCGACAGCGGTCATGATCGCCATGACGCCGGACGCCAGGAGCAGCCCCAGCGGGACACCGATCTGCGGTGACGCGCCGAAGATTCCGCGCTTGTGCTTCGGAGCGTGCTCGACGGCCATCAGCACAGCGCCGCCCCACTCGCCACCGGCGGAGATGCCCTGCAGAATGCGGAGGAAGACCAGCAGGATCGGCGCACCGATGCCGATGACCTCGGCCGTCGGCAGCACACCGATCAGGGCCGTGGCAGCGCCCATGAGGATGAGAGTCCACATCAGCACGTGCTTGCGGCCGAACTTGTCGCCGAAGTGCCCGGCGAGGAAAGCACCGAGCGGCCGGAACAGGAAGCTGATGCCGACCGTCGCGAATCCGAGGATCACGGTGTTCGTGCCCAGTGCCGAGAAGAACAGTTGTCCGAAGACCAGGCCGACGGCGGTGGCGTAGATGAAGAAGTCGTACCACTCGACGGTGGTTCCCACGACGGTCGCGAAGACGACGCGACGGCGATCTGCGGCACTCGCGATGGTGCCGGTCGGCGTGAAGCCGGGCTGATCAGTCATTGATGCTCCTTTTATGACGTCGTTGTCCCGGGTGCGGAAGTCATCCTTGCAACCCGTTGTCCAGATGATATACGATTTCAAATACATCGCACAAGGGCGATGCTCATGACGCAAGGAGGCGCTCACTGTGACGGAACAGATCACTCGGTCAGACCGGATCGGTCGCCCTGGCAAGATCATCGCCATCCACCTCAGCTACGCATCCCGCGCTGACCAGCGCGGGCGACGTCCGGCAGCGCCCTCTTATTTCTTCAAGGTGGCAAGCTCGGTCGCAGCATCCGGCGGCACCGTCGAACGCCCCGCCGGCACCGAGCTGCTGGCCTTCGAAGGCGAGATCGCGCTGATCATCGGCACCCCGGGCCGCCACGTGGGTCTTGAGGATGCCTGGTCCCACGTCGCATCCGTCACCGCCGCCAACGATCTCGGCCTCTACGATCTGCGTGCGAACGACAAGGGCTCGAACGTCCGCTCCAAGGGCGGCGACGGCTACACGCCGCTCGGTCCGAACCTGATCGATGCCCGCACGATCGATCCGGAAGACATCCGCGTGCGCACCTGGGTCAATGGTGACCTGCGTCAGGATGACAACTCCGCAGGCCTGATCTTCCCGCTCGCGCAGTTCGTCGCCGATCTCTCCCAGCACTTCACCCTCGAGACCGGGGATGTCATTCTCACCGGGACTCCGGCAGGCTCCTCTGTAATCGTCCCCGGCGATGTCGTCGAGGTCGAGGTGGATGCTCCGAACGCGCCGGGCGCGCCGACATCCGGCCGACTGGTGACCACCGTCACGCAGGGCGACGTGTCGTTCGATGAGTCGCTCGGTTCCCTTCCTGCGGTCGATGACACGCAGCGAGCGGATGCCTGGGGCACGGACCCTTCGACCGCTGAGCCCGTCGAAGCGTCCGGACTCTCCCCCGAGCTGCGGGCGAAGCTCGAGCAGGCCCCGACCGCGGGCCTCTCCGCCCAGCTGCGCAAGCGCGGCCACCACCACTGCTTCATCGACGGCGTCGCCGTCAACATTCTGGGCACGAAGATCGTGGGCACCGCGCGCACGCTGCGCTTCCTCCCCGCCCGCGAAGATCTCTTCGCCAGCCACGGCGGCGGGTACAACGCGCAGAAGCGACTGTTCGACGCGGTCGGCGAGGGCGAGATCATCGTGATCGAGGCCCGAGGGGATGCCACGACCGGAACTCTCGGCGATATCCTCGCGCTGCGCGCTACCGCCCGCGGGGCGGCCGGCGTCGTCACCGACGGCGGTGTGCGCGATTTCGACGAGGTCGTCCGCATCGGGCTGCCGGTGTTCTCGCAGGGTGCGCACCCGTCGGTTCTCGGACGCAAACACGTCCCGTGGGATGTCGACGTCGCGATCGCGTGCGGTGGCGCTGCGGTCGAGCCCGGCGACATCATCGTCGGCGACGGCGACGGCGTGATCGTGATCCCGCCGGCACTCGTGGAGGACGTCGTCGATGCGACGCTCGCGCAGGAGGACGAGGACGCCTGGATCGCCGCTCAGGTCGAAGCAGGGCATCCGGTCGATGGGCTGTTCCCGATGAACGCCGAGTGGCGTGCGAAGTACGAAGCCCGCTCGGTTGCTGAGCCTGTCGAAGCACAGGGATCGGAGCCGCGATGAAGACTCCCAGCAAGTCCCAGCAGGCGTACCACTGGATCAAGGAGCGCATCTCCGGCCAGACCTACACCCCCGGGTACCGCCTGGTGCTTGGGAGCATCGCCGGCGACCTCGACATGAGCGTGGTGCCGGTGCGCGAGGCGATCCGACAGCTCGAAGCTGAGGGGCTGGTGCAGTTCGAGCACAACGTCGGCGCGCGCGTGTCGATGGTCGATGACACCCAGTACCGGCACAGCATGGAAGCGCTCAGCATCCTGGAAGGCAGCGCCACGGCACTGGCAACCCGCCACCTCACCGCCGATGATCTGAAGCTCGCCCGCGCGATCAACGCGAAGATGATCGAGACGCTCGACCATTTCAATCCGTCGGCGTTCACGCAGCTCAATCAGGAGTTCCACGAGACGCTCATCGCTCCTTGTCCGAACCCTCGAGTGCGCGAGCTCGTCGCCGTCGAGATGGCGTGCCTGAACCGTCTGCGCGATTCGACGTTCAGCTTCGTGCCCGGCCGCGCGCACGAATCGGTGCGCGAACACGAGCAGATCGTCGCGCTGATCGAGAACGGCGCCCCCGTCGACGAGATCGAACACGCCGCCCGCGCGCACCACACGGCAACGCTCGACGCCTTCCTGACCCAAGAACACACCAGCACCCACGAACTCGACGACGACGCTGTCGCCGCACCCGTCCACTGATACCGGAGGAACCATGACTGACTCACGCATTCCCCAAGATCTGCCGGATCACATCCAGCACTACATCGACGGCCGGTTCGTCGATTCCGCCGATGGCAGCACCTTCGACGTGCTCGATCCGGTGACCAACAAGAACTACACCACGGCCGCAGCCGGCAAGAAGGCCGACATCGACCTCGCAGTCGCCGCCGCTCGGCGAGCGTTCACGGACGGCCCCTGGCCGAAGATGCTCCCCCGTGAGCGCAGCCGCATCCTGCACAAGATCGCCGACATCGTCGAGTCGCGCGACGCCCGCCTCGCCGAGCTCGAGTCGTTCGACTCCGGCCTGCCGATCACGCAGGCACTCGGCCAGGCCAGGCGCGCCGCCGAGAACTTCCGCTTCTTCGCCGACCTGATCGTGGCGCAGTCCGACGACGCCTTCAAGGTGCCGGGCAAGCAGCTCAACTACGTCAACCGCAAGCCGATCGGCGTCGCCGGCCTCATCACGCCGTGGAACACGCCGTTCATGCTCGAATCGTGGAAGCTCGGCCCCGCGCTCGCGACCGGCAACACGGTCGTACTCAAGCCCGCCGAATTCACCCCGCTCTCAGCATCCCTCTGGGCCGGCATCTTCGAAGAAGCCGGGCTTCCGAAGGGCGTCTTCAACCTCGTCAACGGTCTCGGTGAAGAAGCCGGCGATGCCCTCGTGAAGCATCCGGATGTGCCGCTCATCTCGTTCACCGGCGAGAGCTCGACCGGCCAGCTGATCTTCGGCAATGCCGCCCCGTACCTCAAGGGTCTGTCGATGGAGCTCGGCGGCAAGAGCCCCGCGATCGTCTTCGAGGACGCTGATCTGGAACTCGCGATCGACGCGTGCATCTTCGGTGTCTTCTCGCTCAACGGCGAGCGCTGCACGGCGGGCTCGCGCATCCTCGTCCAGCGATCGGTGTATGAGGAGTTCGTCGAGCGCTACGCCGCGCAGGCGAAGCGCGTGAAGGTGGGACTGCCGAACGACCCGACCACCGAGGTCGGCGCGCTCGTGCACCCGGAGCACTACGAGAAGGTCATGAGCTATGTCGAGCTCGGCAAGACCGAAGGCCGACTCGTCGCCGGCGGCGGGCGCCCGGAAGGCTTCCCCGAGGGCAACTTCGTGGCCCCGACCGTGTTCGCCGATGTGCCGTCCGACGCGCGGATCTTCCAAGAGGAGATCTTCGGACCGGTCGTTGCCATCACCCCCTTCGACAGCTGGGCCGATGCGCTCGAACTGGCGAACAACACCAAGTACGGCCTCGCCGCGTACATCTGGACGAATGACCTCAAGGGCGGCCACAACTTCGCCCAGTCCGTCGAAGCGGGCATGGTGTGGCTCAACTCGAACAACGTGCGCGACCTGCGCACCCCGTTCGGCGGAGTGAAGGCATCCGGTCTCGGACATGAGGGGGGCTACCGCTCGATCGACTTCTACACCGACCAGCAGAGCGTGCACATCACACTCGGCGCCCCGCACAATCCCACCTTCGGCAAGCAGCAGGTGCACGAGGCAAGCGACCTCGACGACCCGGATCCCCGCTGACCCTTCGACGGGCTCAGGGATCGAAAACTACTCTCTTAGCAAGGACGCTGACATGACGAACCGTAAAGACATGACTCTCACCTCATCGGGCTACTACGTGAGCCAGGAAGCGCCGATCGAGACCGACAACCCGATCGCGACGCCGCAGGCCTCCCCGCCCGATATCCTCCGCTGCGCGTACATGGAGATCGTGGTCACCGATCTCGCGGCATCCCGCCAGTTCTACGTCGACATCCTCGGCCTGTACGTGACCGATGAGGACGACGACGCGATCTACCTGCGATCGACCGAGGAGTTCATCCACCACAATCTCGTGCTGCGCAAGGGGCCGGTCGCTGCTGTCGCGGCGTTCAGCTACCGCGTGCGCACCCCTGAGGACCTCGACCGCGCTGTCGAGTTCTTCACCGAACTCGGCTGCGACGTGCGCCGCGAGACGAACGGCTTCGTCAAGGGCATCGGAGACTCGGTGCGCGTGATCGACCCGCTCGGCTTCCCGTACGAGTTCTTCTACCAGGCCGACCACGTCGAGCGGATGTCGTGGCGCTACGATCTGCACGTTCCCGGTGAGCTCGTGCGCCTCGACCACTTCAACCAGGTCACCCCCGACGTGCCGCGCGCGGTGAAGTACATGCAGGACCTCGGCTTCCGCGTCACGGAGGACATCCAGGACGAGCAGGGCACGGTCTACGCCGCATGGATGCGCCGCAAGCCCACCGTGCACGACACCGCGATGACCGGCGGCGACGGACCGCGGATGCACCACGTATGCTTCGCGACGCATGAGAAGCACAACATCCTCGCGATCTGCGACAAGCTCGGCGCGCTGCGTCGCTCCGATGCGATCGAGCGAGGCCCCGGCCGCCACGGTGTCTCCAATGCCTTCTACCTCTACCTGCGCGACCCGGACGGGCACCGCGTCGAGGTCTACACCCAGGACTACTACACGGGTGACCCCGACAACCCGGTCGTCACGTGGGATGTGCACGACAACCAGCGTCGCGACTGGTGGGGAAACCCCGTCGTTCCCTCCTGGTACACCGACGCATCGCTCGTGCTCGACCTCGACGGCAACCCGCAGCCGGTTATCGCCCGTACGGACGACAGCGAGATGGCTGTCACGATCGGGGCCGACGGATTCTCGTACACGCGTCCTGACGACAAGGACGAGATGCCGGAGTACAAGCAGGGCGAGTACAAGCTGGGGCACCAGTTGTGACGCTTCCCGCAGAGACCATCTCGGCGCTGGCCGCCGAGCTCGCCGACGCGGATCACGCGCACAGCGTGATTCCGCGGATCACCGCGCGATACCCGGATGCGACGATCGAGGACTCCTATGCCATTCAGGGCATATGGCGGGATTCTCAGGTCGCGGCCGGCCGGAAGCTCGTCGGTCGCAAGATCGGGCTGACCTCGAAGGCGATGCAGCAGGCGACCGGCATCACCGAGCCCGACTACGGTGTGATGTTCGACGACACGGTGTACCCGTCGGGGTCGGAGCTGCGCTTCGACGACTTCTCGAACGTGCGCATCGAGGTCGAGTTGGCCTTTGTCCTCGCCCGGCCGCTGGAGGGTCCGGACTGCACTCTCGACGATGCTCTCGCGGCGATCGACTACGCGGTCCCCGCGCTCGAAGTCCTGAACTCGCACATCGAGCTCGAGGGCCGCACGATCGTCGACACGATCAGCGACAACGCCGCCTACGGCGCGATGGTGCTGGGAGACGTGCACATGCGTCCCGATGAGATCGACCTGCGCTGGGTGCCCGGCGTGCTCTCGCGCAACGGCGAGATCGAGGAGACCGGCGTCGCGCAGGGTGTGCTCGGTCACCCCGCTACCGGCGTCGCGTGGCTGGCGCACAAGTTCCATCAGCACGGTGCGCGCCTCGAGGCGGGCGAGATCATCCTCGCCGGGTCGTTTACGCGCCCGATGTGGGTGCATAAGGGCGACGAGGTCCACTGCGACTATCGAGAGATGGGAACCATCACATGTCGTTTCGTGTAGAGCCCGCGCCGTCGTTCCGCTCGCGGCTGGCGGACGCGACGCGCCCGCTCGTGGGCGCTTGGATCTGCTCCGGCAGCCCGGTCGCCGCTGAAATCGTCGGAGGCTCCGGGCTCGATTGGACGCTGATCGACGGTGAGCACAGCCCGATCGGGCTGGAGTCGATTCTCACCCTGCTGCAGGCTGTCGCACCGTACCCGATCACCCCGTTGGTCCGTGTGCCGTCCAACGACATCGTGCTGATCAAACAGTTCCTCGATGTCGGAGCG
Organism: Microbacterium sp.; assembly: GCF_052099035.1. Classification (GTDB taxonomy): domain Bacteria; phylum Actinomycetota; class Actinomycetes; order Actinomycetales; family Microbacteriaceae; genus Microbacterium. Next base: position 35,602 of record NZ_JBQDSX010000004.1, on the reverse strand, counting down.
CAGAACATTCTGGTGCCGATGGTGAACTCCGCTGAGGATGCCGCAGCCGCTGTCGCCGCCACCCGCTACCCTCCCCTCGGCATCCGGGGGGTCGGCAGCGCGCTCGCGCGCGCCGGGCAGTTCAACCGCATCGAGAACTATCTGCAGCGCGCGCACGAGATCACGTCCCTCACTGTGCAGATCGAAACGGATGCCGCGGTGCGCAGCGCCCGCGAGATCGCGGAGGTCGACGGGGTAGATGCCGTCTTCATCGGCCCGAGCGACCTCGCAGCATCCATGGGATTGCTCGGTCAGCAGGAGCATCCCGATGTGGTCGCCGCGGTGGAGCAGACGATCGCCGAGGTGCGCGCCGCAGGCAAGCCCGCAGGGGTCAATGCGTTCAATCCCGACATGGCCCGCCGCTACCTCGCTGCCGGAGCATCCTTCGTCCTGGTCGCCGCCGACGTGTCGATCCTGGCGCGTGCGACCGAGCGTCTCGCCGCCGAGTGGATCCCCTCCGCCGCCGACGCCCCCGAGCGCGCCAGCTACTGAGGCCAACCCCGCCGGTTCAGGTCGCAAACTATGTCGCTCTCAGCCGTTCTGAGCGACGTAGTTTGCGACCTGAACGAGGGTGGGTTTCGGGTGCGGGTCACCCGAGGGGGTCGGCGAGCAGGCGTGAGAACGCAGCCTCGGCGGCACCGATGAGCAGGCGGTCCTGACCGAGAGCGGCCGACGCGATCTGCAGGTCCTCGGATGCGACGGCCAGCGAACGCTCGCGCACATCGGCATCGAACGCGTCCGCATTACGATCGCGCAGGATGGCGAGGAATCCGCCGAGCACGATCATCGAGGGGTTCAGTACGTTCACGGCATTGCTGATGGTCGCGGCGAGCACACCCTGCTGCCGGGCGACCTCGTCCTCCGCGGTGGGCCCGGCGCCGTTCGCAAGGGCTGCAGCGAGCACCGCGTCGTCTCCGCTCACCAGTTTCGCCGCTGACATGAGCCGAGCGCGACCCACCTCGTCCTCGAGCACACCGTCATGCGTACGCCGATGCGCCTCGTGCGCGATGCCGGGACGGGTCTGTCCCCATTCGCCGGCATAGCCGCCGGCGCCGCGGACGAGCCGCCCGTCGAGGATCACCCCGCCGCCGATACCGCTCGCGCCGCCGTTCAGATACACGATGTCGGAGTGCTCCCGCGCAGCGCCGAAGAGGTGCTCGGCGCGCGCGCCCAGCGATGCGTCGTTGCCGACGGCCACCGGAACCGCGAGAGCGTCGGCGAGTGGCTGCGCAATGTCTTCGTCGCTCCACTGCAGATGCGGTGCGAGCCGGATCAGGCCATCGCTGGAGCGCACCAGGCCTGGCACCGCGACGCCGATGCCGACGATGCGACTGCCGGCGAGTTCGTTGTCCTGCCATGCGCGGACGATCCGCGTGACGATCTCGACGACCTCCGCGACGTCGGGGCGAACCACCTCGATGCGTGTGCGCGCGCGCACTGAGCCGCCAAGGGAGACCGCACCGATCTCGATCGCGTCGACCTCGGGGTTCACCCCGATCGCCACGACATCCTCGCTGCCCGTGACGATCGGGCTCGGCCGTCCGACCCTGCGCGACGGGTCGGGTTGCTGTTCGACGACGAGCCCGTGCTCAGCCAGAGCGATGACGAGATCAGCGACGGTGGACCGGTTGAGGCCGGTCTCCGCGGTGAGCATCGACCGCGAACGCGGACCGGAGTGGTGCACGAGTCGCAGCACGTCGCCGAGATTGGTGCGCCGCACCTCCTCGACTGCCGTCGCACGTTCCTTCATCGAGGTACTCGTTCCTGTGGCGGGGTCAATGGGACTCAGGCTACCGGCGTCGGCGCCATCTCCTCGGATGGTTGATAGCTGAAGTCGAGGATTCGCACGCTTCCTTCCGGTGCACGCCCGTTACTGGTGGCGAAGACGCCGATCCAGATCCCGAGGAAACCGCCCGTCGATGATGCATCCAGTTCCCGCCCATCGACGGTCGCGAGAACCTCACCATCCGCGACCAGTTCGTACTCGTATCCCCGAGCACGTACGCCGAGATGCATGGATGCTGCCGCCCGAACAGTCCGCTCCGCGCAGACCGAATCACTATCACCACGGCGGTGCACGGCCTGCACGCGCAAGCCGTCATCCGTCCTCGTCACCTGCACAGTCGCAAGGTCTCGCTCGGACTGCCGCACGACGAGACCGGCTGTCTCCCCCTCGGCGAGCGCGGACACGTCGATCTCGGCCATCGCATCGACATCGGCATGCTGCTGCCGCACGCCGAGGAAAGCCACCGTTCCGGCATCCGTCAGTGATTCGGCGCGCACCGGCAGGGTCCAGGTGTCCCCGCCGACGGCGATCTCGCCGGGCAGCGCCCGAAGCGCCGTCCACCGCGAGTCGCTCGGCGGGATCGCACCCGCTCGCCGGCTATCCGGCTGCCAGCTGCCGTCGGCCGCGGCATCCGCAGCATCCGCCCAGGGGATCTCGACCATCTCCGGCAGAAGGCCGCGGCCGGGTGCGAACACGGGCCAGCCGTCCTCCCACACCACCGGACACAGGAACGTCTCCCGCCCCAGCGGATAGTGCTGTCCGTCTGCTGCGCGCATCGCGAGCATGATCGCCTGCCATGATCCGTCCGGTGCCTGGATCAGATCGGCGTGCCCGGCGCCGATCACTGCGGCGCTGCGGCCGAGGTGGCGGTGGGTGAAGACCGGATTCGCACGGTTGCCCTCATAGGGACCGGTGATCTCATCGGCGCGCGCCACGCTCACGGCGTGGTGGTACTCGGTGCCGCCCTCGGCCGCGAGCAGATACCAGCGCGGACCGATCCGATACAGATGCGGGCCCTCCGCCCAGACCGCACCGTTGACCGCGCCCCGCCAGATCACGTGCTCGTCGCCGACAAGCGCCTGCTCTGCCGGGGAGTACTCGCGCACCCAGACCTCGGTCTGGTGGTACCAGTCCGGATCCTCGACGAGTCGTGTCCCGTGCATCCAGACGCGTCCGTCCGCATCGAACGCCACGGAGGGGTCGATGCCGCGCGCGTCGAGCCAGATGGGATCGCTCCAGGGGCCAGCGGGATCCTCGGCGGTGATCAGGAAGTTTCCGCCACGGGTGTCGTCATGCGGGTCGACCATCGTGCAGACGATCCAGAACTTCTCGCCATCGTGTCGGATGGTCGGTGCATACAGGCCGCCGGACGAGACGATTCCGTCGAAGTCCAGCATCCCGCTGCGATCGATCGCATGGCCGATCGTCTCCCAGTGCACGAGATCGCGCGAGTGCATGATCGGCAGCCCCGGCAGATATTCGAATGTCGATGTAACGAGGTAGTAGTCCTCACCGACACGGCAGACCGATGGGTCGGGATAGCATCCGGGCAGGATGGGGTTGGATGCTGTGATCACTCGAACGACACCTCCACCAGGCGCGCATCGGCCGCAGTGACGGGATGCACATCACCGACGATCGAGAGGATCCGAGCGGGCGTGGCATGCCCGGGTATCTCCCGCTCGTGACGATCACGGGCGTTCACGATCACGCCTCCGGTCGCATCGCCGCGCTCCAGCGCCGGCGTCGCCGCCGCATAAGAGCCGATCCAGACCGCGACATCGCCGGGCTCGACGATCCGCGTCCCGTGTCGGTCGGTGAAGGCGAACCGGGATGCCGGAACATCGAAGCTCACCCGGCGGGACTGCCCTGGCGTCAGCGTCACTCGGGCGTAGCCGAGCAGCTGCGCGACGGGGCGGGTGACGGATGCGACAAGGTCTCGCCCGTAGACCTGCACGACGTCCGCTCCCTCGCGCTGTCCGGTGTTGGTCACCGTGACCGAGACGGAGAAGTGCCCCGCCGTGGTCGCCTCGGCGTCGACGGCGAAATCGGCGTACTCGAACGACGTGTACGACAGGCCGAAGCCGAACGGACGCACCGGCGTCGGGTCGGTCGAGGTGACATCCGATGGCCCGCCGAGGACGGGGTGGAGGTAGCTGTACGGCTGCGCGCCCGCCGAGCGCGGCAGGCTGACGGGCATGCGCCCGGACGGTGACGTCGCGCCGGTCAGCACATCGGCGATCGCTGTGCCGCCCGCTTCACCGGGGAAGAACGCCTGCAAAACGGCGGCAGGACGAGTCCCATCCGCATCCAGCGCCCACTCGATCGCATACGGCCGTCCGGTGATCAGCACCATGATCACCGGCGTTCCCGTGGCGGTGAGGTGCTCGACGAGCTCGCGCTGCACACCGGGAAGATTGAGCGACTCGACGTCGTTGCCCTCTCCCACCGTGCCGCGCCCGAAAAGGCCCGCCTGGTCGCCGACCACGACGATCGCGACGTCGGCATCCGCTGCCGCCTGCGCCGCGGCGGCGAACCCGCTGCGGTCATCGCCCTCGACATCGCTGCCGCGGACATGGACGATCTCCGCGTCCGGCAATGCCTCGGTCAGCGCCTCGCGCACGGTCGGGATCTCGAATCCGTTCTCGTATCCCGGGTGATGGGCGAGCACATGATTGGCGAAGGAATAGCAGCCCTGCAGGGCATCCGTGCGATCGGCGTTCGGGCCGATCAACGCGATCCGCCGGGCTGTGCTCGCCAGCGGCAGCGCACCGTCGTTGGACAGCAGCACCAGCGACTGGGCCGCCAGGCGCCTCGCCACGTCGCGGTGACGGGGCGTGTCGAGGTCGATCTCCGCGGGCGGCTCGCCGTCGAAGGCACCGGGGTCGAGCAGGCCAAGCTGCTCCTTCTGCATGAGCACGCGGATCACGGCACGATCGAGGTACGCCTCGTCGAGTTCACCGGTGCGGACCCGCTCGATCAGCGGTGCGAGATAGGCGTCGCCCGTGGGCAGTTCCACGTCGATACCGGCCTTCAGCGCCAGCTCGGCAGCCTCGCCGCGGTCTGCGGCAACCGCATGCATCACTTCCAGGAACGCAACGGCGAAGTAGTCGGCGACGACGACACCGTCGAAGCCGAGGCGCTCGCGCAGCACATCCGTGAGCAGTTCCGGATCGGATGCCACCGGCACACCGTCGATCTCGGCGTAGCTGTTCATGACGCTGCGGACGCCGCCGTCGCGGATGGCCATCTCGAATGGAGGGAGGAAGACGTCGGCGATCTCCCGCGGTCCCGCGGAGACCGGGGCATGGTTGCGTCCGGCGCGCGATGCGGAATAGCCGAGGAAGTGCTTCAGCGTGGCATGGACGCCTTCGGACTGCAGACCCTGCACGTACGCGGTGCCGACCGTGCCGACGAGGTAGGGATCCTCCCCGATGCACTCATCGACCCGGCCCCAGCGCGGGTCGCGGATGACATCGAGAACCGGGGCCAGCCCCTGATGGATGCCGAGCTGGCGCATCGATTCACCGATGAGCGCGCCCATCTCTGCGACCAGCTCGGGGTCGAACGAGGCTCCCCACGCCAGCGGCGTCGGGAACGTCGCGGCCTTCCACGCGGCAAGGCCGGTCAGGCACTCCTCGTGCACGATGGCGGGGATCCCCAACCGCGTCTCGGTCTTCAACCGCCGCTGCTCGGCCCACAGCCACGCCGCACGATCGACGGGTTCGACCGGTCGAGTGCCGTAGACCCGGGTGTAGTGGCCGATGCCGTGACGGGTGATCTCGGTCAGCGCGCCGGAGCGCTCGGCTCCGCCCATCTCGTTCTGCATCGGGGCGACGACCTCGCCGCCCTGATCGAGCCAGTAGCCGACGAGCTGCGCGGATTTCTCCTCGAGCGTCATCTGCGCCGCCAGTGCGCTCACCCGCTCGGAAGCGACGGGGAATGCCGGAATGTCCGCGGTCATGAGAGATGTCTCCAGAGGTGTGTCGTCAAGCATGTTCAACCCTTCACCGCGCCGGTGAGCCCACCGACGATGCGGCGCTCGAACATGCTGAAGAAGATCAGTGCGGGCAGCATCGACAGCGACGTGTAGGCGAGCACGCGGGCCGTATCGACGGAGTACTGGGAGGCGAAGTTCTGCACCCCCAGCGGCAGGGTGAACAGGCTCTGGTCGCTGAGGATGAACAGCGGCAGCATGTAGCCGTTCCACGACCCGACGAAGGCGAGGATGCCGACGGTGATGACTCCCGGCAGACTCAGCGGGATCACCATGCGCCAGAAGAATCCGAGCCGGGAAGCACCGTCGATGGATGCTGCCTCTTCGAGCTCCTTCGGGATCGCGCGCAGGAACGGCACCAGGATGATGATCGTCGTCGGCAGCGCGAATGCGATCTGCGGCAGGATGATGCCCCCGAGACTGTTGACCAGGCCGAGGTTGCGGATCAGCAGGTACAACGGCGTGATCGCCACGGTGATCGGGAACATCAGCCCCGCAGCGAACAGGGAGTACATCACTCCGCGACCGCCGAAGTCGTAGCGGGCGATCACATAGCTGGCCATGATGCCCAGCAGTACGGCGCCGAGGGTCGTGCCGACGGCTGCGATCGTGGAGTTCAGCATCGCCGACCAGAACTCCGAGCTGGTGAGCACGTCGCCGTAGTTGGCGATCACCCAGGGCGCGGGGAATCCGGACGGATCCAGTGTGATCTGCGAGTTCGTGCGGAACCCGCCGAAGATGATGTAGAGCACCGGGGTGATGCAGATCGTGATGAGGATGATCGCGATGAGGTAGACGCCGGGGCTCCCCCAGCGCACCTTCGGCACTCGGCGCAGGCCACTGGGCTTCTTCGGTTGGACAAGCAGCGACGTGCTCAGGTTTTCCGTCGTCACTTCTTCTTCCTTCCGCTTTCCCCGGTCACTGCGCCTTGGGTGTCGCGACGCAGGACGAAGCGCTGGTAGACGAGAGCGATGACCAGGGAGATGATGAACAGCGTCACGGCGACGGCGTTTCCGTAGCCGTAGCTTCCGGCGAGGTGACCGTTCTGGTACATGTAGGTCGCCATCGTGGACGTGCCGGCGGTCGAGGCGATGTACTGCCCCCAGATGATGTTGACCAGGTCGAACAGCTGCAGTGAGCCGATGATCGACAGGAACGCCCAGATGCGGATGGTGGGTCCGAGCAGCGGCAGGGTGATGTGCCACTGAATCTTCCAGAAGCCGGCACCGTCAATGGCTGCCGCCTCGTAGAGCTCTTCAGGGATCGACTGCATGCCCGCGAGCATCAGGATCACGGCGAAGCCGATGTACTTCCACGTGATGATGACCATCAAGGTCCAGATCGCGATGGAGGGGTCGGCGAGCCAGGACTGCTGGAACTGTTCGAGACCCCACGTCTCCAGCAGGGAGTTCAGTGCGCCCGCATCCTGCATCATCAGGCTCCACCCGATGCCGACGATGACCTCTGAGATCACATAAGGCATGAAGATGAGCACGCGGATGATGGAGCGCCCGCGAATCTTCTGATTCAGCAGCAGCGCGAACAGGATCGCGATCGGCCCCTGCATGATGAGCGAGAGCACCACGATGATGAAGTTGTGTCCCACCGCCTCGCGGAAGGCATCGTCCTGCCAGATCAGGATGTAGTTATCGAAACCGACGAACTCGGTCGGCCAGCCGAAGCCGTTCCATTTGAAGAAGCCGTAGTAGGACGCCATCACCACGGGGAAGATGACGAACCCGACGAAAACGATCAGAGCAGGGCCAGAGAGGAGCGCGATCTCACCACGTTTGCGCCAGTCGACGCGTCGCGGTCGCCGCACCGGGGCAGGCTGTTCGCCTGCCCCGGTACGAGCATTCTTCTCAGGCACAGCAGTTGCCGCTACCTGAATATCGGTCATCGGCCGGCTCAGCCTCTCGCCGAAGCGGTGGTGATCGTCTCGACGAGCTTGTCCGGTGTGCCTTGACCGGCGAGCATCTCCACGACGCCCACGTTCAGCGCGTTGCCGACGTTCTGGCCGAGCGCGGTGTCCAGCCACAGGGAGACGTACGGTGCGTTGCTGTATGCCTCCATCAGCGGGATGAGCGACGGGTCGGTGACAGCACCGGTAGCCTCCTGCGAGGCGGGGATGGTCTGGAAGGCCTCAGCGTACTTCTCCTGCCACTCCTTGGATGAGACGAAGTTGAGGAACTCCTCGCAGGCTGCGGGCGAATCCGCCGAGCACGAGTAGCCATCGACGCCGCCCATCATCGCTCCGGGCTCGCCGTCGCCACCGCTCACCTCAGGGAACGGGAACCAGCCGAGGTCCGGCAGGGGCTGCTCATCCGGGGTCAGGCTCGCGATCACGCCGACGTTCCATGCGCCCATCAGCTCCATGGCGGCCTGATGGTTGGCGACCAGTCCAGCGGACGAGTTCGCACCTTCCTGGGCGGACGTGGTCAGGAAGCCCTTGTTGAACGGCTCGATACCCGCGAAGTCGGCGAGGTTCTCCGCGGCGGTCAGCCAGCACTCGTCCGTGAAGTCGGGGTCGGTGGCGAGTGTGGAGACGATGACCTGATCGCAGGCGCGCAGCGCGAAGAAGTAGTACCAGTGCGCTGCCGGCCAGGCATCCTTGGCGCCGAGGGCGATCGGCTGGATGCCGGCGCTCTTGAGCTTGTCAACCGCGGCCTCGAGGTCGTCCAGAGTCTTGGGCTCTTCGGTGACCCCCGCCTGCTCGAACAGGTCCTTGCTGTAGAAGATTCCACCGGGAAGCACGGCGCTGGGCATGCCGTAGATCTTGTCGTCGACGGTGAACGCGGCGAAGGGGGCTTCACCGAATGCAGTCTTCACGTCGTCGTTGATGAGGCCGGTGAGGTCCTTCACCTTGCCTGCTTCGACGATGTCGGCGAGCTTGCCGCCACCGCGTGCCATGAAGATATCGGGCATGTCTCCGGAGTTGACGGCGGTCTGCAGCTTGCCGTCCATGTCCTCGTTCTGGATGGACGAGACCTTGATCGTGACGTCGGAGTGCTCCTCGCTGAATGCTGCGGCGGCGTCCTCCCAGTACTGCTTCCCATCGCCGGTGGTGGAGTTGTGCCACATCGTGAGGGTGACGTCTCCTCCCTCGGCCGTATCGCCAGATCCACCTGAGCAGGCGGTCAGGCCTACTGCCATCAGGGCGGCGACGACAATCGCCCCGCCTCGTGCGTTGCGCATCTTCATGCCGTGTGCTCCTCTTCGTCGAGTGATTGTCTACATCGGGTGATCGCACCGCTTCATCGAGCGGTGATTGCGGCCAGAGCAGTCCATTTGTTGCCAGCAACACCAATCTTCCGTGCGCTAACTCTGACACCCACCGCCGCGCCGTGTCAAACGTTATCGATAACGTTTTCGACACCGTAGATATAGTAAAGCCATGAACCGCCGGACCACGATCCATGACGTCGCCCGCGCTGCCGGAGTCTCGGTCGCGACGGTGTCGAAGGCGATCAACGGACGCTACGGCGTCTCGCCGGAGACGATGGCGACTGTGATGGGCGTCGTCACCGAGCTGGGTTACGAGAGCTCGCTGGTCGCCACATCGATGCGCCGCCGGAGCACGAACGTGATCGGAGTGCTCGTCGCGGAGTTCGAGCCATTCGCCCTGCAGCTGCTCCGAGGAGCGTCCACAGCGCTCGAGAACACCGACTACGACGTCCTCGCCTACGCCGGGACCGTCTCTGCCGGTGAGCACCTGGGGTGGGAGCGCCGGTCGCTGTCCCGCCTGGGCGGCACCCTCATCGACGGCGCCATTCTGGTCACCCCGACCACCACCCGCACTCAGACGTCCGTGCCGATCGTCGCCGTCGACCCCCATGTCGGCGCAGACGATCCCGCCACGGTGAGCGTGGCGAACGACGAAGGCGCCCGTGCGGCCACCGAACACCTCATTTCACTGGGCCATCGTCGGATCGCGCATCTGCGTGGCCGAACCGACCTCGAATCCGCGCAGGAGCGTGAGCGCGGCTACCGCGAGGCGCTGGATGCCGCCGGCATCCCGTTCGACCCTGCGCTCGTCGCAGACGGCGGCTACCGCGCGGCCGACTCGACGGCCGCCGCGAACGCGATCCTCGACCTGCCCGATACGCCCACCGCCGTCTTCGCCGCCAACGACCTCTCGGCCATCGAGATGATGCGAATCGCTGCCGCGCGCGGCCTGCGTGTGCCGGATGACATCTCGGTCGTCGGCTTCGACGACATCCTCGATGCCGCATCGCACGCACCCCAGCTCACGACCGTGCGGCAGCCGCTGCCGGAGATGGGAACAGCCGCGGTGACGATGCTGCTCGACGTTCTGCAAGGACACGAGCCCGAGCCGATCCGGATGCCGACGACCCTCATCGTGCGCGAGTCGACTGCCCCTCCGCGGGCCTGACGATCTTTCGGCGCATCGCGATTGCGAACTGCCCCTCGATGGCTTATGTTGTCTATCACAACTTATTTTTGAGCCACCGCTTGCAGAGGAGCAGCCATGCCCACCCCCACCCGCGACGACAAGTTCTCCTTCGGCCTGTGGACCGTCGACTACAACGGCACCGATCCCTTCGGCGGTCCGACCCGCCCGCGCCTCGACGTCGTCCACGCCGTGGAGAAGCTCGCTGAGCTCGGTGCCTACGGTCTGACCTTCCACGACGACGACCTGTTCGCCTTCGGCTCGACCGACGCTGAGCGTCAGAACCAGATCGATCGTCTGAAGGGCGCGCTGGCCGACACCGGCCTCATCGTCCCGATGGTGACCACGAACCTGTTCAGTGCTCCGGTCTTCAAGGACGGCGGCTTCACCTCGAACGACCGCGACGTGCGTCGCTACGCACTGCGCAAGGTCTTCCGTCAGCTCGACCTCGGCGCTGAGCTGGGCGCGAAGACCTTCGTCATGTGGGGCGGCCGCGAGGGCGCCGAGTACGACTCTGCCAAGGACGTCCGCCAGGCACTCGAGCGCTACCGCGAGGCGGTCAACCTGCTCGGCGACTACGTCACCGACAAGGGCTATGACATCCGCTTCGCCATCGAGCCCAAGCCCAACGAGCCCCGCGGCGACATCCTGCTGCCCACCCTCGGCCACGCCATCGCCTTCATCGGCTCGCTCGAGCGCTCCGAACTGTTCGGTGTGAACCCCGAGGTCGGCCACGAGCAGATGGCGGGGCTCAACTTCGCCGCCGGCATCGCTCAGGCGCTGTACCACGGCAAGCTCTTCCACATCGACCTCAACGGCCAGCGCGGCATCAAGTACGACCAGGACCTCGTGTTCGGTCACGGCGACCTGCACAACGCATTCGCCCTCGTCGACCTGCTCGAGAACGGCGGCCCCGGAGGGGTCCCGGCCTACGACGGCCCCCGCCACTTCGACTACAAGCCCTCGCGCACCGAGGACGAGACCGGCGTCTGGGCCTCTGCTGCCGCAAACATGCGCACCTACCTGCTCCTCAAGGAGCGTGCCGCGGCATTCCGTGCCGACCCCGAGGTGCAGGAGGCCCTGGCTGCGTCCAAGGTCGCCGAGCTCGCCGAGCCGACCCTGAACCCAGGTGAGTCGTACGACGACTTCCTCGCCGACCGCAGCGCCTTCGAGGACTTCGACGCCGACGCCTACCTGGGCGGCAAGGGCTTCGGGTTCGTCCGCCTGCAGCAGCTCGCCACCGAGCACCTGCTCGGCGCTCGCTGATCCCACTCCCGCCCGCGCCCCCTCTGAGTGTCGACGCCCCCTCGCAGACGCGTGTCTGCGAGGGGGCGCGGACACTGCGGAGGGGCGTCGGCGGCGAACCAAACGAGAGGATGCCGAACATGGCACTGGTGATCGGGGTCGACAGCTCGACCCAGTCCTGCAAGGTCGTCGTCGTGGATTCCGCGACCGGCGCCATCGAGCGCACCGGCCGCGCATCGCACCCGAACGGCACATCGGTCGATCCCGAGACGTGGTGGGAGGCCCTGAAGTCCGCAATCGCGGATGCTGGCGGCCTCAGCGATATCGCCGCATGGGCGATCGGCGGGCAGCAGCACGGAATGGTCGCGCTCGACGCCGACGGGCGCGTCATCCGCGACGCCCTGCTGTGGAACGACACCCGATCGGCGGATGCCGCGGCGGACCTGATCGCAGAGTTCGGCGCGGAGCAGCTCGCCGCGCGCACGGGGCTCGTGCCCGTGGCATCCTTCACGATCACAAAGCTGCGCTGGTTGCGCGACAACGAGCCGGAGAATGCGGCCCGCGTCGCGGCCGTCGCTCTCCCCCATGACTGGCTGACCTGGCGGCTGCGCGGGTTCGGACCCGCCGAGTCCTCCACCCACGGGCCGAATCTCGACGAACTCGTCACCGACCGTTCCGATGCTTCAGGCACCGGCTACTGGAATCCAGCCACCGGCGAATACGACCGCGAGCTGCTGATCGCGGCACTCGGTCACGATGCACTGCTCCCCCGAGTGCTCGCTCATGACGAGTCGGTGCGCGATGCCGATGGTCGAATCGTCGGACCCGGTGCCGGCGACAACGCGGGCGCCGCACGCGGCCTCGACGCGAAACCGGGCGATGCGGTCGTATCCATCGGCACATCCGGCACCGTGTTCGCCGTGAGCAGCTCTCCGATCACCGACCCGTCGGGCACCGTGGCGGGGTTCGCCGACGCGACCGGCAACTTCCTCCCCCTGGTCGCGACGATGAACGCCGCGCGCGTGCTGGCTGCGACAGCATCCCTGCTCGACGTCTCGCTCGACGAGCTCAGCGCCCTCGCGCTCGAAACCGAACCGGGCGCCGGCGGCCTCACCCTCGTTCCCTATTTCGAGGGTGAGCGCACACCGAACCTTCCGGATGCGACCGCCGAGCTCACCGGCATGACGCTGTCGTCGACGACCCGCCCGAACCTCGCGCGCGCCGCCGTCGAGGGGATGCTGCGGGGCCTCGGCGGGGGGATGGATGCGCTGCGCGCCCTCGGCATCCCCCTCGAACGCGCCCTGCTGATCGGAGGCGGTGCGCAGTCCGAAGCGGTTCGTGTCGTCGCCGCCGATGTGCTCGGGCTTCCTGTCGAGGTGCCGGAGCCCGCCGAGTACGTCGCGGTGGGTGCCGCACGCCAGGCCGCGAGTCTCCTCGACTGACCGGCGCGACGCATCACCAGCGGTTGGCGACGTCCTCCGCCCAGCCGAACAGCGACGTGATCTCGATGCGCGCGCCATCGACGCGGATCCAGCCGTCGAACGTGCCGAACACCTGATCGCCCCGGGTGCCGATCGGCCCCAGGTTGGTCCGTGATCGGTGGTCGTACTCCGGTGTGAGCGTGACGTCGACGTCCGTGCCGACGATGCGCCACGGCTTCATCGGCTGCTCGAGGTCGTAGTCCCAGCGCAGCTGCTCGGAGATCTTGGTGGCGTGCCCGTCGACGATGAGCGCGTTCTCGGTCATTCCGGTGCCCTCCGTCCACCGAGCACCGAACTGGAGTCCCACGAGATGGCCGTCGGTGTGTCCCACGGCTGCTGCCCAGTTCCACCGCACGTTGTGATGCCAGCGACCACGACCGTGATCGAGCACGGACCAGGCGTTCTCGAGATCGGTGCCGACGCCGTCGATCTCGATATGCCCGGTCGCTGGCCGCACGACATCCTTCACCGTGTACTGGAATCGCCGCTTGCTCCACGGCACGACCACCGCCATCGATTCATGCTCGGCCTCCCGCTCGGCGCTGATGCACACCGAGAGTCCCGGGGCCTTCGCCGTGATCTTCGTGGCACCGCGCACTTCGGTGATCTCGATCTCCAGGCCCCGCATCTTCGCCGTCGCCGGCCCCGCACCGAGCGACGGGGGCAGCGTCGCGGTCCAGGGTCCGCCGACTTTGCCGCGGTCGATCGTGACACCGGTGCGGCGATCATGCACCCAGAAACCGTGCACTGCGGCGTAGTCGAGGGACGAGACCGTGATCGACACGATGTGGGTCGGGCTGACGATCGCCCAGTACTCCCAGCGCTTGTTCCGACCCCGGTCGCGGATGCCGCCTCCAATCCCGGAGGTGTCGTGCATCGGCGTACGGCTCCAGCCGACGGCATCCGGGTTGAGGTCTCCACCCGGCAGGCACAACGCGACGGGACTCGTGATCTCGCGTTCGGTCATGGTTCATTCCTTTCTTGCGGCGTCGCCGGGGTGCCGGCGGCCGCATCGAACAACTCGCGGAACTGGGCGTTCAGCGCCCGGACCATCTGGGGGTCCGGTTTCACGGCGGTGCGATCGGCTGTGAGCAGTCCGTTGGACTCGTCTTCGACGTCGGCGAGCTGCGTGTACACGGTGGCTGACAGGCCCCGTGCGATCGCCGGGAGCACCTCGCGCCGGTGCAGCTTCTCGTAGGCTCCGGTGAGCTCCTCCCGCGATGAGTATCGACGGTAGCCGAACTCCTTCTCGGGGCAATCGTGGCCGGGCAGGCGCAGGCTGTAGCCGCCGTACTCGGAGACGACGAGCGCGCGACCGTCGCGGCCCCACCACCGCGCGGGACGAATCGGCTGGAAGTACACGTGGAGGCTGCGCAGGTCACCGGCATCCTGATCGTGCCATCCGCTCGCATGATCGATGATCCGGTCCGGATCCCGCTGGCGCACGCGCTCGGCGGTCTCGGCCGCGTCGAACTGCCCCCAGCCCTCGTTGAAGGGAACCCAGGTCACCACCGACGGAGAGTTGCGCAGCAGATCCACCGTGGAATCCAGCTCGTCGAGGAACTGTGCGCGCCCCTCGGCATCTGACCTTCCGAAGGCGCCGTAGCGGTGGTCGGAGATGCCGATGTGCGGCGAGATGACCGGAGCCGTGATGACCCACGGCTTGTAGCGCTCCCCGCCGTTGACGGCGTCCTGCCAGACGAGAATGCCGAGGCGATCGCAGTGGTGATACCAGCGCAGCGGCTCGATCTTGATGTGCTTGCGGATCATCGTGAAGCCGAGATCCTTCATCGCTGCGACATCGGCTTCCAGCGCCGCGTCATCCGGCTGCGTGTAGAGACCGCCGGGCCAGTAGCCCTGATCGAGCACCCCGATGTGCGGGTAGGGATCGCCGTTCAGATGCAGACGCGGGATGCCGCGGGCATCCGCCTGCACGCCGACGCTGCGCAGGCCGACGTAGCTCGTGACGACGTCATCCGCGAGCGTCACCTCCACGTCGTAGAGGTGGGGGGGCTTCCGGGGACCACAGGCGCGGGTCCGAAATCTGCAGCTGCAGAACGTCACCGGATGCGCCCTCGGCCTGGGCGACGGTCGCGCCATTCTGGCTGATCGTCACAGCCACCGTGCTCGGTGACGACGTCTCGACGGTGATCTCCACCGATGCATCCGGCATCCCTTTTCGCGCATCGGGGGTGCGCATGCGCAGCCCCGTGATGTGCACGTCGGGAACGTCTTCCAGCCACACCGACTGCCAGATTCCGGACTGGGCGGTGTACCAGATGCCGCCGCGCTCCAGGCGCTGCTTGCCCACCGAGTGATGCGATGTATCGCTGACGTCGCGCACTTCGACGACGAGCTCGTGTTCGGCGCTAGTGCCGGCACTGGTGCCGAGCGCATCGGTGATGTCGACGGTGAAGGGCAGGTAGCCGCCCACGTGCGCGGCGACCTCCACCCCATCGATGAGCACACGGCACGACTGATCGACCGCTCCGAAGTGCAGCAGAGTGCGATGCCCCGGGGCCGCTACGATGTCCAGCCGCCGGCGATACCAGAGCGACTCGTGCGGCTGTAGTTGGCGCCCCACCCCGGAAAGCTCCGCCTCCGGCGAGAAGGGCACGAGGATGCTGCCATCCCAGATCCCGGGAGCAATGCCCGCGGCTGTGAACGCGTAGTCCCACCGCCCGTTGAGGATCGTGTAGTTCTTGCGCACGAGCTGGGGGCGCGGGTACTCGGGGAACGGCACGGCATCCGTCATCGTCTGCGTCCTTCTATTCGCGTGCGTCCTTCTATTCGCGTGCGGACGATGGCCAGCACGGGCACGAAGATGAGCACTGCCGCGGCCGCGAGGAACATCTCGGGGCCGGGGACGGGCTTGGATACGCCCATGTCCACATACGTCTGACCGGCGCCGGAGATCACCCACGCGCCGAGGAAGGGCCCCACGATCATCGGCACCATGATCGCCATCACCATGCGGATGCCCTGCACCATGCCGGCGCGACCATCCGGCGTCTCATCGCGCACGGTCGCCGAGATCGATGCTGTCGCGAGCATCATCCCACCGAGCGCGAGGGATGCGGCGACGATCACGAAGACCATGTCGCGGGCGAAGAACATCAGCACCAGTCCCGCGGCGAACAGCAGGGTCGCGGGCAGCAGCACGCGGCGCTTGCCGACTCGATCCATCACCCGGCCGCCGAGCACGCTGATCACAGCCGCGGCGATCAGCGAGACGCCGAGCACCAGCGCATACGAGTCGACCTGCAGCCAGTGCTGCAGGTAGATGATCACGTAGGGCAGGAAGACCTGGCTCGAAGTGCCGACGATGAGCCAGAGCCCGAGCGAGACATACAGCGCTCTGTTCGCGCGGATGACGGAGGGCCGGAATCCCTCGATCAGTCGAGCGGCGACAGACGGGCTGTTCGCGTCCGTCGCATCACGGATGCCGGCATGCGGCTCGTCGCGGACGAGGAACCAGGAGATGACTCCGGTCACGATCGTGACCGCACCGACGATCGCGAAGAAGAGTCGCCACTCGCCCGCACGTGTGAGGCCGTCCAGCAATCCGAAGACAAGGAGCATGGCCATCAGCGGCATGATCGCGAGCACACCGTCGACTCGCCCACGCGTGCGGACGGTCGTCGCCTCAGTCACCCAGGCACCGAACGCCGCATCGTTCGCGCCCGAGCCGAACACGCTCATGACGCAGTCGAGCACGATCACGCCGACGACCGCCGCGAGCACGTAGGGACCCGCCACAGCGCCCGATTCGGGAGCCAGCAGCCCGAACGCTGCGGTGCAGGCGCCCCAGGCGAGGTAGCCGACCGCGATGAAGACGCGCCGCCGGCGCACTCGGTCAGACCATGCCCCGACGAAGATCGTCGCGGCGGTCGCGGCCACCGCGCTGAGGGCGACCATCGTTGCGATCGCGGTCGGGTCAGGGGTGATCGTCTCGTACACGAACACGTTCAGATACATGTTCTCGACGGTCCAGGCGAGCTGCCCCACCAGTCCGATGACGATCACGGTCGTCCACAGGCGTGCCCCGGGGCGTTCTCGCGCCGCGCCGGTACCGGGCGCGGCGGAGTGGGGGTGCGATGACGTCATCGTCGATACCTCAAGTTGGATTCTCGTGGCGTGGCTATTTTCCACGTGGCAAACACCTAATACTCTAGTGCAGTGGTCACACAGATGGATGTCGCGAAGCGCGCGGGAGTGGGACGCCGCACTGTCTCCAACGTCGTCATCGGCTTCCCGCACGTCAGCGACGAGGTCCGTGCACGGGTGCTGCGCGCGATCGACGAGCTCGGGTACGTCCCCAACCGTGCCGCACAGCGGTTGCGCACCGGACGCAGCGGCATCATCGCACTGACCGTGCCCGAACTCGGTGTCGGCTACTTCGGAGAGCTCGCGAACCTCATCATCGAGGAGGCAGCACGCCGCGGGGTCGGGACGATCGTCGCCCAGACGCACGGATCCCGGGATCAGGAACTCGCCGAAATCGAGCGGATGCTCGCGCTGCAGCCCGACGGCATCATCACGAGCCCGCTCGGGCTCACCTCGAACGACATCGACAACATCACGCAGCGCACGAACGCCGCCATCATCGGCGAGCACTTCTACGGCGACGGCATCCCCACTATCGCGATCGACAACTCTGCCGCAGCATCCGATGTCATCGGCGACCTGGTCGCCTCGGGGCGCCGCCGCATCGCCTACATCGGCGCAGAAGGTCCCCTGCCGCGCTTCAACGAGCTGCGTCGGGCAGGGTACCTGTCCGCACTCGCAGATCACGGGCTCGAACCGATCACGGACATCACCGTGACCGACTTCACCTCCCCAGCGGGTCTCGAGGCCGGGGCGCAGGTGGCACGCCGCATCGAGGCGGGCGATGGCATCGACGCGGTGTTCTGCGTCACCGACGAGGTCGCCATCGGCGTCATCCGCGGTCTGCACGACGCCGAGCTCAGCGTCCCCGACGACGTCGCTGTCTCCGGCTTCGACGACGTGCCGGAGGGCCGCTACCTGACGCCGCGGCTGAGCACTGTCACACCCGATAAGCAGGAGATCGCGCGCCGCGCGGTCGATGCCGCACTGGGCACGGCATCCGACGGAACCATCGGGTACGCACTGGCGACCCGTGAGAGCACAGTGGCGAATGAGAGCACAGTGGCGAAATCATAGGATCTGCGGCCAAACTGGACACATGACCTTCGCAGCACTTCAGCCACTCGCCGACCGCGCGGCCCTCTTCGCCGCCCTCCGCCAGGATGCGCTCACCGCCGCCGTCGACGCGCTCGGCGAGCACCGCTGGGATGCCGACATGGCAGCGGGCACCTTGACGTTCAGCTCGATCGCGAACCCTGCACAGAACATCGTCACGCGTCCGCACCTGATCGCGACGATCGCGCCCGGACCGCGCTCACTGCTGTGGGCATGGGCGCACCCCCAGGGTGACCCGCAGGGCATCGCCGCGCAGCTGCGGGACTACGGCGCCCAGTACGACCTGGCCGATCTGACTCAGGCCGAGCTGCCTTTCCCCGAAGACACCGGCGCCGACCTCGACACCTGGATCGCCGACACCGCCCACCAGATCGGCACCATCGCCACCGAGATCACCGGCCGCTCCCCCTACTTCGCAGCGCCCCTAGACGGCGGAACGCGCGCGGTGTTCCTGCTGGAGGCGTCGATTCCGGCGAGCACGGTTGCCGAGGCCGCGGCCAAGGCCCCGCGCATCCTGTCGACCCTGGAGCTCGGTGACGCTCGCTCCTCGGTGTGGGATGCGGCGCGTCTGGCCGGCTGGAACCTGGAGTGGACAGACGCCGACTTCACCGGGGCGACAGTCTCGGATGCTTCGGGCTCGGCGACGTTCCGCTTCGACGAACAGGCTCGCATCACCGGCATCGAGGGCAGCCTCGGCGGCTGACGAGCCGTCCGCGCCGTGGCATCCGCCCTTCGCTGTCGTCGACCGCGCCCCGATCTGCTGACCATGTCCCGATCTGCTGAGGTTCTGTGCGAATAGCTCAGCAAATCGGGACATAGTCCGCTGATCGGGACACTCAGTCGGCAGCAGCCAGGCGCTCGGCCGCCTCGACGACGTTCGTCATGAGCAGCGCGACCGTCATCGGTCCGACGCCACCGGGGTTGGGCGACAGGTAGCCAGCAACTTCGGCGACGTCCGGGTGCACGTCCCCGAAGACCTTGCTCTTGCCGGACTCCGGGTCATCCTCGCGCGTGACGCCCACATCGAGCACCGCGGCACCCGGCTTGACGTCCTCCGCGCGGATGAGGTGCTTCATGCCGGCAGCCGCGACGATGAGATCGGCCTCGCGCAGATACCGCGGCATGTCGACGGTGCCCGTGTGCGTGAGCGTGACCGTGGCGTTCAGGTCGCGACGGGTGAGCAGCAGGCCGATCGAGCGGCCGATCGTGACACCGCGGCCCACGACGACGACATGCTTGCCTTTGAGGTCGTAGTCGTTGCGCAGCAGCAGCTCGATCACACCGCGCGGCGTGCACGGCAGCGGCGTGTGGATCGGCGCGTTGACGTTGAGCACGAGCCGGCCGAGGTTGGTGGGGTGCAGGCCGTCGGCATCCTTGGCCGGATCGATGCGCTCGAGGATCGCATCGGTGTCGATGTGCTTCGGCAGGGGCAGCTGCACGATGTAGCCGTGGCAGTCGGCGTCGGCGTTGAGCTCGTCGATCAGCGCTTCGACCTCGGCCTGGGTGGCATCGGCCGGCAGCTCGCGCTGGATCGAGTTCATGCCGATCGCTTCGGACTGGCGGTGCTTCATCCCGACATAGAGCTGGGATGCCGGGTCGGCGCCCACGAGCACGGTGGCGATGCCCGGCACGATTCCCTGCGCACGCAGCGCCGCGACCCGCTCGGTCAGCTCCGCCTTGATCTCTGCTGCCGCAGCCTTGCCGTCCAGTATTTGCGCGGTCATGTCATCTTCCTCTCGAGCAGGTGGCGCCGAGAAACCATCTTCTGCGTGAGACACCACCGCAGAGGGGGTGTCTCACGCGGGAAGTGATGTCTCGCGGCGGGCGGGGCAGAAATTACTGCTGCAGGTCGGGGTACAGCGGGAACGCCGACGCCAGAGTGTCGACGCGGGCCTTCAGCGCGGCAGTGTCGGCACCCGGAAGCAGCG
The DNA here is from genome assembly GCF_052099035.1 of Microbacterium sp. Lineage (GTDB taxonomy): Bacteria > Actinomycetota > Actinomycetes > Actinomycetales > Microbacteriaceae > Microbacterium. Next base: position 15,492 of record NZ_JBQDSX010000004.1, on the reverse strand, counting down.
CGAGCGCGATGATGTCAGCGACCTCGGCGAACTCGGCATCCCCGAATCCGCGGGTGGCGAGCGCTGCCGTGCCGATGCGGAGCCCTGAGGTGACCATCGGCGGACGCGGGTCGTTCGGGACCGCGTTGCGGTTCACCGTGATGTGGATGTCGTGCAGCAGGTCCTCGGCCTGCTTGCCGTCGATCGCGGCATCGCGGAGGTCGACGAGCACGAGGTGCACATCGGTTCCCCCCGAGCGCACAGCGATGCCGGCATCCTTCACGTCCTGCTGGGTGAGGCGATCAGCGAGCATCGAAGCACCCGAGAGCGTGCGCACCTGACGGTCCTTGAACTCCGGGGTGGCTGCGAGCTTGAACGCGGTGGCCTTCGCGGCGATCACGTGCATGAGCGGGCCGCCCTGCTGCCCCGGGAACACGGCCGAGTTGATCTTCTTCGCGATGTCCGGGTCGTTGGAGAGGATGAAGCCCGAGCGCGGACCACCGATCGTCTTGTGCACGGTCGACGAGACGACATGCGCGTGCGGCACCGGGTTGGGGTGCAGCCCTGCGGCGACGAGACCGGCGAAGTGCGCCATGTCGACCCACAGCAGCGCACCGACCTCATCGGCAATCGCACGGAATGCAGCGAAATCGAGGTGACGCGGGTAGGCGGACCAACCGGCGACGATGACCTTGGGCTTGTGCTCGATGGCGAGGCGGCGAACCTCGTCCATGTCGACGAGCGAGGTCTCCGGGTCGACCCCGTAGGCGACAATGTCGTACAGGCGGCCGGAGAAGTTGATCTTCATGCCGTGCGTGAGGTGACCGCCGTGGTCGAGCGAGAGTCCGAGGAGCGTGTCGCCGGGGCGGGCGATCGCGTGCATGACCGCCGCGTTCGCCGTCGCGCCGGAGTGCGGCTGCACGTTCGCGAACTCGGCACCGAACAGCGACTTCACGCGCTCGATGGCGAGGGATTCTGCGACGTCGACCTCTTCGCAGCCGCCGTAGTAGCGACGACCGGGGTAGCCCTCGGCGTACTTGTTCGTGAGCACCGACCCCTGCGACTGCAGGACGGAGACGGGCACGAAGTTCTCGGATGCGATCATCTCGAGGAACGTGCGCTGGCGGTTCAGTTCACGGTCGAGGACGTCGGCGATCTCCGGGTCGACCTCTGAGAGCGGGGCGTTGAAGTACGGATCGGTCATGTCGTCCTCTTTCGTTGCGGAATAAATGTCATCGGGAATGGATGTCATCGGCCCAGGCGCGCGGTCGAATTTCCGTAACGGTCGCTCCCCGGTGGTGACCCACCCAGACGCCAGTTGCGACGGTTCGAGCATACCGGAATCACTCGCTCACGAACAGCGTGCGCGCTTCGCCGTTCGGCCCTCTTCAGAGTACCTTTTGTTCATGGTCCTTCCTCTTGTGCCGCTGCCTTCCTCCGTCGTCGAACGTCCCGGCGCGCTCGTGCTCGCACCGAGCGCGCGCATCGTCGCCGATGACACAGCGGATGCCGCGGCATCCGTCCTCGCGGACGTGATCGCCCAGCGCACCGGGAGCCGCCCCGAGATCGTGACCGGCTCCGCGCGCCCCGGGGACTTCGTCCTCCACCGCAGAGCCGGCACCGACGACGAAGCGACCGATGACGAGAGCTACACCGTGCGCATCGGCGACGACGTGCGGATCGAGGGGTCGGCCACTGGCCTCTTCTACGGCATCCAGACCGTCCGTCAGCTGCTCACGTCCGAAGGCGATGGCTGGATGCTGCCGCATGTCGAGATCGACGACGCACCGCGTTTCGAATACCGCGGTGTGATGCTCGACGTCGCGCGCACGTTCTTCGATGTGGAGACGGTGAAGGCGTACATCGAGCGCGCGTCGTCGCTCAAGTTCAACCGACTTCACCTGCATCTCACCGATGATCAGGGCTGGCGGCTGCAGATCGACAGTCGCCCTCTGCTGACCGAGAACGGATCGGCGACGGCGGTACTCGGCAGGCCAGGAGGCTTCTATACGAAGGACGACTTCCGTGAGATCGTGCGCTACGCGAGTGCGCACCACATGATCGTCGTGCCCGAGATCGATCTGCCGGGACACACGCACGCGATCGGCCTGGCCCACCCGGAGATCATGGAGGCGCCGGTCATGAACGACGCACTCCTCGCCCAGGCGGCGGAGCTCGGACAGCCGCTGCCGATCGCCGGCGAGCCCTACCTCGGCTGGGGTGTCGGGCACTCCTCGGTGAAGATTCATGATGAGCACACCTGGGAGTTCCTGCGCGACGTTCTCTCCGAGGTCGCCGATCTCACCCCCGGGCCCTACCTGCACGTCGGCGGCGATGAAGCGCTCGGCACGGCGCCTGCCGACTTCAATGCCTTCATCGAGCAGGTCACAGCGCTCGTGGCTGGACTCGGCAAGACACCGATGACCTGGCACGAGGCCGGATCCGCACTGGTCGCAGAGGGCACGATCGGGCAGTACTGGGGCAGCGTCGCACCGTCCGCCGCGCACGCTGCGGAGGCGCGGCGCTTCACCGAACGCGGGGGCGGGCTCGTCATGTCGCCGTCCGACACCGCGTATCTCGACCAGAAGTACGACGCCGACTTCACGGTCGGCCTCGACTGGGCCTCGCTCATCAACCTGAAGACCGCATACGACTGGGAGCCGACGGCGATCATCGACGACCTCTCCGACGACGCGATCCTCGGCGTCGAGGCTCCCTTGTGGAGCGAGACGATCGCGTCCCTCGCCGACATCGACCAGCTCTTCTTCCCCCGCGCGGCCGCTCTCGCAGAAACAGGCTGGTCGAGGGCCGACAGTCACGATTGGGCCTCATTCCAGTCACGCATCGCCAGTCTCGATGCCGTGTGGGATGCCGCACAATGGGGAGGTCACCGCCCGACCGAGATCGCCTGGAGCAACCGATGACGAACACTGTGATCCATTCCGCGCGTCTGATCACCGACGGCGCTGAAACCGCGGATGCCTGGGTGCGATTCAACGACGGATTCGTAACGGATGCCGGGACCGGCCCCGATCACCCGGAGGCTGAAACGGTCCTCGACGCGACCGAGCTCGCAGGTCCTGGTGCGATTCTCACGCCCGGGTTCATCGATATCCACGGACACGGCGGCGCCGGAGCGTCCTATGACGACGGGGCCGACGCGATCCGCACAGCCCGCGCCATGCACCGTGCCCATGGCACGACCCGCGCCGTGGTCTCGCTCGTCACCGCGCCGATCGCCGATCTTGCTCGTCGCGTCGGTGAGATCGCCGATCTCATGCAGACGGATGCTGACATCCTCGGCTCGCACCTCGAAGGACCGTTCCTCGATGTCGCACACCACGGTGCGCATGAGCCGTCGCTCCTGCGTGCTCCCGCAGCCGCCGACGTGCAGCAGCTGCTCGATGCCGGGCGGGGCACGGTCTGTCAGGTGACTCTCGCTCCCGAGCTCGCGGGCGGGCTCGACGCGATCCGCCTTATCGTCGCCGCCGGAGCGGTCGCCGCGGTCGGCCACACCAGCGCGGATGCCGCGCAGACCGCGGCTGCGTTCGAGGCGGGTGCCACGATCCTCACGCATGCGTTCAACGCGATGCCCGGCATCCATCACCGCGCCCCCGGCCCCGTGCTCACTGCCGCGGCCGATCATCGTGTGGTGCTCGAGGCGATCGCCGACAACGTTCACCTGGACCCGAAGGTCATCAAGCTGCTGTTCGACTCGGCCCCCGGCCGGGTCGCTCTCGTGACGGATGCCATGGCCGCTGCCGGCAGCGCCGACGGCCAGTACGACCTCGGTGCAGTCCGGGTGACGGTCACGGATGGCATCGCACGCGCCGATGACACCGGCTCGATCGCCGGATCGACGCTCACACAGGATGTCGCGCTGCAGCGCGCTGTTCATGCGGGTGTCGGGCTGGTCGATGCGGTGCGCGCGCTCACCCAGACGCCGGCGACCGCGATCGGCTTCGGCGAACAGCTCGGGCGGATCGCACCCGGGTTCATCGGCGATGCCGTGGTACTCGATGCGCAGTTGCAGGTGAAGCACGTGCAGACCGGCGCAGCGCTGTCCTGATCCCGGGAAGGGCCGCCTTCCCCAGCGGCGGCCCACCGTCCCTCCGGACAAGAGCGGGCGACTCGGGCTCTCCTCCCCCGAGGACCCCGAGTCCACCCGACCGGTGCGTTTCCCCAACACTCCGGCGCCGAACTCCGCCCCCCGGGGGAGTTCTGTGGCTGTCTCTTACTGATGAGACGACGATCGGGACGATTCATTACGCGATTCGTGAAAAAGATTTGAGAATCTGCTTCGAGTTATCCACAGGGGTGGCCACGCTCAAAAATTCGAGAGAGAATATCCGAGGCGCGTGAAGAAGAAACCTACTCACGCGTCTCTTCATGTGGAGGCACACGACACGCCCCACAACCGATGGATGACAGTGCACAACGACGAACCTATTGAGACCGAAACGGCAGCCGATGCCGACCTGATCCTGCGTACGCGCTCAGGAGACGGAGCCGCGTTCGGTGAACTCTGGCGTCGGCACTATCCCTCCGGCATGGCGGTCGCACGTTCCGTCACCTCGAGCATCGACCCTGACGATCTTGTCCAAGAGGCGTATGCCCGCATCTACCAGGCGGTCCTCAAAGGCGGGGGGCCGAACGGCTCCTTCCGCGCGTATCTGTTCACGAGCATCCGCAACACGGCCGCGGCTTGGGGACGCACCCGCCATGAGACCGCAATGGACGAGCTCGAGACCTTCCCCGATCCCGACAGCACCGAGCAGGCATCGAACGAGGCGCTCGATCGCGGACTGACCGCGCAGGCGTTCCGTAGCCTTCCGACCCGCTGGCAGGAGGTGCTCTGGTACGCCGAGATCGAGCAGATGAAGCCGGCCGCCATCGCACCGTTGCTGGGCATGAAGGCCGGCGCCGTCTCGCAGCTCGCATTCCGTGCGCGTGAAGGTCTGCGCGAGGCGTGGGTCCAAGCGCACCTCCGCAGCACGGCATCCGATTCGGAATGCCACTGGACCATCGATCGTCTGGGTGCCTATTCACGCGGAAACGTCAGTACGCGCGACCGCAAGCGCATCGACGAGCACCTCGAGAGCTGCGCCCGCTGCCTCATCGTCGCCGGCGAAGCAGGCGAGGTCTCCAGCCGCCTCGCACTGGTGATGTTGCCCCTCGTCCTCGGCATCGCCGGAGCCGGTGGCTACACGGCAATGCTGCAGACCGGTGGTGTCCCCGCGGTGGCTGTCGCCGCCATGCCGTCCAGCGTGATCACGGGCGGGGTCGTTGTCGGCGGGCCCGTACCGGTGGGAGCAGATGGCGCGGCTGGCGCAGCCGGAGCCGGCTCGGCCGGAGGAGGCGCCTCGGGCGGAGCGATCACCGGAATCGGCGCGTTGGTCGGTGCCGGTTCCGCGGCACTCGTCGTCGCTGGAGTGGTGGCTGCGGCGACCATCATGCCCGGCCTTCTGAATGCCAGCCCGGTCACATCACTCCCCGGTGCTAGCGGCACGGGAGATTCATCGATCTCGTCAGACGTCACAGCGGACGACAGCATCGACTCCAGCGACAAGCTCGTCCTCGAAGTGACTGAGGACAAGCCAGACGAAGACAGCCCGAAACCAATTCCGAAGCAGCCCGCCCCGCCGCCCGTCGTCGAAGACGCCCCCGTTGCGACGGAAGCCTCGACACCCGTTGCCGAAGAGCGACCCGGCGACGGCGAGGGAAGCATCGTTACGCCGCCGACGATCCCCACCGATCCGCCGGAGCCCGAAGGTGGCGACGGTGACGGCGAAACCGGTGGTGGAGAAGGCGAGACGACCGATCCCGGCGAAGGCGAAACCAACCCGGGCGAAGGCGAAACTGACCCCGGAGACGGCGGCACGACGGATCCCGGAGACGGCGGCACGACCGACCCCGGCGAAGGTGGAGAGACCGATCCTGGCGAAGGCGGGGAGACCGATCCTGGAAACGGTGAAGAAGCGCCAGATCCAGCAGGTCCCACAGAATCAGTGACAGTCGTTGAAACATCGGTCTCCATCGACAGCGCATGGAAGACCCACCTCAGCATCACCGTGCAGGGGGTTCCTGGTACCACCGTGCAGGCGCTCATCAACGGTTGCACTGCCGGCGCCGATCAGATCGTTCTCGATGTGGCGGGGACTGGCGTCCTCGACCTGCGGCCCACCCTCCCCCAGATCCTGAGCAATGCGAAGGTCACCATCCACTACCTCACCGATGACGGCGTGGAGCACCCGCTCACATCCTCGCTGTTGGCTCTCGGACTCACCCGCAGCGTCGCGACCGAAGCCGCTGCCACCGCTGAGAAGCCGACAGCGGTCCAGACCGCGCGTCCCTCCGAGAACACGGAGCCCGAGGCAGTTCCCACCGAGGAGCCCACCGCAGAAGACGCCGACGCCGACCTGGCACCGATCGAGGAACCCGTCGTCGAAGACCAGCCCGTCGTCCCCGAGGAAGACGCCCCAGCCGAGGAAATCCCGGCCGAGCAGACCGCTCCCGTCGACGAGGAGCCGACGCCGCTACTCGCCGAAACCGCACCGGCCGAGGACACCGTACCGGCCGAATAGACTGGGGTCATGCCCGAAGCCGTTGATGCCGTCTCCGACCCGAACCGTCCCGGGATCACTCCCCTGGAGATCATCCGGACCATCGTCCTGATCGTCGCACTGGCATCTCTGGCTCTCTGGGGGTTCACGATGTGGCCGTTCCCGTGGGGCCTGGTCTTCGGCATCGGCACTCCCGCCGTCGTGCTGCTCATCTGGGCGCTTTTCCTCTCCCCACGATCTATGCTGCGGCTGCATCCGTTCATCCGCGCGATTGTCGAACTGCTCATCTACGCCGGCGTCACGCTCGCGTGGTGGACGATGGGTCAGGCCTGGGCGGGCATCGCCTTTGCTGTAGTCGCGGTGGCCTGCGGTCTTGTCACGGGTCGGAGAAACCTGCAGTGACCGTCGCTGCGGCCCTGCGGGACGCACTCGGTGACCTCGTCGATGTCACCGGAACCACCCTTGAGGCTGCACGTAGCGACCGTTCCGGGCACAGTTCGCCCGGCCAGCCGCTCGCCGTCGTGCACGCCGAGACCGTCGAGCACGTGCAGCAGACCATGCGGATCGCGACCCGGACCCGTACACCCGTCGTCGTACGCGGCGCCGGCACGGGCCTGGCCGGTGCTGCGAACGCCGGACCCGGTGAGATCGTGCTGTCCACCATCAGGATGAACCGCGCGCTGGAGATCCGCCCGGATGATCTGATCGCCGTCGTCGAACCCGGAATTCTCAACGCCGAGCTCAATGCGCAGCTCGCCGAACAGGGACTCTGGTGGCCGCCGGATCCCGCCAGCCGGGAGATCTCCACCGTCGGCGGCAATATCGCCACCGGTGCCGGTGGGCTGCTCTGCGCGAAGTACGGTGTCGTGCGCGATGCCGTACTCGGTGTCGACCTCGTGCTCGCCGACGGGCGCCTCATGCATCTCGGTCACCGCAGCGTGAAGGGCGTGACCGGACTCGATCTCACCTCGCTCGTCATCGGTTCGGAGGGAACGCTCGGCGTCGTCGTCGGGGCGACCCTCAAGCTCCGGCGCGTCGTCGAAGGCGAGACATGCACGCTCACCGCAGTGTTCCCGAGCGTGCGGGCGGCGGCGGCCGGCTCCGCAGCGGTCACGGCATCCGGAATTCAACCGGCGATCATGGAGCTCATCGATGCGACGAGCCTCGCTGCCGTCCACTCGTACCTGTCCCTGCCCGCTCCCCCGCCGTCGACATCTCAGCTCACGATCCAGACCGACGGACCCTCCGCCCGTGTCGATGCCGATCGCATCGCCGATGTGCTGCGCGCCGCCGGTGGCGGCGTGACGCTGACTTACGACCATGACGAGGGCGAGCGTCTGCTCGCGATCCGTCGCGCGATGCACGGCGCGTTCGCGCATCTGGGCACGACTCTCATCGAAGACGTCTCCGTGCCCCGCAGCGCTCTGCCGGAGATGTACGACGAGATCGCCCGGATCGAACAGCAGTACGGATTGGTCATCCCCGCGATCGCACACGCCGGTGACGGCAATCTGCACCCGAACTTCATCTTCGAGGGCGAGGAAGTACCCGACGTGGTCTGGGCCGCCGCCGACGATCTGTTCCGCTCGACCATCCGATTGGGTGGCACGCTCACCGGAGAACACGGCATCGGGATGCTGAAGAGCCGCTGGCTCGCCGAGGAGCTCGGCGAGGATCAGTGGGAGCTCCAACGACAGATCAAACGAGTGTTCGATCCGCTCGGCATCCTGAACCAGGGAAAGGTGTTCGACCGTGCCTGATATTCATGTCAGCGCCGCGATCATCCACGACCGAGACGGTCGCGTGCTCGTGGTTCGCAAGCAGGACACGACCGCGTTCATGCAGCCGGGAGGAAAGCCCGAGGCCGGCGAGAACCCGGCGCAGACATTGATCCGCGAGCTCCAGGAGGAGCTCGCCCTGACCGTCGCCGAGGGCGATCTGCGCCCACTCGGCCGGTTCATCTCAGCCGCGGCGAACGAGCCGGGCCACCGAGTGATCGCGGATGCTTTCGCATTCACGATCGATGCGGATGCCGTCACCGTTCAGGCTGAGATCGCGGAGCTGCGCTGGATCAGCCCCGAGCACATCGGCACCCTCGAGCTCGCGCCGCTGAGCCTCGAGCATCTGCTGCCGATCGCCTGGCCGGCCCTTCGACAGGCTCAGGGACCGGAACGACAGGCTCAGGGGCCGGCCAGGGCAGCTCAGGGACCGACCAGGCAGGCTCAGGGGCCGACGAAGCAGGCTCAGGAACCGACCAGGCGGGCTCAGGCTTAGAGACCCTGCCAGGCGGGCTTGTTGTCGAAGGCGTGCCGGTAGTAGTCGGCGAGCTTGAGCTGTGATGCCGCGGCCTCGTCGACGACCACTGTCACGTGCTCGTGCAGCTGGATGGCGGAGCCCGGCAGGATCGCACTGAGGGGACCCTCGACGGCCGCTGCCACGGCTCGCGCCTTGCCCTCGCCGAAGGCGAGCAGCACGAGGTGGCGTGCGCGCAGGATGGTGCCGAGGCCCTGCGTGATGCAGTGCATCGGCACATCATCGATCGAGTCGAAGAAGCGCGCGTTGTCCGTGCGGGTCTGCTGGGTGAGCGTCTTCACGCGCGTGCGGGATGCGAACGACGAGCCCGGTTCGTTGAACCCGATGTGTCCGTCGGTGCCGATTCCGAGGATCTGCAGGTCGACGCCTCCGGCGGCCTCGATGGCGGCCTCGTAGTCGGCACCGGCGTGCTCGACACCGTCGTTGGCGCCATTGGGCGTGCGAATCCGGTCGGGGTCGAGGCCGAGGGGTTCGACGACTTCCCGAGTGATGACCGAGCGGTAGCTCTCGGGGTGAGCGGGGTCGATGCCGACGTACTCGTCGAGCGCGAACCCGCGCACCTGCGATACGTCTGTGCCCGCGAGCCGGCCGTGCAACGCTTCGTACACCGGGAGCGGAGTCGATCCGGTGGCAAGCCCGAGCACGGCATCCGGGCGGCGCGCGATCAACCGCACGATCTCATCTGCGACCAGCGCTCCGGCAGCTGCGGGGTTCTCGACGATGACGACTTCAGCCATGGATGGCGATCTCCTGTTCGGGGGCGTGCACTCCGACCAGCGCGGCGCCGAGGGCGGCCGCAGGGGAACCGGAAGGAAGTAGTTCAATTCTCTCATCGAGCCGCAGCGACCGCAGGAACGGTGAGCCGTCAGCATCCGTCATGAGGGCAGTGCGGATGCCGTCGCCGAGGCGCGTGCCGAGCGCGGTGATCCCGCCCCCGATGACGACCGTCTGCACATCGGTGCTGAGGATGAGGACGCGAACCGCGGCGGCAGCGCCGCGCACGAGATCGCCGCGGAGCACGAGGGCCTCCGGGTCGCCGCCCTCTGCCGCGTCGAAGATGTCGCGTACGGGGAACGCGCCGGGATGCCCCCAGGCACGTGCGAGCGCACCACCGCCACAGAGCGTCTCGATGCAGCCGCGCTGACCGCACGTGCACAGTCGCCCGGCAGGATCCACCGAGATGTGTCCGACTTCTCCAGCTGTGCTGTGTGCGCCGCGCCAGATGCGACCGTCCACGACGATGCCGGCTGCGACCCCGGTGCCGAGGTTCAGATAGGCCATCGATGATCGGGCATCCGATCCGCGCAGAGCCGCGGCGCCGAGCGCCGCCGCCTTCACGTCGTTCTCGACCGCGACCGGTACGCCGAGTCTGGCACCGGCTCGTGCGGCCAGGTCCAAGGATTCCACCCCGAGATTGACCGCGTGCAGCACGTGGCCCTTCGTCGAATCGACCAGACCGGGGATGCCGACGCCAACGCTGCGCACATCGGAGAAGTCGAAGCCGGCCTCCTCCTGCAGCTCGCGAACGCTGTCCACAACATCGGTCACGACAGCTTCATCGCCGTGACCGGTCGCGCGGCGGATGCGTCCGAGGATCTTATCGCTGCCGTCGACGGCCACGGCATCCGTCTTGGTACCGCCGATATCAAGGCCGATACGAATGGCCGCTGCTGCCACTAGGAGACCCCCAGCTGTCCTGAGAGCACCATGACCGCAGTTCCGCGCAGCACGATGTCTTCCTGACGGGTGAGCCGAATCACGACGTCGTCGAAAACGCCTTCCAGCGTCCGGGAACGCAGCGTCTCTGTGGCTGCGTCGATGAGCGGCCCGCCAAGGAGGTCAGATGGCCCGGAGACCACGACCTCGGACAGATCCAGCGCTGTGATGATCGGAGCGATCGCGATCGCCATGCGCGTGCCGGCATCACGCAGAATCTCTTCGCGGGACTCGGGGCGCGCGTCGACCTCGTCGCGCAAACGGGTGACGCTGAGCCAGGCTTCCAGGCATCCGTCCCTGCCGCAGACGCAGTGCGGTCCCCCGTCGGTGCCCACGACGACGTGTCCGATCTCACCCGCCGCGAATCGGCTGCCCATGAGCGGCTGGCTGCCGGAGATGAGACCCGCACCGACGCCGACGCCGATCTTGATCAGGATGAAGTCGGATCGGGCATCTCCGAAGGTGTATTCCGCGAGAACCGCGGCGTTCGCATCGTTTCGTGCCAGCACGGGCAGCTCGAGATCGCGGCCGAGCCTGGCTTCGAGAGGAAAATCGGTCCAGCCGAGGTTCGGTGAATTGAGCACGACGCCGTCCGGTCGCACCACACCGGGGGTTCCGATGCCCACTCCGAGCAGCGCTGCGGTGGAGACGGCCATCAGTTCACGGCTGAGCTCGAGCACGGCGTTGTACGCGGCATCCCCGTCGGGCTGAGCAGGACGAGCGACCTCGCGACGCTCCACGACGTCGCCGTCGAGATTCAGCACCGCACCGCGGAACACCTCGGCGTCGGAGAGATCAAGCCCGATGATCTGATGCCCCAACCGGTCGATATCGATCAGAATCGGCGGCTTCCCCGGACCCGTCGTCTCACGGATGCCGAGTTCGACGACGATTCCGTCGGCGATGAACTCCGCTACGAGGTCGGAGATGGTCACGCGGGTGAGTCCGGTCTCGCGCGAGAGATCCGCGCGGCTCATGGAACCCGCGTGATAGAGGGTCTGCAGGACGAGCGCCCTGTTGTGTCCACGCGCGTGCTCCGGGAGCACTTTGGTGCGCGATCGCAGGGATCGGGCCGGGCCGAAGGCGTGCGGCGTTGCGCTGACGTGTTCGGCAGCGCTCGACTGCCTCGGCTCACCCGAATCGGACATGTTTGTTAGTTCACCTTACGAACAGGGGTCTGCGCAAGTCGGAGTTCTTCTACGAGCTCCGTCACGATCTGCTCGCGGTCGGCGATGCTGATCGGCTTCCCAGGGATGCCGGGCCGACGCTGATCGGGTGTCGGTCCGTCGAGCTGACGATACTGCACTCCGGCGGCCGAAAGTCGCTCGAGATGCGTCGGAAGACGCCGGAGGAACGCATCGAAGTCACCGGGCGCTCCCCCCGCCCAGAGCCGCTCGGCGACAGCGCACAGGCGCGGGAACGCCGCGAAGTCGACCCGATCGCGGGTCGGCAGGTGCTCAGTCCAGATATTGGCCTGTCCGCCCATGACCCCCTCCGGCAGGCTCAAGTTGTACACGCGCTCCAGCGTCAGAGGCGGACCGACCGGCACCGGTTCCTCGGCGGAGTCCGACTGGCGGTAGTCGAGGTAGACATTCAGGTCGGGACACCCGACGACCGGGATTCCGCGGCGCAGTGCCTCTGACATCGCAACCGGCCCACGCCAGGCGAGAATCGTGACGTCATCGGGCACATCCCCGGCGAGCACCTCATCCCAGGCGAGCGCGGTGCGCCCGCGCGAACGAACGTGCTCGACGAAGTGGCGCGTGAACCACGGCTGCACATCGTGCGGTGTCGCGAGGCCGAGCTCCTGCATCCGCTCGGCCGCTGCGGAACTGCGCGCCCATTCCTCGACCGGTACCTCGTCGCCGCCGATGCCGATCCACGGCGAATCGAACACGTCGCACAGCGCATCGATGGCCGCCCGGCCGAAGGTCAGAGCCTCCTCCGTGGGGGCGAGCACGCGCGGATTCACACCGAATCTCTCCCAGGGCTCGGTCACAGGATCACCGATGTCGATATTGCCGAGTGCGGGGTATGCGGCGAGCGCGGCCTGCACATGACCGGGCAGCTCAACCTCGGGCACGAGGGTGACGAAGCGCTCGGCTGCGTATGCGACGAGTTCGCGGAGCTCGGCGGTCGTGTAGAAGCCCGCGTGCACGCCCGGTTCGACGGTCGCGAGCGGTCCGTGGCCGCGCTGCGTGGCTTCGCGGCGGGCACCGATCTCGGTGAGCCGCGGATATCCGGGCACCTCGAAGCGCCATCCCTGATCGTCGGTGAGATGCAGGTGCAGCACGTTGAGGTGATGGGCGGCGAGCAGATCGATGAGGCGCCGAATGTCCTCGGCCGGCCGGAAGTGCCGTGCCACATCGAGCATCGCACCCCGCCACCCGAAGGCCGGCTCTCCCTGCCAGGTGCCGGCGGGGATGCGCGCGCCCCGAGAGGGCAGTTCAGCACGGTGCGAGCGCTCGGCACCGCGCCCAATTGCCCTTTCGGGCGCGATCAACTGGCGCAGGGTCATCGCGGCGCGGAACGCCCCGACCGGGGCGCCCCCCAGAAGTGTGATTCGTTCCGCCGTCGCATGGATGCGGATAGCCTCGTCGCCGCCGAGGCTCTCGTCCACGCGCAGCTCGATCGCGCGTGCATGCGCGTCCACGTGCTCGCTGAGCCCCAGACTCTCGCGCAGGATCGCAGCAACACCCGCCAGCGCATCCGGCGCGATCACGGCGGCGCCGGCGTGCAGCACGAAAGCCTCGGCCTGCGCATCGATCTCAGCGGCGATCAGCGGCACGGTCGCACGGTGAGGAGGCGGCGGCATCCGCAGCGCGTGACCGGGCGTCGCGCCCGTGACGTCGCTGCCGGTGACCACCGCGACGCCGGCGACGAGCACTTCGATGATTCCGGTCGGCTGCGCACGCGGGTCATCGAAGGTGGCGCCCGCGGCGACAGTATCGGGATCGAAGAGCACGAGATCGGCCGTCGCTCCCGCACGGATCCCGCCACGCGGCGCATCCCCCCGGTCGAGGCCGAGCCGGCGTGCAGGGGCCCCGGAAAGGTGCCGCACCGCCTGCTCGAGGCTGAGGATGCCGAGTTCGCGCACGTAGTGCCCGAGATAGCGCGGAAATGCGCCGAAACCACGGGGGTGGGGTTTCGCGCCGATGAGGATGCCGTCACTGCCACCCGCATGCGCCGGATGCTGCATGATCTCGCGGACGTTCTGCTCGTCGCCGATGTGCATGAGGATGCCGGTGGCTCCGGCATCCGCGACGATCGTGTCGAGTACCACGTCGACAGCGCGCCGTTCCTCGTCCGCGGCGATCTCGGCGACGGTACGGCCGACGAGGCCGGCGAGTGCGGGGTTCGCGGTCCCCGAGATCTCGATCTGCGACCAATCCGCGCGCTCCCCGTGGAAGCCATCGCATCCGATCTCCTCGAGTTCGACGCGCACCTGCTCGCGCCCCGCGGGATCGAGCGCCCTGATACCGGCGATGAGGTCTCCGCCACCGGCGAGCCGACTCGGCAGGAGGGCGGCGAGCGTGGTCGCGCCCGGCAGATACGGGTAGGTGTCGAGGGTCACGTCGACGCCGTCCGTGATGGCCGCATCGACCAGCGCAAGCAGGTCCGCTGCCCGCCCGCGATTGGGGGCGAAGTTCATCGTGGCGTGGGTGAGGTGGACAGGACAGCCCGTGCGGCGGCCGATCTCGAGCACTTCACGGTACGCATCCAGCGCTCCCCCGCCGTAGCTGCGCGTATGCGGCGCCCAGTACCCGCCGCGCTCGGCGACAACACGGCAGAGTGCCTCGAGCTCGGAGGTCGAGGCGTACATGCCGGGCGTGTAGGTCAGCCCGCTCGACATTCCGAACGCTCCGGCATCGAGTGCTGCGCCGAGGAGATCGCACATCGCGTCGAGCTCGGCCGGAGTCGCCGCCCGGTTCTCATGGCCGACCGTCATCATCCGCAGGTTTCCCTGCGGCACGAGCACGGCAACATTCGCCACAGTCGCCGCATCGATCGCAGCGAGCAGGTCGCCCATCGTGCGCCACGGTGCGCGGTCGACCATCCCGTTCCACCCGGCGATCTGCGCGGGAATGACGGATGCTGAGGCGTCATCGAGCGGTGCGTAGCCCAGTCCATCCTGACCGATGACCTCGGTGGTGACGCCCTGCCTGACCTTCGCCTCATGCGCGGCACCGGTGAGTACGGCGAGGTCACTGTGCGCGTGCATGTCGATGAATCCGGGCGCAAGGACCAGACCCCGTGCGTCGATGGTGACGCTGCCATCAGGGAGCTCCAGGGGCCGCGGGTGCTCCCGGGGGATGACGGCGACGACGCGCGCACCCTCGACGGCGACATCCGCTTCGTATCGATCAGCGCCAGTGCCGTCGATGACCGTGGCTCCCCGGTAGACGCGTATGCGTCCGGCAGCAGCCTGCTGCGCGCTCAGAAGCATGGCGCATCCGTAATTAGTAGAGGCATCTAACAAGATTACTAGGATGAAGAGATGACCACGAAGACCCGCATCACGACCGACGCCGCTCCCGCCCCCGCACACACCTTCTCGCAGGGTGTGCGCAAGGGTCCGTTCGTTCAGGTCTCCGGCCAGGGACCGGTCGATCCGGTGACGAATGAGTACCTTTTTCCCGGCGACGTCGCCGCGCAGACGACACGCACGCTCGAAAATGTGAAGGCGATCGTCGAGGCATCCGGAGCGAGCTTCGATGACGTCGTCATGCTGCGCGTCTATCTCACCCAGCGGTCGGACTTCGCCGCAATGAACGACGCCTACGGCGCCTTCGTCAACGCACACAGCCCCAGCGGAGTGCTCCCCTCGCGCACCACCGTCTTCACCGGCCTCCCCCGCGAAGAGATGCTCGTCGAGATCGACGCGATCGCCATCGTCGAAGGCTGATCCACCCGCCGCTCT
>NZ_JBQDSX010000003.1:41747-105417 GCF_052099035.1 Microbacterium sp. | reverse complement strand
CATGGGGCGCCCGTCGATGGCCCGCCACTTACCGTCGTGGACGCCCTGGACCCGGTTCGCGATCACGACATGGGTGTGCAGTTGCGGTTCGTTGGAGCGGGAGTCGTAGTGGTCGAACGCGGTGGCGAGGATCCCGGTCACCTCAACCTGCGCGAGCCCGTCGTGCCCGATCCGTGTCATGGCCACGTCGCGTTCCAACAGGGCGAGGACTTCTTTCATCGCCTCGTGGTGTGCGTTCACGATCATCGCCTGGGTGCCGCCATCCGCGACCGCCCACCACACGCTGACGGATTTTGGTACGGAGAAGGTGTAGTCATACCCGGCGACCGGGCGGCGCTGCGGGCGGGCCTTCTCTTCGGCCTCGATCTGCGCGACCTCCTGGTGTCGGGTTTCGTCGGTCAGCTCGGAGGGCAGTGCATCGACGCGGCGGGACACGCGTTCCCGGTAGCTGAGGAAGGTGCGGTATGCGGAGCCCAGATGCTCCCCTGTTGTGGGGTGGCGTCCCTGTCCGAGCAGGAGCCGGAGCTGTTCCTCGGTCACCTCAGCGCCCGCACTGATCGCCTCCGCTTCCAGGCCGGGGAGTGCGGAGCCGGTCCAGAACCCGGGCGGGCTTCCTTTCTCGAGATAGTAGCGGGTCAGCGGTTCTGCGAGGTCCCGGTTGCCGTCGCCGGCGACGACACTTTTGAGCAGATACCGGTACCCGTCCCCAGCAGACATCACCCGCATCGACACCGTCACACAGAGAAGGTGCACTGCACGTCCACGCAGAGAAGGTGCACCGCACCTCGCCCCGAGTCCGCGCGGTGGACGAGGCGGGGCACCTCCACCTGATGGCTGTTGCGCCGTCACGGATGCGGGGCAGGTCGTCTCGCGCAGACACAGGAGGAACGGATGAGCACCACACGGCTCGAAGACGCGACCTTACGCAATAGTCCACGTGAAAGCCCGCCCGGATTCGGTGGTCTCGCCCGGTGGGTCGCGATGCTGATCTCCGGGCTGCTCCTTGCCCTCACGATCGGGATCGGCACTGCCCCCGCCGCACACGCAGCCACCATCGGACCCGGGTTCGGATCCGTTGACGATGTGGGCATCTTGGGCTCGTACATCGGCCCCGATGGCACACAGGTGTACTGCATGGATCTGGGTGCCCCCGGCCCGTGGGGTAACACGACCGGTCCGGTCACCGTTTCCGACTTGGAGTCGCAGAGCGGGTCCCGCCTCACCGAAACGGATCTGGCGAAGCTGAACTATGTGATGGCGAAATGGGGGCAGTCTGGTGACCCGCATGTGACCGCCGCAATCCAACTGTTCGTCTGGTCGATTGCCGATCCTGTCCACTACAACCAGCACGGCATGTCCGGGGACGACTACTACATCACCCGCGCCCCCGCAGCGAACCGGCCCCAGATCCTCGCGAACCTCGCTCAGATGCGAGCAGAAGCCAACGCGAACCATGCGGTGAACCCACAGGTTGCGCTGTCGATCACGATGACCGATCAGTACGCGGGAACTCTCACGGTGTCTGCTTCCCCGGCGAGCCTGTCGGGCACGGTCACGCTGACGAACGCCGTGTTCGCCGACGGGCAGAGCAGCCGGACGCTTGGTCCGGGCAGCTTCCCGATCACCGGCACCCCCGTCGACGGAGTCCCCTCCTACCAGATCGAAGCCGCAGCGAGCGTTCCCAGCAGTGGCCTGGGCGCACGCGTGAACCTGTACGACACGCCAGGTTCGCAGCGGCTGCTGGGCGGTGCGTCACCGATGGGACTCGACGCGCACGCGCAGTCCCCTGTGATAGAGCTCGACTTCCAGCCCACCATCACCACCCAGGTGTCCTCCCGGTTCGTCGCAGAAGGTGACACCTTCCGCGACCAGGTCACCGTGGGCGTATCCAAGGGAACCTGGATCCACCTGGACGGGAAGCCGATCCCAGTCGTAACGACCGGAACCCTGTATGGTCCGTTCGATGAGCAGCCCACTGAAGCCGACACCGCGCCGACCGGAGCACCCATCGCCGGCGTCGTGGAACTGGAGTTGACCGGCACCGGAAGCTATGCGGCGCCGGAGACGATCACCGCGACCGAGTCCGGGTTCTACACGTGGGTATGGCAGATCGACAAGCGCGCACAAGGGGACGTCGCGAAGTACCTCACGGACTCGTTCACCGACCGGTTCGGGCAAGTCGCCGAGACCAGCATCGTTCCCTTCCAGCCCATCGCGGCCTCCAAAGCGAACCAACGTCTCGTCGTACCCGGCGACGCGGTCACCGACACGATCACCGTGTCCTCCAGCAACGGGGTCTGGCTGAAGATAGACGGCGAGTACGTGCCGGTCATGTTCGAAGGCACCGCCTATCAGGTGCCCGGCACGCTGCCGCCGATGCAGGCGCCCGCCATCGACCCTGCAGCCGTACCAGTGGGGACAGTGACGGTCACCGCAACCGGCCCCGGCACGTATACCTCTCCCGAGGTCGTGTTACCGAACGCCGGGTTCGTGACCTGGGTGTGGCAGATGCGTCTCGCCTCCCAGTCTGACGGTGTGCGCGACTACATCGCCTCCGACTGGGCCGACGAGTACGGCATCCCGGTCGAGTCGACCAGTGTCCGCCATCCGGTCGAGATCACCAGTCAGCTGCGCGAGTACAACGTCCACGACGGTGGCCGCGCGTTCGACACGATCGTCACCTCGGGGTTCCCCGCCAACCACCCCGACTTCACCGGCGACGGATACTGGGGCCCCGATGCGAAAGAGGTCACCCACACGGTCTACGGGCCGTTCGCCACAGACACCGTCCTGACCGACGACCTCGACCTCACAGACCAGCCTGAGTTGACCAGCATCATCACCCCAGCGCGCAACGGCGTCTACCAGATCGGGTACACCGATGAGGACCGGATCACGCCGACGAAGCCGGGTTACTACGTGATCGTCAGCACGTTCGAAGGCGACGACCGCGTCCAGCCGTTCCAGTCCTCCCCCGCTGACGTTCGCGAACGCTTCTACGTCCCCGAGACCCCCGCAGCCGAACTTCCGGTGACGGTAATCACGCAGGCGGCCCCTGCCGCGCTCGTCGGCGAACCCTTCCAAGACACCGCCCTCGTCCAAGGCACCGTCCCAGAAGGAGCGTCTCTCGTGTTCCGCGCCTACGGTCCCCAGCCCGAAGGCGAGACCCCGGTATGTGATGTGGAACCGTTCTTCACCAGCCAGCAGATTCCAGTTCCCCAGGCCGGCGTCTACTACTCGGGCAACACTGCAGCGCAGTCGGCAGGAAACGTGTATTGGGTGGAGACTCTCTACGACGTCGACGGTGAGGTGCTGTCAGAAGGGAAATGTGGCGCGCCAGGTGAGGCTACTGTCGTGACCAATGGCGAGGAGCTGAAGGTGACTACCAAGGCAGTCCCGAACGTTGTACTCGGAAACCCGGCACACGACATCGCTATCGTCACCGGCCCTATTCCCGAGGGCACCAGCCTGGTGTTCGAGGCATACCAGCAGGACGGTGACGAACCGGTCTGCGATGCCGAGAATCGCGTCTTCGACACCCTCGAGAACCCGATCGCCGTGACAAGGCCAGGCGAATACCGTTCAGCGGAGGTGGTGTTCGAAAAGATCGGCACCTACTACTGGATCGAGACACTCCTGAACGCGGAGGGTGAGAGCATCCACCGAGGCATCTGCGGTGCCCCCGGGGAGACCACCACGGTTTCCGAAGTCCAGATAACGCCGAACTATCCAGACACGGAAGCTCCGCCCAGCGAACTTGCCCAGACCGGCGCGAACGGATGGCTGATCGGCCTTGGCGCGTACGGAGCGCTCGCGCTTCTGGCCAGTGGCGGAGCGCTCCTGTTCGGCCGCCGCCTTGCCAAGCGACGCGAGGCCGCCGGATTCGTGAGAGAGGAGGACGGTGGAGAGGAGATCGTGACGCTCGAGGAACTGCTCGACCAGTAGCAGCTCGACCGAAGTTGGCGGGTGGGTGGCGAAAGCCGTCCGCCCGCCTTCGCGCATCACTGACCGACGAATCTCAAACATCGCTACCATCCGCGGCTGAGGGAGCGGCTGTCTTCCGGGCATGTCCATCATCGAAGCGAGGGCGCGCGCTACGCCGGTCCTCTTCTGGATCGGTGCCGCCGTCGCGATCGGTCTGGACGATCGCGCTGCCGGTCACGCCGACACGGCGTGCGCGGTGATCCGTCCGCCTTCAGCAGGCTGCGCCGGCGATGCGCGCCCACCACCAGCAATCATATGGACCATCTTGGTGCGGGCGGCAGTCGGGGCCTCCCGCCCGCTAAGTCGGCGAGCCGGTGGGGCGCGCCCAGACGGAGCAGTCATCGTTGCGGCGATCGGCGTCGCCGGGTACGCGGCGACTCCACATCTTTGCGGACAGCCAGCGACATCGTGAGCACATCCATGTCACACAACGCCTCGTAAGTGGCGCGCAAACAGGTTCGGCCCTCCTACCCGGCCGTCCGCATCTTGTGAGGCCCCGCACAGCGAGCACGCTTGTTGGTCCAGATAGAACCCGGAGGGGATGCGTATTGACGGAACTCTCAGCATTCACCTATGTTTGTATTTGATAACGCTTCTCAATAAGGATTGAATCCTTCTACCTTGGACGGGCGCGAACATGGCGAACCGCACCAGCACCACCACGGTGCCGCAGAGTGCGCCCACGTCAAGACTCTGCACAGTCTGCCGAGTCGCCGACAAACGCCGACACTCGCCTACGGAGGATCATCACTGCGCCACGGGCATCGCATGCTCCTGCGGGTGCCACGATCAAGAGTCGGAGCGCCTCATCATCGGCGAGCGGACGTGGGTTCGCGTATTACTGGCCTCTCGGTTCCTGGCTGCCATCCTCCGAGAACGCGGCCCGCCTGCGGAAGACTCCGCCTGACACCTCACCGGGCTGACAGCCCGATTCATGTGCACGACAGATCGTTGCACTGGCAAATCACACTTCAATCCTCAATTAGGAGCATCATGTCCCATCACACCCTTGACTCTCCCGTCAAGCAGCCCTCACCCAAGGTCGGTAATTTCGTCCGCCGCGCCGCGCTCACCGTCGGCGCGCTTTTCGCGTCAGCTGCTCTCGCGATCGGCGGGGCTTCGGCCGCACAAGCGGCGACGATCAACATCACAAATGGCCACAATGACATCCTGAAGATCGAGACAATCAGCGGAAGTAACGTACCTGGATCAGAACGATCAGATGGTTCGTTCCATAGCTGGCCGCTGGCCGACGATTACGTCTACCAGTTCAGCACGGCGAATGCCGGCGTCAGTTGCTCGGGCGGAGTGTACACGATCAGCAACGTCAACTCGAGCACTTCCCCTGATGTCGGCTTCGACAATTCCACTGGCACCAACTACAGCGTTGCGTTGGTGACCACAGGGGGCACGGTCTCGTTCGCCAGCACGTCATTCAGCATCGCCTCGGGCGGCCTTGAAACGTTGCCGAGCAACACCCATGTCCACGGCACGTGGACTCTGACGGCTGACGATGGGGACTGCGGCGGCGACTCGTTCGGGCTCAACTTCCTGATCCCAGGCGCAGGAAGCGCAGGCACTCAGGCGTTCACCTTCACGATCAGCTAAACGACCATCTCCGCATCGTGTGGGGTCACCAGACGGGTAACCCCACACGATGCTTCATGTCTCAATCGATGAGGAAGCATGACCAAGAATGACACGATAGCCCGCACAACACCCGGTACGAACCGTCGGAGTTGGAAAGCCCTTCGAATCGGAGCTGGCTTCCTTGCGGCCGTGCTCGCGAGCAGCCTGATCGCACCTTCAGCATTCGCTGCGACACCAGAGGAGTCCAATCAGGTCTATCTGGTCGCCGGGGTCAGCATGCTCGACGGCAAGTGGTGGGCCAACCCTGTTCCGGCGCCGGTCTTGGGCCTCAACGACGTGCAGCTCCGAGTGCCCACAGCCGCAACACGGAACGTACCCGAAGCCGAAGAGTTCTCATGGCTCGGGGCAAGCGGCGAGATCCGCTGGAACACGTCGGGCAACGGCTACTCATCCCAGCCTGACGAAGCGCTGTTCGTCATAGACACAGATCCGTCCTTTGGTGACACCACGCTCGATCCGGGAGACCCCGCGATCAAGTTCACGCTCTCGAACGTCGTCGCGCCCGGAACCTTCATGCTCTACGACGTGCCTGCCCGCGCCGAAGGCGAACCCGGTCCCGAAGCGCCGGGGGACCTCTTCCGCTGGGGCACCGGCCAGCAGCGCGATGGCACACCGCAAGAGATCGACACCACCTTTGAGCTGCCCAAACAACAGACACCGACTGAGGCAGCGTTCGGCGCTTCGGGCATGTATTGCTTCGATATGACGGCTGCCGCATCTCTTGCCGACGGAACGGACGTATCCGACACCAGCACCGTTCGCATCGCGGTCGGCGACCAGGTTCCTGCCGACGCCGAATGCGGCATGGCCACAGGAGAAGTACCGGAGCTACCCACGGCAAAGATCATCCCGGACGCCCCTTCGACACCGGTTGCGACAGCAGAGAACGGCACGGTGACAGTGAGCTGGGAGGCCCCTGGCGACGACGGCGGCGACCCGATCACCGGATACACCGTCACGCTTCGCGACCCCAACCGTGAGACCTTCACTGCCGAAGTCGATGGAAATACCCTCACCGCCGTGTTCGAGGAAGTTCCTGCCGGGAACTACCGGGCAAGTGTCGTCGCGACGAACGCGAATGGCGACTCCGAGGCCTCCAGCTGGTCCGCGGGCGTCACAGTGGGCGAACCGGTCCGAGTGGTCGATGACGGGCACATCGATGCGATCGGAACGCAGGTCGACACCGACGAGGCGACAGGCGATCTGTCGCTCGCACTGCGCGCCCACCACGATGACTTCGGCTGGTTGGAATGGGACGATTTCGTGCTGTACTCCGACGACAAAGCACAGATCACACTGCCCGAAGAGTTCACGAGTGACAACGACTGGTCCTTCCTCACGAATGAGCCCGGCACCACTGTGTGGGAGTCTCCGATCGGTCAGGAGCAGGGACTGCCCTGGGTCGGGCTGAGCACCGAGCACGAGAGCATGCGCGAACACGCGACCGGTCTGGTCGGAATCCGGATCGAAGGCGTCACCGGCGCAGACGGTCGTGACGCTCCCGGCGAATTCGCCCTGACCAGGTCTCCCCAGGTCACGGTCAATGGCGCCGCCCTCCTCGCCAGCACTCGGGAGACGCTCCCGAACGGGTTCATGGCCCAGGTCGGACAGCACAGCCACTTTGGCTGGTACTTCACTCGGCCGGGAGTGTACTGCGTCGCCATCGCCGTCGACACCGTGCTCGACGACGGATCACGGCACACCGACCGTGGCCTGCTGACCCATGTGATCGGCAACCAAATCGACCCCGCCGACGTGACCCCGTGCGGCGCATCCACCGACTACCCCGAAATCTCCATGCCCGACAGCGTGCCAGCGGAGGGAGATACCCCGTACGTCTTCGACCAGGGCTTCGGCAACCTCTCGCTGAACTCTGACACTGGTGGCCTGACCACAACCCTGCTCCAAAACTCGAGTTATCGCAATGAGACCCCGGAGAGCCACGGACTTGAAGACGTGATCTTCCGGGGGGCGCAGATCGAGAGAAATGGCCGACAATATCACGACGGAAACTACATCGTCGGGGCGACCTCCTACTGGGACTCGGCTCGAGACGAGGTACCGATTCTAAGGTGGAACACTTTCGGACTGCCCCAGCAGGATTTCGACGGGGATGTCACCTGGAGCATCGCCCATTTCGCGGGACCAGGGGACCTCTCCGTCGACCTGTCTGGACAAGGAGTGATCTTCGACACGAGTGCCGACATCACCGAAACAATGCTGTGGACACAGAGCGGTCTGCAAGATACGCAATGGGAGGTCACCGCACCCGGCAGGTACTGCGTCGACATGAGCTGGACAGTGCAGTCGAAGAAACACGGGGAAATGACACATGATCAGAGCATCACGATCGTGGCCGTTGACGACGGTTTCGAGCATGAAGCGGGCATCTTGACACAAACGTGCACTGATGGTGCGGATGCGACCGAACCTGGTGATAGCGACAGCGAACCGGAGCCCGATCCTGGTGACAACGAGGAGCCGTGGAATGTGCCGAACTGGTCGGAGACCGAGTCGGGCACGAAGATCCTGAATCGCGGACACGTCGATGTCGCCTCCCTCGTAGAGGACGGCAAGCTCGACACGACGATCAAGGACACGACAACAGAGGGCGCCGAAGCAGGCCGCGAGAACGGTTGGGTGTCGTGGCACGAGCCTGAGGATGTCGTATTTCAGTTGCTTCCCACAGCGGAGCGCCAGATACCCGCTCGAGAGGCATACGGGTTCCTCGGTGAGCCGGGGCAGCAGTTCTGGCTGGCTCCCGAAACGCAAGATCCCTCGATTCTGTGGCCGGGATGGTCGACCGACCACATCCCGGTCGGCACCCTCGAGGATGGCGTGGATTGGAGACTGACCGGGATGGACGGCCCGGGCGAGTTCTTCATCTACACCACGGACCCGGAGAGCATGACCGGCGAGCAGCTCGTGTGGTTCAACACCGCCGACGGTATCGACGAGAAGGATGTCTTACCGATCGGTGCTCGGAACCATGTACACGGGAACTGGGCGTTCACCGCCGAGGGCGTGTACTGCATCGCGTTCGAACGCACCGCGAACCTCGCGGACGGCACCGCAGTGTCCGATCCGTTCACCCTCGCAATCGCTGTCGGCAAAGTTGACCCGACCGTTGTAGACCCGGCGAACTGCGAGGCGAGCGAGCCGGTGGCCACGGTGCCGGACGCGCCCGCGAAGCCCGATGCCAGCGCCGCTGGCGATGCGGTGACCGTGTCCTGGACGGCGCCCGTCAATGGAGGCTCTGCGATCACGGGATACACGGTGCAGTTACTGGGTGGCGAGCGGCCGCTCGTGAAGGAGGCTCTGGCCGATGCGACGAAGATCGAGTTCGAGGGCGTGCCCGCGGGCACGTACACGGCAACCGTGGTCGCGGTGAATGAGATCGGCACGTCACCTGCCTCGATAGCCTCGGATGCGGTCACGGTGACGGACACCACGGTTCCTGATGCGACCGCGCCCAATGCCCCAGCAGCGCCCACTGCGACCGTCGATGGCACCGCGGTGACGATCGAATGGGCCGCTCCTGAAGATGGTGGCGCTCCGATCACGGGATATCGGGTTGAGCTGACCGGTGGTGACGTGCCCGTGGTGCGTGAGGTTGTCGCGGAGGCGACGTCGGTCGGGTTCGGGAACCTCTCCCCTGGCACCTACACGGCGACTCTGGTCGCGATCAACCAAATGGGTGAGTCTGAGAAGTCGGCCCCGTCGAACAGGGTTCGCGTGGCCTCGGTCCCGGATCCGCGTCCAGAAGCGACAGCGCCGGAGACCCCGGCAACGCCAATTGCGACCGTGGATGGGTCGACCGTGACCGTGTCGTGGATGGCACCTGCTGATGGGGGTTCTCCGATCACCGGATACACGGTCGCCCTGACCGGCACGACGGGCGCCCCGATCGTGCAGGAGCTCGGCGCCGAGACGACGACGGCGACATTCGCGCGGGCTCCTGCCGGGACGTACACCGCGACGGTCATGGCGGTGAATGCGAAGGGCACCTCGGAGGCGTCACCAACGTCGAACGAGGTGACCGTGCAGCGGTCTGGCAGCAGCGGGCCGGGAGAGGAGCCTGACGATCAAGTGTCGCCGGTGCCGGACTCGGAGTTGACGGATGCAACCCGTGGCGGGGTGGAGGTGCCCGAGGCCGCGAGCCGTGGTTCGCTGATCACTGTCCGGGTTGGTGCCACGTATGCGGGTGAGCAGGTGCGGGTGTGGTTGCACTCGAACCCGGTGCTGCTCGGCACCGTCACGCTCGACGCGGGAGGCAACACCAGGGTCACGATCCCGGCGGATGCTGCGCTGGGCGATCACAAGATCGCGGTGCAGGATCTCAACGGGTCGCTGATCGGGTGGGACAACCTCAAGATCGGCATCGCATCGCAGGTGGGGCCGAATGGCGAGTGGCTTGCCACGACTGGCGTTGACGGGGACCTGGTGTTCCCTCTGACTGCTGGGGCCGTGATCCTGCTACTGATGGGAGCTGTGGCCCTTGTCGGTACGGCCAAGCGCCGCCGAGAGGTCGTCGCCGGTTCGATCCGACGCTGAGTACCGTCGAAGGCCCGGGGTGAGCGCGGCGTATTGGAGACGTCGGCGCTCCCTCGGGTCTTCGGCACGGCGATTCCCCCGGTGGTGCTGTAGATCTCGGTGCTGAGTGTCACACCGTGATCGCGGGTTGGTCACGGACACAGCAGATGATCCGTCCAGCGTGCCCGCCGCTTGCACGCATCGGGAGAGTGGCGATGATCTCGTGGTTCAGGCGGGGGTGATGAGGCCGGTCTCGTAGGCGGTGATGACGAGGTGGGTGCGGTCGCGGGCGTGGAGTTTGGCGAGGAGGTTGCCGATGTGGGTCTTGACGGTCTTGATCGAGATGGTGAGCGAGGCGGCGATCTCGTCGTTGGACAGTCCGCGGGCGACGAGGGCGAGTACCTCGGTCTCCCGTTCGGTCAGACCGTTCAGTCGTCGCGCTGGCGTTGCGGGGATGCTGGTGTAGTGCTCGATGAGCCTGGTCAGGATCGCCGGGGCGAACAGAGACTCGCCGCTGTGGGTGCGACGGATCGCGTCAAGGAGTTGATCGGGACGGGCGTCCTTCAGGAGGAAGCCGCTCGCCCCGGCACGCAATGCACCGTAGACGTACTCGTCCAGCTCGAACATGCTGAGCACGAGCACCCGGCACCCAGAAAGGGTGGGGTCGGCGGTGATGGTACGGGTCGCCTCGATGCCATCGCCGCGGGGCATGCGGATGTCCATGAGAATTACGTCGGGGACGAGCTCACGGGCAAGTCGGGAGGCGTTCTCACCTGTGCCCGCTTCCCCGACGACGGCGAGGTCGGTGGTGCCGTCGATGAGGATGGCTAGGCTGTGCCGGAGTAGGGCTTGGTCGTCCGCGATCAGCACACGAACGACGGGCGAGCTCGGTGTTGAGGTCATGGCCGCACCACGTCGGGGATACGGGCAGTGACACGGAACCCGTGTTCGTTGGGGTGGCCTTGGAGGTCGCCGCCGAGGATGGTGACGCGTTCGCGTAGCCCGTCAAGGCCATGCCCTGCTCCGGGGTGCGGCTGCCACGATCCGCGCGGCCCGGCATCCTGCACGTCCACGACGATGGATTCCCCGTCGCGCCGGACCGTGACGCGAGCGTGGGTAGGGCCTGCATGTCGGATCGTGTTGTGCAGAGTCTCGCGGACGACGGCGCAGATCGTGAGTTGCACGCCTGGTGACACGTCGCCCAGTTCCTGGGCGTTGACGATGGTAGTGATGCCCGCAGCGGTCGCCTCCTGGACTATCGAGGGGAGGTCGTCGAGGGTGTCGGCGGGGTGGAGCGGCGCTGTTTCAGGGTCGCGCAGTACGGTGAGCATGCGGCGCAGTTCGGTGGTTGTTTCGCGGCTGACCTGTTCGATGTCGGTGAGCGCGTCGGCGCGTTCGCTCTCCCCGTCCGGGCCGGTGAGGGTGCGGGCGACTGCGGCGCGGACAGTGATGAGTCCGAGGCCGTGAGAGACGAGGTCGTGCAGGTCGGCGGCTATTCTCAGTCGCTCGGCGTGAGTCGCCCGCTCGCTTGCCCATGCCGCCAGGTCCTCCTCGTAGCGTCGGCGCTGACGTCGGGTGCGATCGAACGCCCAACCGATCACCGACACAGCCACCCCGGCGGCGACCGCGACCGCCGCCCATGCCGACGCCGGACGATCGACCCCCACGATCGAGAGCAGGCCAGCAAGTACGGCAAGGAGCACGGCAGCGACGAGCCAGGCGCGGGAGCGCCACATCGGCCGGTCGGTGTCCATCGACCCAGTCTAGATTCCGGCCCACACACAAACATCGGTCCTGGGTCTGAGAGACCTGGGACCGAGCACGACCCTGCCCCGGTCCGATGACTTCGCGGAGGAAACCTGTTGGCATGAAGGGATGTTGACAATCGACGGCCTCACCAAACGCCACGGCTCACGGACCGTAGTCTCCGACGTGTCCTTCCGCGCACTCTCCGGCCGGGTAACCGGGTTCCTTGGCCCGAACGGGGCGGGCAAGTCTTCAACGCTGCGCGTCCTGCTCGGCCTCGACCATCCCGCCGCAGGCGCAGCCCTGATCGACGGGCAGCTGTACCGGAACCTGCGCGACCCGCTGCGCACGGTCGGGTCGATGCTCGACGGCTCCGGCGCGCACCCCTCCCGCACCGCCCGCAACCACCTGGCCTGGATCGCGCGCAGCAACGGCATCCCCCCGCATCGCGTGAACGCCGTGCTCGAACAGGTCGGCCTCGAAAGCTCAGCCCGCACCCGCGTCGGCAAGTTCTCCCTCGGCATGGGCCAACGCCTCGGCATCGCCGCCGCACTGCTGGGCGAACCCGCAGCTCTGGTGCTGGACGAGCCGGTCAACGGGCTGGACCCCGAGGGCATCCGATGGATACGCGGACTGCTCCGCGGCCACGCGGACGGCGGCGGCACCGTCCTGCTGTCGAGCCATCTGATGAGCGAGGTCGCCGAGATCGCCGACGACCTCGTCGTCATCACCGACGGCCGCATCGTGAAAGCCGGTCCGGTCGCGGAGGTCACCGCCGGATACGCGACTCTGGAAGACGCGTTCTTCGGACTCACCGGCGGCGCGGCAGGACAGGACCGATGAGCCTCCTCCGCACGATCCTCGCAGAACTGCGCAAGACCGCGACCCTCCCCGGGGCATGGGCCGGGATGGCCGTGGCGGTGCTCGGGTCAGTTGCGCTCACGATCCTCAACGCGGTCACCGTCCGTGGCGCCGTCACCTCGGGGCAGCCGGAACGGGTCGCGGACACCTCGCCGTTCGAAACCGCGTTCGCGATGATGCCGCTGGGAACCGTCGGCGCTGTCGTGATCGGCGTCGTCGCGATGAGCAGCGAATACACCGCCGCCCGCACCGATGCCGGCGGCGGCAGGCAGATCACCACCACCCTCACCGCCATCCCCGGCCGGCTGCGACTGCTGACCGCCAAGGCACTGTCCGTGATCGTGCTCGTCACGGCGATTGCGATCGTCGCGGTGCCGCTCAGCGTTGTCGTCGCGAACGTGATCATCGGTGATGCCGGAACAGAGATCGTGTCGATCGATCACGCGGTCCGGCGCTGGGCCGGCGGTGCCCTCTACTGGACGCTCACGGGCCTCATCGCGTTCGCGATCACCGTGCTCGCCCGCAGCGGCATCATCCCGCTCATCATCCTCATCGCCAACAGCTCGGTCGTGTCGTTCTCACTGCTGCTGACCAACCTCACACCGCTCGCCCATTGGCTTCCCGATATGGCCGGCCGCAACCTCTTCGGCTTCCCCGAGGACTCCGTCGTCCCCGGCGGCCTCGAACCCATCCCCGGCGCGATCGTCATGGGCTGCTGGACCCTCGCCCTGCTGATCGTCGCGGGCGTCGTGTTCCGACGCAGGGACGCATGAGATCACCATGACGCTCGCGCGCATCACCTCAGCGGAAGCGGTCAAGCTCCGCACCCTCCCCGTCGTCACGGCCAGCGTGCTGGGAACCATCGTCACCGCGATCGTGCTCGCGGCGGCGATCGCGGCATCCTCCACCGTTCCGATCAGCGCCGTGCAGGTGACCCTCGCGACGGTCCCGTTCCTCCAGATCGGGATCATCCTGCTCGGTGTGCTCGCCGTCGCCACCGAGTACCAGGGCAGCCAGATCCGCACCACGCTCACCGCGACACCCCGTCGACTGAGCCTCCTTGCGGGCAAGAGCCTCGCCTTCCTCGTCACCGCGATCGTCGCCAGCGGCATCGCGGTCGGCGCAGGCTGGGTCACGGCCGCGATCACCCTGTCCGTTCGCCAACTCGCCGCCACAAGCGACGTGGGCATGCGGCCGACCGCCGGGGCAGCGGTCTACCTCGTCCTGATCGGGGCGCTCGCGTTCGCCCTGACCGTCCTGCTCCGCTCGCTCATCCCACCCCTGGTGACGATGCTCAGCCTCGTCCTCATCGTCTCCCCCCTCGCAGGCAGCCTCACCGAACACGCACGCTGGCTCCCGGACAAGGCCGGAAGCCTCCTCTACCTCACCGACACCGACCCCGTACTCACCGCCGCAACCGGCACACTCATCCTCCTCGCATGGATCGCTGCGGCAGGCATCGCCGCGAGCGCAACCTTCACCCGGCGCTACGGATGAGCTTGACGACCCTGCCCATGAAGCGGCTGCCGGCACTACCGAAGGGATTGTCCGTGGCCATGTAGGTCCAGGTCGCTGACGGTCGGCGCAGGCCCAGGTACTCGGGGTCGCGGCCGATGTCGTCCGGGCTGAGGGTTTCGATGAAATCGGCGGTGTCACGGTAGACGGCATCGAAGAAGCCGTGGAACTCGCGCAGGGCGATGCGATGGAACTCGTCGGTCGGCTGCTGACCGGCGAGTGCACGGAGGTGGATACCGTCACGGACTTCCTGGAGCAACGCGAGGTGCGCGATCCACTGCTCATCGAGGTAGTGCAGCGCGACCGCCCGTACGGTGGTGGCGACGGCGGCCCGGCCGCGCACGTTCTCGAGTGCCGTGAGCTTCGCGGATGTCAGCTCCCGCAGTCGCGGTACGGCGACGTGGCCGTCGATGACCTGCTGGCGGTGGTCGAGGACGGTTTCGCGTTGCGCGGCGATCGCACGACTGTAGGTCCAGGTAAGACGGTGCTGCAGGGTGCGGGCCCGTTCCGCGGCGGCCTGGCACGCGTCGACCATCCGGCGCCGTTCGGCCTGTGAGAGGGATTCGCCCTGGCGGACGATCTGGGCACGCATCCTCGGCGTCATGTGTATCTGGAGGAGGTCGTCTTCGACACTGACGACGGTGTGGCTGGTTCCGGGGTCTCCCTGTCTGCCCGCTCGACCGCGGAGCTGAGCGTCCAGCCGCCGGGAAGGGTAGCGGGCCGTTGCGATGACGGCCAGGCCTCCGGCGGCGACCACGCGGTCCCTGTCGTGTTCGTCTGATCCTCCGAGGCGGATGTCCGTGCCGCGGCCGGACAACTGCGTCGAGATCGTCACGGCCGCGTGCTCGCCGGCGCGGGCGACGATGCCTGCTTCTTCGGCGTCGTTCTTCGCGTTGAGCACACGAGCGTCGATCCCGACGTCACGCAGCCGCGCGCCGAGCTCTTCGGACTCGGCCACGCTCTGCGTCCCCACGAGCACGGGCTGCCCCCGGTGGTGCCGGGCAGCGACCTCATGCAGGATCGCCCGGTTCTTCTCGGGTTCGGTCAGGAGCACGGTGTCGGGTTCATCGACACGCCTGTTCGGTTCGTGCCGCCCCACCCGGCCGGTGGGCAGTTCGTAGAACTCCAGGAGTTCTTCCGCGACGGCGACGACGGTTCCGCTCATGCCGGAGCGGAGTTCGTAGCGCAGCAGCAGGTCTTGGAGAGTGATCGTGTCGAGGATCACGCCGGGGGCCGAGACCGGCAGGTGCTCTTTCGCTTCGAGGGCCGCGTGCAACCCGTCCGGCCAGCGCTGCAGATGCGCGATGCGGCCGCGAGTGGTGTTGACGAGCTTGATCGTCCCGTCGGTGACGAGGTAGTCCACGTCCCGGTGCAGCAGCACACGCGCGTGCAACGCGAGATTGATGCGCGTGAGCGTGGCGATGTGCTCCGCGTCGTAGAGATTGATCCCGCCCAGGCGCGCCTCGCTCCGGTCCAGCCCCGCGTCGGTGAGCGTCACGGTCGCCTGATCCGGATCGACCGCGAAGTCGTCCACGGGTATCAACTGTTCCACCAGCGCGGTCGCCTCACCGAACTCATCCGCCTGATCATCCGAGGTGCCCGCGAGGACGAGGGGGACCATCGCCTCGTCGATCATCACCGCATCCGCCTCGTCCACGATCACGACGTCGAACACCGGATCGACCCGCTCGGCGGGTGTGACCGCGAAACGATCACGCAGCACGTCGAAGCCGATCTCGCTCACGGGCGCGTAGACGACATCGCAAGCGTACGCGCGACGCCGCTCCTCAGCAGACGTATGCTGTCCGACCCAGGCCACGCTCACTCCGAGCGAGGCGAAGAACGCGCCCATCCAGGTAGCATCCCGCTCCGCGAGATAGTCGTTCACCGAGAGCACATGCACCCGCCGCCCCGCGGCCGCGTGACCAGCGGCGGCCAGCGCGCCCACCAGCGTCTTGCCCTCCCCGGTGTCCATCTCCACACCGTGCCCCGACAGCAGCGCACAGCACGCGATCAGTTGCTCATCGAAGGCCCGCAGGCCGACCGTGCGCGACGCCGCCTCCCGCACCAGGGCCAGCAATCGCCCTGTCGCCGGATGCGCCGGAAGCCCGCGGGCCTCTATCCGAAGCTGATCGCGCAGCGCGGCGGCGTCGAGCGTCCGCGCTTCGTCCGCGAGCAGACCCGCAGCACGCACTACGGAGTGGTAGCGACGGAAGGACACCGCGCCGGGCAGGCCGAGCATCCTCGACAGCCACACCGGAATCATCGCTCTCCCGCTCGCGTACTCACCGATGCCAACCAGCCCGCTTTCGTGAGCTCATTCACGTGGTGATACACCTGACCGCTCATGCTTCATGGCCGCGACAGCCCGCTCCACCGCCGACAACCGAGCCCCGAAGTCACCATCCACGCCCATGAGCACGAGTTTACGTTGGAGCGCAACTGTCCCGATGCGCGAGAAGAAGCGGTGTGTGACCCCCGTTGATGGGTGCCCCCACCCCACTGGGCTCAATCCGACGTCGCGAGCGAGTCAAGATAGTGCTGGACAGCTTGTCGTTCACTGCCAGTTAAGGACTCATCAGCGAAGCTGATCACAATCCAGTTCGACTGATAGGCGCTAGGAGATCTCTCGGCGAATTCGTAGGCATCCTCGCGAGATGAGAACTTGAAAATCTCAGCATGATCGGCGCTGTAGGCCTGAACACAACCCGATTTGCCCACGCACAGTTGGCTTGTATCTTCGCGCATACCCTCAAGCGCAACTACCTCTGTCCCACTGCGTGCCAGATCGGCCAGATTGATGTCCTGACGGGTATCTCGCGACACGAGCGTGACGACTGCGACGATCAAGAAGATCAGCAGCGCCGTACCCGCAAGCGAGGCTGCGATCGCCCAGCCGAGACGTCTGGATCGCTTAGCGGCACTCATCTTCTGTATTTTACGGCCAGTTGCACTTGGGGTAAGCCCCACCCAAAGTGTCTTATCAGCGACGACAAGGCCAGAACCAGCTCCGCGTCATCACAGAGAACACCACCGACGCCCGAGCCCAGTTCATCGACGCGGTAGAGCGTGACCGCGCCGACCATGGCCTGGCCAACGCCACCGAACAGAAAGTGCACGGCCTCGTTGACTACCGCCCCGTGCGGCTCGTCAACGCCGAGATGGCAGCACCCACCACGCAAGCCGAGCACACGAAATAGCAGGCACCCCTGTGGCAGCGGGTCACCGACGCGCTCACCGACCTGCGCGCGCAGCAGCGCGACGAACGCAACCGGGCACGCCAGGCGACCTTCGAAGAGAACAGCGGAATCGTGCAGCAGAACCACGCAGTCACGGCCGTTCTCGGCCTGGCGGTCGGCATCCTGACGCGCTCCAGCGCCGCAGCGCTCGGGATCGTCGTTGCGACGATACTCGTGTTCCCGGCCCTGTCCCAGAATCTGCCGGCGACCGCCGCGGACTTCATCGCAAGATTCTGGCCGAGCATCGCCGGCAGCCGGATCATGACGGTCGTACCCGACCCCGGCCATGCTTCCGCCGCTCACGGGATTCATCGTCTTCTACCTCACCGTGCTCGTAACCACGCTCGCTGCATTCATCACGTTCCGACGGCGAGACATCTGACGACCGAAACCGCCCAGGCGAGCGCTACGCCCCGTTACTCCGCTCCAAATTGTGAACGAGTCTCCCTCGGTGCGATTGGCTCCGAAGCCCGTCCGGCTGCCGATCAGCCGGTGGCGTTCAGTTGGTGGCTGCGCCGATGCGGGTGTGGATGCGGGCACCGGCGTCGTTGAAGATGCTGAGCACCTGAGCGGGCTTCCCACCGGCCGCGGTCATGGCGTGCGGCGTACGGGTGTCGAACTCGGCTGCCTCGCCGCGGGTGAGAAGGAGGTCCTGCTCGCCGAGCCGGAGCCGAAGGCGACCGCTGAGGACGTAGACCCATTCGTAGCCGTCGTGTATACGCAGTTCCGGGAGGGTACGCACGGGCGGGTAGGTGATCTTGTAGGTGTGGATGGGCGAGCCCTCCGGGGCGAGCGGGGCGATGATCAGCCCGTCGCGGCGGATCACGGGGCGCCGCACCCGAGGATCCGGTGAATCAGGGTTGACAAGGTCGTCGATGCGCACGCCGAGCTGCCGGGTCAGCGGCAGCAATAGCTCGAGACTCGCCTGCCGTTTGCCTGACTCCAGCCGCGACAGGGTGCTTGCCGACATTCCTGCCCGAGAGGCCAGCTCGTCCAAGGTCCATCCCCGTGATTGTCGCGCCGCACGCAATCGCAGACCCAGCTGGGTCAGCTCCTCCTTCATTCATCCTCCTCAAAGACAGGACTTGCCATTTTCGCAAATGTCCTTGCACATTCTGCCACGATTGCTCTGAACTGAATCCTATGAATGCTGCGACTTCCTCCCCTGTCTGGGATGCGATTGTGGTCGGCGGTGGTGCCGCAGGGCTGTCCGCCGCGCTCCTGCTCGGGCGGGCGCGCCGGCGCGTGCTGGTGATCGATGCGGGCAGTCCTCGCAACCGGTTCGCCGCCCACATGCACGGCGTCCTCGGCAACGAGGGCACACCGCCTGCGGAGCTGTTGCGGAAGGGGCGTGCCGAGGTCGCCGCGTACGGCATCGAGTTCCTCGACGGCACCGTGCAGAATGTGGAGGCGGCAGACTCGGGTCTTGCGATCGTGCTCTCGACCGGGCGGGCCCAGCGGGCGCGGGCGCTCGTCGTGGCGAGCGGGATCGTCGACGAGCTTCCCGATGTCCCAGGCCTGGCGCCGCGGTGGGGCACATCTGTGCTGCACTGCCCCTATTGCCATGGCTGGGAGGTCCGCGACCAGCGCCTGGGAGTGCTGGCGACTTCGCCGATGGGGCTGCATCAGACGCAGCTCGTGCGCCAGTGGAGCGATCGAGTCGTCCTCTTCGCGGCCGGGCTCGGAACGCTCGATCCCGTCGCCGAGCAGCGGATGCGCGCTCGAGGCGTGGAGGTGGTGGCGTCGCCGGTGGTCGAGATTCTCGGCGAGGACGACCGCATCACTGGTGTGCGCACGGGTGACGGACGGATGGTCGAGGTGGATGCGGTGTTCACCACGGGTGCGCCGCGCCCGAACGACGGGTTCCTCACAGGTCTCGGCCTCTCCCGCACCGACTCGCCCTTCGGCCTCGGGTCCTTCCTCAGCGTCGATCAGGCCGGGAAGACCAGCCACGATCAAGTCTGGGCGATCGGAAACGTCGTGAACCCGGCCGCGAACGTCCCGATGGCGATCGGCGCGGGAGCCTTCGCCGGTGGAGCGGTCAACGGCGCGCTCGTCGAAGAGGACTTCGACCTCGCCCGGGCAGCAGCCGATGGCTGAACAGACAACAGTCCGGAACTCTGGGGAACCCCACTGCCCGGCCGTGGGTCGGCCCCGGTCCGACACGGTCGGCGGCACGGCGAACCCTCGCGGCTATCGATCCCGCGCTCGTGTTCGACACCGCCGTCGACGATGACCCGGTCGACGAGCTGCCATTGGCGCGGCTCCTCCGTGAGGACGCGCACGGACACGACGATCATGAGCACGCTCGGGCTGTGTCTGTGGCTTTGCCTGGACCGGTGTGCCCGTCGGCGCTGATCGATCTGCTCGAGGACCCGCCGCCCGGCGCCTACCGGGTCAAGGGGCGGGTGAGCGTCCTCGGTCCGCGGGCGGATCGCGGGTACGTCGTCAACCTCGTCGGCCACATGATTCGCATCGCCCCGTTGCCGGACCCGCCGCCTGTCGGCGAGCTCGTCGTGATCGGCGTCGACCTCGACCAGGATGCCGCACAGCGGCGGGCTCGGCACCATCGCCGCCGCGCCCGCCGAGCGACCTGATGCATCCGGACTGCGGCGGCTGCACCGCTATCGCAGGCTGAGCGATTGAGCGTCGGTTCTCGGCTCCTCAGTTGGTTGACGGCTGCGGAGGAGGTGGGTCAGGGCGGTGAGGTGGGGGAACTCGATGAGCATGCCGAGGATGATCGCCGCGTAGATCACGGGCTGGTCCGGGAGGGCGACCACCGTGACAGCGAGCGTGAGCGGGGCGTTGCGCGCGGAGGTCGTCATCGTCAGCACGGCGTGCTCCGGGTACTCGAGCCGAACCGCCCGAGCCACGGCTTCGCCGACGAGGAACGTCACGGCAAAGAACAGGAACACCACCAGCAGCACCCAGGCGAACGAGCGGGGATCGGTGAGGATCGTTCCAATGTTCCCGGCGAAGATCGCCAGGATGACGGCTGTGATCACGAATGGCATCGCTTGGTCCACCGCTGCCACGAGCCGGTGGCGTCGGGCCTGCGGCACGGTCAGTCCTACCAGGAAGCGCAAGCCCAGGCCCGCCGCCGCAGGCAGGACGAACCAGGTCAGCAGGGCCGGGCCGGCGGCACCGAACATCGCATCGATATGGCGACCGGCAAAAAGCGCCAGCCACACCGGGTACAGCGCGAGCTGCAGGATCATCTGCACGGGGATGAGGGCGGCGCCGGTGGTCGTGTCGCCTCCAGCGAGGCGGGTGAACCCAAGGAACCAGTCGGTGCACGGTGCCAGGCAGTAGACGAGCACTCCGAGCCGCAGTGCGTCGCCGGGCAGCAGCGCGGTGAGGACGAGCGCGATCAGCGGGATGGCGAGGAAGTTCATTCCGACCGCCAGTAGCACTGTGCGCGGCACCCGACGCAGGGCGTGCACGCCGTCCAGACGGAGCGTGAAGAACGACGCGGCGACCAGCAGCAGGATCAGCAGGTCGGCAAGCCCGCCGACCGCGCTGCCTGCCGCGGGGGCGAACAGGCCGAGCAGGCTGCCGGTGAGGATCGCGGTGAGGAACAGGACCGCGGTGAACCCGGTGCGCTGCAGGGCGGTCAGCATGCGCACTCCACCCCGCAGCAGGACAGGTCGTCGGTGAGCATGCCGGCATCCCGCCACGCCTCCAGCGCCCCGGTGTCTTTTCCCGCCCGTTCGCCGATGACACCGGCGATGTGGGCGAAACGCTGGCGGAACTTGTACACGAAACAGAATTTCAGCCCGCCGTGCCGGATCGCCGGCCCCGACAGGAACACCCCGGGCACGACGGTGGACTGGTCGTCCTCGTCCAACTCCGGCCACCCGTCGGGACGCGCAGCGAACAGGTGCCCGACCGGGCCGAGGCCGGGGCCGAATCCGGTCGCGGCGATCGGCGGGGCGGTGCTCGGCAGCGACAGGCCATCACTGAACCGGACGGTGAAGCCCTCTCCGGCCGGTTTGACGCGGACAGCCCGGGCATCCACGAGCCGCAGCCGCCCGGTTGCCATGGCGTCGCTGAGGCGCATCCGGGATCGAGGGGCGAGGCGAAACGATGGGTCAGACCCGGTCTGCGCATCCCAGGGATGGTCGTCGTCGACGACGGTCACGGTCGCGCCGGCGGCGACGTGGTGACAGGCGATGTCGATTCCGGACTCGTACCCACCGATGACCACCAGCTCACCGGGTCGCTCCTCCCAGGCCTCCGTGCTGCTGGAATGGACCGTGAGCGCGGCGCCCGGGATGCGGGGGGAAAGCGGATGCGCGAACTCGCCGCCTGCCCACACGAGAGAACGTGCGAGCACCGGGCCTCGGGCGGAGAACACCTCGAACCCGTCGATGTGCTGCTGCACCACCTCGACCTCGGCCTCATCCATCACGGGGATACGGAAGTGTTTCACGACGCTGCGCAGGTACTTCGCGTACTGCGAGCCCGTCGGGTAGTCGGTTCCGAGGCTGAACGCGGGCGAGGTCTCCGGGTGGATCGCGTTCAGATCGGTCGCACCGAACCCGTTGCCGGTGAAAGACGGAGTGAGGAAGCTCTGCCGCGCCGGCCAGTCCAGGAACGTCTGCCCGATCCGACCGCGCTCCAGAACGCCGAAGGTCAGCCCATCCACGGCAGCCAGAGCCAGGGCAGACCCAATGCCCGCAGGGCCTGCGCCGATGACGAGTGCGTCGAGGACAGGGGAAGAGGAAGTCACGAGTGCTTTCGCTTTCTAGACGCATACACGCCATTTGAGAATCATTCTCAATAGGCTACGGTATGAGCAGGGGAAACCCGAACTACAGCCGCCCCGGAAGGAACACGGATGAGAGACCGCACACTCGCGATGAGCGCGTCACTCCTGCTGACGGTCGCTCACCTCCGCCGGCCCTGGGAGAGGACCCGAGGAGACCACACCCTCTCCTCGGGATCCGACCGCGATGAGCTGGCCCGGATCTATCGCAACGAGCAGAATCGCGATCACCGTGAGCGCACGTACGAGCGGAACCGGCGGTTGTACCTGTGAACACGCGTGACCCGTACGCGCCGACAGCCGGCGGCTACGACCTTTTCAACACCTCCGCGCGGCCAGGGCAGCTCGCCGCGCTCGAGGTGCTGCTGCCCCGGGTGCGACCCGACTGGGGGCCGATCCTCGACGTCGGAGCCGGATCCGGGCTCAACTCGGCCGCCATCCTCGACCGGCTGCCAGAGGCGCAGGTGTGCGCGCTGGAGCCCAGCCCGGCGATGCGAGCACTCGCTCTGACGAATATCGCCGCCCACCCGGAATGGTTCGGCCGGGTCACCGTGCGACCGGAGGACTTCTTCTCCGCTCCCCTGCCTGAACGCGTCGGCGGTGCAGTTCTGCTCGGCGTGATCGGTCACTTCGACGCCGGCGAACGAGCGGCCGTCCTCGCCGAACTCGCCGCGCGCCTCCCTGACGCCGGTGCCGCGCTTATCGACCTGCAGCAGCCGCAACGGCCTCGCCGCATCGAGGCGTACGACTTCACCGCCGCACAGGTAGGCGAGTTGACCTATCGGGGTATCGCCGAGGGCTGGCCACTGGACACCGAACGGATGCGCTGGCGTATGACCTATCTGACCCTGGACGGTGAGCGCGTGCTCGTGGAAGACACCACTGAACACGAGTACCGCCATCCTGCACCGGCGATACTCGCCGACGAGGCCACCCGCGCAGGGTTCACATTCGACCAGATCGGCGACACCCCCTTCTGGCTCCTGAACCGCCCGTGAACACGCTGAGGCGCTCAGGTCGATCCGGCCGAACCCGGTCACGACGTCATTGCGGCGTGCGATCGGGGGCGCACATGCGAGCACGTTGTTCCGCGCGGTGAACTGTCCCGCTCTGGCGGGGCGCGAAGCCGAACCCCGCACCCCGCCACCAGTCACCCCTGGCGGCCCTTGAACCGCGGATTGAGCTTATTGATCACGTAGACCCTGCCACGACGACGCACGATCTGCGCCCCGGGCTGATTCTTCAACGACTTGATCGATGCTCGAACCTTCATCCTTCACCTCCTATTGAGAATAGTTATCATTAGACTATATAGGTGTCGGAGTGGTGTCTCAGAGATGGAGGTTCGTGTGGAGCAGGTCGACGTGCTGGCGGTGGTCGGCACCTGTGCCCCTGAACGGCGGCGCTACGCGAAGCGACTCGCCGCGATGACTCGGCGGACTTTCGTGCCCGCCCGCCGGCTCGCGCTTGCCCCGGATCCGATCGATGAGGCGTTGGCGGTTGCACCGTGGTCGGACGCTCCCGCGGGGGCGGTGATCGAGTTCCCCGAATACACCGAAGTGGCCGAGCTGATCGGCACGCTCGCCACCCCGGACGCTCCCACCCGACTGACGGGTGTCGCGTGTCTGGTCGACGCGGCGCATCTGCTGGACGATCTTCGCCAGGACAGCTATACACGCCACCCGGCGCCTCCGGGCGAGCACCCCTCAATGGGCCGGCATGCCGCGCACGCACTGCTCGCCGTGAACCAGATCGAGTATGCCTCGGTGATCGTCCTGGTGAACTGGGCGACGCTGCCCACCGTGGATCTGTCGACGGTGATGGCGCTGGTCAGCCACCTGAGTCCCCGAGCCCGGCTGCGCCTGCATCGGGACGCGATCGATCGGTGGGAGTGCGACACCGTATACACGGTCGGGCAGGAGCGCCCGGGCTGGGTCGGGCTGTTGAACGGCGACTACGACCCCCACATGACCGACCTCCGCGTCAGCGCTTTTCACTACGAGAACGTGCGCCCGCTGCATCCCGGCCGTCTCAAGCATCTGCTGGACGAGAGGATCGAAGCGGGCGAGTTCGGCGCGGTGATCCGCTCTGCCGGGTTCTGCCGGTTCGCCACCCGCCCGCAGATCATCGCTCGGTGGGATCACGTCGGTCAGGTGATCTCCTTCGATTCGCTCGGACGCGACGACGACCTTGGCGATGAGGACGATCTGCTCGCGCTGGGCCAGGATCTGGCGTTCATCGGAATCGATCTCGACACTGACGCGCTCAAGGAGGCGTTGGATGCGGCCGCGCTCACCGACACTGAGCTCGCCGCCGGCGCCCGGGCGTGGGTGCGATTCCCCGACCCGTTCCCCTCCTGGCCGGTCGTAGCGGATCGGACGGAGTGACGGCGATGGTGGCCTCTCGATCATCGGCCCCCGTCCTGGATGGTCGGCAGCGGGTCGGATGAGCATGCGGGCCCCAAGTCGTTCCGGCCATCCCAGTGGGCATGCCACCGACCGCACGTCCGTGCATGCGGATGTGCGATCGGCGACGCCGCGGTGGGTGTTGTGGATCTCGGTCGGCATCGCCTGGGCGGGGGCTGCGGCTATCGCGTTGCTGTTCGTCCGGGTCGGTGCCGTCCTAGACGGGGAGCCGCTGACGACGGGACGGATCCTGCTACTCGTCACCCTCGCGTTGACGGCCGCCGGGTGCGCCGCAGCGGGCCCCGCTTTCTCTGAATGGGCGTGTTCGGAGACAGAGCGGCATCTTCGGCACCTCGTGATCAGTCGTATCTTCACCGACGGTGTCATGACCGCGACCGGCCGCTCGGGAGAGTTGCTGTCGGTCGCGACCGACGCCACCGAGAAGACCGCACACTATCGGGCAGGGTTCCTCGGCCCGATCTTCGGCGCGCTGACCATTCCGTCCCTCGTGCTGGCGATTATGGCTCTCACCGTCGATGCAGCGACAGCAGGATGGCTCGCGCTGCTGGTGCTGCTCGTCCCGCCGCTGATCGGCGGGTTCCAGCGGATCGTCCGACCGATCGGCACCGCGTACCGCCGCTCCCAGGCCCGGCTGACCGTAGCCTTCCTGGAGGCGATCCAGGCCTTGGGCACCCTCGTCTACGCCCGCGCCGCCGAGCGCGCCGGAGCGGAGCTGGCGCGTCGTGGCGAGCAGCATCGCCAACACCTGATGCGGCTACTGGCGGGCAACCAGCTGCTCATCCTCGTCGTCGACGCCGCATTCTCCCTCACGATCGTGGTCGCCGCCGCTGGTATCGCAACCACCCGCATTCTGGAGGAGACGCTGACCCTGGGCGGCGGCGTGGCGATCGTGCTCATGACGACACTCGTGATCGGCCCGGTCGATGTCATCGGCCAGTTCTTCTACATCGGCATCGCCGGACGTGCCGCTCAGCGCAGGATCGGCGATCACCTCACCGCCGCTGCATCGTCCACGCCCGCCCCCGCCGGTACTCGCCTCCGGGACCCCGACGGTCCCGGAACGGTGGTCCTCGAGCAGGTCACCGCGGGGTGGCCCGGAGGCGCCCCGGTCATCGAAGGAGTCTCGCTACGCGTCGAGGCCGGTGAGAAAGTAGCACTGGTGGGCTCGAGCGGGATCGGCAAGTCCACCGTCGCCGCACTTCTGCAAGCCCATCTGCTCCCCCGCGCCGGCCGCGTCCTCGTGGACGCTCTCGACACCCGGATCGCGGATGCGGATGAGGTGCGATCGCGGCTGGCCGTGGTCGAGCAGCGCACCTTCCTGTTCCTCGGCACCATCGCCGACAACCTGCGCCTGGCCGCTCCGCGCGCCGATGACCGGAGACTGTGGGAAGTGCTGGACCTCGCCGGACTGCGCGGAGAGATCGAAACCATGCCCGCCGGGCTCCACACTCAGGTCGGAGAGCATGGCCGGCTGCTATCCGGCGGGCAGGCGCAGCGGCTGCAGATCGCCCGCGCCTGGTTGCGCGACGCCCCGATCCTGTTGCTGGACGAGCCGACCTCCCAGGTCGACCTGGCCGGCGAGGCCGCGATCCTCGCCGCACTTGATCGGCTCGAGGCGGGTCGCACCGTGCTCATGATCGCCCACCGGCCCGGAGCGATCCTCGCCGCCGACCGCGTGATCGACCTCAGCACCTTGATCCATCCCGGCACAGAGGGAGCGAGCGCATGACCCGGCTCCGCCTGACCGCCTGGCTCATCGGCCACACCCGGCAGTTGCTTCCCCCTCTGGTCGTCTCCGTGCTGGCGAGAATCGCGAACCAGCTCCTCGCAGTCGCCCTGCTGACCGTCACGGCAGCCGCACTCGGCCAGGCCGCGACCGGATGGGCGGTGTCCGTGCCGAGCGTGATCGGTTGGCTCGCGGGCCTCGCCATCGCGAAAGCCGGTCTGCGATATCTGGAGCACTATGCTGGGCACTGGGTCGCCTTCACCGCTCTCCAGCGGCTGCGGGAGCTGTTCTTCACCCGTCTCATCCCGCAAGCACCCGCGGCGACCACAGGACGCGCGGGAGCCGAGCTGACTGAGCGGGCCACCCGGGACATCGACCGTATCGAGGTGTTCTTCGCCCACGCCCTCCCGCCCGCCGCCTCCGCGCTGGTCGTACCAGCTGTCACGCTGACCTGGCTCGGGGTGGCGGTGGACGGACTCCTCGCCGCTGTGACGGCACCGTTCGTCGCAATAGCGCTGCTCCTACCCGCCTGGTCAAGCCCGGCGACGTGGCGGGCTGCCCGCCACGTCGCTACGGTGCGCGGGGCTCTCGCCGCGCGGGTCGGGGACGATATCCAGGGCACCCGCGAGGTGCTCGCCTTCGGCGCCCAACACGCCCGGCTGCGAGACCTCGACGACACCGGCCGTGCGCTGACCTCCGCCCGCGAGCACGCCGCTGTCATCCGGGCGCAGCGCACCATGACGATCGTGCTGCTGCAGATGTGCTCGCTCATCGTGCCGCTCGCCATCGGCACAATGGCTGGCCTTCCACCGACCGAGACTGCCGTGGCGCTGGCGGTGGCGGTGGGATTGTGGGGGCCGGTACGCGGCGTCGAAGGCTTCGCCTCCGGCCTCGACACGGCCTTCGCCGCGACCGACCGCATCCGGCAGATCATCGACGCCGAACCGACCATACGCGACAGCGACTATCCCGGCCCCGTACCCCAGCACAGTGGCGTCGAACTCCGAGGCGTCACCGCCCGTCACCCGGGCAGCGATCAGCCGACCCTCCGCGAGCTTTCCGCGCGATTCGCCCCCGGCCGTTGGGCCTTCGTCACCGGAGTATCCGGTAGCGGGAAGTCCACGCTGGCCGCTCTCCTCGCCCGCGGTCTGGACCCCGAGAGCGGGACAGTGCACCTGGGTGGCGCAGACGTGCGCGAGCTGCGGATCGACGAGCTGCGCCGCCGGGTCGCCCTCGTCTCCCAGCACCCGACCCTGCTGTCGGGCACCATCGCCGACAACCTGCGCCTGACCGCCCCTGACGCAAACGAGGCAACCATCGTCGAGGCGATCACGATCGCGGCGCTCGATGACTGGCTCGCGTTACTCCCGAAAGGGCTGGATACTCGCCTGCGTGAACGCGGAGTGACCGTGTCCGGCGGGCAGTTGCAGCGGCTCGCCCTCGCCCGAGCGTTAGTCCACTGGCCCGAAGCGCTCGTGCTCGACGAGGCCCTCAGCCAGCTCGACGCCGCAACAGCGCACACCGTCCGCAAGCGCCTCGCGCGCACCCGCAGGGGCCTGACGGTCATCGAGATCACGCACCGCGCCGACCTCGTTCCCGACGATGCCGCCGTCTTCGTGATCGACCGCGGGCGTGTCATCGAGGCCGGTACAGCCCGGGTCCTTCGCAGTGCGGCGGGCTCGTTCGCCCGCCTCGAGGCGAGGATCTGAGGGAGCCGGACATGGGTGAGCGGATGCGCGAGCTTTATCGCGCATCCCCTCACCCTGGCGCCGGCGCGGTGTCAGTGCTC
The DNA here is from genome assembly GCF_052099035.1 of Microbacterium sp. GTDB lineage: Bacteria > Actinomycetota > Actinomycetes > Actinomycetales > Microbacteriaceae > Microbacterium. The sequence continues at coordinate 77,180 of NZ_JBQDSX010000003.1, read as the reverse complement.
GTCATAGTGGTCCTCGTGGACCGCGTGCCTGTGGCCGTCGTGGACGTAGTCGACGTGCCCATCATGCGCGACGGTTTCGTGTCCGCAGTCGGCGCCGTGAGCGTGGTCGGCCGGAGTGTGCTCGGCGATGGACTCGTGCTCGTCGTAATGGTCGCCATGCAGGGCGTGGCGGTGAGTGCCGTGCACGTAGTCGACGTGGTCGCCGTGCTGCACCGGCTCATGCCCGCAGCCGGTGCCGTGCTGATGCTCGGACGTCGTGTGCTCCGCGTGGATGTCTGTGATGGTCATGCTGACTCCTGTTCTGGATGGGTGGGTTCCTCGTCCGCGACCTCTTCGGTCGCGGCAGGCTCTCGGACGTGGGCGAGCGCGTCGGCGATCACATGGCTGACATGCAAGTCGGACAGGCGGTACGTGATCTCCTTGCCGTGGCGCGTCGAGGCCGCCAGGCCCGCCTGTCGCAGCGTCCGCAGATGCTGCGACACCAGCGGCTGCGACAGCCCACTCGCCTCCGCGAGGGCGCTCACTGTGCGCGGCTCCTGCCCGATCAGATGCAGCAACCCGAGCCTCGACTCACTACCGAGGACTTTGAATAGCTGCGCCGCATCGGCAAGCCCCGTCTCCACGCCCATGATTTTCATCCCATCACACACATAAACAGATTGCAATGTGACTATACTACTGAGCGGGCTTCTCACCCCGCAGAGAGGAGGCGACCATGAACGCCGCGATCCGTGAACGCCGTCAGACCGTCCAGAAGGAAGCCGTGCGCCAAGCCCTTGAGGAGGCAACCGGCTTCATCTCCGCCACTCAGCTGCACCAGCGCATCAATACCGAAGGCACTCCCATCGGGCTGGCGACCGTGTATCGGCAATTGAATGCGCTGGCCGAGTCCGGGCACGCCGACACAATCCCCGTGCCCAGCGGACAACTGTTCCGAGCCTGCGAGCCTGGTGCGCATCACCACCACCTGGTCTGTGAGGAATGCGGAACGGCTGTGGAGATCGAACCATCCGACGAGGAGTGGATCCGCGACACCGCCGCACGTCACGGATTCACCGTGACCCGCCACATCCTCGAGGTCTTTGGACGTTGCGCGGACTGCGCTGCTGCGTAGCGCGCCGCGGGAAGGAACGGATACCGATATATGCCAGGCCGCGCCCGTGTAGCTAGTAGGCGAAGGCCGAGCCGGGCTGCCGGGGGATGAAGGAGAACCGGGCAGGCGTCAACTCAGGACTCAATCGGCCGTGGAGCAGGGGCCGATGACCCGCGCGACGCCGACCATGATGAGGAGCGAAAGCCACCGCACCACCCGCCCCCAGCCAGGCAGAACCCACGTAATCGACGGTGCAGGATCTGCACATCTGAGCAGTAGCGGTTCGCACTGGTGACGTCGCAACCTTTCCTGGCCGAACATGCCCATCGTGCGGTGACGAACCGCTGGGAAGTCCCTCCCTGCACCTGTGCCTGAACCTCGCCCCGTCAACCCCGCCCTGCATAATAGGCAGCGGCGTCGGCGACGCGGTTGTTGTACTCGATCGTCGGGTTGTATGCGTGGATGGCGGCAATCCAGTTGTCGGCGACCGTGAGGTCCCCGCCCACGTCGCAGAGGTATCGTGCTGCGGCGAGTGCGCTGTCGTCGATGTTCTGCGGGTCGCGGATGCCGTCGCCGTTGCCGTCGGCGCCCCATTGCGCCCAGGTTGTCGGGATGAACTGCATCGGACCGACCGCGCGGTCCCAGACGGCGTCGCCGTCCAGCATGCCCGCGTCGGTGTCGCGAATCGCCTCGGTGGTCTCCCCGGTCAACGGGATGCCGATGATTGCCGGGCGAGCGACGCCGTCGGCACCGAGATGCGAACCGTGAATGGTGCCGTGCTCGGATTCGACGTGGCCGATGCCGGCAAGGGTGTTCCAGCCCAGACCGCACGCCGGATACTCGGACGTCGCGACGAGGGAAGCGCCGGCGTACGCGATCAGGGCACGGACGGGGATACTGGTGTCGTCTGACAGCTCAGCTACCCAATTCTCGTCGACAAGGTCTGTGAGCGGACGCTCGTGCTGCTGCGAAGGTGCCGCATACGGTGTCTGCCTCGGATCCGGCCGCGGCGTGGTTCCCGACAGCTCAGCCGCGACATACGACGTCGGATCCGGATCCGGTCGCGGTGACAGGGATGCCGCGACCAGCGCCGCGGCGACCAGGACCACACCCAGTGCCGCGCTCAGCACCGAGCCGATGACCCATCCCCGACCGGTTCTCGAGGACGCCAGCGTCTGCACAAGGTCATCTTCTTCGGTGTCATCCACGTCCGCGCTCGCCAGGAGCGCGTCGAACTCGCTCAGAGGGTCCGCTTCCACGGGCGGACCTTCTGAGCGAGCAGAGGTCGGGGTCATGCGCACCTCGAGATCATGACGAACCGGTCGTGTCGACGGGCGCTGCCTGTGTCCGAAGCCGACGCACGCACCACAGGGTGGCGCCGATGATTCCTGCGATGATCAGCACACCTCCGCCCACGATGCCTCCCACGACGGCGGGATTCACGTCCTCGCCGAAGATCGCGTCGAGCACGCCGTTGTCTTCGTCCTCGCCCTCCGTCTGTTTAGTCCTCAGCGTCTGCTTCCGCTTCTCCTTCTCCTCAGCCTCTGCGGCAGCGGCCTGCGCTGCCGCGTCGGCCTGGGCTGCGGCGACGGCGTCGGCCGTCGACTGGTGCACGGCCGCGTTTACGACCGCCGCCGTGCCGGCATCCGCAGACCGCAGGCCGCAGAAGGCATCGCCGAGCGGCACGTCGCCGACCTGGAACACGTACGTGTGCGCCGCCGTGCGGATGGATGAGCCCGTCTTGGGGTTGGTTGCCACGGCGTGCACGGTCAGCTTGTATACACCCTTCTGCGAGAACACCCACTGTGCGTGCGTGTGCGCAGGTTCGGCTTCTCGGATGGTGCCGGGGAAGCTGTATCCGCCATGGGTGAGGAGCGGTCTGAAGTCACCGAACGATCCCTGCGTGTACATGTACACGCGCCCGGGACCGTCCACCCCGGTGACATTGATCGACACGTCCGTGTACCCGCTTCCAGCCGTACTGAATGTCTCCCAGCCCGGCCAGATGAGCGCGGGATCCTGGGTCAGCGGGAGCACATAGCCCGATGGTGCCCCAGGCGTCCCGCCGGGGATGTTGCCGCGATAGGCGGATTCCTCCACCTTGAGCAGGACGGTCTCGGCCTCACGGATCACCCGGTGGCCGGTGACGTCCTCGAGAAGCTGCAGGACGGCCTTGCCGTTGGCGGCGGACACGTAGAACGCGTCGATGTGCCCGTGGTCGAGCGTGACGCCCGGGGCGCATTGCTGGCCCGGTGCTTTGGGCGGCGGCTTGCTGCCGCCCCCGCCCGGAGTGCTCCCACCGCTGCCCGGGTTGCTGCCTCCACCCCCGGGGTTGCTCCCCCCACCGCCGGGGTTGCCGCCTCCCCCGGGGTTGCCGCCGCTGTCGGGGGCGACGACGGTGAAGTTGTCCCAGCCGATCAGTTCGTCATCGACGCTCTTGAGGACGAGCCGGTGCGTGCCGGGGGCGATCTGTTCGGGGACGTCGATCGAGAATGCGCCTTTGAGGTCGGCTTGCACCCACCCGAGCCAGACCGGCTTCGGGTCATGGCTCCACGCCGAGACCCATTCTCCGAAGTGCGGCTCGTCCACTGCCACGGCGAGAGAGCCGTCGGGTGCGGGCGCGACCTCCTTCTTGGCGTTGGTGACCTTCACGCTCGTCGCGGGCTTCACCCCGGCCAGTTCCGTATCGTCGACGGGGGTGGTGTCGTCGTGCTCCGGTTTGGGCGTGTCCTCGCCGGCGACGGTGAGGGTGACAGGTGTGGACTGCGAGGCAGTGACGTCGTCCTTCCAGGTGGGGATGAACTCGGCGACGATCCTGTGCTCGCCGGAGGTGAGCGAATCGGTCCGGAGTTCTGCTTTCCCGTCTTTCACGGGGGTGTGCCCGAGAATCGAGTTGCTCTTCTCGTCGCGGAACTGCACGGCGCCGACGACATCTGCGGGGCTGACCTCGCTGGTCAGCAGGATCGCCTCGCCGGCGTCGAGTTCCTTCGTCGAGCTGCGCAGCGTGACCGAGGAGGATTGCGTGTGCGCATCGAGATCCCCGACGACGAAGACGTAGTCGTTCGTCGCCGTCTGCTGACGGCCATCGACCTTCCCGGTCATCGAGAAGGTCAGCGTGTAGGTGCCGGCCTTGGTGAACACCCAGTTCATGTGGGTGTGCTGGGGAACACCGAGGGTCCAGGGCGTCAGCTGGTCCTTGGAGCTGAACACCCGGGATGGCCCGTTCTGGAACACTTCGACGTCGCCGGGTCCGGTGACCGTGTCGAGCGTCACCGTGAGGCGTGCGTTGGGGTCGACGGCGGCGCGCAGGTTGGGATCTTCCGTGCTGAAGCCGGGCCAGATGATGTCGTGGTCCTGCGTCTGCGGCGCCATCCAGATGGTGCTCCCCGGTGCGCCGAGGAATTCGTATCCTGGTGCGCCCGGGAAGGCCTGCTTCGCCTTGTCGTTGACGTGGAAGAGCAGACGCCGGGTCTCGAGGCGGCTGCCGAGATCGATCTGCGTATCTCCGTCGACGTCCATGTCCGCCTTGGACTGCAGCACGAGGGTGCCGTTGTCGACATATGCGGAGACCGCGTCGGTGTGGACGGCGCCGACGATGGTCTTCTCCTGGCTCGGCGGGGCGGGCTGGTCGGACTGGCCGTCGGGCTGGGGGATGTCCTCCGCGTCATCTGTGGCACCGGCGTCTCCCGGCGCGGGGGTGTCCTGCTCCCCCGCGCCGTCGGCGTCGGGGGTGACCTCGGCCTCGGCTCCGGCTTCTGGATCGGTATCCGTCTGCGGTTCCGGCTCGGGGGCCGGTGCTGGCGCGGGTGGGAGCGGGTCGGTGACTCGGAACAACATCGTGGTCGGCGCGCTCTCGCCCACGACCGTCCCCTCGGCATCGACCAGCGTTGCCGTGGCCGTCAGAGAGTAGTCGCCCGGTGCCGTGAAATACCACGATGTAGGAGTGGTGGCGCCCGCATCGAGTGGCGCGTGCTCAGGCGCGTCCGTCGCCGTGCCCAACAACCACGCGCTGCCGTCCTCCGAGGTGACCACGGCCTGCGGCGTCGTCGAGCCCGAGTTGTCGGCGGCTACTCCGCCCGGGAGGACGATCTCGCTCCACCGGAGCTGCACGGTGCCCGCGGTGGCATCCATGGCGGAGGTGTCCAAGTGGGCGGTGAACCGTGCCGTGCCGTCGACGGTGATCATCGTGTCTGAGAGCACCGGTTGCCCGTTGGTATCGGCGATGCCCAGTTCGAGCGATCCGTCGGCGCCAGGGGCGATCTGGGCGAGGGTCGCGCCGGCAGCGGGCAGTTCTGCTGCGGCGCTGGCGCTCAGCGGAGTCAGCGCGGTCAGTGCCAGTGCGAGCAATGCGGCTACGCCGGTCGCCCGGGTGCGGTGTCGTGGGGCCGGATGCAGGATGGTCATCGGAGAACACTCTCTTCAACGTGCGGTGCGGAGGAATCTGCGGCCTCCCGGCGGGGTCCCGGTGTCGGCGACGGTGAGGCGGTCTCGACCGGTTGTGCGCGGCGGCGGAGGTAGTTCATCAGCAGTCCGTGCCGGGGGGCGAAGAACCAGGCGAGAAGGAATACGGCGGTCGCGATGAGGACGATCATGCCGCCGACGGGGAGGTCGAAGCTCCACGAGACGTAGAGGCCGACGAGGGCGGAGGACCCGCCGATGATCGGGGCGAGGAGCATCATCAGCCCGAGCCGGTCGGTGAGCAGCCGTGCCGCTGCGGCCGGGGTGATCAGCAGAGCCAGGACGAGGATGTTGCCGATGGTCTGGATGGAGATGACGATCGCGATCGCGACCATGACGTAGAGCACGAGGTCGAGGACGAAGACGGGGATGCCGGTGGAGCGTGCCATCTCGCGGTCGAGGGTGACCGCGACGAACTCCTTGTGGAACAGGAAGACCGTCAGCAGCAGGAGGATGCCGGTGATCGCGACGGTGTAGATGTCCTCGTCGGGGATGCCGGTGATGGAGCCGAAGAGGAACTGCTGCAGAGAGCCGGCGTATCCGGGTGCCTGGGAGATGACGACGATGCCGAGGGCGAAGGCGGCGACGAAGAAGACCCCGATGATGGAGTCCTCCTTGATCCGCCGGTTCTGGGAGAACACGGCGACGAGGATCGCCGTCAGGACGCCGGCGACGGCGCCGCCGAGGACCAGGTTGCCCTGGATGACGAAGGCGACGGCGAGCCCGGGGAAGACGGCATGGGCGACGGCGTCGCCGATGAATGCCATACCGCGCAGTACCACGTAGCAGCCGATCACTCCGCAGACGATGCTGGACATCACGGCGATGATCAGCGCCTTGGGCAAGAATCGCAGGTCGGGGTTGAGCAGGTCCTGGATGAAGTCGATGGGAGAGAGCATCAGGCCGACACCCCCAGGGTCTTCAGCAGCGGGTTGGTGGCTTTCACGTCGAAGGCGCGCATCCAGATTCCAGGGTCGTTGAGGCTCGACGGTGTCCCGTCGGCGATGATCGTTCGGTTGATCAAGCACAGCCGCGAGCACTCATGCATGGCGCCCACCAGATCGTGGGTCGTCATCAGCACGGCCTTGTCTTCGGCGGCGAGGTCTCGGAACAGCTCGATGAGCAGCTCCTGGGTGGGCATGTCGAGACCGGTGAACGGCTCGTCCAGCAACAGCAGCCGCGGACGCAGCGCGAGGGCGCGGGCGACGAGGACGCGTTGGCGCTGTCCGCCGGAGAGCTCGCCGACCGGCCGCGCTCTGAGGTGGTCCATGTGGACACGTTCGAGGGCCTCGGCCACGGCGTCGAAGTCCGCCACCCCGGGCCGGCGCAGCCAGCCGATCCTCCGGATCCGGCCGGTCATCACGGCGTCCTCGACGGAGATGGGGAAGTCCCAGGCGAACTCGTGGCGCTGCGGTACGTAGCCGATCCTGGAGCGCGCCTGTGCGCCGGTGCTGCCATCGACGTCGACGCGGCCGTTCTCGGTGCGGATCAAGCCGAGGATAGAGCGCAGCAGAGTGGTCTTGCCTGCCCCGTTCGGTCCGATCAGACCGACGAACTCACCGGTCTCGACGCTCAGGTCGATGTCGTGCAGGACGCGCCTGCCGCCCAGGTGGACGGTCAGGTCGGTGACGTCGAGGGCACTCATTCGGTCGGTTCCTTCACATTTCGGGCGGCGAGGGCGCGGGCCTTCGCCCGACGAGATGCGGTGACGACCACGATGATCGCCATCACGAGCACGACAGCGACCACTCCGACCACACCCCAGATGAGAGTGGCGAACGTGCCGTCGCCGTCCTGATCGCGGTCTGCGGCCGGACCGGCGGTGTCATCGGACGAATCCGGGGCGGCGGTCTCTGCGATGACGGACTGGTCGAACTCCATGCCGAATGCCTCCTCGGCATCCGTGGCGTCGCCGACGGCGAAGCGCAGGGTGTCGCGTGCGGAGACGGACTCGCCGGTGTTCAGCTCCGCATCGAACTGGAGCTCGACGAGGTAGATCCCCGGTTCGCTGAAGACCCAGTTGGCGTGGGTGTGCTGGTTCACCTCGATCCACGACTGCTGCGGGAAGGGCTCCAATGACGACCACAGCGGTTGCGGGTCGCCGAAGTTCCCGCTCTGCAGGTAGACCACGACATCGCCTGGTCCTTCCATCCCCAGGACGCTGAGGGTCGTCCCCAGGTTCAGTGACTCGATCACGTTCGGTTCCTGGGTGTTCCACCCCGCCCAGACGACGTCGGGATTCTGGGTCTGCGGCACCACCCACACCTCGGTGCCGGGTTCCTGTCCGAGGAAGCGGTACGCCTCTGCGTCCGGGATGGGGAGGATGGCCGCGTCGGCGACCTTGAGGACCACGTCGTCGAGGTGGCGCCAATAGGAGGGTCGTGCGGTGTCGTCGTGGATCTGGACGATCCACTCCCCCGTGCTCAGCGTGGGGCCGAAATCCACGTGCCCCTGGTCGAGCACGACCTGTCCTGTCCCCTGCGTCTGGTTCGGGTCGATCGTCTGATCGAGATCGTCATCGCCTTCTGCCGAGGCGGACACGGGCGCGAGCACGGCGAGTCCGGCCAGGATGAGTGCGGAGGCCATGGAGAGCGGGCGGCGGATGCGGCGGGTGGTCATTGTTCTCCTTCGGGCGTGCCGAGGCAGTCGCGGATGGATCGTGCGTTGAAGCGCATCATGTCGATATAGGTGGTCACGGTCTCGCTGAAGGCGTCGCCGTAGATGGTGCAGACCTCGACCCCCTGGTCCTTCGCCACTTCGATGAGTGTGGATGAGCGTGCGGCGAGGTTGGGTTCGAGGAACACGGCGGGTACGTGCAGGTTGCGGATGGTCTCGGTCAGACGTTTCCGCTCGGCCAGAGACGGCTCGACCGCCGGGTTAGGGGTGACGAAGCCGGAGATATCGAGGTCGTAGGCCTGCGCGAGGTAGCCGAACGCATCGTGCGTGGTCACGAGCGTGCGCTGCGATCGAGGGACCTCGGCGATCGTGTCGCGCACCTCGGTGTCCAGTGCGCTGAGCTCCCGGAGGTACGCTGCGGCGTTCTTCGTATAGGCGGCGGCGCCGGCCGGATCGACCTCGATGAGGGTGTCGCGGATGATCTCCGTGTAGGACATGGCGTTGCGGACGTTCTGCCACAGGTGCGGGTCGATCTCCCCGTGCACGTGCTTGCCGAGCACCGCCTGCGGGAGCTGGTAGATCGCCTCTCCTGCACGTCCCAGGAATCGGTAGGCGGGATCGCCGGGGATCTCGTGCAGGGCCTTGTTGGGCACCTCCACGACCACGTCATCGAGGGGGAAGAATTCCTGGTGCACGTCTGCGGAGCCGTGCTCGTGATCCAGCAGGGCCTCGAACCCTGCCTCGTCCAGGTCGATCGTGATGTCGGAGTGGCCGCCGTTCAGCACTGTGGGATCGGATGTGCCCGGCACCGTGTACGGGTCGACGCCGACGGCGAAGGCGACCTGCCCTGTCGCGATGTCGAGGGGCTGCTGGTCCGGAGCGACCTGCAGTTTCGCCTGCAGGTCCAATGTGTAGATCCCCGGCTGTGTGAACGCCCAGCTCAGGTGCGTGTGCGCGTCGGGGGGAAGGATCACCGTGTCGTCGCGGTACCCTCCGGCGGCGTCGAAGCCGTCGGAGGAGTCGAAGTAGACGTCGACGTCGCCGAAGCTTCCCGTGAGGTAGGCGATCAGATCTCCCGGCCCTTCCATGCCGGTGGCGGAGAGCAGGATGTCGGAGGAGCGCGTCGCACCCAGATCGGCGCCGTCTCCTTTCACCCGCAGGCCGAGCCAGATCGTGTCCAGGGACACGTCCTCGACGAGCGGGATGATCTCCGCGGCGTACTTGACGGCCTCCTCGGCCAGGGAGATGTTCGGGACCCCGCCTGGCAGGTTCGTGTCCAGCGCCTTGATGAGGTTCTGCTCCTCGAGCATCAGGTAGTTGGAGAAGGCCACGTCGGCGTAGACGATATCGCGCACGTCGCGCAGCGAGGGCTCGTAGCTGTGCGGGTCCCCGCCCTCCGGCACGAGCGAGATCACCTCTGCCCGATCCCCTGCGACGTGCTGTGCGAGGTCGGCGAGGATGCCCGTCGTGGTCACGACGCGGACACGACCGTCGTCCGGTCCCGCCGGGGAGGCGCTGGCGCATCCCGATGCGGCCATCGCCAGGACGATCGAGACGGCGATGCCGACGGTGCGAGGGGGCGACACGTGTTCCTTTCCGGATGCCGAGGCATCGCATGCATACAAGGGAGGGGGCGGTGACGGGGAAGCCCTCCCGTCACCGCCCCGGGATCTCTACTCGGAGACGATCCCGTCCGCTCCGCGGCGGCGACGCGCCAGGAGCAGGATCATGCCGGCGACCAGGAGCACGCCGGCCGTGCCGAGCACGATGCCGTTGATCTCCCCACCCGTGCTGGGCAGACCGGCCGGTCCCGCACCGGTACCGGGGTCGCCGGCGGCGGCGGCGCCGACCTGCAGCTGCTGCCAGCCGATCAGCTGACCATCCGCGTCGAACACGGCGAGCCGGTGAGTCCCCGCGGTCGTGTCCGCCGGGATCGTGACCGCGATGGTGCCGTCCGCTCCGACCTGGATCCAGTCTCCGCCCAGCAGCACCGGGTCGGAGAACAGCCATGCGGCCACCCACTCGCCTGCGTGCTCCGCTCCCTCCCCGACCTGGACGGTGATGACCTGCCCGGCCTGGGGAGCGGTCGCGGACGCGGTGATGCCGCCCTCATCCACCCCGTCGAGCACGTCCTCCGTCTGCGTGGACGGCGCCGTGGTGGGCTTGGGGTCGCCCGGACGCACGGTCAGCGTCACCGGAGCGGACTCCGCGACGAGAGTGTGGTCATGGTCGTACAGCTTCGCGACGATCTGCGCGCCGGCATCCGCCTCGGCGACCTCGTGGGTGAGCGTCGCCTGGCCGGCACCGGAGATCACGGAGAAGTCCGCGTCGCCCGAGCGCTGGATGAACCAGTGGTAGTGGTCCTCGTCCGTCGCCGGGTTCTGCACCGCCGTGAGCGTCGCGGTCTCACCGACGTGGTAGCCGGCGGCAAGGCCGTCGATGCTCAGCTCGGTGGTCGGCTGCGGGTGCGTGCCGCCGGTGGCGACGGCCAGTGTGTGCGGCTCGGATTCGGCGATCATCGCGTGGGTGTCGTCGAACAGGCGCAGCACGAGCTGCGCGCCGTCGTCCTCGGCGGTGACCGGGTAGGCGAGATCCTTGTCGCGGGACTGGTCGACCCAGACGAAGTCCGAGGCGCCCGTGCGCTTCACGTACCAGTGGTAGTGGGACTGGTCCGTCTGCGGGTTCTGCGTGCTCGTCAGCTGAGCCGTCTCACCGGCGGCGTACGACTCCTTGTCGGCGGTCACCGTGAGAGTCGTGACGGGCTCGCGCTGCTGCGTCGTGATGGTGATCGGCGCAGACTCGGCGTGCATCTCACCGTCGTGCAGGAGCTGGACCTTCACCTGGACGCCGCTGTTGGCGAGGGTGGGCTTGAACGTGTACTCGGCGGCGGTCTGGCCGTCCACGGCGGCGAAGCCGTCAGCGCCGGGAAGCTTCACGAGCCACTGGTGCTCGGTCAGGCCCGTCGGGGTGGACTGCTCTGCCGTCAGCGTCGCCGTCTGCCCGACCCAGTAGTCGTCCGCATCGCGGTTCGTCGAGATCGTCAGGTCGGTGTCCGGCACCTCGTGCCCGTGATCGTCGAGTTTCACGATGACGGGGGCGGATTCCACGTAGCTGTCGCCGTTGTCGTAGGTGAGTGTGGCGATCACTGCCGCTCCGGCGAGGTCCTCGGTGACGGAGAAGGAGTAGGTCGCGTCGTTCTCGCCCTCGACGAGGACCGGCGCGGTCTCGCCCTCCTTCTGCACGTACCACTCGAAGCGGCTCAGCACGGAGGTCGGAGTGACCGACGCGGTCAGCGTCGCCTTGGCGCCGGTGTGGTAATGGTCGGCGATGCCGCCGACGGAGACCTTCTGCAGCGGTGCAGCGCCGTGATCGTCGACCTCGATGGTGACGGCCTCGGACGTGGCCAGCACCGTGCCATCCTGGACGAGCTCCGCGATGACCTCGGCGCCGTTCAGCGCCTGTTCGGCAGCAGGGATGCGGTGGCTGTCGCCGGTTGCGTCGTCGATCAGGACCGGCTGGTCCTGATCGGTGCGCTGCAGGTACCAGCGGTAGGTGCCGTCCTCCACGGCCGGGTCGGCGACGATCTGAAGATCGATCGGCGAGCTGCTGTGATAGTGGTCGGCGAGCGGGGCGATGGAGATCGTCTGTTCCACCGGGTCCTCTGCGGTGGTGGAGATGGTGACCGGATCCGATTCCACGACGATCGGCTGAGCGGAGCCGCTGGCGTAGTCCTTCCCACCGGAGACCGTCGCGCGGTACTGGGCACCGGCGACGGCGTCGACCGTCAGCGTCGACGTCGCTGCCCCGTCCACGGTCGTCCACTCGGCTTCTGCCGATGCGCGCGTCTGCCAGGCGTAGGTCGAGAACGTCGACTCAGCGGGCGACGGGGCGGCCGTGAGAGTGACCTCGCTGCCCGGTGCGACCTCGTCCTCGGCGCCGGAGACGGACAGCGCCGTCGGGACCGGAGCCACGACGAATGTGTAGGTCGCCTCGTTGCTCGTCGACGTCTGGGTGCCGTCGGCGCTGGTGACGTCAGCGTGCGCCGTCAGCGTGTAGGTGCCGGGCTGGGTGAAGCCCCAGTTGGCGTGCACATGCGCCAGGAAGTCCTGGTGGATGGTGCCGGGGAACGTCCACCCCTCGGTCAGCAGCGGTGCCACGCCGCCCCACTGACCGGTCGTCCACAGGAACACCTCACCCGGGCCGTCCACGGCTGTCACGTCGATGTCGACCTTCGCCTGGCTGCCGTAGACCGATCCGACCGACTGGCTGTCCCAGCCCGGCCAGATGAGCTCATGGTCCTGCGTCAGCGGAAGGTGGTACAGCTCCGTCGGTGCACCCTCGGGCACCCCTGCGCTGGGGAGATTGGTCGAGAAGGCCTGGCTCTTCACCGCGAGCGTCACCGACTCCGGCGTGCGCAGCACATGCGACCCGGTCACGTCCTCCTTGAGGACGAGACGGGCAGTGTCGTCCTCGTTCAGGACGAGGTTGAAGGCATCGATATGCCCGGTATCGAGGTGGATCGGATCATCCTTGACATCAGGAGCCTCGGCGGCGAAAGCCGCCGTCGGGAGAGCCAAACCACCCGCAAGCGCGAGGACACCCACCAGGGCGCCACCTCGCAGACGGGTCGAAGTGAGCATATGTATGGACCTTTCCAGTTCGGGTAGAGGCAAGCAGACATCCGCTTATTGAGAATGATTATCTTTATCTTAGGGGAGAGATTCCTCGCCTCACAACTGAACGCCTTGTGAGCAGTGGCGTCACCGCCGGACCGTGTGCCGCCAGAGGGTGAAGGCTCGCACCGTGAGGGGGTGATCCCTGCTCCACCACGGGGAAGCGGAAGCCGGGTCCCAGTCCTCGAGCACCCGGCGCCACTCCCCCGGGTCGAGTTCGTCTTGAAGAAAGCGGGATTCCCAGAGCACGAAATCCAGGGCGCGTCGCAGGCCAGTGAGGGCCACGGGGCGGCCTGTCGACTGGCGCAGAACGGTTCCGGCGGTATCGAAGCCCTCGGCCGGAAGCGTAGAGAGGAATCGGGCGCTGTCGGGACCGAAGGCCCGCCGGTAGCCGGCGTTCAGCGCCGACCATGACCGTGCCTCCCAAGCAAGATCCTCCCCGGAGCCGATGGGGGCGAGAATGTTGCTCAGGCGCACCCAGATCGAACCCCCGGTGCGCACGACGCGCGTGAGCTCAGGCATGAAACGGGTGTCCCAGCAGTCTCCGAGTACGGCGGCATCGAACTCCGCCGAAGCGAAAGGCAGCGGTTCCGACAGGTCTGCGGCGATGACGCTGACGCCCTGCTCTCCCCCTACTTCGCAGGCCAACGCGGCCATCCGCTGGTCGCGGTCGACCGCGACGACCTTGTGTCCGCGACCCGCAAGCAGCGCGCTCGAGACCCCGGGGCCACAGGCCGCGTCGAGGACCCGTGCTCCCGCGGGCAGCGCCATCACGTCGATACAGTCCTCCAGCGCAGCACGGTCATCGAGGTTCGCGATCAGCGCCTGCGCTGGGGCCGCCACCTCGTACGCCGAGCGCGCCGGCGACCCGCGGGATGATTCGGCGATCTCCGTCCACCGTGACGCAGGCGGCACTTCCTGCACCAGTGCTCGCCACGGTGCCGGCACGTCGGCGATGCTGGGAGCATTCATTCCCTCTCCTTCCATGTGGTCCGCCCGCTGATGAGTCAGTTCGACGGCTCTTCTCGTCGCAGACCGCGGAGCGCGAAAGCGGCGATGCCCGCAGTGACGATGAGGATGACAATGCCCACCCGCTGGGTGCCGGCGATACCGATCGTGCCGACGAGGGCCGCAGCGAGATAGGCGCCCACGGGCTGCCCTCCCCATGCGAACATCCGGGCTGTGGTGTTGACTCGCCCCTGCAGATAGTCCGGCGTAACCCGCGCACGCTCGGTCACGCCGTTGAGGATGACGACCGTCGCACCGATCTGATAGACCACGAGCGCGACCAAACCGATCCAGTACAACGGCTGCTGGCTCCACGCAGCCAGGCCGCCCGCCGCGACGATCAGCCCGAGCGTCGTGATGGTGCCGATACGCACACGACGGCCCAGACGCGGGAGAATCAGCGCGCCGAGGAACCCGCCGACCGTCATCGCCGAGTACGCGAATCCCAGATACGGCCCGTCCAACGTCATGCCGAACCACTCCGAGACCGTGACGACCACCAGCCCGCTCAATACGCCTTCGGCGATCGAGTTCCCCAATCCCAGCAAGGTCAGAGAGCGCACGATCCGGTTCCGGACGATGAATCCGAGTCCCGCGCCGATATCGCGAAGGATTGTCGTCTCACGATGCGACAGCTCCCGCACGGGCTCGTCGAGGATCAGGAAGACCACGGCGGAAACGACGAACATCACAGCCGAGATCGTCAACGCGTACTCCGGCGACCACCAGCCGGCGATCAGCCCGCCCAATGCCGGCCCTCCCAGCCCGATCACCGTCGAGACGGCCGTCATCGAAGCGAACGCCTCGGCAATCCGGTCCCGTCCGACGATGGCCGGGAGAGCTGCGAACATCGCCGCGTCGAAGAACACCAGCGCGGTGTTCGCTACGAGCGCCGATACGAACAGATGCGGCGTCGTCAATACACCGAGCATCTGAGCGACGGGGATCGATCCGAACGCCAGCGCGCATGCCGACGTCGTCAGCAAGGCAACGCTCCGTATCCGGTGGCGGTCAGCCAGCGCTCCAGCAAACAGCCCCACGACGATGTAAGGCGTCACGATGAAGCCGGCCAGCAGGGCGGCCAGGTCCGCTCGCCCCGTGCGCTGATAGACCGCCATGGGCAGCGCGACAGCGGTGATCGCCCCGGCGATCCAGATGCTGGCGCGCGCCATGAGCAACGTGCGGAACTGGAGGCGAGCCATCACAGTAGACATATTGAGAATGATACTCATTATCACCCGGGTGATCATGTGTAGATTCGTCAACTTGCAACCGCATCGTGTGTGCGAGTTGAGTCCGCGAGGTTGCGCATGGCTCCCCCTGCCGAGGGCTGGCGCGTCACAACAGCACCCTTCGCCGTCCGGACAGGACCCGCGGTCCCGCAAATCGTGCTCCACTCTCATTACCGCGGTCGTGGTGAACCGGTCGGTGCCATCGCCGATCTCCGCGAGGATCCGCGCTACAGGCACGGCACCGATACCGGGTGCGAATGGATGGGTGCGAGGGGATGTTGCGCGAGCTCCGCGGTGAGAGCCCGTTCGAGTCCTTCGACGGTGTCGCGCATCGCTTCAAGGATTCTCAGCAGCCCCGTGCCGACGGTGCCCAGGACAGTTTCGACCCTCCTGCTCTGTCGTAGTGCGGGTGCGCGGAGATCGGCGCGTATCCGCTCAAGCAGAGCAGGATCGTTGCGGCGACCAGCGCGACGGAAGACGGCTTCGATCCTGCGGGACTTCAGCCGATATCCCACAGCTGGTGTCGACGCGGCACCCATGACTGCTGTGGCCGCATAGTGCTGCAAGTTCGGGAACACTTTGATCGCCTGCAGATAGAGCTCCAGCAGCACGAACCGCAGGTGCCTCACAGTTCGGGCAGGGCTCAGGTCGCCTTCTGATGCTGTCGGCGGATACACGCTGAACCCGTTCGCATCACCAGCCCGCGCGGGCGAGTGGAGTGAGAGCCTCTCGCCAATCGGCTGCTACCGCTTCTCCGGGTCCGGGTCGGCGGGCATGCGCCGGAACCGTGGATGGAGAAACACGAAGAGGACGATGATCGCCATGATGGCGGCGCCGACGATGATCGGCAGGAGCGCCCATGTCCCGTAGAGGGCGGTGCCGGCGGTGGGGGCGATGACGAAGGTGAGCCCGGTGGTTGCGCTGATCAACCCGGCCAGCCCGCCCTGTTCCTCACGGTTCACCAGGAGTGTGGGCCCGGCGGTGTAGCCGGGCATTGCGATCCCCAGGCCCAGGCCGATGATCAGGATCGAACTGAACAGCGGGACGGGGCCGGCGTCCATGATGAGCAGGAGGAAACCTGCCAGTGCGATGGTCCCGCCGACGCGGAGCAGGGTGGGCGGGGTCCAGCCGCTGCGGGGCACGATGACGGCCTGGGCGAGGATCATCCCGACGCCTGCCGCGAGGAGAGCACCGCCGGTGACCAGGCCGGTGGTCTGGGCGTCGAGTCCGAGGCGGTCCTGGACGATGAAGCCGGTGATGACTTGGATGAATCCGAGGGCGGTGAACATGCCAAACCCGGCCAGCAGGAACGGCCACACGCGTGGGTCGAACGGGCGCACCCGCGCAGGTTCTGCGATGAGTTCGTGGCGCTGCTCACGGCGCAGACGCACCGTGATGAGGACGAGCCCGGCCACCAGGAGCACGGGCACGGCGATGAGCGGGGTGAGGAGGCCGAAGGCGGACAGCAGGCCGCCGATGACAGAGCCGCCGACCATCGCGATGCCCTGTACCGCGCCGACGCCGGCCATGCCCTTCACCCTGGCGGTTTCGTCGGTCGTGACGTCGGCGATGTACGCCTGGGCGGTCGGTGGCACAGCGGCGATCGCGGCGCCGAAGCCAATCCCGCGGAACAGGACGAACAGTACGAACAGTGCAACCCCTGTGACGAGACCGGTCATGCCGGCCCAGGCCACCAGGGCGAACAGGATCATCGTGACCGTGGCCAGGGCGAAGGCGGCGACGAGCACGGGTTTGCGCCCCCAGGACTGGGAGCGGCGGCCCCAGAACTGGCTGGTGAGTACGAGCATGAGCGCGGCGGAGCTGATGGTGACCCCGACCTGCCACTCGGCCAGGCCGACCTCGCGGGACAGGGGTGCGATGATCGGGTTGAGCGTCATCTGCCCCAGGTAGACGAGCAGCACCGCGCCCAGCAGCAGCGGGGTCTGCGGGCGGGACACGACGGTCTCCGACGTGGGAAGTGGGGTGGGGGCGGTCATCCGGTTTCCTTGAGCGATCGTGTCATGGCAGCAGCGGGGACGATGCTCGCGCCGTGCTCCTGGGCCACGGGAGTGAGGGTGAGTTGTCGATCGGCGGCGAGGGCCAGCAGGTCGTCGTCGTGGCTGATGAGCAGCACGACGGCGCCGTCCGCGGCGACCTGCCGGATCTGGTCGGAGATGGACTGCAGATGTCGACGGTCGACGCCGGAGCTGGGCTCGTCGAAGATGACGATGCGGCGCCCGGCGACGCGGGCGGCGGCGACGACGACCCGCTGCTGCTGCCCACCAGACAACGCCAGCGGGTGCCTTTCGGCCAGAGGGGCGAGGTCGAGAGCCTCGAGTACCGCGGCGGTATCGGGCGATCCGGGGGCGTCTGTGGACGCGAGGTCGATCTCGGCCTGGACCCTGTCGGTGAACAATTGTCGTTGCACGTCCTGCATCACGATCGTGCTCGCCCGTTGCCGTGCACGGCGGGTCAGCGTCCGCCCGTCGAGCCGGATGATGCCGGCGGATGTCTGCAGGCCGGTGACGATGCGGGCGAGGGTGGACTTGCCGGCACCGTTGACGCCGCGGATCGCGGTGACCTCGCCCGCGGCGAATGCCACCTCGTCGATGTCGAGAACGGTGCGGCCGCCGAGCCGGCAGCGGATGCCGTCCAGGTGCAGCGTCGCGGTGGGGGCCTGCTGGTTCGGGACGGAGTGCTCGATGCTGCCGCCGGCGGCGGCAAGGATGGGAATGACGGCCGGCCGGATGTCCCCGCGCAGGCCCTCGTCCGCGAGCAGATCGTCAGGGACGGCGCGGAACTGTGCTGCGGTCCATTCCTTGTCGATGGTGCCGTCCCGCATGACCACGACACGATCGATGAGGTCCTGCAGATAGCGCAGCCGGTGTTCGGCGACGACGATCGTCACCCCGGCGGTCTTGAGTCCCGCGAGGGTGCCGGCGAGTCGGTGCACGGCGTCGGCGGACAGGTTGGAGCTCGGCTCGTCCAGCAGGAGGATGCGCGGATCGTGGGCGGTGGCGGCGGCGATCGCGACCTGCTGCTGCTGCCCGCCGGACAGCCCCCGGAGCCGCTGGCTCACCGGCACCCATCGCGCGAGCTCGGTGACCTTCTCCTGGACGCGGGTGCGGATATGCTCACGGGGAAAGCCGAAGTTCTCCATTGCGAACGCCGTCTCCTCACGTGCGGAGTCGGTGAAGAACTGCCGACGGGGATGCTGCAGCACAGTGCCGGTGACCAGGCCGAGGGCGTCGAGCTCGACACCTGTGGTGATCATCCCCTCGACGGTGACGGTTCCAGTGAGGATCCCGTCGTCGTGGAACTGCGGCACGAGGCCGTTCATGAGTCGCAGAGCCGTCGACTTGCCGGATCCGGAGGCGCCGCACAAAACGAGGAACTCTCCGGAGGCGACCGTGAGGTCGAGGTCGCGCAGCGCGGGGGTCTCGGCGTGGGGGTAGGTCCAGGAAACGCTCGATATCTCGATCATGCGATCACCATCGTCAGGGGGTTGGGGAGCAGGAGGCTCGCGGCCGCGAGGATGGAAAGGGCGACGGCCAGGGCGAGGTCGGACCGGCCGAACTGCGGCGGATCGAGCGACACCGGGACGCGGCGTGAGCCGAGTCCGCGCAGGATCGCCGATGCCGACAGGTCTTCGCTGGCGCGCAGGCTCGCGGCGATCATCGGCACGGTGAACCGTTCCATGCTGAGGATCGGATGCCGGGCAAGGCCCGTTGCTCCGGCGAGGCCGCGCAGCCGCATGGCATCGAGCACCGCGGCGGATTCCGCAGCGACCACGGGGAAGAACCGGAGCATCACGGCGAGGGTTACCGAGAGCGCACGAGGCAGATGCCAGGCGCGCAGTGCCGCGCTCAGCCGTGTGGGCGAGGTCGTTGCGATGAGGTGGGCGCCGACGCCGAACGCGGCGACGAAGCGGATGAGGTACCCGCTGCCGATCGCGAGGACCGTGAGCAGTGGATGGGCCCAGAGTTGCGGTAGCACCCAGCCGAGTACGTACAGGACACCCGCCGCGACGGGGATGATCATGACGCGCGCCCAGGCGTGCTCCGAGATGGCGAGTGCGGTCGCCAGTAGGATGCCCGCCGGGACGAACACCAACCCGCCGGGGCTCATCACGGCGAGGCTGACGAGCAGCACGAGAAGGATCTTGCTGCGTGGATCGAGTCCCCGCCGTGTGACCGCGACGGCGGGGACCGCGACCTCAGGCAAGGCCGGCGCGGACAAAATGCTTGCGGAGTACCGCGGAGCCGAGGAGCCCGCCCAGGAACCCGGCGACCGCGACCCCGATCGCGAGCACTCCCAGCATGGGCAGCGTGGTGAGCGCATCGGCGCCCGTGACGTATTCCTCCCCCATTGTGGTGAAGCTGGGGCTACGGAGGTAGTTCTCCCGGTCGAAGACGAGCGGCAGGAACGGGGTGAAGAAGCTCAGGGCGAAGATCGTGTAGGCCCAGATCGCCACCCACCGAGAACGGTAATCACCGACCCAGAGAACGACCTCGGCAAGGACCGCGAGCATGATGATCCCGATCGTGCTGAAGATCGTGTTGCCGGTCAGCAGGTAGAACAGCGCGACGACGACGCCGAGCAGCGTCACCATCCCGGCGTGTTTCACCCGTGTGAGGAAGAGCATGAACACGATCCCGTTGACGAGCACCGAGATGGGGACGATCGCCAGCCAGACCAGCGGCGAGAAAATGCCGAGCATTCCGATCGCGTAGGTGACGACGATCATGATGACCGCGAAGATCGCTGTGCCCGTCAGGTCGCGTGCTGTGAACCGCAACGAGATGCGCCGACCGGTACCGGTCTCAGTGGGCAGAGTCGTGTCTGTCATGCGAGACCCGCCTTGACGAAGTGCTTGCGCAGGACCGCGGAGCCGAGCAGGCCGCCGAGGAAGCCGAAGACGATCCCCGCAGCCCACACCCCGAGAATGACCGGAGCGGACAGCAGGGCGTCCATCTGCGCGGCGTACTCGCTGCCCATCGACTCCGACCCCTGGGAAGCGAGGTAGGCGTCGCGGTCGAGGAACATGGGGATCCAGGGTCCGATCATCCAGGCCGAGAAGATCGTGTAGGCGCAGATCGCTGCCCACCTCGACCGGTAGCGGCCGGCGAAGAGCACGATCTCCGCGATCAGGGAGACCCCGACGATGACCAGAACGCTCTGCCACGGGTGCCCCCAGCCCATCGAGGCGAGCCCGAACACGATGCCGAACAGCGTGACCATGCCGCCGTGCCGCACTCGGCTGAGGAACAGCATGTAGGGGATGCCGGCGACCAGCGGGGCGAGGGGAAGGGTGATCACCATCACGAGCGGGCTGATGATGCCGACCATCGCGACGGCGAAGATCACCACGATGTAGATGACAGCGAAGATCGCGATAGTCAGGAAGTCGCGGGCGCGGAACGTCAGCGAGAAGCGGGGACGCTCTGCCGCGGTCGCAGTCGCCACCTGGGTGGCTGCCGAGCGGGTGTCGTCGGTCATGTCTGGTCCTTTCGAAGGGTCGGGTGGTTCAGTCGTGGTGGGTGAGCTGCCAGCCGGCCGCGTCGACCCGCTCGTTCCAGTAGCGCGCGTACGCGCCGCCGTGGGCCAAGAGCTCTGTGTGGCCGCCGGATTCGCGGATACTGCCTTCGCCGTCGAGCATGATGATCCGGTCAGCGGTCATGATCGTCTGCAACCGGTGGGCGACGACAATGAGGGTGCGACCGGAGCGGATGGAGTCGATCGCGTCACCGATCGCGATCTCGTTGCCGATGTCCAGGGCACTGGTGGCTTCATCGAGCAGCACGATCGGGGCATCCTTCAGCAGGGCACGGGCGATGGACACCCGTTGCCGTTCGCCGCCCGACAGGTTCGACCCGCCCTCCCCGACGCGCGCATCCCACCCGCCAGGGAGGCGCGTGATGATCTCGTCGACGCGCGCGCGGGTGGCGGCGGCGATGACCTCCTCGCGGGACAGATCGGGGTTGCCGATCCAGACGTTGTTCAGGATGGTGTCGTCGAACAGGTAGACGTCCTGGAAGACCGGAGCGACCGCGGCCTCCACGACGTCGGTCCCGAGCTCCGGCAGCGGCACGCCGCCGATGAGCACGGTGCCGACCTCGGGGTCGTAGAAGCGGGCGATGAGCTTGGTGATCGTCGTCTTGCCCGAACCCGACGGGCCCACGATCGCCGTCATCCCGCCGCCGGGAGCGGAGAACGAGAGATCCCTCAGTACGGGGTCGCCACCGTAGCCGAAAGTGACGCCCTGGAACTCGACGCCGAAATCGGAAGGTACGGCCGGATGCTCGGGCTCGGGAAGCCGCGCGATCCCCGCGAACTCGTCGAGACGGTCGATCGTGGTCTTCGCGACGGCGATGCCGCCGCCGAGGTCGCCGGCGGTGACGATCGGCTCGTTGAATCGCACTCCGAGGACGAGCAGCGCGATCAGGGTTGCGATGTCGATCGATCCACCGACGGCGAGGAAAGCTCCGAGGACGAGAACGACCGTGACCGATAGTTGCACGAGCCCCGCGAACAGCGCGATCGCTGCGCCTCCGGTGACCAGCAGGCCCCGGTACTCCTTGTGCTGGTTCTCGAGCGCCTGGTCGACGAGGCGGTCGGCGATCGAGCCCTCGCCCGCGGTGCGCAACGCGGGCTGGGCGCGGGCGAACTCGACGACCCGATTTGAGGTCTCAGCGACGGCGCCCGAATGCGCCTTGTCGCCGCGGCCGATCCGGCGGCTCAGCCAGCGGTAGCCGATCGCGATGATCGGCACCATCACGGTCATCGCCAGCGCCAGTCGCCAGTCGAAGAAGTACATCCCGACCAGCACGGTGCCGGGGGCGATGAAGCCGGCGAGGATCTGCCGAAGGATGGCATAGGGCATCGTCGAGACGAACATCGCGCCCTGCGTGGCCAATCCGGTGACCAGGCCCGTCCGATCGGACGAGAACCAGCTCACCGGCAACGACACCACACTGTCGCCGAGTTGCTCCAGCAGTGAGTCGAGCACGGCGGTGGAGGCCTTCATCCCGATCTGGCTCGCGAACCACGACGCGAGCACGTAGCCGACGGCAGCAACGGCGACAGCCCCCACCCAGCCCCACGCCGCCTCCAGGTCACCGAGGAACAATGCCCGCAGCAATGGCACGAGCAGGAGAAAGGCGATGCCTTGCAGGAGAGCGGCGACCACCACGAAGCTCAGCTCCGCGATCACCAGACGACGGGCACGGGGCGAGCAGTAGCGCAGCAGGCGACGGATCACGACTGGACTCCTTCCGGGAGGGAGCGGGCATGGTTGGCTTGGTAGTCGGCCCACATCTGGGCGAAGCGGCCTCCCCCGGCGAGGAGCTCAGCATGCGTGCCGCGCTCGATGATGCGACCGGCGTCGAGGACGAGGATCTGGTCGGCACCTGCGATCGTGTGCAGCCGGTGAGCGATCACGAGCACGGTGCGATCAGCCGCGAGAGTGCTCAGCGCCAACTGGATCGCCGCTTCCGAGTCCGGATCGGCGAACGCGGTCGCCTCGTCCAGCACGAGAATCGGCGCATCGGCGAGCAACGCCCGGGCGATCGTGACCCGCTGTGCCTCACCGCCGGAGAGATTCGCGTCCTCGCCGACCACCGCGTCGTAGCCATGCTCGAAGCGCACGATCCGGTCATGGATCTGGGCTGCGCGCGCGGCAGCCTCGACCTCTTCATCGGAGGCATCGGGCCGTGTAAGACGGATATTGTCACGCAGGCTCGCGCGCAGAAGCTGCACGTCCTGAAAGACGAAGCCGACTTGACGGTAGAGCTCGGCGGACGCGACCTGGCGCACATCGGCGCCCCCGATCCCGACCTCACCGGCGTCGACGTCATAGAACCGTGGGACGAGCTTCGCGAGCGTCGACTTCCCCGACCCGGAAGCGCCCACGAGCGCGGTGACGGTTCCGGGAGCGCAGGACGCTGCGACCTCGTGGAGCACGCGGTGCTCCCCGTCATAGCTGAACGCGGCGTCCTCGAAGTCGACATCGTGGCCCTGCGGCGTCTGTGGCGCATCGGGCGGGGTCACGGAGGGTAGGGCGAAGAACTCGGTCAGGGACTGCTGAGCCTTCGTCGCGTTGCGCAGGAACTGACCCGACGCGCCCAGCTTCATCAGCGGCGCGGTCAGCCCCAGGCCCAGAAGAAGCCCAGGAAGCACGTCCACCGGGGAGGCGCCGGCATTGGCGACCAGCCACACACCGGCGACGAGAAGCCAGGCCAGGACGACGATCGGCGAGGCGATCAGTTCCACGATCGTGAACACGACTGCGGTCTCGCGCGTCCACTCGCCGACGAACCTCGAGTACTCACCGGTCGCGTCGCGATACCGGCGGTGGCTGCGCCCCACCTGTCCGAAGCGCTTGACGACGGCGATGCCCTGCACGAACTCGACGGTCGCTCCGGATAGCGCCTGCGTGGCCGCGTCGTACTGGATGTACTTTTCTCCGGCACCTCGCATCATCAGCGGGTAGAGAAGGAAGATCAGGACCAGCGGGACGAGCGCAGCCAGCGCCATCCGCCAGTCCACGACAAAGAGGTAGACGATACTGATCGCCGGCACCGTGATCGCGGTGAGGACGTCCTGGATGGAGTGCGCGACCAGTTGGTGCAGCGCGACCACATCGTTCTCGACGAGCTTGCGCACCGAGCCGGAGCTGCGGCGATCGAACCAGCCCAGCGGGAGACGCTGGAGGTGGCGGATGATCCTCCGGCGGAGCGAATGCTGCAACTCAGCATCGGCGAAGTGACCGACGACGCCGGAGAGGAAGGCTGCACCGAAGCTCACCACCAACGCGACCACTGCGACGAGCACGATCGCCCAGACCCGGCCCGCGTCGACGGATGCTCCGTCGATCGCCGGGAGCAGGGTGCGGGCCAGTTCCACGATCGCGATGAACGGGATCACGCTGCTCGCCGCACCGAGGACGGCCAATGCGATGATGGCGGCGAGACTGCCCTTGACCGCGACGAAGAAGCTCTCCTCCACCGCCGCATGATCGCCGGCCGTCATATTCGGCATCATCGCCGCGTTGGTCGCTGCCATGTGTTCCGCCTTTCTTCCGGTCCTTATTGAGAATCATTATCGAGTGTACACTGAACGGTGTTCTAATCGATAGCGACCATCCTAGAGGTTAGGTAACCCTAACCTCAATACGTGGGTGGGTCGCTTATCCGGCACACTGGACGGGGTGAGAAAGGAGCGTCCTCATGGCGGAGACCGTTGCAGCCCCGTTTCATGTCGGGCTGACTCCGGAGCGGGTCGTGGATGCGGCGACCGATCTCACCGCGGAGTCGCACCTCCTCGGCTGGTCGATCAGGGATCTCGCGCGTCGCCTGAATGTCGCGCCGTCGGTCGTCTACCACCATGTCGGAGGCAAAGATCTCATCGCCCGCGGCGTCGTCGAGCGCGTCCTCACCCGCCTCATTCCTCCGCCACCCGAACTCGAGTGGGAGGAATGGTTCCGGGCCCTGCTGCTATCCGGCTACGCGGTGATCGCCCCCTATCCCGGCGTGGCCAAGTGGCTGCTCATGCACGGACCGACCTTCCCCTCGGCCCTCCCGATCGTCGACACGGGGATCGCGGCGCTGATCCGCGGCGGATTCGGCGACCACGCGAGCCTGGCCTACGCGGCGCTGCTGAATAACGCCATGCTCACCATCACGATCGGCGACGACCGCCTCATCCACGAGGACGACGGGCCCCGCGACCACGCGACCACGATGGCGGAATTCCGCCGAACAGCCGAAGCAAGCCCCGGGCTGGCGCGCCTCGCCGAGGGCTTCATCACGCCCTTCGCCCGCGGCGGCGAACCTGCCGCGCGCCAGCGCGAGACCTACTACCGCTTCATCGTGGAGAACACGCTCGCCGGCCTCGCGGCCATGAACCCCTCGTCGGATGCCGCCCGGACGAGCTGACGTCGTGCGGAGGGCTGAGGGGTCACCGATTCAGACTCGGTGGCCGGTGCGAACGAGTCACCACAGCGACCGCTGAGCGAAGCTGTCCGACATGGCGCGGTGAGAGCCGCGTAAAACGGCGAGGCACGGCCACTCGATTCCGTTGGCGATGCGGGGTCGATTACCGCCGCGTCTGAGGCAGGTAGGTTCCGGGGGTCTGACCGGTGGTCCGGTGGAACGCGGCAGTGAACGCACTGGGTTTGCGGTAGCCGACTGCTCGGGCGGCGGCAGCCACCGGTGTGCCGTCTGCGAGCATCGGGATAGCGGCGCGGATACGGACCTGGGTACGCCAGCTGGCGAAGCTCAGCCCGGTCTCGGCGCGGAACAGCCGGGACAGGGTGCGGACGCTGGCATGGACGTGGTCGGCCCAGGCGGTGAGCTCGCGCTGATCGTCTGGGTGGGCGAAGAGCAGCTCGGCGATCGCGCGAGCTCGCGGGTCGGCGGGCATGGTGACGTGGATATGTTGCGACGGCAGCGGCGTGAGCAGCTGGAACATGAGTGCCTCCGCGGGCGAACGGCTGGGATCGTCGGGAGCGATGCGATGCAGATGGGTGATGATCTCGCCCAGCAACGACCCGACGGCGAAGCTGGTGGGCTCGGTCCAGGCGAGAGGGCTGCCGTCGGCAGCGAAGGTGATCGTCGTCATCTCGCCGGTGTGCAGCACCGCACCGGAGTGCTCGATGCCGCCGGGAACCCAGAGACCGTAGCCGGGCGGGATCAGCCAGTCACGCCCGGCGACGCTGCCGATCAGCGTCGCGGTCGAGCTCCACGTCAGCATCGGCTCCGGGTGTGCGTGCAGATGCAGGAGCTCATGGTCCTGCGCGGTATCGCGGTCGATGCTCAGGACGGGCGAGAGCACCGGCTCCACCAGGTTGGCCGTTTCGGGGTACTGGTTGGCCTGTGCGCGCATGACGGCCATTCTAGTTTGGAAATGCCGAACTTGAACCGACGTGAGGAGCGCGCTGATGACCGATGGGATGACGGAGACCGCGAACGAGCGGTTCTCGCCGGCACTGCGCCGCGCGATCGGCGTGGTGATGATCGGCTCCTCGCTGTCATTCCTGGACACGACGATCGTCAACGTCGCCGTGCACAGCCTCGCAGGCGGCCTGGACGCGGGGCTGGACTCGGTGCAGTGGGCGATCACCGCCTACCTGCTCGCGCTCGCGGCCGTCATCCCGGTGACGGGGTGGGCGGCCCGCCGGCTCGGGGCGGCGCGGCTGTATGTCGCCGCGCTGGTCGTGTTCACCATCGGGTCGGTGTGGTGCGCGTTGTCGCAGAGCCTGGAGATGCTGATCGCTGCCCGGGCGCTGCAGGGCATCGGTGGCGGGATGATCATGCCCGTCGGGACGATCATCTGGACCGCTCACGCCGCCAAGAGCCAGATGGGCAAGGTGATCGCGTTGCTGGCGATCCCGATCATCTTCGCCCCGGCAATCGGGCCTGTCGTCGGCGGTCTGCTCATCTCCGGGCTCGGGTGGCAGGCGATCTTCTGGCTCAACGTCCCCATCGGCATCGCGGGCATCGTGCTCGCCCTACGACTCCTGCCGATGGACAAGGGCGCAGACGCGGGACGGTTCGATCTGCTCGGTCTGATCCTGGCGCCCCTCGGGATCGTGGGCATCACCTACGGCCTGGCAGAAATCGGCGTCGCGGGAGGCCTGGAAACGGATGCTGTCGTCGGGCTCCTGGTCGGGGTGCTCGCCCTGACCAGCTTCGTCCTGCACGCCCTCCGGTCGAAGCATCCGCTGCTGGATGTCCGGCTGTACGCCAATCGGGAGTTCACCGCGGCAATGATCGCCACGTTCGCTCTCGGTGCGGCGAACTACGGGGGCATGATCCTGATGCCGTTGTATCTCCAGACCGTCCGGGGTGAGGATGTGATCATCGCCGGGCTGCTGGTCGCACCGACCGCGATCGGCGCGCTGCTCTCCGCACCGTTCACCGACCGCTTCGGTCCCGGGATCACCTCGTTCACGGGCGCCGCGATCCTGGCGGTCGCGACCATCCCGTTCCTGTTCCTGACCACCAGCACGTCGTACTGGCTGCTCTGCGTCGTCATGGTCGTCCGCGGCGTCGGATTCGGCCTGTCGATCCTCCCGACGATGACCGCGGCGTACCAGTCCCTGCGGCCGGAGCAGATCCCCGATGCGACACCGCAGCTCAACATCCTCCAGCGCGTCGGCGGCGCGATCGGCACCGCCGTGCTCGCCGTCGTCCTCACCGGTCAACTCCACCACGGCACCACGCCGGCCGAGCAGGCTGACGGATTCGCCACCACATTCTGGTGGGTCCTCGCGATCACCATCATCGCAACCATTCCGACTCTCCTGCTCGCCTACACCGAACGCAGCGCCCGCCAACGTGGCAACCGTGGCCGGGCTCGAGGAGGCCGCCGATAATCGGTGAGGGCGCCGGTCAAGGTGGCGCACACTCGTCGTTCGGCGCCTCGGTCGTCGTCCGTGTCGGGCGGGTGGGTAGGAACCAGGACAGCGTGTCAGCGAGGATGCAGATGCCGGGGGCAGCACACAGCGTTGTTGCCTGGCCGCTGGCCGTCGGCTGGCCGTCGCCGCTCGCGTGGCGGATAGCGTCCATTTCTTCACCCGTGTTCACGGGATTTGAGTGCGCCGGGGCCATTGGTGGTCGCCGCCCGATGTTCGCGTTGTTGAGCACGCGGGTCAGGTTCCGAGCCGCCAGGCGCTTGCGGCGTCTTGCTGCTGCCAGAACTCGGCGAAGCGGCCGCCGGCGGCAAGCAGTTCGGGGAGGGTGCCGTCTTCGACGACGCGGCCGTCTTCCAGGAACACGACGCGGTCGGCGGAGCGGATGCTGCTGAGTCGGTGCGCGACGATCACGCGGGTGCGCGGGATGGGGTCGTTGCTCAACGCGGCGGCGACCGCGGTCTCGTTCTCGGTGTCGAGGGCGCTCGTGGCCTCGTCCACGAGCAGGACCGGTGCTGGCTTGAGGAGCGCGCGGGCGATGGAGACGCGCTGGCGTTCGCCACCGGAAAGGCTGCCGCCGGCTTCGCCGACCCGGCTGTCCCATCCGTCCGGCATCCGGCTCACGAGACGATCAACCCGGGCCAGGGCGGCGGCCTCGCCCAGTCGCTGCTCGTCGGCGTCCGCGTCTCCGACGAGCACGTTGTCGCGGATGCTGCCGTCGAACAGGTAGGGGTGCTGGAACACCACGCTGACCAGGTCACGGCGCGCGTCGACGTCGAGGCTCCGCAGTTCCTGCCCGTTCACGAGCACGGCCCCGGCGTCGGGGTGATGCAGTCCGGCAATGAGGGCGAGAACGGTGCTCTTGCCCGACCCGGATGGACCGACGATCGCGGTCGTCGTGCCGGGCTCGAAAACGAGATCGAGATCGTCGAGCACGCGTGGTCCGTCGGCCGCGTCGCCGCCATACCGGAAGTCGATGTTGCGCAGTTCGATCCGCGGTGCACCGGCGATCTCCACCTGGGCCTCGCCCGCGGGCTCCCGCGGGGCGTCGAGAACTTCGCGGATGCGGCGCAGCGTGCCGGTGACCGTCTCGAGCCCGGGGGAGAGCTCTGCGAACACGGTGAAGGATTCCAGGTAGCGCACGATCACGACGATGAGCGCGATCGCCTGGGGGATGCTGAGGGCACCCTGGATGGTCAGTATCACGGCTGTGCCGGCGAGTGCGAGGAGGGCGAGCTGGCTGGCGAGACCGAAGAGCAGCTGACCGGGGATCTGCAGGAGCAGCGTCTTCATCGTGGCGTTGTGCGCGGTGGCCAGAGCCGCACCGGCGTGGCTGCGGGCCGGTTCGACCCGCCGCGCGGCACGGAGCGCCTGCTGGGTGCGGGCGAACTCCAGCACCCGCTCGGTCAGGCTGGTGTTGGCGCGCTCGGCCGCCCGGTCGGCGGCGCGCCCGAGCCGTCCCGAGACCCAGAACGCCGCGAACAGCACGACGATCCCGACCAGGGCCGCCACGCCGAGCTGCCAGGCGATGGGCACCAGCACGAGGGCGATGACCAGCGGGAGCAGGATCGCGCTGAGCAGCGGGGTGACGAAGTAGACGATGACGCCGACGAGATCGGGGCCGGTGGTGGCCACGGCCTGCCGAGTCGTGGCGGTGTGCTCGGCCGTGAACCAGTTCAGGCGGATCCCGATGATGCGGTCCGCGAGGGTGCGCTGGCCATTGTCGAGGATCCCGAAGCCCAGACGATAGGCGAGCTGCGTCGCGGCCCAGTCGACGAACCAGCCGGCGACGGTCACCACGGCCAGCAGCCCTGCCCACGGCCAGGCGACGGCGGGATCCTCGCTGAACAGTGCGGCGATCAGCGGGATGAGCAGCACCACCCCGGCCGCTCTCAGGATGACGCCGAGTGTGGTCAGCACAAGGTGCCGGGCGACCCGACCGGCGCTGCCTGCGGGCAATAGTGCGAGCATCGAGCGGATCATCGGAGTTCTTCCTTCCCGCTGACGGCGGACGCAGGTCGGCCAGCGTCCCAGAGCTGCCGGTAACGGCCGTCGCGTGCCAGCAGCTCCTCGTGCGTGCCGACCTCGGCGATCCGGCCGTGGTCCAGCACGACGACTCGGTCCACGCCGGTGATCGTGTGCAGCCGGTGTGCGATCACAAGCACGGTGCGCTCGGCGGTCAGCCGGTTCAGCGCCCGCTGCACCAGGTACTCGGACTCGGGGTCGGCGAACGCGGTCGCCTCATCGAGCACGAGCACAGGGGCGTCTGCGAGGAGAGCGCGTGCAATCGTGAGCCGCTGACGCTCCCCGCCCGACAACGCCGCATCCGTACCGAGAACCGTGTCGTATCCGTCCGGCATCCGCGTGATCCGCTCATGGAGCTGTGCCGCGCGTGCTGCTTCCTCCACCTGCTCCCGGCTCGCGCCGGGGTCGGCGAGGGCGATGTTCTCATGCACGGTCCCCTGCACCAGCTGGGTCTGCTGGAATACGAACCCGACCCTGGCGTAGAGTTCGTCGGCGGTCAGCTCGCGAAGATCCCGCCCGCCGACACGGATCGCTCCGGTCTGGACGTCGTGGAAGCGGGCCAGCAGCGCGGCGAGGGTGGACTTGCCTGAGCCGGATGGTCCGACCAGCGCTGTGACGGTGCCCGGCTCCAGGATGAGGTCGACATCCTGCAGCACCGGAACCCCGGGCCGGTAGGAAAAGCCGACCCGGTCGAACTCGACACGGCCGGCCGGCTCCTGCGCACCGCCCGTCGCTCCCGGGCCGCTGTCCAGTTCGGGCTCGTCGAGCGCGAGCTGGATATCGCGGGCCGCGATCAGTCCCGTACGCAGCCCGCCCAGGCCGTAGCCGATCCCCAGCAGCCGCGCCCCGAACGTGGTGCCCAGCAGCAGGAACGGAAGAAGAGCGACCGGATCCATGCCCCCGGTCGTGACAAGCAGCGTGCCGAGCGCGCCGATGAGCAGCAGGAACGTCCCGGGACGGGTGACGAGGTCGATGAAGGTGCGCTGCCCGATCATCGGCTGCTGCCAGTCGCGCAGGAAATCGATGTACTCCCCGAGGCGTGCACGGAAAGTGGAGGCGGCAGCGCCGCCGAAGACTCGGATCACGGGCTGCCCCTCCAGGTACGCCCCGGCTTCGACGTTCGTCCGCTCCGCCCATTTCATCGCCAGCGACGTCTTCGGCCCCGACTGGGCCAACATCACCGCCATCCCGAGTACGTACGCCAGCACCGGCAGCAGCAGAGCCAGCGCGATCCGCCAGTCCACGACGAACAGGTACACCAGCACCGAGACTGGCGCGACCACCGCCGCGACCGCGTCCGGCACGGCATGGGTGACGAGGTAGTGCAGCGCCAGCGTGTCATCCTGCACCAGCTGCTTGACTTGCCCGGAACCGCGCGCGTCGAACCAGCCCAACGGCACCCGTGCGAGCTTCGCGAGCAGCCGTGCGCGCAAGTCGCGGGCGAAGCGCGCGTCGACCGCATGCACCCAGAGCATCAGCGCAGACGACAGCAGCACCCCCGCGCCCATGAGCACGGCCGCCCAGATCCCGAGGGACCACAGGGCCCCGCTGTCGGCTCCCGTC
Organism: Microbacterium sp.; assembly: GCF_052099035.1. Lineage (GTDB taxonomy): Bacteria > Actinomycetota > Actinomycetes > Actinomycetales > Microbacteriaceae > Microbacterium. The sequence goes on along the minus strand of NZ_JBQDSX010000003.1, from coordinate 46,100 downwards.
AGCAGCACGCGGGCCAATTCGACCAACAGCACGAAGGGAGCGAGTTGGATGAGGGTGACGATCGTCTGCAGGACGCCGCCGACAACGAGGGTCGCGCGAAGCGGGGAGATCAGCCGGCCGCCTGCCTGCGCCCGCCAGGAGCCTCGACGCGCCCCCGGCGCCATCATGCTCGAGACGGTGGACTCTTCCGCGGCGGCCGGCTCGCCGGCGGCCTGCCCGAGGGGAAGTTCCACGGGCGCCGGCTCCGGGGCGGCTTTGGAGCGATTCGATCCGAATGGGCGACCGTAATACCAGTACGCCTGGGTATGGGTCTCGCTGCGCGGGAATCCGAACTCCTCGCGCAGCCGAGCGCGCAGCTGCTTGAGCGACCCCGACTCCGGAGCTGCCCACGCATACCAGTCCGACCAATCGCGGGCTTCGATCGCCGCCGCGAGCGAGGCCTCCCCGCGACGCGGCACCCAGTACACGGCGGCCCGCGGGTGCGGGGCGAGCGGGATGAGGCGGTCGGTGTCCTGGTGTTCTTCCAGATAGACCTCAACCGGCACCTCTGCCGGCACCACCCCCAGGATCCCGTTGATCGCCGGGATCGACGCGGCATCCCCGATCAGCAGGTACCCGGCAGGCAGGTCTGCAGGAAGATCGAAACGGGTGCTACCGAAAGGCGTCACCTGCACCGTCATCCCGGGCTCGGCGCGCTTCGCCCACGCCGACGCGGGACCGGCCGGCTCGTGCAGCACGAAGTCGACCGCGAAGTCCCCGGTAGCCTCATCACCCTCGGAGAGGGTGTACCCGCGCTGATGCTCGAAGTCCTTCCCCTCATGATCGGGGAACCAGAATCGCACGGCCGCGGTCGGGGCCAGCACATCGCCTTGCAGCAACGTCGCCGAGTGCATGCGCACCCGCAGAAACCCCGGTGAGATCAGCTCGGTGGCTGTGACCGTCGCCTCGTGATCACGCGCCCCATAGGCGCGCATCACCACGCCGCCGAATCCTCGCTTGGCCATCACAGCCCCTTTCCTGCGGCATCCAGTGCCGCCCTGATCTGCTCGGGAGAGCGCCCGGGAGGCGCCGCAGCCACGAACGCCCGCACCGCCGCGCCCAGCCACAGCCGCACATACTCGTCGGCGCCCACGTCCGGGAGTCCCCAATAGGCATTTCCCAGCCGAGGATCGTCCCCTATCGCGGCCAGTGCTTTCTCCTCCTGCCGCGCGCGGCCCTCGGCTCGTTGCCGTTGGAGGTCCTCCGCGGCTGCATAGCCGATCGCGACCGACGCAACCGCCGACGACAGCACGACCGCCGCATCCGCCGCGTAGCCACGCCGACCCAGCGCCTCGACCTCGGCAGCGAGCAGCCGCCGACCGCTGTCACCGCGCGGGAACAGCGTCTGCACATACGCCGCCAACCCTGGATGCTTCAGGATGAACGATCGCAGCCGAAGCCCCGAAGACAGAAGATGCTGCGCCGTCTCCTGGGAGGGCTCATCCGGCAACTGCAGATCCGCGAGGATGTTCTCACCTACCAGGCTCTCCAAGCCCCACCGTCCGTCCACATGCCGATACAGGGCAGTCGAGGACACGCCCAGCCGAGCGGCGACGGCGTTCAGGCTGAGCTGATGCAGTCCGATCTCCCGGCCGACACGGACGATGTCCCCCTTCTCGATCTGACGAGGGCGCCCCCCGATTCGTCTCATATCGGCCTCTCCGGAAAGTTACCACCAACAACTAAGGTTAGCCTAACCATTGAGATCGAGGATCCGCAATTGATCTCCCGAAGAACGACGGAGAGTGCCGGTCGGGAACTCGGTGCTGATTTCAGCAGCGCTCCAATGTCTCCGGTTGGAGCATGCGGGCCCTCACTGCCTGTCGAGTCCGATGAGGGGCAGGAAGAGTTCGTCGACGATGGCGCGGATGCGGGAGTGCTTCAGGGGTCGGAGGTCCATGATCAGGTCGTGCCGGACCAGTTCGAACGGCATGTTCAGCACCGCGGCCGAGATGCGTCCGAGGTCGAGTTCGCCGCGATCGCGAGCGCGCCGGTAGATGTCACGGCTGGTGGGGAGTGCCTCGACGGACATGACCCTTTCGCGGACCTGGGCGGGGGTCAGGCCCGCGTCGGCAAGCAGGCCCGAGAAGGCGGCGGCCACCGCGACGGCGAAGAAGGTCGCGCGCGCCTCGCTCATCGCCGTCAGGTAGGCGATCAGATCACCGCGCAGGGAGCCGGTGTCCGGGACCGCGACGGGGTTGGCGTCTCTATGGCGCTCGATCGCGGCGAGGACCAGCTCGTCCTTGTTGGCCCACCGCCGGTACAGCACCGGCTCACTCGTGCGCGCGCGCCGGGCCACCGAATCCATCGTAAGCCGGCCGTAACCGGCCTCAACCAGCTCCCCCCACGCCGCTGCAAGCAGCTCCGCCTCAAGCTGCTTGCCATGCCGACGTCGACGCGACGGCTCGGTGGACACGGTGGGCATGGTTCGACGATAGACAGTCTTTACTTTCTCAGCAACCACGCCTACCCTATAGAAAGGCTTTACTTTCTTACAGGAGGATGGAAGATGAGCGACGCGACATCGCCGACGCCAGCGGAGACCATGGTGCTGATCGTCGGAGCCGGTCCCACCGGCCTCACGCTGGCCTGCGAGCTCGCACGGAAGGGCATCCCCTTCCGCCTGATCGAAGCAGGCGCCGGCCCGCAGCCCGGATCTCGCGGCAAAGGTGTGCAGCCGCGCACCCTGGAGGTGTTCGAGGATCTCGGCATCATCGACCGCGTGCTCTCTCACGGCCGGATGGCGATGCCGATGCGGTCGACCGGACCCGACGGCGCGGTGACGCTCGGCGGCGCCGAGCCGGAGTCGCTGAGAAACCGGCCGGACATCCCCTACACGACGAGCCTCATCGCGCCCCAGTGGAGGGTAGAGCAGGCCCTCCGGTCACGGCTGGCCGAACTCGGCGGCGACGTCGAGTTCGGCACGACGCTGGAGCGCCTGGAGCAGTCCGACGATGCGGTGTCGGTGACGATCGTCACAGCCGGGGAGAAGGCCACGATCATCGCGCGGTGGCTAGTCGGCTGCGACGGCGGGCACAGCATCGTCCGTAAGCAGTCCGGGATCGCGTTCACGGGTGAGACGCGCGAGGGCGTGCGGATGCTCGTCGCCGATCTCGCCGTCGAGGGACTGGACCGGGACGCCTGGCACATGTGGCGGCATCCCGAAGGCGCCGTCAGCCTGTGCCCGCTCCCCTCCACCGCCCTGTTCCAGTTCCAGGCCAGCATCACGCCCGGGCAGAACGCGGAGACCGCTCTGGAGAACCTCCAGGCGATCCTGGAGCGGCGCAGCAGTCGCACCGACATCCGCCTGAACGAACCCGAGTGGTCCACGCTCTGGCGCGCCAACGTCCGCCTCGCCGACCGCTACCGTGCCGGGCGCGTGCTCCTCGCCGGGGACGCGGCACACGTCCACTCCCCGGCCGGCGGACAGGGCATGAACACGGGCATCCAGGACGCGCACAACCTCGGCTGGAAGCTCGCCGCCGTCGCCGCCGGCGCCCCGGACGCGCTGCTGGACAGCTATGAGGCCGAGCGGCGGCCGATCGCCGCGAGCGTCCTCGAGCTCTCGGACGCCCGCCTCACGCAGGCCCTCGAGCAGAAGGGCCCATCGACCCGCCGCGACGCGAGCACGATCCAGCTCGACGTCGGCTACCGCGGCTCCGCCCTGGCGCAGGACGACCGAGGAGATGCCGCCGAGCAGCGCGCCGGAGACCGCGCCCCCGACGCGACCCGGCTCGCCGATGCGGATGCCGAGCATCGGCTGTTCGACCTCACGCGCGGCGGACGCTTCACACTCCTGGACTTCACGGGAACCACCACGGTCGACGCTGCCGGCTCCGATCTCAGGACGCTGCACATCGTCGAGCACCCGACCCGGCCCGACGAGATCGCGGACGCCGGAGGCCATCTGGCTCAGGCGTACCACGCGACCCCCCGCTCGCTCGTGCTCATCCGGCCAGACGGCTACATCGCCCTCATCACCGATACCGGCGACACGCACGCCGTCGCCGACTACCTGGCAAGAATCCACTAGATCCGGCGGCGTGTGGCTCCACTCCACTCCGGTGCTGCTCGGTACCGTCACCCTGGACGCTGCAGGCGACACCGTGGTGACGATCCCCGCGGATGCGGTGTTTGGTGACCATAAGATCGTCGTCCAGGCGCTCGACGGATCGCTGATCGGGTGGGATACCGTCAAGATCGATACCGCGTCCCAGGTGGGGCCGGACGGGGAATGGCTCGCCACCGTGATCCTGGCCGGGACGGGTAAGCGCCGCCGCGCGGACGCGAACAGGCTCAGTTCTGAGCTGAGCT
>NZ_JBQDSX010000003.1:0-41647 GCF_052099035.1 Microbacterium sp. | reverse complement strand
GGGACGGGTAAGCGCCGCCGCGCGGACGCGAACAGGCTCAGTTCTGAGCTGAGCTAACTCATGTGCAACCGGCGTTGCTGGCGTGCGTATCGCGGTGGAGTTATCCCCAGGCAGGCTCCGCTTCAACTACGTAATCATTCGGCTGAGCGCCGATTGAGGGCTGAGTGCGCGAAGGGGAACGGATCGGTTCACGTCCCCCAAGCGTTCGGCACCACCGTCGTCCGCTGGTCCCAATGATTCACCGGTACCCACAGGAATGGGCCTCTCACCCGCGGCGAGATACTCCACCACGACGCCCGGCCACGCAGCCCGCACGAGGCACGGTAAACCGAACCCGCGGCGAACTGGCCAGGTCGGCTCAAGGCTCCCGCTTCGACTTCAGGGGGATCAGAGCGATAATCAGCGCCGCGCCCCAGATGAAGAACAGCGGTTGCCAGAGAGCGGTGTTCCACAGGAGTGAAAGATGATCGGTCTCCGCTGGATAGGGTGCTCCCTGAACCAGGATGGCGAGGTTGCCGATGATGCGCCATGCAGAGACTGCCAACAGCGTGATGCCGCCGATCCAGGAGATGGCAGTGATCGTGCGCTGCAATGGCGGGTGCGGGAGCAGGAGCAGCAATGGGATGAGGGCGGCTGAGGCTTTGACCAGGGCGAGGATCGCGAACGTGAGCTGAAGACGGGTGGGGTCCGCGGCGGCGAGAGTGCTGGCCCAGGGGCCAACGGTGTCGAGGAGGAGGGTGCCGCCTGCGGCCCACAGGAGGCTGAAGCTGGTGTGGATCAGACCGGCGGCCGCGCCGACGAGGAGCGCGATCCTTCTCCTGGGTGTTCCGGGTGCGGTTCGGCGAGCAGTCTGGGTCGGTATTGGGGCGCTCATGATGCGCTCCGGGCCTTGCTGACACCATGGATGCCGGCTCTTTCGAGCTGGGCGGTGGTCCAGAGCGCGAGCCAGGCGTAGCCGAGGTAGAGACCGAGCCTGATCAGGAAGGCGAGGATCTGGACGAGTATTGGCAACGTGGTGAAGTCGGCGTAGAGGTACATGAACCCGAAGTTCACGGCGGCGATGAGGCCAGCAGCCAGGTAGTAGCGGGGAGGACTCCAACGACGGTAGCGGCCGGTGAGGAAGACAAGCTCAATGATGATCCCGCCGACGAGCACCAGTCCTCCTGCGGAGGCGACCATACCGAGGAACCCGGTAATCAGGGCGACGCCGGGGCGGCGGAACAGGGCGACGGCGACCATGATGCCGAGGAACCAGGGCAGGGGTGCGGGGAAGCTCAACCACGGCACGATCGCTTGGATGGCGACACCGAGCACGCGGGAGAGCTGTGCGATCACCCCGGCGACGACAGCGAGGGCCGCGCACACGAGGAGAGTCCGTGTCGAGAAGAGTCTCACCGTCGTTGCGGCCACGGCGCGCTCGGGAGTGGGTTCAGGCGTTGATGTCGAATTCATCGAATTCGGCCATCCCCTTTCCTTGGTCGAGGAGCGTCTTCAGGTGCAGGATGCGATGAATGTCGAGGGTGGTGTTGGAGACGCCATGCTTCCAATAGCCGAAGACCTGGACGGCCTCTTTCGGGAGTCCGATCGCGTGTCGGAAGTGGGAGCGTATGGCCTTCATCTCGTCGCGCTCACCGGCGGCCCATACCGAGAACTCGGGGACGGCCGATGTCCTCTCGGCCACCTGCAACAGCAGAGTCGCGCCCCCAGGCGCCGCCGTGATCGCCTCCACGTCGACACCCTCGACTGGCGGCAGTTCGGCAAGCTCGTCCTCGCGCGCGACAGTGGCGTGCACGGACGCCGGTACCCCTGGTGGCCAGTGCGCGAGGATCGAGGCGAGCGCGGGGACCGCCGATGAATCCGCGAGGAGCAGCACCCGCTTGGCGGGAGCGAACAGTGGAAGTTGATGCTGTCGTGGCCCTGCCACTGCGATCTTGTCACCGGGTGCGACGACCGCGAGCCAGCGCATGACCGGGCTCGGCTCCGGATGAACGACGAAATCGATGTCCACCCGATTCGAGGAGGGATCGAAGCGTCGGATCGTGTACACGCGCGACACGGGCTCATCGTCGGGGACGGGAACAGACAGGCGAACCGTCGTGTTCGGTGTCGCCCACTGGGCGGGGTCGGTCACCTCGCTCAAGACACCGCCGATCCGGACAAGCCCGGAAGGGAGCATCGTCACCGCCTCGATCCGCAGGCCCAGATGTCCAAGACCCGCGGCATGCTCGGGATGGTTCAGCACCCCAGCGGCGAGGTGTCTCAGTGCCGTCTCGTCCATGTCGATCAACCTCCAGCGCGTCTCCCGAATAACTTTACTAAGGATAAACTAACTTTGTGGACTCGTGAGAGGCAAGTGAGAGAGGCTGGGAGTATGAATGTGTCGCTGCGGCGTCCTCGCCTTGTCACGGAGAAACGGATCGTGGATGCGGGGATCGCCATCACCCTGCCGAACGTGACGGTCAAGTCCATCGCGGCACAACTCGGCGTCAGCACCGTCGCGGTGTACAACCACGTGGAGAGCGCCGACGTATTGCGTCGGGTGGTCGCCGAGGGCATCATCGACCGGCACACGCCTCCCGCACCTGCCGGTCGCGATCTCGAAGAAGACATCCTGGACCTCGCATTCGCGCTGCGTCGGTTTGTGCACGACTATCCCGGCATCGGCCCCTACCTGGCACAGATCGACGCGACCTCCCAACGAGGCGTCGCACGCATCGATGAGGTGATGACTGCCTACGTTCGCCGCCACGACCTGACGCCCCGATACGCCGCGTGGCTGGTCTCCACCGTCTCCGAGCACGCCATCGCCCTCGCAGAACTCGTCCACATCAGAGGCGGCCGCCCGAGGAACAAGCCGGAAGCCATCGCCGAACGCGCAGACCTCACCACCCTCCCCGCGGCCGTCGGCACCGAAGCAGGCCTCACTCCCGACGACTACTTCGCATGGTCGATCCGCGCCGTCATCATCGGTGCGATCACACTTCTCGATACCCGGCCACACCCTCTGCCGAGAAGAGCCGGTGAGGGTGAAGCCGCAGATCGCACGCGATTCGCCGCGCCCTCGGGGTCGTAATCGAACGGCACGTCTGAGGCGAGCAGGACGGCATCGCCGCCGGCCGCGGGCGAGGAACCTGATCCGCCCGCTGCACGCCATTCGAGGACACCGCCCATGAGGCAGACGATGGGGCACCGAGTGCGTTCCTGCGCGTATCTGGATGGACACGCATGTTGCAGCCACCACGAAAACCGTTGGTTTCATACGGGTTTCCGGCCCCTGGCGTGGTCGCCTGTTCGGGCGGGGCAGGAGTTCAGCTCCCCGCGCGGCGGGTGTCGACTGGACGAGTGGCACTTGCTACATTCCCGCCGTCATTTTCTCGGTCAGATCTACCGTCCGGCTTGGTGTTTCGGTCTTTCCACCCTCTCCAGAGCACTCGGCGTCCGGTTCCCTCAGCACCCTTTCGAGGGGACCGCTGGTGGAGGTATCTCGCAGATCCCGTCGGCGCAGATCGCGTCGGCATCACCGGTGAGCAGCGAGGGATTGTCGGTGTTCGTCGGGTCTGTCATGCTCGTGCGGCCTGTTCGAACGCGGCGAGGAATTGTTCGACGGGTTGCGCTCCGGAAAGCCTCCAGGTGTCGTTGACGATGTAGAACGGGACACCCCTGGCGCCATACGCATGGGCCTGGGCGATGTCGGCGTCGACCCCTGCCGCGTGGCGCTTCTCGGTGAGCGCCTGACGCGCGTCGTCGGGGTCGATACCAACCTCGCGGGCGATGGCGAGGAGTTCGTCGATGCGTCCGATGTGGCGGCCTTCGCCGAAGTAGGCGGTGAAGAGCCGTTCGGTCAGTTCGGCGCGTCTGCCGTGGGTGCCGGCATGGTGGAGGAGTTCGAGCGCCATCCGCGAGTTGGTCGGTCGGGTGCGGTCGGGGTCGTACGGGAAATCCTCGACGGCGGTGAGCTGGCGCAGCTGGGTCATGACCTGCTGCATCCGTGCCGAGTTCCCGCCGTGTTTGCGGATCTGCTCCTCACGGTCGATCTCGAGGGGCGCGTCCGGTGTGAGCTGGAAGGAGTGGTAGGTCACGTCGACGGGGCCGGGGTGCTGCTGGATGGCGGTGCGGAGGCGGGCGCTGGAGATGTAGCACCAGATGCATTGCACGTCGGACCAGACATCGACGCGGACGGGCTTGCTCATGAGTCGGACTCCTGGGTCTTGTTTTCCGCGTGCTGGAAGATGAGTTCGGTGTTGAGGGTCATGGCCACGCGGGCGCCATTCGCGGCGGCTTCGCTGACTTGCATGGCGGGGTTCACGACGTTTCCTGCCGCCCACACGCCGGGCACGCTGGTCTGCCCGGCGGCGTCGACCACAAGGGCGATGGCTGCCTCGGACTCCTCGATCTGGAGTCCGAGGCCGTCGAGTCCGTCAATGCGGGCACGAGTCGTCGCGGGGACGACGAGTGCGTCGAGCGGGGTTACGCTCGCGTCGTCGAGGACGACGCCGGTGAGCGCGTCACTCCGGACGTCGATCCCGGTGACCCGCCTGTCCGCGATCGTGATGCCGGTGGCGGTGAGCTTGGCGAGCTGCTCAGCAGGGTAGTCGCGCCCTTGCGGGTAGAACTGCACCTGCGGGCTCCATTGGCCGAACATGAGTGCTTGCATGGCGGACATGGGCCCGGTGGCGAGGACTCCGATGCGCTCGTCCCGGATCTCCCAGCCGTGGCAGTAGGGGCAGTGGATGACGTCACGTCCCCATCGTTCGGCGAGACCGGGGATGTCGGGCAGGACGTCGCGAGTGCCGGTCGCGATGAGCAGTGTGCCTGCCTGGATTCGGCGCCCGCTCTCGGCCTCCACCTGGAACGCACCGTCATCCGCCTGCGCGTGGGCGACGCGGTCGTGGATGATCCGGCCTCCGTAGGAGGTGACTTCCTCACGTCCCCTGGCGAGGAGGCCGAGCGGCCGGATGCCTTCCAATCCGAGGAGTCCGTGCGCTCCTTGGGCGCGGGCGTTGCGCGGCTCGCCGCTGTCCAGCACCACCACATCTCGGCGTGCACGGCTCAGGGTGAGCGCGGCACTCAGCCCTGCGGGGCCACCGCCGATGACCAGGATCTCTGTGTGCATGGTGCTCATGCCGGCGCCTCGCTCTCTGCGTCTTCAGTCTGAGCCTGATCGTCTTCGAGTTCTGGTGACGCGGTGGATGCCGGGTCGGGCTTTCGCAGGAACACCGCGAGGACGATGCCTGCGATGCTGATGAGACCGCCGATCCGGAACGCGGTGCCGACGCCGTCCGCGAGGCCGGCCAGCGCGTCCACGCCGATCGTGGCGGTGGAGACGACCGTGAACAGTGTGACGAACAGGGCGGTGCCGGCGGCGCCGGCGACCTGTTGCAGCGTGTTCACGATCGCACTCGCGTGCGAATACAGCTTCGGGGCGACCGACCCGAGGGCCGTGGTCATGAGCGGGGTCATCATGAGCGCCGTCCCGACGCTGAGCAGCATGTGCATCCCGACCACGAGCCACACCGGGGTGCTCGTGCCGAGGGTCGAGAATGCGAACATCGCACCGGTGGCGATCACCGCCCCCGGGAGGATCAGGATGCGAGGCCCGACCCTGTCGTACACCATGCCGACGAACGGGGCGAGGATGCCGGAGAGGAGACCGCCCGGCAGCAGCATGAGGCCGGCGACGTATGCGGGCTCGCCGAGCACCTGCTGCACATACAGCGGCAGCAGGATGAGAGAACCGAACAACGACATGGAGACCGTCACGATCATCACGGTCGACACCGTGAACAGACGGCCCGTGAAGACCCGCACGTCCAGCAGCACCCGATCGGTCTCGCGCAGCGCGAGCTGGCGAACCACCAGGGCGACCAACGCGACGACGCCGATGCTCAGCGGAACCCAGATCGGAAGACCGCCCTCGCTCCCTGCCTGCTCCCCGATGCTCGCCAACCCGTAGATGACGCCGGAGAAGCCGAGGGCAGACAGCAGCACGGAGAGGACGTCGAAGCGGGCGGGCATCGTCGGAGTCACATTCCGCAACCACACCGCTCCGCCGGCGGTCGCGAGGACCGCGATGGGCAGCACGAGGATGAACACCCACTGCCAGCCCAGCGACGACACGATCACGCCCGACACCGTCGGACCCAGCGCGGGCGCGGCCGCGGTGACGATGGCGACGAGCCCCATCGTCCGGCCCCGCTTCTCCGCTGCGACCAACTGCATCACCGTCGTGAACAGCAGCGGCAGCATGATCGAGGTGCCCAGCGCCTGCACCACCCGAGCGACCAGGAGCACGTCGAAGGTGGGAGCGAACGCCGCGACCGCGCTGCCGACGGCGAACAGCCCCATGGCGGTGAAGAAGTTGCGACGCAGCGTGTACCGCTGGAGGAGGACGCCGGTCACGGGAATCACGACAGCCATCGTCAGCATGAACGCCGTCGTCAACCACTGCGCCGATGCCGCCGACACCCCGAAGCCTTCCATGATGTGCGGGATGGACACGCCCATCGCCGTCTCGTTGAGCACCACGATGAACGCCGAGACGAGCAGCACGGCGATCGCGGGGCCCGTCCGGACGCTCGATGGGGTGGGGGGCTGTGTGGCGGTTGTCATCGACATCTCCTGTAACTAAGTCCTTGATTGGTACTAAGTACCATGTGTGTATCGGATGCTAACATAGCATCATGAGTCTTCATTCCCCGCCCTCGACTGCGGTTCCCGATCTGCGCGAACGTCGACGCCTGGAGCTCACCCGTTCCATCGCGATCACCGCCGTGGAGCTGTTCGAGCGGAACGGGTTCCAGGCGACGACCATCGATGACATCGCCGCGGCCGCGGGCATCTCACGGACGACGTTCTTCCGCCACTGCGCAACGAAAGAAGCCGCCGTGCTCGTCGACGACGCCGGCCTGGAGGCCGAGCTCCTCACCGCCGCATCGAACGTCTCGCCGCAGCACCCGCTCCGTGACCTCGAGACCGCATGGGAGCATATGACCGTCCTGTTCGACGAAGACCACGAGGGACACAACCGGTTCCTGCGCGTGCGCCGCCTCATGCGGCAGCACTCCGCCCTCCTCGCCGCAGGTCTCGAACGCGACGCCAGACTCACCGCCCACCTCGTCGAGACGCTGACGGAGAAGCCGGGCCTGCCCGTCCTCGATGCTCACGCCGTCGGCGAGTCCTTCGCGCTCGGAATGCGCCTCGCCCTCGATGAATGGGTCCGCGCGGTCGACGACGCCCCCGACAACCCGCCATCCCTGACGGAGATCTATGCAAGGGTCAGAGGCGCGCTGCGCAACGCGATGACAGCAGGCACCCCATGACGCACACCTTCGACAAGGCGTACTGGGAGACACACTGGAACTCCGCACACGAAGGCGGAATGCCACCCCACCCCGCGCTCGACACCGAGATCTCCCCGATCCCACCCGGCGCTGCGCTCGAGGCAGGAAGCGGTGAAGGCGCCGAGGCCCTCTGACTCGCCGCACACGGCTGGGACGTCACCGCCGTCGACATCTCCGCCGAAGCCGTCCGCAGGGCCGCGGATCAGGCCCCTGCCGGGGCGCGGCCCGTGAACTGGGTCGAAGGCGACCTCACGACGTGGGAACCCACCCGCACATATGACCTCGTCACGACCTTCTACGCCCACCCCACCATCCCGCAACTGGCGTTCTACCAGCGCATCTCCCGCTGGGTCTCACCGGGAGGCACGCTGCTCATCGTCGGCCACGCCGAGCGCCACGAGCGCCACGACGACCACGACGACCACGACGACCACGGTCAGCATCCACGGCACGCCACCACCGCTCCAGAGCTGATTCGCACCACCCTCGGCGACCTGGAATGGGACGTGCAAACCGCAGAGATCCGCCAACGGACCCTCGGAGGAACGGCCCTCGTCGATGTCATCGTCCGAGCCCGCCGACGACCATAGACCCGCCCACGGCCACAGAGTTAGGAGATACAGCATCGCGCCTTCGTCCGGCGGGGCCGCCAGGAGGACGGTTCGTCACAGCAGGAAAACGCCAAGATGACGAGCCAGACAACGAGATCATTGTTTGCATGTGGTAATTTGCTGCAATCCCGCCTACATTTTCTTGTTCCGATGCTCGCTCTGACCTGGGATTATCAGCAACTTCGCAACCGCCCCTTCCTTCCGCTTCTTCTACGCGGCACGCAGACTATGCGCTCCACTGTGGCTGTCAATCAGGCACTCTGCCGTCAGACCACGCCGCCCATAACCCTGCATACACACCGCCAGCGGCGACCAGTTCGAGGTGGGCGCCTTCTTCGATGACGCGACCCGAGTCCATGACCAGGATGCGGTCGCAGGCGGCCGCTTGGGAGAGTCTGTGGGCAATGACCACTGATGTGCGACCGCGGGTTGCGGCCGTCGCAGCCTGGTCGAGGAAGCTGGCGTCTGTGCTACCAGCTTCGGCGGTAGCCTCGTCCAGGATCGCCAGGACGGGGTCGGCGAGCACGAGCCGCGTCAGGGCGAGTTGCTGCGCCTGCGCTGCGGTGAGCTCCCATCCGGCCGCGCCCACGATCGTGTTCAATCCCTCGGGCAGCATGTCGAGGAGCGCTGACGCTTTGGAGGTCTCTATCGCTGCATAAAGCTGGCTATCGGTGGCTTGGGGCGCGGCGAGGGTGAGATTGTCGCGTACGGTTCCTGAGAATACGTGCACCTCTTGCGTGATTAGCGCTATGCGTTCCGGCGTGTCAATAGTTCCCGTGTCAGGCTTGTGTGTGCCGGCGATGATCGCGGCGAGGGTGGTTTTGCCCGCACCGGACCCACCGACCACGGCGATACGTTCCCCGGAGCGGATGATCAGGTGGATGCCATCGACGGCGGGATGCACGCCGTCGTAGCTGTAACTCATCCCGGCCACCCGCACCAGAGGAGCGGCCACGACCTCGGCACCACGCATGCCCCCTTGCGGAGGTTCTTCCGCTTGCGCGGCGATACGCGGCTGTGTGGTGTCAGCGGCGGGAAGTGTAATGATGCCGACGATGCGGTTCAGCGATGCTGTCACGGATTGCAAGGTGTCTACGACGAACAAAAGTTGATTGATCGGTCCGAACAAGCGCAGGAACAGGAGCACGGCGGTCGTGGCGAAACCTACCGTGGATGCTCCGATTTGGATGAGCCAGAATCCCGCGACGAGGATGGCGGCAGCGCCGACGTATTCGGCCAGGTTCAGCCGACCGAAGAACATGTTCTGCACGGTGCGGGCACGCAGGCTATGGCCGACTACGTTCCAGGACGCCGCCAGGACCCGGTCGTGCCGTAGCTCGCTGAGACCGAAGCCGAGGATGGTGTCGTGGCCGCGCTGTGACTCCACGATTTGTTGAGCACGGTTGCTCATGGCAGCGCGTTCGGCGGCGTAGATGCCCGGAGCTGTGGACAGGTACCAGCGCAACGTGACGAGGTACACGGGCAGGACGACGACAAGCGCGAGCCCATACCAAGGGTCCAGGGCGGTCATACCGACGAGAGTGACGGCTATGGTGAACCCGGCGCCGGTGACGGCAGGGACGATCTGCGGGGCGGCATCAGCGATCTGCGCCACATCATCGCTGGACCGCGACACCAGGTCGCCGGTCCCCGCACGCTCGACAAGAGACTGCGGGAGCGCCATTGCACGGGCGACGAGGCGTTCACGTAGTTCGGCGAGGATCGCATGGTAACTGCGCGCCGCGAGGACGATCGTGACTGCCCCGCCGACCGCCCCAACCACAGCGGCTGCAAGCATCACGGCCAGCGCCCACAGGACCGTAGTCGCATCGCCGGTGCCGGCCTGCACGCGGTCTACGAGGTAGCCAACTGTGGCGGGGAACACCAGCCCCGTCCCCGCGCTGGCTATTCCGAACACGGCCACAAGAAGGAAGCGGAAGCGGTGGCCGCGAGTGGTGTCCCAGACCTCTCGTCGCGTGGCGCGCGCCGACGCGACCGGCAGCGTTCCGGGAACCGGGGCTGCCTCGGTCACGACACGGCTCCTTCGGCGCGGAGGTCGATGATCCGGTCGCATGCCGCGAGTAGCGCCGGGGAAGAGGTGAACAGCAGCGTCGACTGAGCAAGCCGGACCTCGCGGAGCCGACCTGCGATGCGAGCTTCGGTGACAGAGTCCACGGCGGTGGTCGGATCATGCAGCACCAGTATTGGGGCGCCCGTTGCGAGTCCCCGGGCCAGAGCCAGCCGTTGGCGTTGCCCACCGGAGAGCCGATTGCCATTTTCTCCGACCTGTCCGTTCACTCCGCCAGCGGCTTCGAGGAAGTCTTCGCAGGCGGCAGCGCGGAGGGCCACATCACGCAGTGAGGATGGCGAACCGGGGAAGGTGAGGTTGTCGATGATCGTGCCGGTAAACAAGGTTCCCTGATGTGGGGCCACCACCACCAGCGCCCGATAGTCGGCGGGATCGAACTGCTCCGCGGGCACGCCTTCGATAGTGACCGCGACCTCTGGATCACTGCCCGGGCGCAGCAGTCCGGCAACGGCACAGGCGGCAGTGCGATCATCGGCACGCACTCCTAAAAGCTCGCCCGGGTTGACTCGAACCGGCTGGTGCGCGCCAGAGGCGATCGTGAGCTCCACGGCCGGAACCTCCGCGACCGGGGCTGACGAGTCTCTTGACAGGTGGGGATTCAGGACGCTCGCGTGGCGGTGCACCTGGCGATCTGGGGATGCATCTTCCGTTCGGAGCAGCTCCAACAGGCGTGCGCTGGATGCGACGCCTGCCGCCCACGTGGGCAGGGCATTGCCGGTGAGCATCTGCATAGGGGGAAGAAGCGCCTGGGTGAGGCCCACCGCAGCGATCATCCCGCCGATGCTGAGTTGTCCCGTGACGGCGAACCACACGGAAAGCGCTGCGATACCAGCGATGAACACCCCGCTGATCGTGTCGGACCCGGCGAGGAAGCGCCCTAGCGCACCCACGGACCGGTACGCGCCGTGCAGGGTCTCGCGGCTCGCATCCTGGTACCGGCGGGTCGCCTCCGTCTCGGCGCGTATCCCGCGGATCACCCGATAGCCCGTGACGAGGTCCGTAGCTCGCGCCACCGTGCCAGCGAGCAGCGTCTGATACTCCCGCGAAGCTCGCGCGTAGCGGCCGCTCAGGGCGCCCATCAGCCACACGACTATTGGTGCTCCAATGAGCACAACGAGGCCGAGCAGTGGATTCAGAAGCAGGAGCGAGATAGCGATGAAGACCACCCCGGCCACCTCCCCGAGCGGGAACACCACCAACCACAGGGCACCGACGCGTGAGACATCATTGGTCATTGCCGACACCACGCCCCCGTCCGGCCTCGACGCCGATGCGCTGCCGGTTGGATGCAGCACCCGACGAGAGAGCGTGACTCTAAGCCGGTGCTGAGCGTGCGTTATCGCCAGCGCGGTCAACTGGGCGGCGAACCGGAATCCCAGCGACAACCCGAGGAACGTCACCGCAAGTAGCGTGAGCCAGAAGAGCAGGAGACCCAGGTCGCCTGTTGCGAGCGCCTGGTCGATCGCAGCGCCGGCGATCAACGGAACCAGTGCCTCGCCGACTTGGTGCAAGGCAGACAATGCTGCTGCCGGGATTGTGTATCGCTTCGCGGAGAACATCACCGCACGGAGCAACCCGGTCGGCGTGGTGTTCGCTGCCACTTGGAAAGGCGGCGTATCGGGCGGAAGAGATGGGGACCGCCAGAACACCGGCATCCAGCGAGTCAGCCATCCCCGCCCCAGCGGGTCTCCGGCGACCGTCATGGGTTTGCGTTCCTACCTGTGCGGTCTCGACCGAGCGGCACCACCGAGGGTGTTCCTGCGACGGCGTCGGGCACGACGATGCTCTTCAACCCGAAGACCTCCTCGACGAGTTCAGCGGTCACAATGTCTGTCGGCGTTCCTTCCGCGATGACCTGTCCGTCGCGCATCGCGATGAGGTGAGTGGCGTATCGGGCCGCGTGATTCAGGTCGTGCAGGACGGCGACGAGCGTGCGTCCCTGCCGGTGCAGGTCTGTGAGCAGTTCGAGCAACTCGATCTGATGGGTGATGTCCAGGAAGGTCGTGGGTTCATCCAGAAGCAGAATGCCTGTCTCTTGGGCGAGAGCCATCGCCACCCATACGCGCTGCCGTTGTCCTCCTGACAGTTCGTCCACCAGTCGTGTAGAGAGGTTGTCGACCCGGGTTGCTGTCATCGCTTCCGCGACTGCGCGCTCGTCGTCCTTGGTCCATTGCCGGATCAGCTTCTGATAGGGGTAGCGACCTCGTGCTACGAGGTCAGCGACCGTGATGCCTTCTGGAGCGATTGATGTCTGAGGGAGCAGCCCGATACGACGAGCCACTTCTCTGGCCTTATAGGAGTGGATGTCCGAACCGTCCAGGACGACGTGACCTGACGATGGGCGCAGGAGCCGGGATAGTCCGCGGAGAAGGGTCGACTTGCCGCATGCGTTCGGGCCGACGATCACGGTGAATGATGCGTTCGGAATCGCGACCGAGAGCCGCTCGCTGATGATCCGTTTGTCGTACCCGATTGTCACATCATCTGCGGAGAGGCGCGGTCCTTCCGCGAGCGTGGCGTCAGCTGCTGGGTGAGAGTGTGCTGCTGCGCCTTCATGCGGGGTCGCGATGGAAGTCATCGGGTTGGACCTTTCGTGTGGGCGAGGTTATGCACGTCGACGTACCTCGTGGATGATGAGCCAGACGAGGTAAGCGCCGCCCACGACGACGGTGACCACGCCGACGGGCAGGGCGATGGGGAGAGCGTGCTGCGCGACGACATCGGCGGCGGCCAGAAGAAAGGCGCCGGTGAATGCTGCGGCCGCGATCGTGACCCCGGGTGAACGTGTCAGTCGGCGGGCGATCTGTGGTGCGGCGAGTGCGATGAAAACGATCGGGCCGGCTGCGGCGGTCACGGTCGCGGTAAGCGCAACGCCCGTGACCATGACGGCGAGTCGTGTGGGCTCGGTGCGAACCCCTGTTGCTTTGGCCGAGTCGTCGCCGAGTTCCAGTTGCCGCAGACCCGGAGCGAGAACGGCCAATACGGCGAACAGCACGAGAATGCTGGTACTCCCGTACAGCGTCTGGTCCCAAGAGGTGCCGTTCAGCGATCCGGCGCCCCACGCGGCGGCGGACATGGCTACTTCCAGATCAGCGGTGAGCATGAGCCAGGTATTGAACGAGGTCAGCATGGCCGAGACGGCGATCCCGACGATGATGAGCCGGAATCCTTGGACCCCCCGACGCCACGCGACGACATAGACCAGTGCGGCCGTCGCGACCCCGCCGATAAGGGCGCCGCCTGCCAGTTGGAGATAGCTGCCCTGGACGAGGATGATCACGATCAATGCTCCCGTGTAGGAGCCTGCCGAGAAGCCGATGATGTCTGGTGAGGCGAGGGGGTTGCGTGTGAGCGATTGGAACACTGCGCCGGCCGCGCCCAGGCCCGCTCCGAACATGACGGCTGCCAGTGCGCGCGGGAGACGCCATTCGACCACGACCGTCCGAGCAAATCCGGAGCCGGCGTCTCCGGACAGCGCGGACCACACCTGCCCGACCGTGAGCGGGTAGTCGCCAAGGGTCAACGCGACCACCGTTATCAGCAGAGTGAGGACACCGAGGGCGGTGCAGATCAGAAGTGTGCGCATGCTCCAGCGCAGCGCGAGAGGACCCCGCCGACTGACGATGCTGCGATAGCCGAACTCGACGGTGGCCGTGCTTTCGAGCTCTGGAAGCGCAGAAGCGCGGTCGTCGGGCAGCATGGTTGGCCGCGTGTTGTCAGTCATAGCCCGCTCGCTCTCTTGCGGCGTACGAGGAGGATGAGCACTGGTGCGCCGATGAAGGCCGTGACGATCCCGACAGGAAACTCGGCCGGACGGATGACGATTCGGCCGAGGATGTCTGCGGCGAGCACGAGTGCAGGTGCCAGGACGAGCGTGTAGGCGAGTATCCAGCGTTGATCCGGGCCGACGATCCATCGTGCGATGTGCGGCACCATCAGTCCGACGAAGCCGATCGGTCCGGCTACGGCCGTGGCCCCACCCGCGAGCAGAGTGACAGCGATGATCACGAGAACGCGAGTGCGGGTGATATTCGTGCCCAGGGAGCGCGCAAGGTCATCGCCGAGGGCGATCGAGTTGAGCGCGCCGACCGCGACCCCGGCAAGCACAAGACCGACAGCCAGAAACGGCAGCACAGGGAGGAGGATGTCCCAGCCGCGGCTGACGATGCTGCCGGCATTCCAGCTGCGCATCTGGTTGAAGGTCTGCGAGTCAAGCAGCACCATCGCGGTGACCACACCTGAGAGCACGGCACCGAGCGCGACGCCGGCGAGCGTGAGCTGCACAGGGTCAGCGCCCCCGCGGCCGGCTGACCCGATGAGATAGACCGCCACGGTCACCACGAGTGCGCCGGCGAACGCGAACCACACGTACCCGCTGATCGAGGAAACTCCGAAGACCGAGACCCCCAGGGCGACGAAGAACGCCGCCCCGGCATTCACGCCGAGAATGCCGGGGTCCGCCAACGGATTGCGTGTAAGGGCTTGGATGAGGGCTCCCGCGATCCCAAGTGCGATGCCTACCGCAAGGCCGACGACGGTGCGCGGTATCCGCAGATCGTTGACGATGAAGTGGGCTTGCGTGTCCCCGGCGGTGGTGAGCGCGTTCCACACCTCGGGAACAGACAACTCCTGTGATCCGATGAGGACGCTCCCCACGACGGCTACGAGAAGTGCTCCGAGACCCGCGGCCAGACCGAGCGCTCGGCGCCATGCCCGGGCAGGTTCGGGAGCTTCCGCAGGGGAAGCTCCCGAACCTGTCATCGCGCCGGCGTCAGCAGTCAGCCTGGTCATGTTCTCGCTCCGACCGGATGCGCCATCGCCTCGCCATCAGAGTCCGAGCAACTCCACGAGGTCTTTCTTCACCTCGTCCAGGAGTGCGAGCTGGCTCGACGGTGATCCGAACGAAAGTTCCAGGTCGTATTCCAGGACCTGGCCGTTCTGGACGAACGGCAGCCGCTTCCATGCTTCGCTGCTGGTGAGGGTCGTCATGTCGCCGTAATCGCTCACGGTGAGCGCGACGTTCGCGTCGTTGAGCTGGTCGAACTGCTCGGGGCTGAGGATCACGCCGCCCTCCTGCTCGGAGACGGGCAGAATCTTGACGCCCAGATCTTGATACACGGAGCACAGGGTCTGACCTCCGCAGATTGTCTGGATACCGGGTCCGCCGTACTCCGGGTACACCACAGCCACCACAAGATCAGCAGCCTTGTCTCCGACAAGCTCCTTGACCTCGTCAAGGCGCTGCTCGTAGGTGTTCTCCCACTCCTCGTACTTGTCGAGGCGATCCAGGGCAGTAGCGGTCTCCTTGAAGTGGACGCGCCAGTCCTGACCGTCGAACGCATTCACGCTGTAGGTCGGGGCAATATCAGGCAGCCGCTTCACCACCTCCTCGTCATAGCCAAGACTGTTCAGGATGAAGTCCGGTTCCGCGGCAGCCACAGCCTCGTAGTTGACCTCCGGGAAGTTCGCGAACGGCTCCACACCTTCGAGCGCATCCTCCGAGAGGTAGTACGGGAAGTCGTCGAACTCGCTTCGGATCGGCTGAGCTCCGGCGAGTGGGATGCCGAGGGTGATCAGCACGTCCACATCGGTGGTGTAGATGCCGAGGGCTGCTTGAGGCTCGGTGGGGATCGTGACCTCGCCGAAGGCGCTGTCGATCGTGCGGGTGGTCGCCGCTGTGGGCTCGTCCTGCGGTGTAGTCGAGCTGCATCCCGCCAGTGCGACGGTGGCAGCCGCAGCTGCCGCGAGGATGGCTGTTGCTGTACGGGTTCTCTTGAATGCGCCCATGAGGTGTTCCTTTCTTCGGTACGTGGGTCTTGCCAGGGTTTAGCTGGCGTCGGTGGGGGCGAGGCGGAAGAGTTTGTCACCCCACCCGACTACTTCTGTCGTCTCGACTTTGAGACCGGCGTTGTCGAAGAGGTCGATGAGTTCTGCTTCTGTGCGCAGCCCTGTTCCGAGCAGAGCGAAGTGACGCAGGTCGTCTCCGGCGGCGTGCTCGTCCGCCTCGCCCGTGTCCATGACGCCCTCGATGACCAGAACCCGGCCGCCAGGGGTCAGGCTCTCGGCTGCGCGGCGCAAGATCAGGGCTGCGTCTGCTTGCTGGTAGGCGGCGAGCTCCCAGTTGAAGAGCACGGCGTCGGCGGCCTGGGTCGAGTCGAACAGCGAACTCTCCACGAACCGCACCCGTTCGCGCTGTTGCGGGTCGGGGATCGAGTCCGGCAGGTCGGCCTGGAACCATTCGAGCTGGGACGGCAGCCCGGCGATGGTGACTCGCGTGTGGGGGTGGTGGGAGACGATGGCCTGGCCGATCACGCCAGCGGCCGATGAGCGTACCGTGACTGTCGACAGGTCGTTCAGACTGGGTGACTGTGCCAGTGGTTCTGCCAGGTAGCGGGAGAACTTCGCGATCTGATCTAGAAACACGTTGGTGTGCTCCTGCTGGTTGCGGAACTCCGCGTACGGTTGTCCGTTGACCAAGCTGAACGATTCTCGTCCAGTACGCAGCGCGTCGACCAGGCCGAACAGCGATGTCTCTCGTCGCCCGAATGCACCGTCCCGGTGAAGCGCGTCCTCAACGAACTCTTCCAGGAAGATGTCACCGACATCCGTCAACCTGTAGCTGCCGGGCATGGTTTGCGACACGATGCCGAGGGCGTCGAAGTAGCGCATCAGTTTGCCCAGCGCGCGGGGGTCTGACCCGGATTGGACGGCGAGCTCCGTGACATCAGACACGCCTCGCGACAACAGCTCTGGCAGGCCCAGCACAACGGCGGCCCTGATCGCCAGCGGCGGAAGGAGGTCCGCGAGCTCGTGGAACCTCTCGAACGCTTCCTCGTTGCGTTCCGGGTCCGGGAGCCCGGGATCGTCTGCGAGAGTGATGACTTCGCTGTTGCGCCAGTAGCCAGTGAACTCGACATCCGTCTTAGGCATGCCTCGGTGCTCCACGAGGTGCCTGCGGATGTCCTTCACTGCCGCAGACTCGCCGGCGATCCAGGCGTAGGGTGTGCCGTCGAGCCAGTCCGTGCCGCGCACCGCGTCGAGCAGAAGGGTGGTGCTCCCCGCAGGAGCGCCGTCCCGCACCAGCCAGGTCACCTTGACACCTGGAAGGGTGCGTAGTTCGAGCTGGTGTTCGCGGCGGGAGACCTCGATGTACACCTGAGCGATCGCGTCCTCGGGTAGCTCCTCCAACAGTCGAGAAATGGCGGGGATCGCGGTGTCGTCACCGGCGACGAGCAACCAGTCAGTCTCAGGGAGAGCCTGACTGGCGGCGGGACTGGTGAGATGGATGCGATCTCCGGGTTGTGCTCGATACGCCCAGGAGGTCGCGATACCCGTACCGTGTTTCACGAAGTCGATGTCAAGCTCCTGCGCTGTGTGATCCCATCGACGGACCGTGTACACCCGCGAGAGCGCCCGAGGGTCCTTCGGCCAGTCCAAGTGCGCCTCATCCTGCACCGGCAAAACGGGCTCGCTCTTGCCCGGATACGGGAAGATCAACCGCACGTCATCATCGAAACCACCGCTACGGAACTCCGACTGCGCAAGCTCGTTGGCCGACGTGAACGCACGTAGCTGAGCGCCCGTCAGTGTGATTCGACGCATCGCCGGCCCCAAATCGCGAATGCGCTTGACTTCGAGCTCGCGAAGGGTGATCGGGTGCACCGTGAGAGAACGGGAAGTCTTCGGCATGCGGCAGCACGTCTCCTTGCTGTGTGGTTCGGGAGTGGGCGTGACTCACCACACCCCTGATAAGGTTAGGGGACCCTTATCTCCGATAGGGTGCGTAGACTGCCAGATAGTTATCAACGATTGGCGCGACTTGGCAGCGATCACCACGGCACCCCCACCCATTCCGGCGAGCTACGAGCCGTCACGCTGGGACCCTCGCCAACACATGCTCGTCTGGGCGCACACCGGGCGCGCCCACGTTCGCCTTGCCAACGGGGAGCGTCACCGCATTGACGAAGGCACCGGCCTCTGGTTGCCCGCAGGCGATGACCACGAGCTCTGGACCGAACCTGGTTCACTCGCCATCCCCGCGTGGGTTTCTCCCCAAGTAGGTTCCGGCGCACCCGACCTTCCGCTACCGTTCTCCGTCGCCGACGGATGGCGTGACTGGCTCATCCACCATTACGTCCTCAGCCTCGGCCCCATGACCAGCAACGGATACACACCGGACAGCCTCCTCGACATCCTGGCTCCGTCAAGCTCAACCACCCCCGGACCGTTGATGTCCAGCGACACCTCCGCCTATCCGCCGATACCGCGGTCTATTGCCGCACGTACAGTCGCCCAGAGCCTCCTGCGCAATCCGGCGTTCGACCACACTGTCGAGGAATGGGCGAAGATCGTCGCATCTAGCCCTCGGACACTGCGCCGCGAGTTCGTTCGCGAGACCGAGTTGACCTTCGCAGAATGGCGCACCAGTTGCCGTCTCGCTGTGGCATGCGAGCTCCTGGCCGCAGGGTTCAACGTCGAGCACACAGCAGTCCACGCAGGCTTCGGAAGCCGGAACGGCCTAACTCGGGCCTTCCGAGCGCAGTTCGACGTCACCCCGCGGGACTATGCGCACCTGAACGGCACTACGAATCGTGCTGTACCTGCGCGCGTCGCTAACATCCGTCAGGTTGACACATTGATGAACCTCATGGCGGACGCCCCGGACAGACAACCGGAACTCCCGCACACCTTCACCGCCCCCAGAGTAAACAACTTCCACGTACTTGCCTGGACCTACCGAGGAGAAGTCTGGGCACGCATTGCCCAAAAGACCTACACGAGAAAAAGAGGCGACGCGATCTGGCTCCCCGCCGGAGTCGAGAACGAAACTGGATGGCCCCCCGGATCGCTGGGCGTGCCAGTGGGCGACCTGCAACCACACGAAGCTCAGATCAAGAGACCGTTCCGAGCCCAGTTTTCTCCATCGTGGGACAGGTATCTGCTCTACTGCTCGGTGAGCGCATACACCGGGCTCCGCCCCGAGAACTACGACCACAGGCACATACTCGACATCTTCGAAGCACAGTTTGCAGCCGAGCGCGCTCGCACACTACCCATGCCAAAAGACTTTCGCGCCCGCGCAGTCGCAGAGGATTTTCTCCGCAGGATCGAAGCGCCGGCGTCAGCCGACGACATCGCTCGCGAGACACAGGAAATCTTTCACCAGGAGATAGGTATGACTTTCATCCAATGGCGAACTGTCGCTCGTATGCGCATCGCTCGTGACCTACTCGCCACAGGCGCGAAACCCTCAGCCGTAGCCCGCCGAATCGGATACTCACAGCTATCAAATTTCAGCCGAGATTTTCGCCGCTTTCACCAAGTATCTCCTCGGGAGTTTCAAGAACAACAAAGGTCGATCTAGGACGACCCAAAGGTACATCCTCGGCAACCCCAACGAACCAACTCCGCACTGAGTCAATCGCCGCGACATCGTCTTGGGCTCCGATCAGGCCAGTTCCCACTGTCGGCGGCGCTCGAATTCTGAACGGTTTCGGCGTTCGAATTGTGAACGGTTGTCGGCAGTCTAGTCAGCTGGGTCGGTGATGTCGGCGCGGGTGCTGGGGAGGCTGTCGATGCCGCGGCCGCGGAGCCTGTAACTGGCGCCTTTGAGGGTGATCACCTCGGCGTGGTGAACGATCCGGTCGATCATCGCGGCGGCCACGACCTGGTCTCCGAACACGGTGCCCCAGCCGGAGAAGGGCAGGTTCGAGGTGAGGATGAGGGAGGCGTGCTCGTAGCGGGACGAGACGAGTTGGAAGAACAAGTTCGCGGAGTCCTGCTCGAAGGGCAGGTATCCGACCTCGTCGACGATGATCAGCCCGTAGCGTCGTAGCCGGGCGAGTTCCTGAGGGAGTCGGCCCTGTCGGTGGGCGTCGGAGAGGCGTGTGACCCATTCGGTCGCGGTAGCGAACAGAACCCGCTGGCCTTGGTGGGCGGCGATGACGCCCAGCGCGGTGGCCAGGTGTGTCTTGCCGGTGCCGGGAGGGCCGAGGAGGACGACGTTGCGGGCTTCGAGGAGGAACGCCCCAGAGGCCAGGCTCGCGACTTGCTGGCGGACGGCGGACTGTTGATCCCAGTCGAAGTCCTCGATGGTCTTGACCGCGGGAAACCCGGCCGCGCGGATGCGCAGGCGGGCGCCAGACGCGTTGCGGGCGGAGACTTCGCGCTCCAGCACCGCGGCGAGGTAGTCCTCGAAGGACCAGCCCGCGGCCCGGGCCTGTTCCGCGAGCCGGACTGCGGCTTCGAGGATGCGTGGGGCCTTCAACGCGCCGGAAAGATAGGTGATCTGCTTGACCGCATCGGTCTGCTTCGCGGCCATCAGAACCCGCCTCCGATCCCGAACGCCCGGTCATAGTCGGCAAGATCGCGGACGAGGTCATCACCGGCGGCGACCGGCCGCGGGGCCTGGAACTGCTCCCGCAGCATCTTCGCGGTCTTCAGGTGTGCCGGGTCGGTGATCGTCATCCCGCGCGCCCAGACCCGCGCATGCTCCGCGACTAGCCGCCCATCGGTCCGGACTCTGACTCGGTCCAGGTCTGCGGAGACATCGACGAGACGGCCCACCGCGCGCGGATCGACGGAGTAGTCGTTCGTGTCGACACGGACGTAGTAATCCCGCCCCAGCCGGACCCGGTTGCGCCAGCCCAGATGCAACGGGACCGGCGGCAACGGCAGCATCGCAGCCCGGTCCGTGTCGATGCGCTGAACTGGCGAGGCCTTCAACGTGCGGACCGCGCGCGCGTTGGCGAGCTCAAGCCAGTCGGTGAACTGCTCGTTGAAATCCGTCGGAGACGTGAACGTGCGCCCGGGCATGAACGAGGTCTCGAACCAGCCGTTGCGGCGCTCGACGATCCCCTTAGACTCCGGATCCCGAGGAGGCAACAGCACCAGCCTCGCCGCCAACGTCCCCATGAACGATGCGACCCCCTCCGCCCGTCGCGGGCCCCGCCCGATCCCGGGCTCGTTGTCCCAGATGAACCGGCGCGGGACCGCGCCGATCTGCTGCAGCAGCTCCCACGAACCCAGCAGCAGATCCTCCGTCTTGCGGGTCGGGATCATCCGCCCCGTGACGAACCTCGAGTGCGCGGGAGTGATCACCAGCACCGGCAACAGCTTCGAGGTGCCGTCCTCAAGCGGGATCTTCCTCGGCGGGAACCAGAGATCACACTGCGCCGCATCGCCCGGTTCCCAGACCAACCGGTCCGCCGGATCGATGCGTCGCTGCTCGGGCCGCAGCCGTTTCACGTTGTCGCGGAACCAGCGAATCGACCCCGTCCACCCCACCCGCTCAGCCAGAACCGTCGCCGGCATCTCCGGCGTCTGGCGCAACAGTTCCTTCACCCGCGCCTCGAACGGCGTGAACGACGTCGCCCCCGAAACACGCTCATACCTCGGCGGCGAATCCGACGCTAACGCGGCATACACCGTCGTCCGCGACACCCCCAACCGCGTCGCGATCTGCGCCTTCGCAACACCTTCCGCGGCAAGCCTGCGAATCAGTGCCCAGTCCTCCAAAGTGATCACACTCCAATCGTCGAGTGTTCACTTTTCAAGCGCCGCTACTGTCCAGCTTTCGAGCGCCGCCGACACCTCGCGCAGGCGCGGGAAAAATGGTCGGAGAACGCGGCGAACGCGATCTGGGATGCGTCGATCGTGAAGATCGTGCTCGGCGGGGCATCGAACAGCCGCGACCTGCACGACCTGTCACAGCTGGTCGGGGAACGAGACGAGGAGACCGACTCGGTGACCCAGGACGCCTACGGCGGGCACTCCTCGCAACGCTCGATCCGGCGGGTGCCGATCCTGCCCCCGGACGTGCTGCGCACGATGCCGTTCGGCACCGGGGTCATTCTGCTGCGCGCGGCCCGCCCGATCATCACCGACCTGCGCCCCTGGACCAAACGGGCCGACGCCGACGCCCTCAAAAAGGCCCGCAGCATGCTGGAATCACGGCTGCAACAAGGACAATGACGGCACCCCGGGGTGGGGGACGGCGGGCACCTGAAGATAACGGCGCGACACGGCGCCCGCACCTGTGAGGAGTTCCCCCATGTCCGATCTTCATGTCCAGCAGTCCCTGTCCGGGTTCATCGCCTCGGACCCGCGGCTGACGTACACGCGCTCCGGCGATGCCCGCTTCTACGCGAAGATCGGGCAGGAGCATTACCGACGCGAGACCGACGGGTCGTTCACGAAGCTGGAGACCACGTTCCACGACCTGGTGCAGTACCGGAAAGCCGCCGAGGAGGCGGCGGCTCGGTTCCAGAAGGGCGACTGGTTCCTCGCCGAGGGGTACGTCAAGACCTACACCTCCGCTCAGGGCACTGAGCAGGACGAGTTCGTGGCGAAGAAGCTCGGCCACGACACCGCCCGCACCGACTACGAGGTGACGCGGAAGGAGAGGGAGCCGTCGAACGCGGACAAGGCGACGACGATCGCCACTCAGCTACAGGCCGCGCAGGAGGCGACCGACCGTGTCGCAGGCACCACCGACCCCGCCCCCGCGCAGCCCCGTGCAACCGTCACCGGCGCTGCCCCCGTCCCGCAGTCCGAGACGGTCAGCCTCTGAGCTGTCAGCCCCCTGTGACCGCTGGTGGCGGCCTGTCGCTCCCCCGCCCCGTGCCGGGCCGCCACCAGCCTCCTCGTCCCCACTCGCATGGAGGTGAAAGCGTGCGCTCTTCGCTCTTCCGCCCGTCAACGGGCGAAGCCTCGGTGGCGCTGTCAGAGAGGCAGCGTAGTCTGGTGTCGTCCAGCCCGCTCCCTCACGGGGGCAGCTGCTGATGGCGCGACGCAAGCGTCTCGATCCTGCCCAGTACGGGCAGGTCGAACTCGATCTTTGGGGACTGGACGACACCGCTGCACAGGAAAACGTCACTGTCGGCGTCAACGCCCCCCAGGCGACCGCCCCCGCGGATACCGCGGGGGCGGGGTCGCCGCAGATCGAGGAAGGAGCAGACGATGACGCACTACCAGACCCTCGCCCAGCAACACTGGACCCGGTACGCCCCCGCCCGGGTCGCAGCGCTCCCGAACCCAGACGAGTTCTTCCAGACCCTGGGCCAGGAAGTCCACCACCAGGTGACCGCCCTGACAGTCCAGCTGGCGGGACCAGACGTGCCGGAGGAGAGCTACCTGGAGAAGGTCGGCCGGCTGAGCGCGGCACGCCTGCAGGCGGAGGAGTTGGTGCTGACGGAGCTGGTGTGGATCACCAGCCCCGAGACGACACCCGTCGAGGATCGGGAGGCGTGGGAGGCGGACCGGACCTCGGACTCCTGGCTGGCCTCGTGGGCGGAGAGGATCCAGGACTCCCGGGAGGATCAGACCCCCGCAACAGAGGAACTGACCGAGCTCGCCGCCCAGTGGATGCTCCCGGCGGTCTTTCTGGAGGCCCTGCTGGAAGCGGAGTTCCCCGCCCAGTACCTGACCGAGCAATCGGAGCTTCTGGCTCGCGCGGCGGATCGCCGCTACCTGAACCGGTAACTCCCGACCCGCCCACCCCGTCGCTTCTGGATGCGGCCGGTGGGCGGGCGTTCCGTCCGGTCTCGCAGGAGGATCTCGCCCCATCGGGGGCGAAGGCCCGCTTCGACGCGAACCTCGACGCGATCACGGTCGCACGCCGCCTCACCGCCGAGAACCGACCCGCGACGGATGATGAACGGCGGCGGCTTGCGCGCTGGTCGAGCTGGGGAGCGATCGCCCAGGTGTTCGACGAGACCAGCACCGACTGGACGCGCGAACGCAGCCTCCTCCGCGAGATGTTTGATGAGGCCGAGTGGCGTGCGGCGGAGCGCACAACCATCAACGCCCACTACACCGACCCCGCCTATGCGACCCAGATCTGGTCGGCGCTGAGCCGGCTCGGATTCACCACCGGTGACGTCCTCGAACCTGGCTCCGGCGCGGGCACCTTCATCGGACTCGCCCCCGACGGCGCACGGATGGTCGGGGTGGAGCTCGACCCGCTCACCGCAGCGATCTCCCGCGGCCTCTACCCGCACGCATCGATCCGCACGGAGTCGTTCGCAGACACCCGCATCCCCGAGGGGTTCTTCGACGCGACGGTCGGGAACGTGCCATTCGCAGACGTGACCCTGCATGACCCGGCGCATAACCCATCCGGGCATTCGATGCACAACCACTTCATCGTCAAAGCCCTCCACCTCACCCGTCCCGGCGGAGTGGTTGCGGTCCTCACCTCGCACTGGACGATGGACGCGCAAAACCCTGCCGCGAGGCGGGAGATGAACGAGCTCGCCGACCTCCTCGGAGCCGTCCGGCTCCCCTCCGGGGCGCACCGGCGCGCGGCAGGCACCGAAGCACTCACCGACTTGCTGCTCTTCCGCCGCCGCAACCCCGGCACCGAACCGGCCAGCGACATCTGGGAGATGGTCACCTCCGTCACGATCGATGGGGAGCGGGTGAAGGTCAACACCTACTTCGCCGACTACCGGCCCGACCATGTCCTCGGCGACCTCCACGTCGGACAAGGCATGTACGGCAACCAGACCCTCCGCGTCACCGCCGACCTCACCACCGTGTCGCAGCGCCTCAATGCGGCCCTCACCGACATCACCGCGTCCGCCGCCGAGCGCCGCCTGGTGTTCACCGAGCGCACCGCGGCGCAGGAGCAGGCCCGCGCTGCCCGCAAGCCTGCGGACCCGGGCCTGTTCGACGGGTCCATCCTCGCCAACACGGACGGTCAGTTCCGGGTCGTCGCCAGCGGCGAGCTCATCCCGCTACAAGTGCCGAAGTCCGCCACGACTGAGCTGCGGGCGCTGCTCACATTGCGGGACAGAGCGATCGGGCTCCTCGAACAGGAGGCCGTAACGAAGGAGGATACGACCGAGATCGATACGGCCCGGGCGCGGCTACGCGGCCAGTACGAGCAGTACGTGACCCGCTACGGGCCGCTCAACCGGTACACGCTGCGTCGCACCGGACGCACCGACCCCGGCACCGGGGAAGACACCTACGCCCGCACCACCCCCACACCGCTGCGGATCCTGCGCGGTGACCCGTTCGGGCCGCTCGTCGTCGCCCTGGAAGTGTTCGACGAGCAGGAGCAGACCGCGACCGGTGCCGGGATCCTCTCCCACCGGGTCGTCGCCCCCACCCCGCCGGTGCGCGGGGTGGAGTCTCCCACGGATGCGATCTCCGTGAGCCTGGACCGCACCGGCGGCATCGAGCTGCCCCTGATCGCCGAACTCCTCGGCACCGATGACACCGAAGCCCGCGCGGCTCTTGCGGGGCATGTCTTCGAAGCCCCCACGACCGGGGACCTCATCCACGCCCCCGAATACCTCTCCGGGAACGTCAGAGTCAAGCTCGACGCCGCCGAAACCGCCGCCAAGGAACGGCCCGAGCTGGCCGTGAATGTCACTGCGTTGAAGGAGGTGATGCCCGAGCCCCTCGGTGCGGACGACATCGCCGCCCGGCTGGGGGCGGTGTGGATCAGCGCCGACGTGCATCAGCAGTTCCTCCGCGAGATCCTCAAAGCGGCCGATGTGCGGGTGGAGAATCCGCTGCCCGGCATGTGGGAGGTCCGCGGGGGCCGTCAAGGGGTGCTCGCCACCAGCGAATGGGGTACCGAGCGCCGGCCGGCACCGGACCTTGCGCAGTCGGTGATGGAGCAGAAACGCATCCAGGTGTACGACGAGCACCGCGACCCGGACGGCACCACGATCCGCATCTTCAACCCTGTCGAAACCACCGCCGCGCAGGAGAAGGCCGACCAGTTGCAGGAGCGGTTCTCTGAGTGGGTGTGGGAGGAGCCCGAACGTGCCCGGGTCCTCACCGACGAGTACAACCGCCGCTTCAACAGCATCGTTCTGCGCGACTACACCACCGCCGGCGAATACCTCACCTTCCCCGGCATGGCGAAAAGCTTCACCCCGCGCCCGCACCAGCGGGCGGCGGTAGCACGAATGATCGCCGAGCCCGCCACCGGCCTGTTCCACGAGGTCGGTGCGGGCAAGACCGCGGAAATGGTCGCCGGCGTCATGGAGATGCGCCGCATGGGGCTCATTCAGAAGCCGATGGTCGTAGTCCCCAACCACATGCTCGAACAGTTCTCGAGGGAGTGGTTGCAGATCTACCCGCGTGCCCGTGTGCTCGCCGCCTCCAGTGGGGATCTCACCGCGGACCGCAGGCGGCTGTTCGTCGCGAGGGCTGCGGCAAGCGACTGGGACGGGATCATCCTCACCCAGGGGGCGTTCGCCCGCATCCGCGTCGACCCGGAGACCGAGCATCGGTACATCGAACGGCAAGTCGATGAGCTGAAGGTCGCTTACGACGCGGCTAAGGGTGAGGACCGGATGAGTGTGAAACGCATCCAGAAACGGCTCCTGCAGGCCGAGAACAAGCTCAAAGCGCTCGTGGACAGGCCGCGGGATCCGGGAATCACGTTCGAGGCGACCGGGGTGGACTACGTCGTCGTCGACGAGATGCACATGTACAAGAACCTCTCCACCGAATCCAACATCCGCGACGCCTCCATCGACGGTTCCGAACGTGCCAGCGACCTCCACCTGAAACTCGAATCCCTCCGCCACCGGGGACATGACCGGGTCGTCACCGGTGCCACCGCGACTCCCATCGCGAACTCCGTGACCGAGGCGTACGTCATGCAGCGCTACCTCCGCCCCGACCTCCTCGAAGAAGCCGGCCTCGGGCACTTCGACGCGTGGGCGGCAACGTTCGGGGAGACCGTCACCGAGATGGAGATGTCCCCCACCGGCAGCTCCTTCCGCCTCAAGACACGCTTTGCGAGATTCCAGAACGTCCCTGAGATGCTCCGGCTGTGGTCCGTGTTCGCCGATGTGAAGACCGCGGAAGACCTGAAGCTCCCCGTGCCGGAGATCGCGGAACGCGGAGATGGGAAGCGGGCCGCAGACACGGTTGTGATCGAACCCACCCGGGAGCTGCAGGCGTACATCGACGACATCGCAGCCCGTGCCGAACGCATCCAGAGCAAAGCCGTCCGCCCGGACGAGGACAACATGCTGAAGATCTCCACCGACGGCCGCAAAGCCGCCCTCGACGTCCGCCTCGTCCTCCCCGCCACCCCATCTGGCCCCTCCAAGGTGGATGTCGCCGCCGACATGATCCACCGCGTCTGGAACCAGCACGCCGACCGCTCGTTCACAGACCCCGCGACGGACGAGCTCTCCCCGGTGCGCGGCGGGCTGCAGCTGGTGTTCTGCGACCTCGGCACCCCGAACAAAGACCGCTGGAACGTGTACGACGAACTCCGCGCCCAGCTCCAGCAGCGCGGGATGCCTGACGGTGCGGTGCGGTTCATGCACGAAGCGAAGACCGACACCGACAAAGCACGCCTGTTCGCCGCCGCCCGCACCGGACACATCGCCGTCCTCGTCGGCTCGACCGAGAAGATGGGCGTCGGCACGAACGTGCAAGCGCGCGCGGTCGCGCTGCACCACCTGGACTGCCCGTGGCGGCCCAGCGACATCGCCCAACGCGAAGGACGAGTGATCCGGCAAGGCAACCAGAACGACGAAGTGGTCATCACCCGGATCGTCACCGAAGGGTCGTTCGACTCGTACATGTGGCAGGGCATCGAACGAAAAGCGCGGTTCATCGGGCAGATCATGCGCGGCAGCCTCGACGTCCGCGAAATCGAAGAGATCGACTCCGCAGCCCTCTCCGCCGCCGAAGCCAAAGCGATCGCCTCCGGCAACCCGCTCATGCTGGAGAAATCCATCGCGCAGAACGACTACACGAAACTGCAACGCCTCGAACGCGCCCACTCCCGGAACCAGTCCATGCTGCATCACACCAAGTCCCGCGCCGCAGAGATCATCGACCACGCCCAGCGCGACATCGCAGCGCTCACCGCGGCACTCCCCCGGATCCGCGACACCAGCGGCGACCGCTTCCAGATCACCATCAACGACCGCCACTACGACTCCCGCGTGGACGCCGCCGAAGCCGTCGCCTACTGGGCGCGCGGTCAGAACATCCAATACCTCTCCAACTACGCCGAACGCGACCTTGGACGACTCGGCTCCGTCTCAGGGCTCCAGATCCACGCCCGCGCGTCCGCGAGCTTCGGGACCGTGCAGGTGCACTTCTCCCTCGAGAACCTCCCCCGCACCAGCTTCGGGCTCCCCCGCGACCAGATCCTCTCCCCCACCGTCGGCCTGATACAACGCCTCGAGAACCGCGCCTCCCAACTCCCCGCCATCATCGATACACTCAGCAACGAAATCCGCCAAGAGCAGGAAACCTTCGACGAAGCCGAACAGCGCATCGGCGTCCCCTTCAAGCACGCGGAAGCACTCCGCGCCGCGCACGCGCGGCTGGATGAGATCGACGCCAAGCTCGCTGAACTGAGCGAACCAGCACCAGGCGCGACCATGCCAGGTGGCGGCGCCCCAGACCCAGCCGTCATACATGCCCCGGCAGGCCGCGCCGACGCGTCAACTCCGAGCGTGCGTGCACCGTTCGACAAGCAGGACGTGCGCGATTATCGGCCGTCGCTGGGGTCGCGCGCCGACCCCGCCCCACATCCAGCTCCCGATCCACAGGTCTCGGTGACGGCTCTCCTCCGGGACATGGTCCACTCCCCGGACACATCCAGGGATGGGCCGTCCTTGTAGCGGAACGGGACGACCGGGTTCCGGCGAAGTGTCTTCGCTGTCGGTGCGCGCGGGGGCGTCCGGCCTATCATGCGTCGGTAGATGGTTCCCCGGCGATGTAGTCGCTCTTGAGAGCCTCGAGCATCTGCTCGCCCTCCGCCGGGTCCAGTTCTCCTGCGCTGACACGGTGGATGATCTCCCGCGACGACTGATAGGCATCGAGGGTTGCGAACCCGTGGATCACGGTCCCGGCCGGGATCGCCACGCACCCGTAGTCCGCAGTCGGCGGCGGATAGTTATCCGGCAACGGCTCGATATCGTCCGGCAGGGGAACCACCGGCGGCAACACCGGGAGGCTCAGGGCGGCTGACAATACGGCGTCGGCTTCGGCGCGGCTCAGCAGTCCGCGGTTCGCGGCGTCGGTGATCGCCGGTACGAGTGAGGTGGTGTCGTCCATGGCGGAAAGCAGTTCCAGCATCTTCTCCCTCGTGCCGCCGACCTCGTACCCGTTCTCCAGGCGCCGCAAAATGTGCCCGATGCCACCTCCCGGCTCCGCGGTCGGCAGACGCCCCACGCTCTCCATCACCCACGAGTCGTACCGGGCCGGCGTGATCCGCCCGGTCTGCACTTCGATCAGGCGCTGCACCATCTCCCTATCCGGGAACGGCCCACCCAGGTAGCCCATCGTGAGGCTCTGGACGATCACGTGTCGCATGTCGGCAGTCAACGGGTCAAGCAGATCAGCCAGGTACGCGTCGGCATACTCGGCGATCGTCCTCGGCAATCCAGGAGGCCATGTCGATTTGTCCGGCGGCGGTTCGATCATCCCCGACCCCCATCGTTCTGCGGCGTTCACGTCGACGACACGGTAGTCGAAGTCGACGCTCCCTGTTCGCGTTTTCCGCGATCTGAATCGGTCACCGGCCCCACCTCCTCGCCCGCCATCACGCGGCTGGCTGACCCCTCTATTTTACCGAGCACCTCCGACCTTCGCCCCAGGCTGATGCCCTCAGTGGCCATCCCAGGGGCGAGGATTCCCCCGATCGTTGGGGGCACTGTGGGGTGGGAATGAGAGGGCACCTCTGCGTGTAGCGACAGTAATCGGAGGAGGCGGCAGCATGGACGACGAAGGCTTCGACCCGGACGACATTCCCGAGCTCGACCAGCCCGAACCTGAGCCCGTCGGCCCTCGCAGTGCCCCGGCTGAGGAGCCCTCGTTCACTGCCCCGGCGCCTCCTCCGGCGCCGATCAACTGGAACCTGCTGTCCGCACGGGAAGCCGAGCACGAGTGGCTGCAGCTCAACGGGTGGGTGAACTGGCTCCGCGCGACCTACGGCCTGCCCGCGGCGATCATCCCGCCCATGTGGCACCGGCACTGGGAACTCATCTGGGAACTCTCCGCCCTGCACACCCACTGGCTCACCTGCTACCACCCCACCCGGGACGGCTCCGCCCCGCTGCTGTGGCACGCGGACTTCGCCGCCGCCTGCAACCGGCTCCGCAACTGGGTCACCATCAACGGCACGAAACTCCAATACGACAGGCCAACTCGGCAAACGGTCTGGCCCGGTGAAGACGCACGAGAGGAAGACGACCAGGAGACACGCATCGACGATCGCGATGCCGACTTCGTCGAGTTCGCCGTCGCCGATGTCCGCGCTCGGGAAGCCAAGGAAGCCGCACGAGAAGCTCGCGGCAGCGGGTAGATCGCTCGCAAACACTATGCGCTCTCACCAGCGCTGCGAGCCTGGACCCTATCCATAGCACTGTCCACGGGCCGCATCAGCGTGCGCCTACTCGCCCCACAGAACCCAACCCGACACACGACCGACGCGAGCGCAGCCCAGGAGATGATCATGCCCCGCCAACACCGTCCGACCGAGCAATCCTGGCGCGTCCGTACGGATCCACACGATGAACCGGACCTCGACAAACTCTCGCAGGCGCTAATCCGTCTCGCTGGACAACGTGCCGACCGCGCTCGCCAGGATCACGGCAGCAGCTCACCATCCACAACACCTCTCTCCCCCGACTTCCGGCGAGAGGCGGAGGAAGACGGATATAATTAAATGGCCGCACCTCTGGCGACGCCGGGTGCGGAGCGTGACCTTGACCGGCTTGACCGGTCCCACTGGCCTCGTGGAAAGGGGCCAGGCCTTCGGGTTGTCTTCACACTCTCCGCATATCGGTGCGGTCATCCTCACCGAAGAGAGAAGACAACCATGAGCGACAACTCTGCTGCTGAGTCCGCCATCGGATACCTACGGACCGCTCGGCGCGACGCCTGCGACCACTTCGAGGTCATGCACAAGGCCATCGAGAAGTACGCCTCACGCACCGGCTACCGTCTTGAGGCTTCGTTCCATGACGATGGCGTATCTGGGATGACGACTGCTGACAGGCCAGGCATGGATGCCCTCCTGCAGCACGTGCTCCTCCACGATGTCCGCATCTGCATCGTCAACGACGTGGGACGCATCGCCCGTTCTTGGCCAGCGTTCTTCACCATCGTCGAGGAACTGCACCGTTGCGGCGTCGACGAGGTGCATCTCGCCGTGGACATCGATGCAGGTGAGACTCCGAAGATCCTGAAACTGGCTGAATTCGCACGGACAGCAGACCGATGAAGACCCGGGCGATCTTGATGCCAGAACCTCCGTCGGGGGTCGATGCACGGGCGATCACCTACTTGCGCGTGTCCACGCGGGAGCAAGCGGAGAAGGGAGGTACCGACGAGGGGTTCTCCATCCCCGCACAGCGTGAAGCCAACCACCGGAAGGCGGAATCGCTGGGCGCCCGGATCGTCAAAGAGTTCGTGGACGCGGGCGAGTCCGCCCGCAAGGCAGACCGTCCCGCGCTGCAGGAGATGATCGACTACGTCAAGACCCACCGGATCTCGTACTGCATCGTTCACAAGGTCGACAGGCTCGCACGCAACCGCGCCGACGACGTCACCATCCATCTCGCGCTGCGTGAGGCCGGCGTCATGCTCGTCTCCGCGACGGAGAACATCGACGAGACGCCGTCTGGCATGCTGCTGCACGGCATCATGTCCTCCATCGCCGAGTTCTACAGCCGGAATCTCGCCACCGAAGTCACCAAGGGTCTCGTACAGAAGGCCTCTACGGGAGGCACTCCCACCAAAGCTCCGATCGGGTACCTGAACGTCCGCAAGCGCGACGAGGTCGGTCGCGAGCTCCGCACCATCGAAATCGACCCCGACCGCGCCCCGCTAGTCACGTGGGCGTTCCGCGCATACGCGACCGGAGACTGGAGCATCACCCGCCTGCGCGACGAGCTTCGCGCGCGTGGCCTCGTCAGTCTCCCCACACCGAAGCGTCCATCAAAGCCGCTCGGAAGCGGCTCACTGCACCGCATGCTCAGCAACCCGTACTACAAGGGCGATGTCGTCTATCGCGGTGTCACCTACAACGGCGCGCACGAGCCGATCATCCCACCCGAGGTCTGGTACCAAGTACAGACAGTGATGCGCGCGCATTCCTCCGCTGCCGAATGCACCCAACGCCACGACCACTACCTCAAAGGCAGCATCTACTGCGGACAGTGCGGCTCCCGCCTGATCGTCCAGCACGCGCGGAGCAAGACAGGGACGATCTATCCGTACTTCATCTGCGCAGGCCGCAACTCACGCCGCACTCCATGCACCCGTCGCGCCGTGCCCATCGAGTTGGTGGAGAAGCTCATCACCAACCACTACAAGACGATCCAGGCCACACCAACAATGAAGCGCACGCTTCGGGCCCGGATCGATGACGACTTCGACAAGCAGCATGCTGCTTCCACACAGGAACTCGCCGAGCTCACACGAACCCGTGACCGACTCACCCGCGAGCAAGACAAGCTGCTCGAACTGCACTTCGCCGACGCCATCGACATGAACCAGTTCATCCGCCAGCAGGACCGCATCCGCGATGAACTCGAAGTGGTTCGCCAGCTGATCACGGAACGGCACTCCGAGTACCAAGACACCAAGGAATATCTCGCGGACACCGTCGACTTTCTCGAGAACTGCCATGCCCTATACAGCCTCAGCGACGACGTCGGCAAACGCCTGTGCAATCAGGCGCTGTTCCGCAAGATCTACATAGACAACGACGACGAGATCCGTAGCGACCTCGCCCGTCCTTTCGAGACGCTCGTCGACGTGGCAAAGGGGATCGAACCCAGCCGCCCCACCCCGACACCGGAGCGACTGCAGAACCCATCCAACCCCTGGCAGCACCCAGCCAAGACCAAGGAGGACCCGAGTTCCATCCTTGATCGTAAGGTCGTGGGTTTCAGCCTTATCAATTTGGTAGCAGGAGCGGGGCTTGAACCCGCGACCTCACGATTATGAGTCGTGCGCTCTCACCAACTGAGCTACCCTGCCGCACTGCATCTCGCCGATGAAAGCGAATGCTGCGAGCCCCGACCGGGATTCGAACCCGGGACCCCTTCCTTACCATGGAAGTGCTCTACCACTGAGCTATCGGGGCGCTGTCACCCGTGAAGGCAACCACACGAGAATACCATCACTTCGGCGTTCTCACGAAACCGGGGAGACCCCGTCGTAGCGACCGGCGTGCTCCTGCAGCCACGGAAGAGGATCGATGGTCGCGCCATCGACGATCAACTCGAAATGCATGTGCGCGCCGAACGAGCGACCGGTGTTTCCGACCTTGCCGATGATGTCGCCGACCTCGACGACATCGCCCGCCTCAACCTGCAGCGAGTCGTACTGCATGTGCGAGTAGTGACTGGTGATCAGCTCGCCGTCGATCATGTGATCGATGTAGACCGTCACCCCGTAGTTGCCACCGGATTCGGTCGCGATGCGAACCTTCCCGCCAGCGATCGCTTGGACGGGAGCGCCGCTCCCTGGAACCAGATCGAGGCCCTCGTGCAAGCGTCCATCGCGCACGCCGTACCCGTAGCTCATCCCGACACCCACGATGAACGGCCATTGGATCGCGGCATCCGGATCATTCGTGTACACGGAGCTCGAATACGTGATGCCCTGCTCCGTCGCAAGATCGATCAGTGATGCCGTGGAGAATCCTTCAGCACGCCGGATCTCATCGTTCTGGAAACCCGACGACGCCACATACGCCTGGATCTCGTCATCTCCGGCCGATGATCCGGACTGCTTGGATGCTGCAACGAGCGAGGTCGATACGTGGAACTGTCCACTCTGCGCTATGGCTACTGCTCCAGCCGGCACCGTCATGGACACGGCGAGCATCCCCGCGATCCCCATGATGCCGACAGTCGCGCCCACCGCGAACAGCATGCCTCCCCTGCGCTCCCGCTGGGGTGTTCGATACGCCCCGGACGGGAGCCTCTCGCTGTAGTGCGGCTTCTCCTCGGCGGGAATCGCCATGCAGATCGGCTGGTCGCCGGTCGCCGACCGGAACGCTCGGGATGCCGTGTCGAACGCATCCACGTCAGCGACAGTCGCGGTTGGCTTCTCAGACACGACCGGCACAACCGTGACGGCCGGCTCGATCACCACGGCCGGCACAACCGTCACGGCCGTCACTGCCGGCACAACCGACGCCCCGGGCACCGCGGGCGCATCGGGCACCGCGGTCGCATCGGGCACCGCAGGCGCGGCGGTCACCGTGGTGTCGGCGGCTTTCTGCGTAGCCGCCCACTCGACGATCATCTGCTCGATGCTGGCCTGCTTCGCGGCTTCCCGCCGGATGCTCGCCCGCGTGGTTCTCGGTGCAGGTTCGTTCGCTTCGGCATGCTCGCTCTGGGGCTGCTCGATCGCCGGCTCATCCGCAACCGTCGCGGCCAGCTGGCGTTCACGAAGCGCACGCCGTGACAGCGGAACCGTCGGAATGTCGGCCGGGGCTGCCAGCGTCGTCGCGCCAACGAGGGATGATTCCGCGGTCTGCTGGCGCCGCGAACGTCGCGTCAGCGCAGGCGCGGGCATAGGCGCACGCATACCTAGGGGGGAATCGAGGGGCAAAACAGAACTCTCGGGCACTCGTCAGCGGGGGAGCTCCTTCACATCGATTGTGAAGGTAACGAATAGAAGAACTTTAGCTTGCCAGCGACGGGAACGTCATGGCTATCGCCGTCATTTCTCGGTATCGAGAACCTGCGAAAGTCGAGCATGCAACTCCGGCCCAGCCGCGACCAGCATCGGACGAGCGGATGCCGTGTCGAACCGGCTCACGATGCCACCGGCTTCTTCCACGAGCAGCGCGCCGGCGGCGAGGTCCCACGGGTTCAATCCGCGTTCGAAGTAGCCGTCCAAGCGCCCTGCTGCGACGTAGGCGAGATCGATCGCAGCCGATCCCATGCGGCGAAGATCGCGCGCCAGAGGCATCACCCCTCGCACCGTTGC
Organism: Microbacterium sp.; assembly: GCF_052099035.1. GTDB lineage: Bacteria > Actinomycetota > Actinomycetes > Actinomycetales > Microbacteriaceae > Microbacterium. The sequence continues at coordinate 6,653 of NZ_JBQDSX010000003.1, read as the reverse complement.
CAGATCGCCATCGTGGGTTGCCGGGTCATAACCGAATCCCGTTGCCAACAGTGCTCCTGCTGGCGTCTCCGTGGTGACCGCGAGCCGCTGACCAGCCAGCCACGCCCCACCGCCCCGGGATGCGGAGAAGAGCTCGCCGAGCGCCGGCGCGTACACGACAGCCGCGAGCGCTTCCCAGCGATCGGGGTCGACGTCCCCGCGCACCGCTGCGATGCTGACGCTGTAGCCGGGAATACCGTACGCGTAGTTCACCGTGCCATCGATCGGATCGACGACCCAGGTCACTCCCGTGGTGCTCTCGCCAACACCGGATTCCTCTCCCAGGAACCCGTCGCCGGCACGCTCGGCCTGCAGCCGGGACCGGATGAGAGCCTCGACCTCGCGGTCAGCCTCGGTAACGATGTCAGCCAGCGTGCTCTTGGTCGCCGCGAGTGAGACGCCCGCGGCGCGGCGCTCCCGGGCGAGAGCACCCGCTTCGAGGGCGATAGCTGTGGCGAGCCCGAGCAGCCGTGCGGGCTCGCCCGCACTCGCACCGCTCACGGGTACGGAGTTGCTCGCGGGTACGGAGTTGTTCACGGGTACCGACTCGCTCACGGGCGCGGTGCCGGAGGCGGAGGCGGGAAGGCTCCCGGTGCTGGTGGCGCCGTCGGCGGTTGCTCCGGGGCGGCAGGCTGCTGCTGCTGCTCGGGCACAGGCGGAACGGGCGGCTGAGTCTGCTCCGGCACGGGCGGAACGGGCGGCTGAGTCTGCTCCGGCACGAGCGGGACGGGCGGCTGAGCCTGCTCGGGCACGAGCGGGACGGGCGGCTGAGCCTGCTCGGGCACCTCGGGCTCGGTGGCCTGCGGTGCTGACTGCGGGGCATAAGGCGCGGCGGAGTCCTGCTCCGGCACCGTCGGGAACGTCGCTTCTCGCGTGTAGTACTTCTGCACCGGAGCCTGTTGCGTGGGGATGCCGGTGTAGTACGCGTTCCAGTCCGGAGATCCATCTGCGAGCACGGGGAGCGGAGTCACGCCGTCGCCATAGGTCGGCCACTGCTGCGTCTGCGGAGCCGCGAAGGTCGCCGGAGCCGCAATCGCGGGAGCGTATCCCTGCGCGACTGGGTGCTTCTTCGGAGCGAACAGCGCGTTCAGCAGCGGGATGAGCATCGTCCCGACGGCCGTCAGGATCGCCAGGGCGACGACGATGCGCCAGTACAGGTCGCCGTACATGAACGTATCCGGAAGCGTGAGATAGATCACGAGCATCAGTGCCAGCAGCACGAGCATCGCGATGGTGACGTAGTAGATCACCCGCGTGAAGGTCGTCACGTACCGCTGCGCGGCAGGAGTGAACAGACGCACATGCAAGAGCGCGAGCTGCAGCACGCCCACGATCAGGAGCAGCATGAAGAATCGGCCGACGCCGGACGCGTACTCATACGGCTGTTCGGGCAGCCAGATCTTGATGGCACCGGCGATGAGCGCGACGATCCACGTGATCATGCTCGCCAGTGCCAGCCAGTCCGGACGACGAGGTGCAAGGCCCGCCTCGAGGATCGCGATTCCGGCGAACGCGGCAAGCAGCAGAATCGTGAGGAACGCCCGGCCGATCAGGCCGTTCTGGTCTCCGATGAGCACCCAGATCACGCACACCAGCGCGGCCGCGATCAGCGCGCCGATCGCGATCCAGATCGCTCCGCGGATCAGCAGCGAGCTACTGGGCTTCGATCGTTCTTCTTTGACCTCTGACATGGAGTTCCCCTCTTCGGCCGGTCGTGCTCTTATCCTCGCACGCAGGCACCGGCTCGCACCGGGGCGTCACCAGTTCTGTGAGTAAGTCCGCCCTGTGGAGAACTCAGCGCGCCTTCTTCGCCGACGCTGCAGCGAACGCGGCAACACGCGCCTTGGCATCGGGGGTGTCGAATGAAGCACCGATCGAACGCGCCTCTTCGGCGAGTTGGTCCGCAAAGCTGCGGGCAGGCTGCGAGCGCACGAGACGCTTCGCCTGGCCATACGCACCGGCCGCTCCAGCAAGCCAGAATCGGGCGATCTCCTCGGCACGTGCGCGTACACGGTCGGCCTCGTCCGCAGCATCCGCTCCGCTGACGATCTCGGCGACCAGCCCCCATTCGAGAGCCTCTTCGGCGCTGAGCAGGCGATCCTGCAGCAGGAGCTGCAGTGCGCGGCGCTGGCCGACGGCATCCGCGAGGTGCGCCGAGACCGAAAGGTCGGGGGTGAGACCGATGTTCGCGTACAGGCTGCCGATCTTCGAGCGTCCGCCGACGACGGCATAGTCGGTGCAGAGCAGGATGCCGAGACCGCCGCCCGCCGTCGTGCCGTGGGCTGCCGCCACCACAGGGATTGACGACTCGGTGAGCGCCCGGATCCCCTCGTTGATGACGCCGGCGAGTTCCGTGAGCGGACCGCCATCGCCCATCGTGGTGGCCATCTCGATGACATCTCCGCCTGCGCAGAACGCGGGTCCGGCAGCGTCGAGCATGATCGCGCGCACGTCATCTCGTGATGTCGCCTCGGTCGTTGCATCCCGCCACGCTCGAGCAAGGTCGGCGTTGAAGGCGTTCAGCCGAGTGGGACGATTCAGCGTGAGGCGCGCAAGCCCCTCATCGATCGACAGCAAGATGGCATCACTCATGGGCATTCTCCTTCGAAGCGCGGACTCTGCCAGCCTAACGGCGTGCGAGGTCAGTCCTTCTCCTCTTGTATGCGTGCGACAAATCGCTCCATGCGTCGACGCGTGCCGTCCAGCCGGACATCGACCTGTCCCTCGGCGCGGATCTCGTTCGGGGCGAGCGGATGCGCCAGTCGCACGTTCTCGTGGCAGGAGAGGTCCGCGCACATGTACGTGCCGATGCTGTCGCCGCGGAGCCCGGCCGGGCCCGCGCGGCGCGCCGAGAACAGGGCGACCTGGTTGCCGGGCTGCATCGAGTGGCAGATGTTGCACATGCCCGATCGAGCACGACCCGCGTCACTCGCACGCAACACGATCCCGACGGTGCTGCCGCCGATCTCCACGAGAACGCAGCCGCGCTTGCTGGATGCCGGGTCGCGCCATGCGAGGAAATCGTGGAAGTCCCAGTCGACGAGGATGAAGTCGTGCGGCATCTCGATCATGCCCAACTCGTCGTCTGTGGCGTTGATGAACGACGCACGGACGTCGGACTCGGTGAGCGCTCGCATCGCCCCAGTCTATGAAGCCTTCACTGCCGGAGCTGCCGAAGCTGACGGGGCCACCCGGATGTTGATGCTCTTCATCAGCGGCTGGTCGCTCTGCGCGCTGAAGTCATTCGGGCCGATCAGCACGTTCATCTCCGGCATGTACCCGGCCGCACTCCCCCGCGGCAGGTCGTACGCGATGGCACGGTACTGGTTCAGCTGGCGCTGGGTACCATCCTTCGACGTCGCGACGATGTCGACGAAGTCGCCCGTCGCGATGCCGCGCTCGCGCATGTCGGCCTCGTGAAGGAAGATCAGCTCGCGCAGGTTCTTCACACCTCGATAGCGGTCGCTTGACGTGTAGATCGTCGTGTTCCACTGGTCGTGCGAGCGCATGGTCTGCAGCACGAGCATGTCCTCCGCGGGCGGCCGGACGTCGTGCAGCGGCGCCGGTGAGAACATCGCACGGCCGCTGGGGGTGCGGAAGCCCCGCTCGCGTGCCGGCTGCGGAATGCGGAATCCGGTCGGCGTCGCGACGAGCTCATTGAAGCCCTCGAACCCGGGCAGCACCTGGGCCATGACGTCGCGGATGCGCGCGTAGTCGGCCACGTACGACTCCCACGGGATCGCACTGTCAGGAGTCGTCGCCCGCGCCATGCGCGCGATGATGTCGGGTTCGGAGAGCAGATGCTCGGATGCCGGCTTTCGCCCTCCGACTGACAGATGCACCATGCTCATCGCATCCTCGACGGTCTGGCCCTGTCGGCCAGCGGCCTGCTCGTCGCGTTCGGTGCGCGCCAGGCAGGGCAGGATCAGCGCCCGGGCGCCGTGCACGATATGGCTGCGATTGAGCTTCGTGCTCACCTGAACCGTGAGTCGGCAGCTGCTCATCGCCTCGGCGGTGAAGACCGTATCCGGGGCGGCGGTGACGAAGTTGCCGCCCAGTCCCACGAACACCTTCACGGCACCGGCGTGCATCTGGTGGATGCTGCCGACGGTGTCGAGTCCGGGCTGGCGCGGAGATGTGATCCCGCAGACCTCGTCGAGCTTGTCGAGCAGCCACGCGGGCGAGTGGTGGTTGATGCCGCAGGTGCGGTTGCCCTGCACGTTGCTGTGGCCGCGGACGGGTGCGGGTCCGGCGCCCGGACGACCGATGTTGCCGCGCAACAACAGCACGTTGACGATCTCGCGCACCATGTCGACCGCGTGCTCGTGCTGACTGATGCCCAGGCACCAGCTGACGATCGCCTTGTCGGCCTTCAGATAGATCGCGCCCGCGGCGCGGATCTGCTCCTCGCTCAACCCGGATTGGATCACGAGGTCGTCCCAGCTCGTGGCATCCACCAGCGCGCGGTACTCCTCGAGTCCCTCCGCATAGCGCTCGAGGAACGCAGCATCCAGCACCGCGGCATCCATTTCTGCCGCCTCGAAGACGACCTTCGCGATGCCGCGCATGAGCGCCATGTCTCCCCCGGGGCGCACCTGCAGGTCGAGCGTTCCGGTCTCGTGTGTTTTGAACAGTGCCATATCGACGAAGTCGTGCGGCACGGTCGTGCGACGGGATGCCGCCTCGATGAGTGGGTTCACGTGCACGACCTGCGCGCCGTTCTTGACGGCGTCGGACAGCGCCGTCAGCATCCGTGGTGCGTTCGAGGCGGCATTCACGCCGAGCAGGAACAACGCGTCGGTCTGCTCCCAGTCCTCGACGGTCGTGGTTCCTTTTCCCGAACCGATGGATGCCGTGAGCGCACGACCGGATGCCTCGTGGCACATGTTCGAGCAGTCCGGCATATTGTTCGTGCCGTACTCGCGGATCATCAGCTGGTACAGGAAGGATGCTTCGTTGCTGAGCCGGCCCGATGTGTAAAAAGTGGCCTCATCGGGGCTGTCGAGTGCGCGTAGCTCGTCGCCGATCAGCGCGAACGCGTCGTCCCAGCTGATCGGCACGTAGCGGTCGAGCTCGGCGTCGTAGACCATCGGCTCCGTGAGCCGCCCGGCGTTCTCGAGGTCGTAGTCGGTCCACTCCGCAAGCTCGGTCACGGTGTGCGCCGCGAAGAAAGCCGGCCCAACGCGTTTGTGGGTCATCTCCCACGTGACGTGCTTCATCCCGTTCTCGCAGATGTCGAGCTTCAGGCCCTTCTGGTCATCTGGCCACGCGCAGCCCGGGCAGTCGAAACCCTTGATCGGATGGTTCATGGTGAGCATGGCCCGTGCGCCACTGACGGGCTGCTTCTCGCGCAGCAGCACCTGTCCGACCGAGAGCGCAGCGCCCCAGGCCGCGGAAGGATGCGTGTAGTCCTCCTGCGACCACGGCTTCGTCGTGATCGGCCCGTACCCGCCCTGGCGCGGCACCGCCGGCATCAGGCCGAAGGCCGTCCCTGGATTCTCGCTCACGCAGGTCTCCCCCGTCTCCCTCGACATACCGTGGATTCGGCCAGCTTAGCCGTCCGCGAGAGAGCAGAGTCGGGTGCCGCTTATGCCGTTGCCACCGCAGCGGGGGTGCGGTCGCGGATGAGTGCTCCGAACCCGAATGCGATGAAGAACATCAGGACGCCGTACACCGCGGCAGGCAGGCTCAGCTCGACCGATCCAAGAACGGTCTGCGCGATCACGATGGCCAGCGTGGCGTTGTGGATGCCGATCTCGAACGACGTCGCGATCGCCTGTGGGCGGTCGATCTTCAGCACGCGCGGCACGATGTATCCGATCGTGAGGCTGATCAGACAGAAGAGGATCGTGATCAGTGCGAGCTCCGCGAAGTTCTCGACCAGCAGCGTCCAGTTGGATGCCACGGCGCCACCGATCACGACGATGAGGATGATCACGCTGGCGATGCGCACCGTGCGGTCCATGGCTGCCGCGAACTTCGGCCAGAACTTTCGCACCAGCATGCCGACCGCGACCGGGAGCAGCACGATCGCGAAGACCTCGAGCGCCTTCGACCACTGGAGCCCGAGCTGGTCATCGAACGGGTTGAAGTACATGATCGCGAAGTTCGTGATCACCGGAAGTGTGATGACAGCGATCACCGAGTTCACTGCGGTGAGCGAGATGTTCAGCGCAATATCACCGCGGAAGAGGTGGCTGTAGAGATTCGCCGTGGTCCCTCCCGGGGAGGCCGCGAGCATCATCATTCCCACCGCCAGCACGGGAGGCAGCTGGAACAGCAGCACCAGCCCGAAACAGATCGCCGGCAGCAGCACGAGCTGGCACAGCAAGGCGACGAGCACCGCCTTCGGCTGCTTCAGCACGCGTGCGAAGTCTGCCAGTGTGAGGCTCAGGCCGAGACCGAGCATGATGATCCCGAGAGCGACGGGTAGTCCGATGGTGGTCAACGCTGATCCCATGAGACTGAGTATTACATGAACTGGGGCTCAGTACCCCGCGTCGTCCGAGGAACGACTGAGGGCCCCCGCTGCGCGGAGGCCCTCAGATCAGTGGTGGCGAGTACTGGATTCGAACCAGTGAATGCGATGCAGGCTGATTTACAGTCAGCTCCCT
>NZ_JBQDSX010000002.1:0-135023 GCF_052099035.1 Microbacterium sp. | reverse complement strand
TATGCGGTGCGGACGGGGACGTCGACGTCGATGGTCTCGATGATTCTTGCCATGTTCTGACTCCTCTGATCGTTGTCGTCGAGGATCCGAGTCAACACATTCGGGCACGGCCGCGCGAGTGCCTTGACAAAGCGCAATTTCACCTCGATTCGCCAGGGATATGGCGTCCGGACTTACTGTGACGGCCCGGAATCTTGCGAACAGATCAGGAAGCCTGCGGGACCAGCTTTCCTGAAAACTCCTCTCGAAAGATGAGTGACTTTAGACTGGCGAAAATCGGAAAGGGGCGTACGCATGGCGAATGCCGGCCACGGAGCGTTGTGATTGTTCCGCCGTCTGCTCTTCCCACTGTGTCGGTGATCATTCCTGTGAAGGATGATGCAGATGTGCTTCGTCGCTGTCTGCGCGCACTCTCGGTCCAGACTCGGGCGGCGGACGAGATCATTGTCGTGGATAATGCTTCAACCGATGCATCCGCACAGGTCGCTGCGGACGCCGGCGCGATCGTGGTCCGCTGCGACGCGCCAGGCATTCCCGCCGCGAGTGCTTGCGGGTACGATCGTGCCACGGGTCAGATCATTCTGAGACTCGATGCTGATTGCATCCCGGGCGGCAGGTGGATTCAAGCCATGCAAGAAGCATTCCACGGTGACCCGCATGCTGCCGCGTTCACCGGCGGCGCGCGTTTCGTCGATGGTCCGCGTATCTTGCGTGCGCCGCTCGCGAAGGCCTATCTCGGTGCCTACGCAATCATCGGTTTTGCCGCGCTCGGCCATGTTCCGATGTTCGGATCGAACATGGCATTCCGGCGCACCGCCTGGCGAAGCGTGCGTTCCTTGGTGCATCAGAATCCGGTGCTACACGACGACTTCGATCTGGCGTTTCACCTCGGCGAGGATCACCGCATTCGCTACATTTCTCATGCCGATATGGGGATTTCGATGCGTCCGTTCCGTGACCCACGCGGGTTCTTACGACGAGTCCGCCGCGGTTTCACGACCGTTCTGATGCATTGGCCGCATGATTTTCCACCAACACGTTGGCAGCGACTTGCGCGGCAGCGACGAACCAAGCAGCCGACATCCGCAGGGCGATTCGAATGACGACGAATGTCGACCCGCTGATTGGGCTCGTCCATGGTCGGCCTGGGCGTCCCGAGTGGGTCCACTGCTGGCAGCTGTCGCTATCGGATTTACCGGCCGTGGCGGGATCGAGACCATGGGATACCGCATCTACACGTCGGACACCCGAATGGGTAACCTACTGCCGCTACTGCGCCCCTTGTGCCAGCGGCGTCCGGATTGACGCGATACTCGTATCGCCCGTCGTATGCGTGAACCGCCTCGGAATCAACGCTGACCCCGTAAACGGGGGATGGCCTTTCGGCCATCTGCCGGTCCCGGCCGTGTCCGCCTCATGAAGACGGGAAAAGTGATGTGATCAACATGTTTCTACGTAGACCGCGCGGCATAGGTGAGTTCTCGGCCGACGCCGTACGCGTGCTCGGCGTGGTCAGCGTCATCGCAGCCGCGATCTGGTGGTCGGTCACCGACACGGGAATCCTCGCGTTCACATTGCCTGGTCTGTTGGTGCCCCGCTTCATCGGGGTACGTCCGTCGTTCGACATCTTCTACAGCGTCACGGCGCTCATCGCTGCTTGGAGCAACGTGCTCGGTCTGTACACATCCATCGGCTGGTGGGACCTTGCGATGCATTTTCTCGCGACTGGCAGCATAGCGGCGATGCTGTACCTACTACTCGCTCGGTGGGGCATCGTGCGTGCCCTGAGCGGAGTCGGCTTCACGCGGCGGGAGCCGCTCGTAATCGTCCCCATGCTCGCTCTGGCACTGAGCGCCCTATGGGAGATGGTCGAGTGGCTGGGCTACACGTTTGTCAGCGATGAGATCTTTGTGGCCTACACCGACACCATCGGCGACATGGCCATCGGAGGCCTAGGTGGCCTCGCTGCCGGTCTCATCGTCGCGCGCGTTCGGCTTCAGCGACACGAGCCGTGAAAGAATGCACCGCCGGCACACTGACCGGTAACGAGATGGCAACAGCGATGTGCCCATGCGTCGATGCGCGCGCGATACGCGGCCACGACGGAGGTGTCAAGGCATATGCCACGTGCGGTCAGGGCTTGTAGCTTCGACTCATGGAACCACAGGTGAAGGGCATCGCACGGCAGACATCGGTCATCGCAGCAGCGACATTCATGCTCATCGCAGCGGCCATCGGCGGAGGGATGTTTGGAGGTGAGTCCGTCAGTGAGCTCCAGGGAGGTGCGCTTTCCGCGCAGGCGTCCTATCTCGCGCCGGCTGGACCGGCGTTCGCAATCTGGTCATTGATCTACCTCGGGCTCATCGGCTATACGATCTGGCAGGCCTTGCCCGCCCAGCGTGAAGACGAACGTCAGCGCGAGACCGGTGGGTGGATTGCGCTGTCGATGTGCCTGAACGGCCTGTGGCTGGTTGCAGCGCGTTTCGGACCACTCTGGTTGACCGTCGTAGTCATCGCACTTCTGGTTGTTGTGCTCGCCCGGGTGATCGTCCTGCTCGGTCGACGTCCGGCCCGCGGATGGCTTGAGCGCACTGTCGTCGACGGGGTGAACGGTCTGCACTTCGGTTGGGTCAATATCGCGACCGTCGCGAACGCCGCGGCGTGGTTCACCGAAGTAGCTCCCGAGAGCTGGGCAGAGCAGGCGGAACTGTGGGCCGTGCTCGTGCTGGTGGCTGTTCTGGTTATTTGCGCAACCAGTGCGTGGGTGACAAGGCGCATCGCCCCCACGCTCGCGTCGGCTTGGGGGCTTATCTGGCTCGGGGTGGGACGATTGACCGACTCTCCGCAGAGCACGATAACCGCGATCGCCGCGATCATCGTCGCCGTTCTCATTCTCGCCATAGCAGGATTGCGGTGGTCCGGCTGGGCGGTTCGACACCGGAAATGACGACAAACGGTCCTCTGCGATCAGGTCATCCTTGTCGATGGAGATGAAGAAGATTCAAGCGCGAGGATTGCTGACGTATCTATCGGTTCGTGAGTTCATAAGGACAAACAAAAAATGATGACTCATCACGAGAGCACTCCTGTGTTCCCGGAGGCGTGGCATCCAATACATGAGCGGTTGGACGACAGGATGTTCGCACTCTGGTCGGCGTAGTCGGTGGCACCCGGAACGTGCTGGCAATAGAGCATCCGCTCGGGCGAGGGGAGGACGTAGCGGTGGTCATTCATCACCGCTTCAAACCCGGATCCCTCATCGGTGTGGGTGTGCTGCCACGCACCGATAAGCACCTCGGAAAGCTCGCCTACTTGCCCGGCGGGCGCCACGCCGGTGCCGTCGATTCGAGGGTAGCCCCAGTCGCAGGTCTCCTCCTGCGTCTGTGTTTCGGCGGGTTCGTCTCCCTATTCTTCTTCAGGCGTCGTTTCAGGCTCCACGGCGGTTTCCTGCTCGCTCGTCGCGTCGCTAGTCGAGGGAGTCTCGGATGCCGGGGTGGTGGCACATTCAGCAAGGACAAACACGACGGCCAACCCAGCGAGAGCGAACCTGCGCCGCAGGCGTAGGGCGACACCGTGTGTGACGGATCAGGCATTGGAATCCATGGATGAGTCATTGACGTTCCTGTCTGCACGGGCAGACCGATGATCCACTGACCACATTGTTCCGGCCTCATACGGATATCGGTATACCAAATGGCGCTCACAGGGCGCTCATACGGAGCGGGCGTCCGGCGCCTCTTGCATGCTGCGCCGCCTCGAATGCCGGGCCGAACGGGTGAGGGCAGAACGCTGCTGTGATGACCTCGGGAATGCGGCGAAGACGGCGGTGATGGTCCTCCTCATGGTGACCGGCGTCGTGCCAAACGTCATCGCGGCACTGATCGCCTGTGTGCTGATGGGCATCTTCCGCTGGGTGGACATGCCCAGCGCCTACCGATCGATCCACTGGCCGACGCTCCTGCTGATCGTTGAGGGGCTCCTGGGGGCTTACGGGGATTCTGGGCCGACGGTGCTCCTGGCCGTGTTCTTCGCTCTGACCGCACTGATCGGGATCTTCGTCTCCAACACGGCCACTGCCGTCTTCATGGCGCCGCTCGCCATCGGCGCCGCAACCGAACTCGGCGCGTCACCGCTCCCGTTCGCGATGATCGTCGCGCTCGCCGCATCATGCGCATTCATGACGCCGGTCTCATCGCCGGTCAATACCCTCGGCGTCGAGCCAGGCGGGTACCGGTTCGGTGACTTCGTGAGAGTCGGCGCGCCATTCACTCTCATCGCAATGATCGTCAGCGTGCTGCTGGTTCCGGTGCTTCTTCCCTTGTATTAGGCGGTCTCGACAGACGGTTGCTCAGTCGCCGTCGAGCGGGTGCTGTTCCTCGCTCTGCCGCATTCGTCCTGCCAGCACCGCGACCACCGCGAGAACCAGTGGGATGACCCCGGCAATCACGAAGATCGCGGGGATGGGTATGAGAAGTGAGAGCGGTCCGGCGATGGCGATTGAGGTGGGCATGAACGCGATCGAGACGAAGAAATCGAGGCTAGCGACTCGCCCGATCATGCTGGGGGGTACCAGGCGTTGTAACAATGTGCCCCAGATAACAACACCGGCGCCGGTGAGTGCCCCGACGATGAAGAGCGATGCGAGCATCAGTATCAGGTTGTTGGCAATGCCGATGACGACAAGAGGGAGAGTTCCACCTCCCCAACAGAGAATCATGAATGTCAGGTACCGTCGCGGGAGTTTCAGCGACGAGACGACCAGCGAGCCGACTGCCCCGCCGATCCCATATGCGGCCAGAAGGAACCCGAAGGTCGCTTCAGCATCTGCGAACCGGTCGCGGGTCAAGAAGGGCAGGAGCACCTCGATCGGTCCCTGGACGATGAGCGCGAGGGACGAACCGAAGATCAGCGTCCACAGCAGCCAGCGTGTGCGGACCACGTACTTCACTCCCTCGCGCAGATCGCCCCAGACGCTCACACGTTCTTCCGGCGACGTAGGCTGCGTGAGATCGTCTCGTTTGCTGAGGAATAGGGTTATGACGAAAGCGCTTGTGTACGACGCTGCGATGATGACGGCGCCGATCGCGGGGAAGAACATGCCGACGATCATCCCGCCCAGCGCTGGTCCGAGTCCCTGCCCCATCGACGGTCTAAGCGCGCCTTCGAGTCCGTTTGCGGCGAGAAGCTCTTCGGGTGGAAGTACCTGGGGCAGGTAGGCACTGTAGGCGGGGTAGAAGAAGGCGCTTCCGGCTCCCATCGCGAACGACGCGGCACCGACGTGCCATAACTCGATGGTTCCGGTGAGGGCCAGCACTGCCACGGCGGTCATTACTGCGGCGGTACAACCCTGCACGGTGATGATGATCCGCCGTTTGGAGAACCGATCGGCGACCACGCCACCGAGGATAGAAAATGCAAATAAACCAAGACTCATCCCGGTTGCAACCGCGGAGAGTGCGAGTGGACTGTCATCGAGCGCGAGCACTTGGAAGACCATGACAATCGTCCACATGCCGGTCCCGAAGACCTCGATGCCCACTGCGGCGAATAGAAGACGATAGTCGCGTGAAGCTAACGGACGGAGGGCGCGCAGCACGCGACGGCGCGCCGGATGACGGTGGGGAGGAGGGGTAAGCATTCGAATCCTTCGGAACGACGCACCGCGACAAGCCATAAGGGCAAACGGGCACGCAAAATGACGGCGACCTCAAAGGGGTCAGAAAGAGCGGCCTCCGCGGGCTCGGATCTACTCAACGAGCGCGGTGGGCCTGCTCAGCCGTCACAGGAAATACAAATGCATGGGTCCAGAATACCGCATGGCGGACTCAGCGGATCGGCAGGTTGGTCGGCGTCGCAACCCAGGCGGCGTAACTGCCGTCAAGTTCTGCGATGTCGTGTCCCTCACGGCGCAGCGCACTCGCAGCGACACTGTTGCGCGTGCCACTCTGGCAGTAGGTCACGATGGTGCCGGAACCCTTCGCGGGGAACTGGTCCTGGTCCCACATCACGCGTCCGCCCGAGAGCTGTTCGGCACCAGGGAGGTGTCCGTCGGCATACTCGGTCTTGTTGCGCACATCGAGCAGCATGACGTGCTCGATATCACCGAGCTCGTCCGGGTGAACCAGCTTCGGCACGACCAGCTCGAGGCCGTCCAGCGAGGTGATGAAGCCGTGCACATTGTCGATGCCGACGCGCACCAGGTGGTCACGGAACTCTTCAGCGTCCTTCCGAGAGCGGGCGAGCAGGACCAGCGACCGCTGTTCGACGTCTGGGTTCACCACCCAGGCCCCGTAGCTTGCGGCTTTCGCGGCGCCGGGGATGTTGAGGGAGCGCTCGACGGTGCCTTCGTGAACCTTGTGGTGCCCGCGGGTATCGATGAAGACGACTTCGTCTGCTGCAAGTGCGCTGGACAGTTCGGAAGCGGAGTATTCGACGAGCCGAGGGGCGTCGCCGATCAGCGCCGGGCCGATCCTGTTATGCATTTTCATGCGTTCAAAGTAGGCAGGGGCGTCGGGCTGGCCGCTCAGCAGCTCATCGACGAATCCTTGCTCGTCATCCTCGTTGAGATATTTACCCCACCACGAGAAATTGCGTTCGTAGCCAACGGTCGAGGTGGGAACAGCGCCGAGCGCCTTGCCGCAGGCTGATCCGGAACCGTGCGCCGGCAGCACCTGCACGTAGTCGGGCAGAGTGAGGAACTGGTCGCGAAGACTCGCAAACAGGTCTTTCGCGCCCGCGAATCGGGTGTCGACCCCACCAGCTGCTGCGTCGAGCAGATCGGGGCGGCCGACATCGCCCACGAATACGAAGTCACCCGTGAGTATGAATCCTGGTTCGGACGTCTGTGCCCCGTCGGTGAGGAGAAAGGACAGATGTTCAGGCGTATGGCCGGGGGTGTGGACGGCCTCGATCGTGAGGTTTCCGACCGGGATCCGATGCCCGTGCGTCATGCGAACCGCAGCTCCCGCCGGTCCCTCGTCGAAGCCCGAGCCGTACACCCAGTCCGGACCTCCCTCGTCAGAGATGTAGATCGGTGCGCCGGCGCGGTGAGCGAGTTCCCGGGTGCCCGAGAGGTAGTCCGCATGAATATGCGTTTCGGCGACGGCAGTGATGGACATCCCGTGCTTGGCAGCGAGGTGGACGTAGACATCAGTGTCTCGGCGGGCATCGATGACGACAGCTTCGCCCGTCGCCTGGCAGCCGATGAAATAGCTCGCCTGGGCGAGGTCTTCGTCATAAATTCGTTCCAGCAGCATGAGCGTGACCTCCAGTCACATCAGCGCAGCGGCACAGCTACGTCGGAGCCGCCTTCGGCGGTGAGCCGTGGGCGCACGCGAACGACGGTCGGCGCGTCGATGAACCGTCCGGCGAACAAGGCTTGTCCCTGTGCGAACCCTGACGTCTGTGTGAGAAGTTCGGGCGGAACGAAGCCGAAGACACGTGCCAGATCGTCGAGGTCGTGAGGAGAATTCATCCGCATGAGCGCGAGGTTGTCGCACTGCGAGATGACCTGAGGATGCACCTTGGACGGACGCTGAGTCGATAGCAGCAACCACAAGCCATACTTGCGTCCTTCTGCCGCAATCTGAATGATCCGCTCCACGAGCAGCCGTTCCACTGCGGTCGTCGGAGCAGGTGGGCACAGGTTGTGGGCCTCGTCGATCACGATCAGTCGGCCGATGCGCTCATGGCGGTGCTGCCAGAGATGATCGAGAATCGCGAGGGCTGCGATCTTCGGCTCCACGGATGTGTCGAATCTGCCGAGATCGACGACCGTGGCATCCGGCTTCTCGTCAATGATCGTCGTGACCGGCTTGCTGTCCCGCGCCCACAGATTCCAACCGGCAATTCCGAGGTTCTCGAGACGCAGAGCAAGCTTCCGGTGGGCGTCGACGCCCGTCTCTCGCAGCCACTGGACCAGTGTTCCCCGCGCGGGCGCGCCCGCGGCGCGCGTTTGTGCGACCAGGCTCAGCGACGCGTTGAATTCCTCCGCATCGAGGATCGGATCGAGCTGCAGCAGCGCGGCGCGGGAGCGCTCGTCCATGTCCAGGAAGCGGATCTTGAGATCCTCCCCCTGGCCGGCCCGCGAGTGAAGCACCCGGATATCGCGGGTGCGCAGCTCGTCAGCCTCGACACCATCCGCGTCGTCGCGCATTTCGGGGAGTCGAACGAAGTCGGAGTTCGGATCCAGCACGATGAGTGGCAGCTTGGTGTGAAGCAGGATCTGCTCCAGCAGCACTCCGAGCGCATATGTCTTTCCAGAGCCGCTTTGACCGCACCAGAAGGTGTGGCGGTTCAGCCCCCGTGCCTGGATGAATGCCTCATCGGCCGTCTGCGCGACCGTGCCGATCGGAATCACATCAGTCATGGCTTGAGAGTAGCGCTCGGGCTCCGTGCTGTGTGGGCTACTTCCGGTTGGCGGCGTAGTACTTGAGCAACCCGATGGTCGAGGCATCCTGCGCTTCGATCGCCGACACGTCCCCGTCGATGGCGGGTGCGATCTGCATGGCCAGCTGCTTGCCGAGCTCCACGCCCCACTGATCGAAGGAGTTGATGCCCCAGATCGTACCCTGCGTGAACGTGATGTGCTCGTACAGCGCGATCAGCTGACCGAGCACCTGCGGGGTGAGCGCTGGCGCGAAGATCGACGTCGTCGGCCTGTTGCCGGCGAACGTGCGGGCAGCGACCAGCGCGCCCGTGGTGCCCTCTGCTTCGACCTCGGCCGCGGTCTTCCCGAACGCGAGCGCCTTGGTCTGGGCGAGGAAGTTCGCCAGGAACAGCGCATGCACATCCTGGTCACCGTCAGTGAGCGGGTAGGCCGGGTTCACGAACGCGATGAAGTCGGCGGGAATGAGACGTGTGCCCTGGTGGATGAGCTGGTAGAACGCATGCTGCCCGTTCGTTCCCGGTTCTCCCCAGAACACCTCGCCGGTGTCGGTGGTCACCGGCGTCCCGTCCCAGCGCACGGACTTGCCGTTGGACTCCATCGTCAGCTGCTGGAGGTACGCCGGGAAGCGGCTGAGCTGCTGCGCGTAAGGAAGCACGGCATGCGACTGCGCGCCGAAGAAGTTGTTGTACCAGACGTTGAGCAGACCCATCAGGACTGGCACATTGCGCTCCAGGGGAGTGGTGCGCACGTGCTCATCCACGGAGTGGAAGCCGGCGAGCAGATCGCGGAACACGTCAGGTCCGAGCGAAATCGCCAGCGACAGTCCGATTGCGGAATCGACGGAGTAGCGGCCGCCGACCCAGTCCCAGAAGCCGAAGGCGTTGTCGGGGTCGATGCCGAAGTCGGCGACCTTGTCGAGTGCCGTCGAGACGGCGACGAAGTGGTGCGCGACGGCGTCGACCCGGGATGCTTCGTCCCCATCGATCGCGCCCGATTCCGTCAGGCCCGCCCACAGCCAGTCGCGAGCGAGGCGAGCGTTCGTGAGGGTCTCGAGCGTGCTGAAGGTCTTGGATGCGACGATGAACAGCGTCGTCGCAGGATCGAGGTCCGCGGTCTTCTGCGCCAGATCGGTCGGGTCGATGTTCGACACGAAACGCGCCTGGATACCGGCATTTGCATAGGGCTTCAGGGCCTCGTAGACCATGACGGGCCCGAGGTCCGAACCGCCGATGCCGATGTTGACGACATGGGTGACCTTCTTGCCGGTCACGCCGAGCCAGTCGCCCGAGCGGACCCGGTCCGCGAATGCGCTCATCCGATCGAGGACGGCGTGCACGTCGGCATCCACGTCCTGTCCATCGACGATGAGCGCAGGAGACGCGTTCGCGGGGCGACGCAGCGCGGTGTGCAGCACGGCGCGATCCTCTGTGCTGTTGAGATGCTCACCCGCGAGCATCGCGCTGAAGCGCTCCGCGACGCCGGTCTGCTCCGCGAGCTGCACGAGCGCCGCCAGGATCTCATCGGTGATGAGGTTCTTGGACAGATCGACGTGCAAGTCCGCCAGCGGCAGCGAGTAACGGGACGCGCGCTCCGGATCGGCGTCGAACCAGCTCCGTAGATCGGGGGCGAGCTCGCCATGCAGATCGGTGAGCCGGGCCCAGGCATCGGTACGGGTGGGATCAACGGGAGCGGTCATGGCTACACGCTATCGCGCACCGTGCGTACGGGTATCCTGGGATCAGTAATCAAAACAGGAGGCAGCCGTGATTATCAGCTTCATCATCTTCTTGGTCATGTTCGTCGGCGGGATCTGGGTGATGGGCATGGCACACGGTCTGCCGCTGGACTTCCAGGCGCTCACGTTCTGTGCCGGTCTCGCGCTCGTCTGCCTCTCCCTCGCGTGGATGATGCGCGAAGGCCGCAGCGGTGCCACCCGCCGTTCGAACAACTGGGATGGCGGCCCCGCCGCTAACTGAGTCAGCGATCACGACACGGGCCGTGCCTCGGAGCGCCGTGTCGTCTGCGGATACAGTTCGGCGACGAACTCGCTGAGCGCGCCGAGGCAGTGCTCGATGCGGGTGCTCGCGAAGTGCTTGTCGTCCCATACGCCGTACAGCGTGATGGCGAGGTCGCCATCGGTTGCGCGGATCGGAACGGTGCGCAGACCATAGCGCGAGTCATCGGAGAGCACGCAGATGCCGCTACCTGCAGCGGCGAGCGCCAGCGCGAGTGATGAGGACTCCGTCTCGATCGCCGGTGTGTACGAGAGACCCGCACGGGCTACGGCCGTATCGAACATGTTCCGCACACCGTGAGCTCGACTCATCACGATCAGCGGCTCGCGTAACAGCCGTGCCATCGGGATCGTCTCGGCTGACGCGAGTGGATGGTCGGGGTGCACCTGCGCCCAAAGATAGGCGTACCCGATGACGCGTGAGCGGAACTCTGCGGGAGGGATGCGCGTCCCCACGGCGAAGTCCGCGTCGCCGCGCTCGAACACGCCGTACACGTTCTCGGGAACCACCTCGATGGCGTTGCTGATGGGGCCGTTCGCGCCCTGCGCAACGATGAACGGGGCGAGGATATCCGTGACGGTTGTCCCCGCAGAGGCGACGGTGAGGCCACCGCCATCTCCGCCGGCGATCGATCGGGCCGTCGCTGTCGCGCGCTCGTCACGGGTGAGAAGGTCTTGCGCGATGGGAAGAAACGCGCGCCCTGCAGCCGTGAGAGTCACTCCACGGGGTGCGCGATCGAACAGGGCGAAGCCGAGATCCTGCTCGAGTCGCCGCAGCTGTCGGCTCAGCGAGGGCTGTGCGACATGGACGGCTTCGGCCGCTCCGTGCACCGTTCCGTGCTCACTCGCGGCGACGAAGTAGCGGAGAAGCCTGAGTTCCACGAGATACCTCCAAGGCATCGAAGTCTTCGAAAACAAGTATTGGCGAGTCTCACCGTCCTGTCCATAGACTGGCCGAAACCCGCCCCGTGCGGTCTTACCTGGAGGTCGACATGGCTGTCACCAAGCACCGATCACGGCGCGCTGCGCTGTTCGCCCTGACCGCTGCCGCCGCAACGGCGTCACTGGTCGCCTGCACGGCTGGAGATGCCGGTGGATCGGGAGGGGATGCGACCGCTGACGTGCTCACTGTCGCGGCTTCGGCCGCCGTCACCACCTGGGACCCGGTCACCTCGTTCTCCACCGAGGCGCTGTACATGGGCAACATCTACGAGCCGCTCATCTGGAAGAACGCCGAGGGTGCAGAAGAAGAGTTCTCACCGGCGATCGCCGAATCGTGGGAGACCAGCGAAGACGGTCTCACCTGGACATTCACCATCCGGCCAGATGCGACGTTCCATGACGGCGAGGCCGTCGATGCCGCGGCCGTCGTCGCAAGCATCGAAGCGGCTCGCGAACGTGCCGGCGCCTCATTCATCTGGGCGCCCCTGGATACGGTCGAGGCAACCGACGATCTGACCGTCGTCATGAACCTGGCCTACCCCGCGCCGATGGACCTGGTCGCCGCATCTACCTATGGCGCATGGATCGTCTCGCCGAAGGCACTCGAAGCGGCCGCAGCGGATGAGCAGTACTTCGAAGCCGGTATCGAGGCGGGCACCGGACCCTACACGCTCAAGGAGTATGCGCCGGGTGAGAAGGTGGTGCTCACCGCATACGAGGACTACTGGGGTGAAGCGCCCCACTATGACATCGTCGATATCGCCATCACTCCGGACGCCGTCACCGCCCAGCAGATGCTGACAGCAGGCGAGGTCGACTTCGCCACGACGATCCCGCTGGACAACGTCGAATCCGTCGCGGAACAGATGGCGGCGGAAGTCCGTACGGCACCATCGCCGTTCAACTACATTGCGCTGCTGAACACGACCCGTCCGCCGCTGGATGATCCGCTCGTCCGACAGGCGCTCAGCTATGCCGTCCCGTACGAGGACATCATCGACGTCAGCGCGCTCGGCTACGGCACGCAGTCCCGGTCGGCCGTTCCGAAGGGAATCTTCCCGTATTCGGAAGACGTGCCGCAGTACAGCCAGGACCTCGAAAAGGCAAAGGAACTGCTCGCGGAAGCCGGACACCCTGACGGATTCACACTCGAGCTCACGTATGCCTCAGAAAACGCCACCGAAGCCCGGTTCGTGCCGCTCATCAAAGACGCCCTTGCCCAGATCGGCGTCGAAGTGAACGTCACGGCCATGCTGTACAACCAGCAATGGGAGGCCGCGAAAGCAGACCCCGCGAGCGCACAGGACATCTTCGTGCTCTACTACTGGCCGACCTACTCCGATGCGGGAGCGGACAATCTCTACTCGTTGTTCCACTCGAGCGACGTTCCGTTCTTCAACCTGAGCTACTGGAACAACCCCGAATACGACGCACTCATCGACGAAGCCGCAACTCTCACCGGCAGCGACCGCGAAGCTGCACAGGCCGCCTACGAAGAGGCCATGCAGATGCTCTACGATCAGGCACCGGCGCTGTACCTGTTCGACCCACAGGTCGTCACGGTTGCACCGCCCGCACTGAAGATCGGCGACTTCAACCCGAACTACCCGTTCACGACGTTCTTCTCGCGCATCGCTCCTGCTGCCTGATCGGACGACATGATGTGGCGTTTTCTGGGCAGGCGGGTCGCATCCGCGATCCTCGTCCTGCTGGTCATCACGGTGATCGTGTTCGTGATGACCAGGGTGGTTCCTTCGGACCCGGCGGTGGTCTACGCCGGGCCGAAGGCCCCACCGGCCGAGCTCGAGCGGATCCGCGAGAAGCTGGGGTTCAACAACCCCCTCCCGTTGCAGTTCCTGACCTACCTCGGCGGACTCGTGACCGGTGACTGGGGTGAGTCGCTCGCAACCAAACGGCCCGTACTCACGGAGCTCGCCACCCGCCTTCCCGCGACACTCGAACTGCTATTCGCCGCGATGCTGATCGCGACTGTCGGAGGCATCGTTCTCGGTGTCATCGCGTCCCGTCGTCCTGGCGGCGTCATCGACGGTGCCGTGCGAGTCGTGGCCATCGGCGGTGTGTCGGTTCCGTCGTTCTGGCTGGGGCTGCTCCTGCAGGTCGTGTTCGTCGGTGCACTCGGCATTCTTCCGGCAACGGGGCAGTTCTCCAAGGAGATCGAGTACGTCCACCCTGTCGCCGATATCACCGGATTCGCGCTCATCGACAGCCTGATATCAGGGAACTTCACGGCGTTCGGCGACGGGGTGGCTCACCTCATCCTCCCGGCGATCACCCTTGCGGCCTACCCGATGGGACTTGTCGCCCGCATGATCCGCGCAACCATGCTCGATGTGCTCAATGAGGACTATGTGTTCACCGCCAATGCCTACGGGATTCGCGACGTCATCGTGCGCTGGCGGCTCGCACTCAAAAACGCGCTGCCTCCGACCATGACGATCATCGGCCTGGCGACCGCGTATGCGCTGACCGGGACGTTCTTCGTCGAGGTCGTGTTCAACTGGCCCGGGATCGGAGCGTTCGCCAGCGCCGCAATGCTGGCCGTTGACTATCCGGCGATCATGGCGATCACCCTGCTGGGAGCGTTCGCGTACCTGCTCGCCAACCTGATCGTGGATCTTGTCCAGGCCAGGCTCGACCCGAGAGTGAAGATCTCATGACCGTCATGACGACGACGCTGACACCCCTCGCTCTGCCACCGCGGGACAGCTTCGGTACTCGACTGGTGCGGGTTCTACGCACGGACTGGCTGGCGACAGCGGGCCTGGCGATCGTTCTGCTGGTGGTCGTGTTCGCTTTCTTCGGACACTGGATCGCACCGTTCCCGGAGCAGGGGAGCGGCCAGACCAATGTCGACACTCGCAACCTGGCACCCAGCCTCTCGCACCTGTTCGGCACCGATCAGCTCGGCCGCGACATGCTCAGTCGGGTGATCATGGGAGCTCAGCCTGCGCTGTCCATCGCCATCGCCGTCGTCGGACTGGCTGCGATCATCGGAGTTCCGCTCGGTGCGATCGCGGGCTACCGAGGGGGCCGGATCGATGACCTGCTCATGCGGATCACCGAGGTATTCCAGGCATTCCCGCCGCTGCTGCTCGCGATGGTCATGGTCGCTCTGCTCGGCCCGAGCCTGCTCAACGCCGGTATCGCGCTGGCGATCTGCTGGTGGCCTTGGTACGCGCGCCTGGTTCGAGCCGAAGCGCGGTCGCTCCGCGAGCGGCCGTACGTCGAGGCGGCCCGTGCGATCGGCGTTCCGATGTGGCGCATCCTGCCGCGGCACATCCTGCGCAATTGCCTGACACCCATCATCGTCCAGGCCACCGTCGACGTCGGCGCCATCGTCCTGGCAGCGGGTTCGCTCGCATTCCTCGGCCTGGGCGCACAGCCGCCGTCGCCGGACTGGGGGCTCATGGTCGCCGAAGGACGCGGGCAGCTGTTCACCGCCTGGTGGATCTCCACGTTCCCCGGCCTTGCGATCTTCCTCACGGTGCTGGGGTTCAACGTGATCGGCGACGCGCTGCGCGACCTGATCGACCCCCGGATGGTGAAACGATGAACGATCTGCTGCGCATCGAGAATCTTGAGATCGCCTTCGTCGAGCGCAACCAACTCGTCAATCGTCCTGTTCGTGGACTGTCGCTGAGCGTTGCGCCCGGTGAAGTGCTCGGGATCGTCGGCGAGACCGGGTGCGGCAAGAGCCTCACAGGGCTCGCGGTGCTCGGCATGCTGCCGGAAGGAGCCCGTCCTTCAGGACGGATCACACTCGACGGTATCGAACAGCGAATCGATCGCCCGTCACCGTTGCGCGGGGATGCGATCGCCATCGTGTTCCAGAATCCCGGCAGTGCCTTCAATCCGGTGTTCACTCTCGGGCAGCAGCTTGCCGCGGTCATCCGCAGACACCGACGTATGAGCAAGGCCGCGACGCGCGCGCACATCCTGGAGTATTTCGAGCATGTCGGTCTGCCTGACCCTGCGCGGGTGTACGAGAGCTACCCGCACGAGCTCTCCGGCGGCATGCTGCAGCGCGTCATGATCGCCCAGGCGCTCGTATGCGAACCGAAGCTGTTGATTCTGGACGAGCCGACGACTGCGCTGGATGTGACGATCGCACGTCAGATACTGCGGCTCATCCTGTCGCTGCGGGACCGCTTCGGGTTCGGCGTGCTGCTGATCACTCACAACCTCGGTGTCGTTCAGGAAGCGTGCGACAACGTCGCCGTTCTCTACGCCGGACGCGTGATCGAGACGGGTCCGGCTGCGGAGCTGCTCGCCGCACCTCAGCATCCGTACACGCGAGGTCTCCTCGGCGCGCTGCCGGCGCGGCATGCCAAAGGTACCCCGCTCGAAGCGATCCGCGGCAGTGTGCCGGCGAATCTCCTGGGCATGACCGGTTGCGCATTCGCCGACCGCTGCCCGCGTGTCATCGACGCGTGCCATCAGATCGATCCGGCGCTGAGGCCGGTGGGTGCGCTGCGCGAGGCCGCCTGCATCCGAGTGGGGGAATTGTGAACGCACACACCGATGCGCTCGTCGTCGAGCACCTCGTCAAGGAGTACCGCGTCCATCGCACGGTGTTCCGCGCCGTCGATGATGTCAGCTTCCGAATTTCGCGCGGCAGCACGTTCGGACTCGTCGGGGAATCCGGGTCCGGCAAGAGCACGATCGCGCGCTGCGCTCTCAACCTCATCGAGCCCACGTCCGGGTTCAGTCTCATCGACGGAGAGGATCCCGCCCGGTTGCGCAGCAGGGCGCTGCGTCGACTGCGGGCACGGACCGGGATCGTGTTCCAGAATCCGAAGGCCGCACTCAACCCCCGGCTGCGCATTCGGGACAGCATCGCTGAGCCGCTGAGAACGCATACCTCGTTGACTTCGACGGAAGTCGGAGAACGCGTCGCATCGCTTCTGGACGAGGTCGGGCTGTCCATGACCCACGCGGATCGACTGCCCCATCAACTCTCCGGTGGCCAGGCACAGCGGGCTGGCGTTGCCAGGGCGATAGCCACCGAACCGGAGCTGGTCGTGCTCGACGAGCCGACCAGTGCTCTCGATGTCTCCGTGCAGGCGCAGGTTCTCAATCTGTTGCAGCGGCTCAAGGGGGAGCGAGGGCTGAGCTATCTGCTCATCTCGCACGACCTCGACGTCGTGCGGTATATGAGTGACGAAGCCGGGGTCATGCGCCAGGGCCGGATGGTCGAGAGTGGACGCGCGGACGTCGTGCTCACCGCGCCCTCCCACGAGTACACGCAGCAACTGCTGGCGGCAATGCCGGCGACGCCGGGAGCGGCAGCGAGCATTCCCGGTGGAGAAGAGAGGAGCATCCTGCTGTGACGAATCTGACTCCCGCGCTATCCGGACGTGTGGAACGCTATCCGGGAGCACCGACTCCGCCAATGCTGGACACGTGGCAGGATGCGCCCCACAACCGCTGGGCGCTGGCCCATGTTTCGGAATTCGTTCCGACGACGACGATCCGTCGGGAACCCCCTGCCGGCGCAGGTGTCACACGACTCGATGCACTATCGAGGGTGGAGGGGCTCGCGTGGCGGCTCGCTGACGCCTACACGGATGCGTTCGTCGTCGCCGGAGGCGGAGAAGTCATCGCCGAGTACTACCGTCCCGGATTCGCGCCCGACGATCGGCATCTGCTGATGAGTGTGTCGAAATCCATCTGTGGGCTGACGCTTGCCACCCTGATCGATGACGGCGCCGTGGATCCGCACGAGCCGGTCGTGCGCTACCTGCCGGAGCTCGCTGACTCGGCGTACGGCGATGTGACGGTGCAGCACGTGCTCGACATGACGGTCTCGGTCGACTACGACGAAAACTATCGAGATCCCGATTCCGAGGTGCGTGCGCAGGACCGTATCGCGGGATGGCGCACGGCACGCGATGGCGACCCCGCCGACACGTATGCGTTCCTGCGATCGCTGCGAAGCGCCGGCGAGCCGGGACAGCGATTCCAGTACTGTTCGGCGGATACGGATGTCCTGGCGTGGCTGATCGAGGCAGTGACCGGACAACGATACGCCGAAGTCGTCTCGGAGCGGGTGTGGCAGCGGCTGGGGTGCGACGATGACGCTTCGATCACCGTCGATCCGGTCGGCTTCGCCTTCGCCAACGGAGGCATCTCGTGCACGGCGAGAGATCTGGCTCGTGTCGGAGAGCTCATGTTGTCGGGTGGAGCGCGAAACGGAGAGCAGGTTATCTCATCGTCGTGGGTACGACAGACGCTCTCAGGCGGGGATGCGGAACTGGCGCGAGGACTGGCGATTCAGCAGACGCACCGAAACGCGTCGTATCGCAACCAGTGGTGGTCCACCGGCAACGCTCGAGGCAACGTCTACGCTGTTGGCATCCATGGCCAGTACATCTGGCTGGATCCGAGCACCGGCAGCGTGATCGTGAAACTGTCGTCCTGCCCGGAACCGGTGACGACCGAGTGGAACGATATTCACGCCGGTCTGTTCGCCGATATCTGCGTCGCACTCGAGAACTGAGATCCGTTCACCTCCTGTTCGTTCCTAAGACTCCGCGGGTTCGTCCGGCGACTCTAACTTCGAGCACGTGCGTGATCTGACCTCCTCCTTCGCCCTGCCCGTCTCGAACCACCGCACCCGGCGACGGACGCGTGCTTCCGTTGCCGGAGCCGTGGCACTGGGCCTCGTGGCGGCGTTGCTGCCCGCAGCCGGAGCAGATGCGGCCGCCGCGGCGATCGATGGCACCGATGCGCATCCGACGTTTCTGAACAAGACGCACTACACCGGTGAGTTCCACGCGCACACCTCGATCAGCGACGGCGTCGAGCTTCCCGAGGATGCCTACGCTTACGTGGCGGAGAACACCGACGTCGACTTCTTCTCGGCCAGTGAGCACGACGTCACCATGGACATCCGCTCAGCCGACGATTGGACCGAGGACCACAAGCACGCGCACTCCGAGGAATGGAATCATCTCAAGAGCGGCGCCGAGAGGCACAACGAGTCTGGCGACAGCGACCTTGTCGCCGTACCCGGCGAGGAAGTCACGTGGTACGACGCGACCGGTCACATCAACCTCTTCAACGCGGAATGGTTCGTCACCGCTCCCGGGTACGTCCGTGGGTCCGGCGATAACCTCGGCGGGGCATTCCCGGTCGGTGACTTTATGTACGACCTGCCGACTTTCTACGCCCGTCTCGCGCTCGACCCCGATGTCATCGGTCAGTTCAACCACCCCTCGCCGACGGGCAAGGGCAACTTCGACGGCTTCAACAACCTCACCCCGGAGGCCGACGAGCGCATGTCGCTGTTCGAGCACAAGGGGGCGGGTTACGACGCGCAGTGGGAGCTGGCCCTCGACAACGGATGGCACGTCGCCCCGGTCTTCAACGGTGACGAGCACAGCGCCCACTGGGTCACCTCTAACCCCGCGCTGACCGGAGTGTGGGCGGACGAGAAGTCGCTCGACGCGGTGCACCGTGCGATGCGCGAGCGCAGCATGTATTCCACGCTCGACGAGAACGCGATCCTGGCGGTCAGCGGCAACGACCAGATGAT
Organism: Microbacterium sp.; assembly: GCF_052099035.1. Lineage (GTDB taxonomy): Bacteria > Actinomycetota > Actinomycetes > Actinomycetales > Microbacteriaceae > Microbacterium. The sequence continues at coordinate 116,120 of NZ_JBQDSX010000002.1, read as the reverse complement.
GGGTGCCATCCTTCCCGGCGACACCGACGCGCTCGACGTCGTCGTCCAGGCTGCGGACCCGGATGCTGCAGACTCGTTCACTAGCATCCAGATCATCAGCAACTCCGGTCATATCGCGCATGATTTCGGGGCGCTTTCCGGCAATGTGCAGGATCTTGCTGTGACCCTCGACGTCGCCGACGGCGACTACTACTTCGTCAAGGCCATGCAGGCCGACGGGGCGCAGCTCGTCTCTGCACCGATCTGGGTCGGCGAGAAGGTGCGCGGGGCGAACTACGCTCCACAGATCACCGTCGACGCCCAGGCGCCCGAGTTCGCCGCCGCGGGGGACCGCGTGGAGATCCCGAGCTTCTCAGCCGTCGATGACGGCGGCAACAAGCCCACCACCACCGTCGAGGTGTACAACTCCGAGCACCGTCTGCCGGTGACAGATGGCGCGTTCACGGTCGAGGGGTACGACGATCACTTCATCGTCATCAAGGCGACCGATACGGACGGCAGCACCTCGGCGGAGGTGCACCGCATCCAGGTGCAGGACACCGACCTCGACGCGGAAGAAGTCTTCCGCCACCTCGGTGCGGTAGCCACGGTCGGCGCCGAACCGGGAGAAGCCGGCCTCAGTGTCCCAACGGATGTCAATGTCGAGAAGGCCTGGGCGAAGATCCAGCCGGTCGGATCCTTCCTCGGCCTGGGCGCGGAGACCGTCGCTTCATCCAACGACCGCATCTTCGAGGTGGATTCCGTCGCTACTGAGGCTGATACCTACCTCGACAGCATCACCGCGCACGCGTTGCGCAGCCACGAGTTCGATCTCACCGGGCTCGATCAGGGGACCCGCTACGAGTACCGTTTCGGTGCCGGCGAGAACGGCCCATGGACCGACGTGCGCGGCGAGTTCATCGCCGGCGGTGCGGAGGATGCGCCGATCTACGTGCTCGGCGATATCCAGGTCGCCACTGGTGAGCAATCGGATTTCGAGCTGCCGGCACAGATGCTCGAGCAGCTCCGCGACCAGCGCACCGGGGGAGAGACGGTCATCCAGGTCGGTGACCTCGTCGACAACGGAGGCAATGCCGGCGAGTGGCAGGGAACCTTCGACTACTCCCTGCGCGACCTCGATCTGCAGTTCGCCGGCATGGTGGGCAACCACGAGACCTACGGTGACCGCGAGGTCAACACCGCGCTGTCGTCGGAGCGCAGCCGCATCTTCACCTCGATGTTCGATCTGCCCAAGAACGGCAGCGAGGTCGGCGAGAGCAACTACTCCTTCGATCGCGGCAGCATCCACTTCTCGGTGTTGAACTCGAACTACGACCTTGACACCCAGCTCGCCTGGCTGGAGGACGACGTCCGCTCCAGTGACTCCGAGTGGAACGTCGTGATGGGCCACTTCCCCTACTACGGGGGTCGGCACAGCAGCGATGCGGGCATGTCGATCTCGCGTGCCAAGATCACCCAGACGCTCCAGCAGCTCGGAGTGGATCTGCACATCGGCGGTCACGATCACGTCTACAAGCGCAGCACGATCCTCGACGGCGCCCTCGTCACCGACGACGCGGACAGAGACCTTGGCACGACGTTCGTCACCATGGGCTCGAGCGGACCGAAGTTCTACGAGAACCAGGTCCAGTGGTGGGATGACACCGTGTTCGACGACGACACGCAGACCGGCCTCGTTCTCGAAGCAGCGGACGGCGAGCTCCAGGCCCGCGTCTACACGATCGACGGTGACGTGGTCGATGAGTTCGCGGTGAGCAAGCCGGAGAGCATGTTCCGTGTCACATCTCACGACGTCGCCGATGGTGAACTCGCCCACGTCGGAGTGCTCAGCACCGATGGGGCGCCGGACGGCGCGACCCTCGTGGCGGCAGCGTACGACCTCAGCGGCGAAGAGCTGCTGGACGTGCGCACCGTGAAGGTCGATCTCGACCATCGCGGTATCGAACAGCTGGTCTCGTTCGATTCGCCGCTTCCGGTGCGGTCGGACAGCACGGTTCGTCTGTACGCCTGGGACGCGCTCGCCGCAGGGAACGCGCTGACCCCGGGGATCCTGGTCCGCGAGGGGATGCCGGGCGAGGGAACAGCGGAAAAACCCTACGAGCTGCGCAGCTGGGCCGATATCGAGAAGATCGTGCAGGCACCGGACGCCCACTACGCACTGATGAACGACCTCGCGCTCGATGGCTCGGAGCGCACGCAGATCGGTTCGGGCGCAACGCCGTTCACCGGTGTGTTCGATGGGCGTGGGCATACGGTCAGCGGGTTCGCGGCCGAGCCCTCGAGCGGATCAGGGCTGTTCCAATCGAACGACGGCACGATTCGCGATCTCGCCGTCGTGGATGCCGATATCACCGCTCTGATCGGAACCGCCGGCATTCTCGCCGACGTCAACAGCGGCACGATCGAACGCAGCTGGACCAGCGGTTCGATCTCTGCACCGTCCCGCGCCGGCGGGCTGGTCGGAGACTCGACCGGAACTGTTCGCGACAGCTATTCGACCGCACGCGTTCAGGTCTCGGGGACCGAATCCGGCGGGCTCATCGGTGTGGCCCTGGCCGGTTCTGTGACCGAGAACGTCTACGCGGCGGGGACGGTCGGCGCAGACACCCGCAACACCGGGGGTGTCGTCGGCTACGGCTACAACGAGACCGTCATCCGCAACGCCATGTCGCTGAACGTCGCCGTCACCGCGCCGAGCTACGCCCACGCGGTGCTCGGGCGCGTGCTCTCCGGTCAGATGGCGACGTTGGAGAACAACTACTCCTCGGAGGAGTCGGTTGTCTCGGCGGAGTCGCTGACAGACGCGCCGGCTGCCGACAATCTCAAGGGAGCACGACTGCCGGTATCGGTTGGCCGGACACCCGAGCACTTCGCCACGACCCTCGGATGGGACCTCGAGGGTATTTGGGACTGGAATGCGGATGCGCAGCGTCCGGTGCTGCGCTCCAATCCCGAGGCGTATGAGAAGCCGACGCCGGACCTGCCCACCAACGCGGACGGATTCTTCGAGATCGGAGCGGCCGAGCAGCTGCGCATGATCGATGATTTCCCCACGGAGCGCTTCGTGCTCACCGATGACATCTCGCTCGAGGGCACGGCGTTCACGCCGCTCGGTGCCCAGGTGCCGTTCTCCGGTGAACTCGCCGGGGCCGGCCACGTGATCTCGGGGCTGCAGTCGGAGTCCGGGGGACTGTTCAACCTCACCGGCGGCCACATCCACGACCTCGGCATCGAGGGCGCCCAGGTCAGCAGCACGGTGGCTCGCGCCGGGATCCTCGCGAACGTCAGCACAGGCATTGTCGAGCGGGTTTACACGACCGGCGAGATCACCGCGCCGAGCCGCGTCGGCGGCATCCTCGGCGACTCCAGCGGTGAACTGCGCGATGCGTACACGACCGCGACCGTCCACGGTACGGCGACGGAGGTCGGCGGAGCAGTCGGTGTGGCACTGGCCGGCTCGGTCAACGAACAGGTTTACGCAACAGGCTCTGTCACCGCTGATACGCGCAACACCGGTGGCGTCTTCGGCTACGCGTACACCGGCACTGTCATCCGGAACAGCGTCTCGCTGGCGCAGACCGTCACGGCCCCGTCGTGGGCGCACCGGTTCCTCGGCCGAGTGCTGGCGGGGAACTCCGCGACGCTCGAGAACAACTGGGCGGCGGAGACGACGACAGCGGCCACGCAGACTGATACCTCGGCTCCGTCGACGACGAACCTCCACGGAGGGACGGCGACGGCCGCTCAGCTCGCAGGGTCCGTCTTCTACCGGGACACCCTGGGCTTCGACTTCGGCGTCTGGCAGTGGAGCAACGCGAACGCCCGTCCGCTGCTCAGCGCAGTCGGCGAGTCCCGCGGGCTCGACGAAAGCGATCAGGAGGGCCCGGAAGACGATGGGCCCGGATTGCCGAGCGGTGACGACGGCGAGTTCCTCGTGGATGACGCGGCGGACTTCGCGGAGATCGGCGCTTATCCGGCGGAGAGCTATCGACTGGTCTCCGATGTCGACCTCTCGGACAGCGATGCGCGTATCAGTACGGCTTTCTCGGGGACGTTCGACGGCGACGGGCACTCGATCACCGGATATCGCTCGGAGACGGGCGGACTGTTCGCCGAGGTCACCGGTACGGTGCGAGCCATCGCGCTCGTCGATGCCGAGGTCGTAACCACGGCATCCGAAGTCGGTCTCCTAGTGGATCGCCTGGCGGTCAGCGGCGAGGTCACCGAGGTGGGCACCAGCGGATCGATCACGGGAGCCGCGACCGCGGGCGGTGTCGTCGGCTATCTCTATGGCACGATCAGCGATTCGTACTCGGATGCCGATGTCACCGTGAATGCGGGACGCCAGGCCGGCGGAGTCGTCGGCATCGCCGGGCGCGGCAGCACCACCGAGCGCGTATACGCGACCGGTGCCGTCGAGTCGGCCGGCAACCAGAACGCTGGCGGTATCGCCGGCTACACCTACGCCACGACGACGGTGGTGCAGTCGGTCGCTCTCAACAGCGCGGTCACCGCATCGTCGCATGCCGGTCGTGTCGCGGGGCGCGAGTACGGCACCGAGCACGCGACGCTCGAGGACAACCTCGCCGTGGATTCCCTCGTCATCACGGGACAGACCGTCACCGACCAGGGGCGCCAGACGCGCAACGGCGAGACGATCTCTGCGGATGCCGCGAGGCAGCAGAGCACGTACGAGGGGATCGGCTGGGACTTCGACAGCATCTGGACATGGGATGCGGACACCTCCCGCCCCGTGCTGATCACCGTCCGATAGCCGTCGCAGACGCAAGGAAAGCAGAAACATGAACACCCAGAAGAACCTGATCAGCACATGTGGTGCGATCCTGCTCGGCACCGCACTGGCCGTCGCCGCACCGGTGATGGCGGCTGCCGCAGAGCATGACGCCACGACCACCGAGGGCACGGCCGACGTGCGGATCGATTTCGGAACCGAGTTCGCCGACAAGACGGCCACCGTTCTCGTTCTGGACGCGGATGCCAACCCGGACGCGCCCACACAGGCGAGCATCGCCTATGTCACCGAAGTGCTCACCGACGCGGATGGGGTCGCCTCGTTCCATGCGGCGCTGCCGGAGGGACTCGACTACTGGCTTGCCAGCACGGTCGACGGCGGCGACCGCTACGTTGCGATGCTGGACGGCAGCGAGGGCGGCTCCGGAGGGGAGGATGGCGATCCCGGAGGCCCCGGAGGCGACGACGGCAACGGTGGGACTGGCGATGCGGGCACCGGCACCGACGGTGGGACGGGCGGGAACGGCTCCGCCTCCCCAGATGGCGGTCAGGGCGATGCCGACACCGACGGCGATCTGGCGACGACCGGTCTTGCTGCGTGGGTGATCCCCTCAGGCCTGCTGGTCGCGGGAAGTCTGATCGCGGCAGGTACGGCACTGGTGCGTCGCCGCCGCGCGCAGGCGTGAGGCCGCCCGGGAAAAGCGCCTCAGCGCCGCTTCGCGAGCCGCGCTTCGAGATTCGCCTTGACAGCCGGCCACTCCGGTTCGATCACCGAGTACTCCACGCTGTCGCGCAGTGCGCCGTTGCGATAGCGGGAAACGGCGCGCATGACGCCGTCCTGCTTGGCACCGAGTCGCTCGATCGCCGTGCGGGACTGGAAGTTCACCCACTGCGTGGTGAGCCCCACGCGGTAGACCCCGAGGGTCTCGAAGGCGTGCGACATCAGCAGCAGTTTCGATTCGGCATTCGTTCCGGTTTCGTGCGCGGACGGCCGGTTCCAGGTGTAGCCGATGTGCAGGCGGGGAACAGTCTCCTCGAGGTCGTAATACGACGTCATCCCGATCACGCGCCCCGTGGCATCGAATGCCGTGAACGGCACCATCTCGCCCGATTCACTCAGCGCGAGACGCCGATCGATCTCAGCCGCTACGCCGTCGGGTGCAGGCACTGACGTGTACCAGGCGGTCTGCCACAGCTTCCCTTCCTGCACGGCCTCGATGAGGCCGCCGCGATGCTCCCGTGCGAGCGGGCGCAGTTCGACGAGGTTGCCGGAGAGCTGGATGGGCGCAGGAGGTGTGAGAAAAGGCACCCGCTCATTCAACCAGCCTCGTCTACGCTGAAAGGATGCCGTTGCTCTCCATCTTCATCTTCGCGCTGACGATCGCCGCGCTGATCGACGTCATCATGCGCGCCGATTCCCAGGTCAAGCGCATGCCGAAGATGGTGTGGATCATTATCGTCATCCTGCTGCCGCTGATCGGCAGCCTGCTCTGGTTCGCCCTCGGGCGAGAGTATGGCGAGGGCGGCGTTTCTCTGCCCCGGATGCCGCGCCGCCAAGCGCGCTCCACGTCGACGGCTACGGTCGTCCCGCAGCGGTCCGCACCGATGGAAGCACGCACGACTGAGCAGCAGATCGCCGACCTTGACCGTGAGATCGAGGAGTGGCGTCTGCGCGAGGAGATCGCCAAGCGCAAGGATGACGACGCGGCCGGTTAGGCGCGGTCGAACGACTCCCGCAGTGCCGGCTCGAGCGTCAGATAGTGGAACTCGAACCCGGCGTTGGTGAGCTTCTCCGGCAGTACCCAACGACTCTTCAGGATCAGCTCGGTCTCGGTGCGGATGCCGATGGCACCGAGTTCCAGCATCCATCGGGGCATTGGCGGGCCGAAGCCGGCGCCCAGCACGCGTCGGACACATGCCATGAACGTCGTATTGTCGACGGGATGCGGGGAGGATGCGTTGACCGGACCGTCGACCTCTGGATGCTGCTCGACGAAGTCGACGATGCGCGCGATATCGTCCAGGTGCACCCAGCTGAACCGCTGTGCGCCCCGCTTCGCACCGGGGTAGTGCGCGGTGCCTGCAGCCTTCCGCGCGCGACTCACCGGCCACGGCCCGTCGTGCTGTGCGCCACCGAGGCCGATCCGTGCGAGGTTCTTGAGCGGTCCGAGGACGCCACCGTGACCGAGAACGATCGCACTGCGCAGTGCGACCCTGCGCGTGTGCGGGAGGTCGTCCTGGAACAGTGCCTTCTCCCACGCCTTGGCCACCTCGACCGAGAAGCCGGTACCGATCTCGCCGCCGGATTCGGTCATCGGGCGGTCTTCGGCGTGCCGGTAGATCGTCGCGGTCGATGAGTTGACCCAGAGGGCCGGCGGGTTCTGCGCTGCGGCGATCGCATGACTGAGGGATGCCGTGGTCTCCAGACGCGAGCGGAAGATCTCGGCGCGGTTCTCAGTGGTGTAGCGACAGTTCACGCTCTTTCCGGCCAAGCCGATGACCAGCTCAGCCCCGTCGACGGCCTGGTCGATGCCAGTCTGATCCGCCCAGGCGAGGTCGGCGCTCGAACGCGAGATCGTGACGACCTCTCGTCCTTCTCCGCGATACTTCTCCTGCAGATGCTTGCCCATGAACCCGGACGAGCCTCCGATGACGACCCTGCCGGTCATGACTGCTCCTTCTCGATGCAGTAGCTGAAGTCTCCGGCGTACTCGTAGATGCGGCCGAGCAGCGGCACATCGATCGTGACGGAGACGCGTTGGCGCTCGACCTCGTCGTCGAAGCGCTCGGTCAGTCGGACGACGGGGGAGAGTAGCCCCGGGATACGCAGGCGCAGGCGCCCCCAACGAATCCCGACCGCGTGACTTCTCATCGAGAGCATGCCATCACGCACCTCGACGTCGAAGCTCGCCGCGACGACGCCCGGTTCTCCCAGCTCGTCGACCAGGCGGTCGTGGGGTGTGACCGAAACCGCATCGCGCATCGTCCAGGGGGCGCCCGGCAGCAGCAACCCGCGTTCGCTCACCGCGCGTCCGGCGACCTGGCGGTTCGTGACCCGGAACGGCACGGCGAGCTGCCAGCCGGCGTAGATCACTCCGCGCTCGTGCAGCGGGCGAAGCAGCGGCCACAGCCAGCGTCGCGGCGTGCCGACCCTACTGAACGTACCCTCGCCGATGCCGATATGACCATCCGGGAGGGCTGAGAAGTACGCGCGCAGTCGCGGGTGGAGGTCGGCGATCCGATCGCCGAGCACCTGTGCGTACGGTGAGCCTAGGAAGTGCCGCACTTCACTGCTCGCGAAGCCTGACCAGCCGCTCATGCCCGGTCTCCTCGAGCTCGGCGATCTCATCCCGGGACTTGAGGAAGTCGGAGAATGACCGGTGGCCGAGCGCCTTCTCGCTGAAGGACGGGTCCATGCGGCGCATGTGCGTCTTCACGGCCGAGCTGTGCAGCCACTCGTCGGCGCCCGCCTTGTCGTGTCCGAGGCGGAGTGCACGCTCCAGCAGCATGGTCGCCTCCTCCTGCTCGGTCGTCGACGTCTCGGGCTCGACGACCTTCGCCGCCTTCTTGGCGCGCGTTTTCGGGGCGGCTTTCGCCTTCGCCGGAGCGTCGGTATCGGTATCCGCTGCCGGTGTCGCCTCTGCCTGCGCCGTCTCAGCCGGGGCAGCCGCAGGCGTCGACTTCTTCGGGGCGGGACGTGCCACACCGGGCAGCGAGTCGTATGCCTCGAACTCGTCGCAGGCCGCCGCGAGCGACTTCGCCGTGGAACCTGCGACGCCGACGCCGATCACATAGCGGCCGAGGCGCTTGCAGCGCTGAGCGAGCGGAACATAGTCGCTGTCACCGGCGACGATCACGACGTGGGTGAGATCGGGAAGGCGGAACATGTCTTCCACAGCATCCACGGCGAGTCGGATGTCTGCACCGTTCTTCGCGTATGCGGCAGCCGGGAACAGCTGCACCAGGTCGACGGCGCGCGCGACGAGCTGTGAACGGTACTCGGCGTTCACCGGCGAGGACCAGTCCGCGTATGCGCGCGTGAGCACGAGAGTGCCGAACGAGGCCGCGTAGTCGATGATCGCGCCGACCTCGATCATCGCGTCCTTCAGACGCTCGACGACACCGGGGTCATTCGGGTTGTCGGCGATGCGCTGACGGTCCTTGCCATAGGCGTTGCGACCGTGCACGCGGTCGTACCAAGAGATGACGATGTTGTCGAAGTCCAGATAGACGGCGACGCGGGTATCTGCGGTCTCAGCCATCGGCGCGCTCCTCACTCGGGTAGCGGACGCCGATCTGCGCCCGGATCTCATCCAGCGTCCCCATGATCGCGACGCTCTCGGCGAGCGGGAGGATGTCCCCCTCGAGGAGCCCCGCGCGTACGAGGCGTTCCGCGGCCAGCGCCTGATACTGCATGCCGCGGCCATCGACCTCGCTGACGTACTCTTCGCGGATGCTGCCATCGGGTGCGACGACGCGGAAGGATGTCGGCACGTACCAGACTCGATCGATCTCGATCCGGGCATCGGTGCCGATGATCGCCGCGACGTTGGGGCCTGCAGCTCGCGACGACGACAGGCTCGTCGAGAGAGCGCCGCCGGCGTGGGTCATGATCGTCGCGACCTCGGCGTCAGCCCCGGTCTCGCCCAGCCGGGCGGTTGCCTGAATCGTCTCCGGCGCACCCAGGATGTCCCAGATGAAGGAGACCGGATAGATGCCAAGGTCCAGCAGCGCACCGCCGCCGAGTTCAAGGGCGTTCAATCGGTGCGTCGGGTCGGAGGGGAGCAGCTGGGTGTGGTCTGCGGACACGGCACGGATCTCGCCGAGCGCGCCCGCTGCGATGATCTCGCGGATGCGCACCATGTGCGGCAGATAACGGGTCCACATGGCCTCCATCGCCAGCAACCCGCGCTCGCTCGCGATCCGTTGCAGGTCCTCAGCCTCGGACTGATTGAGAGTGAATGCCTTCTCGACGAGCACGTGCTTGCCGTTCTCGAGGGCGAGCTTCGCACCGGCATGATGCATCGGGTGCGGCGTGGAGACGTAGATGATGTCGACGTCGGGGTCGGCGACGAGCGCCTCGTACGACGCATGTGCGCGCGGGATGCTGAATTCTGCCGCGAATGCGTCGGCAGAAGCCTGCGAACGCGACCCGACAGCGACGAGATCGAGACCTGCGGTGCGCAGGTCGGAGGCGAAGGAGTGGGCGATCCCACCCGTGGCAAGGATTCCCCAGCGAAGACCAGTCATTCTCTCAGCGTAGAGCAGTTGGGTCAGGCCAGAGCGGACGTGAGGGCCTCCTGCGGCACGAGCGGGAAGACCTGCTCGGCGATTCGTTCCAGTTCCTCATCGAGCGGCGAGGCCTGGATCAGCAGGAGCGTGATCCCGGCATCCGCATATTCGTTGATCCGCTCGGCGACCTGTTCGGCGGTGCCGACGAGATTCGGGCGCAGCCCGCGCGTGCCGACCGAGTACTCGCGTCGGCTGACCTCGAGGGAGAGGTGCGAATTGCGCCGGAACTCCTCGAAGGACGCGTATCCGGGAGAATCCTCGTTCACCGTCGTGATCCGATCGAGCTCGCGCTGCGCCTCCGCTTCGGTGTCACGGACGATGACGTACGCCGGCATCCCGAACTCGGAGATCGGGCGGCCGTGCAGCCGCTCGGAGCGTGCATTCATGTCTGCGACATTGCCGCGGACCTCGTCAAGGGTGCCGCCGTGCATGACGTAGGCATCGGCGAAATCTGCGATGGCCTCGCGACCGGCCTCGCTCTCGCCGCCGGCGAAGACGACCGGGTGCACGGAGGGCTTCGGCTCGACGATCGTTCCTTCGAACTCGTAGTGGTCACCGGCGAAACTGAAGGGGGTCTGTGACCACAGTCCGTTCAACACGTCGACGAATTCCTTGGCCTGCGCGTAGCGGGCGTCGTGGGTGGGGAAGTTGCCACCGAACTGTCGTGCTTCCTCGGCCCACCAGGCCGCCACGACATTGAGCGCGATGCGGCCGGGGGCGACGCTATCGAGGGTGCTCACCGTCTTGGCGAGCACGGCGGGAAGGTGAAATCCCGGGCGGACTGCTGTCATCACGCGCAGCTGATCGGTCACAGCGAGGATCGCAGCCGACAGCGACCACGCCTCCAGGCTCGGTGCATCGGTGCCCTTGCGATCGTTCAGGTACAGCTCGGGAACGAGCGTGGTGTGAAAGCCCAATCGGTCGGCTTTTACGGACACCTCGCGGATGTACTCCCAGGTGGCCGCCATCCGTCCTTCATCGGTGACGTTGCGGAGGAACCCGCCATAGACGGGCGTCCAGTATCCGAGATTGATGGTCATGATGCTCCTGTCAGATGCGCGCGAGTGCGCGATCGAGGTCGGCGATGAGATCGGCGGGATCTTCGAGCCCGGCGCTGAGACGGATCGTGTTCAGCGAAATGCCCGCGGCGGTGCGCTGCGCGGCGTTCAGATGCGAATGGGTCATGGATGCCGGATGCGCCACAAGGCTGCGCGCATCGCCGATGTTCGCGACGAGGCGGAAGATGCTCTGCGATCGCCAGAGCCGTCGCGCTCTGGCGGGAGACCCGCAGATCGAGCGTCTCGATGCCCTGCAGGATCTGCCAGGCGTTGAACGGAGAGAGGGAGGGGCCGAGATCGTGGACGTATTTCGTCTTGACGAGAACGGCGAATGCCTGGCCGATGCCGAATCGCTCCCACAGCACGAGGTCGCCGATCCGCGGATACGGCTGGGTGAACTGCGGCCAGCGGTCAGGCTCTGCGCCGAAATCGAACGTTCCCTGGTCGACGACCACGCCGCCGAGCGAGGTGCCGTGGCCGGCGAGGAACTTCGTCGCCGAGTGCACGACGAAGTCGGCGCCGTGCTCTCCGGGGCGCACGAGATACGGCGTCCCGACCGTGTTGTCGATCACGAGCGGCACCCGCGCCGTGTGCGCGATGTCGGCGACGGTTTCGAAATCGAGCACCTGGGCGATCGGGTTCGCGATCGATTCGGCGAACAGAGCGCGTGTGGAGGGCCGGATGGCCGTGCGCCAGGCATCCGCGTCGTCCTGATCGACGAACGTCACCGTGATGCCGAAGTCGGCGAAGGTGTCCTGGAACAGGTCGACCGTGCCGCCGTAGAGCTGGTTGGCGGCGACGATGTGCCCACCGCGCCCCGCGAGGGCGAGCAGGGTGACGGCGACGGCCGCCTGCCCGGATGCGACGGCGACGGCCGATGTGCCGCCCTCGAGGGCGGCGACCCGCTGCTCGAGGATCAGCTGGGTGGGGCTGGAGCTGCGGCTGTAGAGGTTGCCGAGCTGACGCAGCGCGAAGATGTCTGCGGCATCGGCCAGGGACGCGAATTCGTATGCCGCGGTCTGGTGGATCGGCGGCACTGCGCTGTTCTGCGGAACATTCGCGACATAGCCGCTGTGCACCTGCTGGGTCGAGAACGCGGTCATGCGCGGATTTCCTGACGCACGCGCACGACCGACTCGTGCACGTCTTCGCCGCGCAACCGCTCGAGCCACAGCACGATCGTGGCGGCGACGCTGCGATGCGATGCGTCGTTGAGTGCATCGTGCAGGCCGTCGACCGTCTCGTTCAGGTCGAGGTCGGGCACGGCGTCCAGCAGAGCGGATACTTCGTCGATGGGCGAGACCGGATCTGCCGAGCCGTGGAATGCGAGAACAGGAACGGCGATCGCTGCGAGATCAGCGGCATCCGGCACCGGCTCTGTCGCGATGTCGACCGTGCGGGCCTGTGTCGAACCGAGCACTCCGAGGTGGAGCGGGCACGCCGTGCGCTCGGCGTCAGCCGGCTGCGGGGCGTCGACATCGACCGGAGTTCCGGCAAGGATCGCCGCATCCACCGCGGCTCCCTGCGAGAGCACGCGCAGAGCCGATGCGGCGCCGGTGTCCGAGCCGACCAGCACGCGGGGCGCGTCGGCGTTCTCGAGCCAGGATGCTGCGGTTTCGGCATCCGATTCGAAGACGGCGACGGTGTACCCGTCAGCGCTCAGCCGTCGGCCGAACCGCTCGTACACGGGTGCCAGCTCGCCGCGACCGGTGACGACAGCGAGGGTGCCGCGTGTTCGGGCGGCGGGCCAGACGGCGGCGGGGGAGTGATCTGTGCTCATGCGGTCCATCCTTGATGCTCGTCCGGCGTGGCGAGCGTGATGTGTCGAACTGTTGCAGTGTGTGTCTTCCTGCATCGCAGACCCTGGCACCGCTCTCGGAGACAGCCGTACTTTCACATCCATGACTTCACGACACCGACTCGAATCCCTCGCTGTGCTCGCCGTCGCATCCCTCGCCCTGTCCGCCTGCTCGACGGCGCAGGCATCGGGCGGTGCGGATGCTGGGGAGACCTCGCTCACCTGGGGCTGGCAGCTGCCGACGAGCTGGGATCCCGTCACCTCGACCGCCGGCTGGGACACCCACGCCCTCGCGCTCGTCTACGACGGGCTGACACAGCTGAACACCGAGGGAGAGCCGGTTCCGGGGCTCGCCGAGACATGGGAATACAGCGAAGACGGCGCCGCGATCACGTTCCATCTGCGAGCGGATGCCGTGTTCAGCGACGGCACGCCCGTCACCGCGGAGTCCGTGAAGCTCAATCTTGAACGCGGGCGCGATCAGGAGAACTCCACACTCGCCGGACAACTGCGCATCGTCACCGGCGTGGACGCGGTCGATGAGCACACCGTGACCGTGCACCTGGATCAGGCCGACTATCAAGTGCCCTATCTGTTCGCCGGGAAAACCGGTTTCATCGTGAATCCCGCGGCGTTCGACGACGTGGCGTCCCTCGCTACGCAGCCGGAGGGCGCCGGACCCTTCGCACTGACGGAGTACGTGCCCAATGCGCACGCGACGCTGGAGAAGAACGACGAATACTGGAATGCCGATCACATCTTCATCGACGACCTTTCGGTCGTGCCGGTCGCCGATGACGCGACCGCCGTCGCCGGGATCAGCTCGGGCCAGTGGGATGTCTCCATCGTCCCTGCATCTCAGGCCCAGGCTGCGGACAGTGCAGGGCTCGAGGTCGAGGAGATCAAGGCACTGACCGTGCGCGCTCTCGACGTGAACGGCACCGTTGCACCGTTCGATGACCAGCGCGTACTGCAAGCGATCAGCCATGCCACCGACCGTCAGGCCCTCGTCGATTCCACCTATTTCGGCCATGGCACCCCGAACTGGCAGCCGTTCCCGGACGGCTATGTGGCGCACAACGAAGACCTCGACGACCTGTACGTGTACGACGTGGCAGCTGCAAAGGCTCTGCTTGCCGAGGCAGGCTACCCGGACGGGGTAGACATCACGCTGACTCTCGGCGAAGACGACACGGCGCTCGCGGAGCTGCTGCAGGCGCAATGGGCGGAAGCCGGAATCGATGTGACGCTCAACGTGCAGGCTGTGGGATCTCTCTCGCAGAATTACGTGCAGCGCACATTCCCCTTCGTCCTCGACAGCTACTCAGGTCGTCAGTCGCCGCTTCAGGCGCTCGAGGTGCTCTACGGACCGGAAGGACTGATGAATCTCGGACGTCAGACGCCGGACGAGCTCACTGCAGCCATTGATACCGCGAGGGCGACACCGACTGACGACCCGGAGTACGCGCAGCGGCTGCAGGATGCCGTCGAGGTCGGAGTCCGGCTGCAGCCGAACACATTCCTGTTCAGCTGGCCGCGCATCCTCATCCACGAGGACCGCATCACCGGCATCCAGCACTGGCTCGATGTGCAGCGCTGGGAAGACGTGAAGGTCGAGGGCTGAGCCATGACGACGACCGTGACTGCTGAAGCGCTGACGGCGCCTTCCACACCCGGAACGGCTGTGCATCCGCGCGGCCTCCCGGCGATGGTGCGCACGGCGCTTGCGACCCTCGGCACCGCGGTCACGGTCTTCGTCCTGGCCACCTTCGCCACCTTCGCGCTGGGGACGGCCAGCGGGTCGAACCCGGCGGCGGTCGCGCTGGGAGAGGTCGCAACGCAAGCGGATGTCGACCGACTCAACCATGTGTTCGGCTTGGACCGGCCGCTTCTGGTGCGGTACGTGGACTGGATCTCGCACGCCGTCACCGGCGACCTCGGTACGAGCTGGTTCACGAGCATCCCCGTCTCCGACAGCGTCGCGCAGGCGTTCCCCGTGAGCCTGTCGATCGCATCGGGGGCCATTCTGCTCGCCCTGCTCTTCGGCTTCACCGGTGGAGTCCTTGCCGCAGTCAGCCGCGGTGGCATCATTGATCGCCTCGTGACACTGCTGAGCACGGTTTCGGCGACTATCCCCGCCTTCGTCGCGGCGATCGGGCTCATCCTGCTTTTCGCCTACGCGATCCCGATCTTCCCGGTCGCCGGATATGTGCCGCCGGAGAAGAGCTTCGGGGGGTGGATCCTATGCCTCGTACTTCCATCGATCGCACTCAGTCTCGACGCAGGAGCCGACATCGCCCGTCAGCTGCGCACGTCCTTGGTCGGTGTGCTCGGTGAGAACTACATCATCGGAGCGCGGGTGCATGGCCTCGCTCCTGCCCGGATCGTCTTCCGTCACGCGTTGCCGATCGCCTCGGGTCCAGCCCTCTCGGCCCTGGGCGTGCACGCGCCGCGATTGATCGGTGGAGCTGTGATCACCGAGGTGATCTTCGGGATGCCGGGACTCGGCCAGCTCGCGAACCGCGCGGCGCTCCAGGGTGACATCCCGGTCGTCCAAGGAGTGCTGCTGGTCACGATCCTGATGGTCGTGATCACCGGAATCGTCATCAATCTCATCATCGCCCGAACGGGCGGCACCGGACGGAGCGCCGCATGAATGTCATCGCACGCCTGTGGGCTGCGGGCTGGACCGCGCGTGCGGCTCTGCTCGTCATAGCCGGTGTGGTCGTCATCGCCGTCGCCGGCCCCGCCCTGGCTCCGTACGATCCTCTGGCGCAGGACACCGCGAATGCGCTGCAGGACGCAACGTTCGCGCATCTTCTCGGCACTGACTACCTCGGTCGCGATGTTCTCAGTCGGCTGCTGGCCGGCGCGCCGGCATCGTTGCTGAGCGCATTGGCGGCGGCCCTGATCGGGCTGGTCATCGGCGCGGTTCCGGGTGCGCTCAGCGCGTTCGCTCCGAGGATCGGCGAGTGGCTGTCGCTTCGCGTCGTCGACGCTCTGTTGTCTCTGCCATTCATCCTGTTCGCGATCGTGTTCGCAGCCCTGTTGGGCAACGGACTGGTCCAGGCGACTCTGGCGATCGGCATCCTCATCGCCCCGGGGTTCTTCCGCATCGCCAGAGCGGCGACGCTCCGTGTGCGCGACTCGCAGTATGTCGAGGCGGCATTGTTCCTCGGTGCATCCGCCGGGTGGGTGCTGCGACGGCATGTGTGGCGGCAGGTGGCACCGAACCTCGTCGTCGCATCCGTGTCCGCACTCGGCGGTGCGCTGCTCGCCGTGGCGTCCCTTACGTTCTTGGGGATCGGGGTGCAACCGCCCGCGCCGACGTGGGGTGGCATGCTCGCCAGCGACCTCGGATATCTCAGCCAGCGTCCGTTCGGACCCGTGGGGCCGGCGCTCGCGATCATCATCACCGTCGGTGCTTTGAACCTGATCGCCGATGCGGCGCACGATGCGCTCGGTGCGGATGCCGTTGTCGCACGCGCACCACGGAAGGAGAAAGCTCATGTCTGATGTGCAGACTTCGGTTGCATCCGCTTCTGCATCCGACCTGTCCCGATCAGCGGACTCGGTCCCGATCAGCGGACGGATTCCGGCGAAGGGTCAGCAAATCGGGACACGCTCAGCAGATCGGGGCACCGCGGCGGAGGTCCAGGCCGCGCTCGCGCCGTCATTCGACGAGGGATCACTGGCACGGCCAGCCGTCGCTGCCGCCGAGCAGCTCGTGATCACGGCGAACGACGGCACGGAACTCGTGCACGGAGTCTCTGTGGTGGTGCGCCCAGGCGAAGCCGTCGGCATCGTCGGCGAGTCCGGCAGCGGTAAGACCCTCACCTGCCGTGCGCTGCTCGGCATACTTCCCCCCGGGCTCGCCATCACCGGCGGCAGCGTGCATATCAACGAACACGACCTCACCCACGCGGGAGAGAAGCAATGGCGGTCAGTGCGCGGGACCGAGGTCGCCGCCGTGTTCCAGGACCCCGCGTCGTACCTGCACCCGGCCATCCCGGTCGGTGCGCAGCTCGAGGAGACTCTGCGCGTCACGGCCGCCCTGCCGCGACGAATCGCGAAGGAGCGCGCGCGTGAGCTTCTCGACGAACTCGGGATTCGACGCGTCGACCTCGTGCTGCGCCAACGCGTCGCACAGCTCTCCGGAGGGATGCTGCAGCGCGTCCTCATCGCGATGGCGCTCGCCGCAGACCCCGCTGCCCTCATCGCCGATGAGGCGACGACCGCGCTCGATGTCACCGTGCAGGCCGAACTGCTCGAGCTGCTCGGCCGACTCCGGGTCGAGCGCGATCTCGCGCTGATCCTCGTATCGCATGACCTCGCTGTCGTCGCGCAGGTGTGCGAGCGGGTTCAGGTATTCCGCGACGGCAGAGTCGTCGAGGCCGGAGCGACATCACGTGTGCTGCGCGCTCCGGGGCACCCGTACACGCGTGAACTGCTTTCCGCGCACTCCGCTTATGGACTCGAGAGGTTCCTCGCATGACCACTGAACGGACTCCGGAGTCCGGGTATCAGGGACCGGCACTCGAATTCGACGGGGTTTCGGTCGACTACGGGCAGGTGCGTGTGCTCGATCAGATTTCGCTGACAGTGCGTTCCGGCGAGGTGGTCGGGGTGGTCGGCGAGTCGGGTTCAGGGAAGACCACGCTTGCTCGAACGGTGCTGCGAGCGGTGGCGCCGTCAGCCGGTCACGTGCGCGTGGCAGGACGAGACGTCACTCGATTGCACGGACGTGCGCTGAGGGACTGGCGACGCTCCGGCGCTGCGCAGTACGTTTTCCAGGACCCCCTGCGTTCTCTCGATCCCGGTGTAACAGTGGGCGATTCGATCCGTGAGGGAATGCGGATTGCTCGTGTCCCGACCGCGGATGCCGGCCGGCGACTGGATACGGCCCTGCAGACGGTTGACCTCGACGACGAACTGATCCGGCGGCTCCCGTCGGGATTATCGGGCGGGCAGCGCCAGCGAGCCGCGATTGCGAGGGCGCTCGTGGTCGAGCCTCGTCTGCTCGTGCTCGATGAGCCGGTCAGCGCGCTGGACGCAGCCAGTCGTGACCGTGTGGTGCGCGCTCTCATCGCGCTGCGCGATCAGCGCGGGAGCAGCTTGGCCATGCTCGTGATCTCGCACGACGTCGGTTCGCTCGCTGCCATGAGCGATCGACTCATCGTGCTCAATCAGGGCCACATCGTCGAAGACGGACCAACCAGACGCGTGGTCGCCCAGCCGGAGCATCCATACACGCGTCGCCTCATCGATTCCGTACCTCTCATTCACACACGATCCGCCAACCGCGCCTGACCATTGGAGCTGCCGCTATGCCCATCGAACTTCTCGGAATGATTGCCACGACCGCAGGATCCGAATCCAGAGCCATCTCCGGGCCCCCGGTCGACCCCGTGTACGTGCGGGAGTTCTCGAAGGCTCACGAGGATGCCGGATTCGACCGGGTCCTGATCGGATACAGTGCGAGTTCGCCGGACGGCTTCGCCGTCGCGTCCGCCGCTCTCGAGGCCACCGAGCACCTGAAGGTGCTCATTGCGCACCGTCCGGGCTTCGTCCCGCCGACGATCGTCGGCCGAAAGCTGGCGACCCTTGACCACCTCAGCGGTGGAGGGCGCGTCGCGATTCACCACATCACCGGCGGCAGCGAAGCTGATCAGCGCCGGGACGGTGACTTCAGCGAGAAGGGCGATCGATACCGGCGCACGGGTGAGTTCATCGAGGTGCTGCGCAAGACCCTCACCTCTACGGAGCCCTTCGATCACGACGGGGAGTTCTATCGATTCGAGGGCGCGTATTCGGGTGTCAAGCCCGCCACGGATGCGGGTATCCCGATCTTCTTCGGCGGTCTCTCCGGCGGAGCGGTCGAAGTGGGTGCGAAGCGCGCTGACGTGTACATGCTGTTCGGCGAACCGCTCGCAGACGTCGCGGAGCACATCCGCACCATCCGAGCCGCCGCGGCAAAGGAGGGACGCACGATCGAGTTCAGTCTGTCGACGCGTCCGATCATCGCCGACACCGAAGAGGCAGCGTGGGCGAAGGCTGACGCGATCTACGCACGCACCGAAGAGCTTCTCAAGTCGCAGGAGACCGGCAACACCCTGGCGTTCGCAAGACCGCTGCATGCGGAGCGCACCGCCGTGTCCGCCGACCGTCTGCAAGAACATGCGAAGCGCGGTGATGTGCACGACGAGCGACTCTGGCTCGGCATCACCCGACTCACCGGGCCCTCGGGCAATTCCACTGCTCCTGTTGGCACTCCTGAGCAGGTCGCCGAGGCGCTGCTGAAGTACTACGACCTCGGAGTGACGCGGTTCCTCATCCGGGGCTTCGATCCGCTCGGTGACGTACGCGACTGGGGTAAGGAGCTGGTGCCGTTGCTGCGAGAGGGGGCGCGACGTCGCGATGATGAGCGCGACGTGCGCGTCGCCTGACGCGTCGCGGAGAAGCTCAGGAGCGGGGCAGTCGGAATCTTACGGCACGAGCGTGATCTTGCCCTGCGCCTGGTGCGCCTCGATCAGGCGGTGAGCCTGGGCTGCCTCGCTCAGCGGAAGCTCGGCGCCCAACTCGACCTGGAAGTCACCGCGCGCGATGAGATCGATCGCGACGGCGACGGCCTCTGCACGCCACGCGAGCTCCTGGTCGGTGAGTGGTTCGGGAGAACCACCGCTGAAGGCGCGGATGCCGAAGCTCGCGGCATCCGGTCCGCGCACGATGGTCGCGATGCGGTTGTGATCGGCGACGAGCTCGAGTGAAGTCTCGATCGCTTCATCCGTGCCCGCGCAGTCGAGAGCGACGGTGACTTCGCCGTCGACGGCCGCGCGCACACGATCGGCGAGACCCTCACCGTAGGCGACCGGGATCGCGCCGAGTTCGCGCAGCTGCTCATGACGCGCAGGGCTCCCGGTGGCGACGACCTTCGCGCCCTGTGCGATTGCGAATTGGATCGCGGCCTGCCCGACCGACCCCGATCCGGCATGCACGAGCAGGATGTCGTCCTCACCGACCTCGAGCGATCGCACGCATTGATACGCGGTGCCCACGGGGATCGGGAGGGCGGCGGCTTCAGCAGCGGTCACAGCATCCGGCAGCTCATTGAGGTCCTCGACCGCGACCGCGAGATGCGTCGCATAGGTGCCGACGGTATCGCCGACCGCGACCCGGTCGCCGACGGCGAAGCCGGTGACGCCCTGGCCGAGGGAATCGATCACGCCCGCACCGTCGAAACCGACGCGGCGGGGCTCTGTGATCGGAGCTGAGGGGCGCTTGCCGCTGCGCCGCTTGGCATCCAGCGGGTTGACTCCCGCCGCCTCGATCCGGACCACGACTTCGCCGGGGCCGGCGACCGGGTCGGGGATCTCCATGAGGTGGAGGACGTCGGGAGAGCCGAATTCTGTGTAGACGATCGCGCGAGCCATGCCGCCAGGCTACCCGTCCTTTAGTGCCTTCAGGATGCGCTGCGGCGAGACGGGCTGCGCAGTGCCGAGCCGTTGCGCGAACACGCTGACCCGGAACTCCTCCAGCAGCCAGCGCACCTCCACGAGCCTGGGCGCAGCATCCGCCGGCAGCGGGATCGTGCCGCCGGCATCCGCGAATACCTCGGCGACGCGCTCGTACTCGGTCATCCGGGTACGGTCCTTACCCGGCTCGCTGGCAAGTGTCTTCAGGCGATCGAGCATGCCATCCAAGTACCGAGGCAGGTGCGCAAGGCGTTGCGTACCAGCGGCCGAGATGAACCCCGGATGCAGCAGGGCGCCCAACTGCGTACGGATATCGTTCAACGGTCCGAGCAGCGCGAGCGAGTTCGCCGACTTGATGCCGCGTTCGACCTCGCGCGACTTCGTCAGGATGCGGGCGACCAGCGAGACGGTCTGGAACAGCTCCTCGACGAGCGTGGCATTCACGCCATCCCGCGCCCGCTCGTACTCGGCCCGGGTGCGGATGACGTGCGTGGGCAGCGATGCGCGGACCACAGCGGTGCGGGCATCCTCGATGAGGGCGGCGACCGATGGATACGGCGACGCCGCAAGGGCGAGCTTCTCCGGTGATGTCAAGTGCTGCTGCACGTAGGACGCGGGGGAGGGCACGTTCAGCAGCACCAGCCGCAGCACGCCGTCACGGGTCGCGCGCTCCGCAGCATCCGCGGTCGCTTCGAGGCGCACCGAGACCGTCTTGCCGCGATCGACGATCGCCGGGTAACCGCGCACGACTCCGCCGGCGACCTTCGTATCGAGTACTTCCGGAAGGTCGCCGAACGTCCAGTCCGTCAGATCGTCCTGTTCGAGAGAGGTGCGGACGGATGCCGCGGCCACCGCGTTCACGTCAGCACTCGTACGTGCCTTCACCGGCCGCGAGATCGACCGCGCGACGCTCGCCCGTGCGCGATCCGACAGCTCGCGCTGCAGTTCGGTGAGGTCGCGTGCAGACCCGGCCACGCGACCGCGCTCGTCGACGGCGCGGAAGTTCATGCGCAGGTGCCCGGGCACGCGCTCATCATCGAAATCCGCAGCGGAGACCGGCTGGTTCGCGAGGGGCTGGATGAGTCGCGCAAGTGCCTCCTTCAGCGAGCGCTCCGGTCGCCCGGCATGACCTTCCGGCCCTTGCTCGGCCAGGGCCTCGCCGAACTTGTCGGCCCAGTCGGCGGCAGGGACCACGTGCCGTCGGATCGCCTTCGGCAGAGCGCGCAGCAGCGCTGTGACGAGGTCGGCGCGCAGGCCTGGAACCTGCCAGTCGAATCCGGCATCCTCGATCTGCGCCAGCAGCGCAAGCGGCACGACGACACTCACGCCGTCATCGGGCGCGCCGGGCTCGAACCGGTAGGCGAGTCCGAGGACCTGATCACCCTGCGCCCACCGGGTCGGGAACTCGTTCTGGTCGGCGCGCTGGTCGTCGTCGATGAGGTCGCTCTCGCGCATGACGAGGAGTTTCGGCGTCTGCTGGAGCGCCTCGCGCCACCACTTCTCGAAGGAGCGCACGTCGAACACATCAGCGGGGATGCGCTCGTCGTAGAAGTGGAAGATCTCCTCGTCGCCGGCGAGGATGTCGCGGCGCCGTTCGCGTTCCTCGAGCTTCTCTAGACGCCGACGCAGCTCGCCGTTGCTGCGCCAGAACGCACTGACCCGCTTGTCGATGCACCCCGGATCCCACTCGCCTTCGACGAGCGCGTGCCGCACGAACAGTTCACGCGCGGCCGCACGGTCGATTCGGGCGAATTGGATGCGCCGACGGGGGATGATCTCCACCCCGAATAGCGTCACCTTCTCGTAGGCGACCGCCGCGCCGGCATCCTTCGACCAGTGCGGCTCGGTGACCTGACGCTTGGCGAGGTCGCCGGCGAGCGACTCCGCCCAGGCCGGGTCGATCGCGGCGACAGTGCGGGCGAACGTGCGGGAGGTCTCGACGATCTCGGCGGCCATCACCGCGCGCGGGCTCTGCTTGCGCAGGCCCGACCCGGGGAAGATCGAGAAGCGGATGCCGCGAGCCCCGCGGTACTCGGCGATACGGCGCTTCGGATCCTTCTGGGTCTTCGACTGGCCCTTCGGTGGCGTCTTCGTGTTCCGCTCGTCGAGGATGCCGATCTGGGAGAGGAGTCCGGAAAGGAGCGCGCGGTGGATGGCGTCGGCGTTCGCGTGGCCGTCGCGCGGGGTGTTAGCGGTTTCGTCTCGCTGCGCTCGCTCAACCCGTTTCGTCTCGCGGAGACCCGCACTGAGCGAGCGCGAGCGAGTCGAAGTGTCGCTCAACGTCCCGCGGGGGGAACTGCGTTCGGTCAACGTCCCGCGAGGTGAGCTGCGCTCGCTCAACGTCCCGCGGGGTGTTTTGGGGGTCTTCACGAGGGAGCGGAGCTGGCGATGCACGTCGAACCACTCGCGCACCCGCACGTAGTTCAGGTACTCGGACCGGCACAGGCGCCGGAACGCGCTGGAGCCGAGCTCGCGCTGCTGCTCGCGCAGATGGTTCCAGAGGTTCAGGATCGCGAGGAAGTCGCTGGTCGGGTCGGTGAAACGCGCATGCATGCGGTCGGCAGCATCCCGCACGCCCTGCGGCGCGTCCTGCGACGGGCGCTCACGGACATCCTGAATCGTCATTCCCGCGACGATCGCGAGGACCTCGTCGACCACGCCGGCGTGCTGCGATTCCACGAGCATCCGCGCAAATCGGGGGTCGATCGGCATCCGAGAGATGTCGCGCCCGATCTTCGTGAGTCGGGTGCCATCGACGGCCCCGAGCTCGGTGAGCAGGTCGAACGCAGCCTTGATGCCGCGCGAGTCGGGCGGGGTGAGGAACGGGAAGGCGGTGATGTCGCCGAATCCGAGCGACAGCATCTGCAGCACGACCGATGCGAGCGAGGTGCGCAGGATCTCGGGCTCGGTGAACTCCGCCCTCTTGTCGAAGTCCTCCTCCGAGTACAGGCGGATCGCTATGCCGTCGCTGGTGCGGCCGGCGCGCCCCGAACGCTGATTGGCGGAGGCCTGTGAGATCGCCTCGATCGGCAGCCGTTGCACCTTCGAGCGATTGCTGTAGCGCGAGATGCGTGCGGTGCCCGTGTCGATGACGTACTTGATGCCGGGGACCGTGAGGCTCGTCTCCGCGACGTTCGTGGCGAGCACGATGCGGCGATGGACGCCGGCGACCCGGCTCTTCTCGAACACACGGTGCTGCTCGGCGGCAGACAGACGGCCGTACAGCGGCAGCACCTCGACGGGGGCCTTGCTCGAGGCGTATGCCGCGCGGACGGCATCCGCGGCATCCCGGATCTCGGCCTCGCCGGGCATGAAGACGAGCACGTCTCCCGCGGCCTCGCGGTCGAGTTCGTGCAGCGCCGTGACGATCGCCGACACTTCGTCTTCGGCATCCGCCTCGTCGTCCTCGGCCGGGCCTCGATACCGGATCTCGACCGGGAATGTGCGCCCGGACACCTCGATGACCGGCGCGGGAGTCTCGTCCGCAGAAGCGAGGTGCTTCGCGAAGCTGACCGGGTCGATCGTCGCCGAGGTGATGATGACCTTGAGATCCGGGCGCTCGGGCAGGATGCGGGTGAGGTAGCCGAGCAGGAAGTCGACGTTCAGCGACCGCTCGTGCGCCTCGTCGATGATGATCGTGTCGTAGCGGCGCAGCAGCCGATCCCGATGGATCTCGTTGAGCAGGATGCCGTCGGTCATCAGCGCGATCTTCGTCTCGGCCGAGACCTGATCGGTGAAGCGCACCTTGTAGCCGACGAGTCCGCCGAGCTCGACGTCGAGCTCTTCCGCGATGCGTTCGGCGATGGTGCGCGCAGCGAGGCGCCGGGGCTGGGTGTGCGCGATGTTCGTGCGTCCGAGCTCGAGGCAGATCTTCGGCAGCTGCGTCGTCTTCCCCGAGCCGGTCGCGCCGGCGATCACGACGACCTGATTGTCGCGGATGGCGTCAGCGATCTCGTCCCGCGCGGCGCTGACGGGCAGTTCCGGAGGGTACGTGATGACGAGCTCGGCAGAAGACATAGCCCTCCATCGTATGACGAGCACCGGTCACCACCGGTCGTAAACTGGCCAGATGACGATTCCCCTCATCACTCTCAACGACGGTCACACGATTCCTCAGCTCGGCTGCGGCGTCTTCAAGGTCGACCCGGCCGACACGGAGCGCACGGTGAGCGACGCCCTCGAGGTCGGCTACCGCCACATCGACACGGCCGCGATCTACGGCAATGAAGCGGGCGTCGGAGCGGCGATCGCGAAGAGCGGCATCGCGCGCGACGAGCTCTTCATCACGACGAAGCTCTGGAACGACCGCCATGACGGCGATGAGCCGAATAAGGCGATCGCGGAGAGCCTGGAAAAGCTCGGTCTCGAACAGGTCGACCTCTACCTCGTGCACTGGCCGACGCCCGCGAAGGACAACTACGTCCACGCGTTCGCGAAGCTCGTCGAACTGCGCGAGCAGGGCCTCACCCGCAGCATCGGCGTCTCGAATCACCTGGTGCCGCACCTCGAGCGCATCGTCGCCGAGACGGGCGTCACGCCGGCCGTGAACCAGATCGAACTGCACCCCGCCTACCAGCAGCGCGAGGTCACCACGTGGGCTGCCGACCACGGCATCCGCATCGAAGCCTGGGGTCCGCTCGGCCAGGGCAAGTACGACCTGTTCGGCACCCCTGCAGTCGCAGACGCCGCGACAGCGCACGGCAAGACACCCGCGCAGATCGTCATCGGCTGGCACCTGCAGAAGGGGAACATTGTCTTCCCCAAGTCGGTGCGCATCGAGCGGCTGCGCGAGAACCTCGACGTATTCGACTTCACGCTCACCGACACGGAGCTGTCCGCGATCGATGCGCTGGACCCCCAGGACGGATCGGGTCGCGTGGGAACGCACCCGGAGGAGCTCAACTGAACCATCCGGTTCTGAGACGCTGCATTGCGTTCGATGACGCCCCGTGTCGCTCCGTGCGCCGCGGGGCGTCATCATCGCTAGCGTCACCGTATGACCTCCTATCGCATCGTCGCCGTCTCCGGCTCACTCCACGAGCCCAGCAAGACGACCGCTCTGGTTCGTGCGATCGCGGATGCTGTCGCCGACCGCGCTGACGCCGAGGTGCAGCTGATCGAACTCACCGAGATCGGGCCATCCCTCGCCGGTGCGCTGCGGCGGGAAGACCTTCCGGTGCACGTCGAGGATCAGCTCATCGCGATCGAGCAGGCGGATCTGCTGATCGTCGGCAGCCCCGTCTACCGGGCATCGTTCACCGGGCTGTTCAAGCACCTGTTTGATTTCGTCGGTCAGTACGCGCTCGTCGGCAAGCCCGTGCTGCTCGCAGCCACCGGCGGCGGTGAGCGCCACGCGCTGATCATCGAGCACCAGCTGCGCCCGTTGTTCGCGTTCTTCCAGGCGCTCACGCTGCCGGTGGGCGTGTACGCCAGCAACACGGATTTCGATGGGTATCAGGTGGCGTCCGAGGTCCTCGCCACGCGGATCGCCCTCGCCGCGGATCGCGCTCTGCCCCTGGTGGGCTATGCGGCATCGCGTTCGGCCGACGCCCTCGTCTGACCTCGAGACCCTTGGGGATTCGGCGTAGCGTGAGGGCATGACCAACCGCCTCGCCGGCACGCTCAGCCCGTACCTGCGTGCGCACGCTGACAACCCCGTCGATTGGCAGCCGTGGGGAACGGATGCCTTCACCGAAGCGCAGCGCCGAGACGTGCCGTTGCTCATCTCGATCGGCTATTCCACCTGCCACTGGTGCCATGTGATGGCCCGGGAGTCGTTCTCCTCTCCCGAGATCGCGGCCCTCATCAACGCGAACTTCGTCGCCGTCAAGATCGATCGCGAGGAGCATCCGGATGTCGATGGCGCGTACATGGCGGCAGCCTCCGCGTTCACGCAGAACCTCGGCTGGCCGCTGACGATCTTCGCGACGCCCCAGGGTCGCGCGTTCTACGCCGGCACGTACTGGCCGCCACAGGCGCAGGGGCAGATGCCGGCCTTCCGGGACGTACTCGCCGCGGTGCAAGAAGCTTGGACGCTGCGCCGCGAGCAGGCCGTCGAGTCGGCGGATGCCGTCGCCGATGCCCTCGCGGAGGCTGCCGTCATCGCGCCCACCGACCTGCCCTCAGGCAGCGCGCTGGTCGCGGCGGCCGAGTCCATCGCAGCACGCGAAGACAAGATGTTCGGCGGCTTCGGCGGAGCGCCGAAGTTTCCGGTGGCGACGACCCTCGGCTTCCTGCAGCACACTCTGGTGCGTCGCGAGGCACCGGATGCCGCGGCAGCCGCCGATCGTGCACTCGCCGCCATGGCGGGCTCTGACCTGCGAGACGCCGACGGCGGGTTCTTCCGGTATGCGACCCAGCGCGACTGGACCGTTCCGCACTACGAGCGGATGCTGACCGACAACGCGCAGTTGTTCGATACCGCCGTGCGGGCCGGGGACGAATCGACGGCTCGGGGGATCGCCCGGTTCCTGCTGGGCGTGCTGCGCCTCGACGGAGGCGGATTCGGCGCCGCACAGGACTCCGAGTCGCTCATCGGCGGTCAACGCAGCGAAGGCGGCTTCTACCTCGCTTCCGACCGCTCAGCTCTCGAATCGCCCGCAGTGGACGGCAAGGTGATCACCGCATGGAACGGCCTGGCGATCGCCGCCCTCGCACGGGCAGGGGCGGCCCTCGGCGAACAGCCGTGGATCACAGCAGCCGCTGACGCTGCGAGCTTCGTCATGCGCGTGAACCGCGCACCCGAAGGCCGCCTCGTGCGGTCCTCGCTCGACGGCGTTGCCTCGACCGCGGTGGCGCCGCTCGCCGATCTGGGGCTGTTCGCCGACGGACTGTTCGCGCTCGCCGTCGCCACGGGCGATGTGTCGTGGGCCGAGCAGGCACGCGCGATCCTCGACGAGGTGCTCGCCTTCGGTGCCGAGGCGGATCCTGTGCTGTCGGCGCAGGGTGTGGCATCTGCTCCGGATCACACCGACGGCGACCTGCCTTCCGGGGTGGCTGCCCTCGCCGCTGCCGCGCTTACTGCGTGGCGTCTCGGTGCCGGCGAGAAGTACCGCGCCGCTGCGCAGGAACAGGTCGGCGCGGTTGCGGCATCTGCTCTGCAGCATCCGTTCGGGCACGGGACTCTCCTCGGCGTCGCGGCCGGTCTCGCAGAGCCGCCGCGTCAGGTCGTCGTGGTGACCGATGACCGCGTGGGGGCGCTGGCCGCAGCATCCCGCGCGCTCGATGCCGACGTCATCGCCGTCGTGACGCCCGCTCAGGCACAGGCCTTCGAGGATGCCGGGTTCGAGCTCTTCGCCGGCAAATCCGCCACCGCCGAGCGAGCATACGACTGTCGCGCCTTCGTCTGCCGGCTTCCCGTCTCGGATGCCGCAGAGCTGTCGCGCGAGCGCTGAGGTCAGCGCGGGGTCACACGTCCACGCCATGGGCGCGGAGTACGACGCGCAGCGCGGATGCATCGCGGAACAGGTGCGTCGGCATCCCTAACGCGTCAGCCTCCGGAAGGTTGTTCGCCGAGTCGTCAGTGAAGAGGACGTCGGCGGCAGGCAGCGCGAGCTGGTCGAGCGCATGCTGAAACGCACGCGCGTCGGGTTTCGCGAAGCCGATATCCGCTGAGTTGAAGACATGCTCGAAGTGCGGTGCGAGCCCGAGCGCGTCGATCTCGGCCCGCACGGTGTCCGTGCCGTTGGTGAGGATCGCCGTACGGTGTCCGCTTGCGTGCACGTCGTTCACGAGGGCGAGTATCTCCGGATCGACGATGGAGGGAGTGCGGTCGAATTCAGCCGCCGCCTGCATGCTGCCGACTCGCTCGCCGATCTGGTCGATCCATTCGTGCCGCGTGATCACTCCGGTGATGACCGGGTCGAGCACGTCATCGGCGAACGCGAACCGGGCGATGGTGCCCGCTGAGATGCCGTGACGCCGTTCCACCGCTGCGATGTAGTCGGTCGCGAAGTGCCGGATCACGCCGTCCAGGTCGAAGAGCACTGCTCGGAGCATGAATCAATGATCCCAGGTCGCGCTCACACCCAGGTCGCACTCACACCCAGGTCGGCAGCCAGTTGTGGATGAGCCAGAAATCGTACGGCACGCTCATGCCAATCCAGACCGGATAGAAGAACGCTGAGACCAGCACGACGCCGATGAGGAAGACCATCACGGTGCGCTCACCAGCCTGCCGCCGGTACAGCGGGTCGTCACGGTGCCCGGCGATATCGCGTAGCGCGAGCACGAGGGCGAGCACGAGGAACGGCACCATCACGACCGTGTAGAACTGGAAGATCGTGCGCTCCGGGTAAAGCAGCCACGGCACGTACGTGACGCCGAGGCCGACCAGCGGCAGCCCGTAGGTCCAGGGCATCGGGCGCCGTTCGATGAGTCCGCGCACGAACCGGTACAGCAGATAGATGGACGCGGCGACACCGGCATACCAGATCAGCGGATTCGGGACGGTGGAGATCACCGACATGCAGTGATCGGCTGCGCAGCTCGCATCGTCGCCGACCCACACGGCCGTCGGCCGGATGAGGAACGGCCACTCCCAGGCCGGACTCGCATAGGGATGCCCGGAGTTCAGCCCGACGTGGAACGCGTAGATCGCCTCGTGGTAGTTCCACAGCGCGGCAAACGGGTTCTCCGACGATTGCCGGTCGTAGCCGCCGGCGGTCACCAGCCACCCGGTCCACGAGACGAGGTAGGTCACCGTTGCTGCCGGCACCAGCAACAGGAAAGAGACCACGCCCTGTCTCGCGACAGCATCCATCGGCCAGTACAGGACGCTGGCACGGCGCCGTGCGAGAGCGTCGGTGACGACGAGATAGATGCCGAAACCCGCGAGAGCGTACAGCCCCGACCATTTCACAGCCGTGGCCGCGCCCAGTGCTACGCCTGCGGCGATCACCCACGGACGCCGCCAGATGATGCGCCCCCAGAGCGGTTGCTCCGTCTCGACCGCGGCATATTCCACGAGCGGAATGGATCGTCGGCGATCGAGAAGAATGAAGAAGAAACCGAGCAGGACGAAGAAGGTCAGGATGCCGTCGAGCAGCCCGATCCGGCTCATCACGATGCTCAGCCCATCGATGGCGATCAGGAGTCCTGCGACGCTCGCCGCGACGATCGAGCGGGTGAGTGCCTTCGCGACGAAGTAGACGAGCAGCACGGTCGCGGTGCCGACGAGAGCGACCATCAGCCGCCAGGCCGCGCTGTTGCCGACTCCGAACAGTCCCATTCCGAGCGCGATGATCCACTTGCCGAGAGGGGGATGCACGACGAAGCCCCCGGTATCGCCGAGTGCGCTCGTGTCGCCGGTGAGGAACGCCTCGTTCGCGCCGTCCCCCCAGGTTCCCTCGTATCCCAGGGCCCACAGCGACCAGGCGTCCTTGACGTAATAGGTCTCATCGAACGCGAGGGTGTCCGGGTGGGCGAGGTTCGCCAGCCGCAGCACCGCGGCGAGGGCGGTGATCACGAGCGGGGCGAGCCAGCGGATGACGCGGCTCCACTCCGGATCGCGCAGCATGCTGTCGCGCAGACGCCCCCAGGCCGTCAGGCGCTCCGCGGGAGGCGGGAGCAGAGGCACAGGCGCGGACACGGCATAAGCCTAAGCTGAAGAGGTGATCATCCTCGCGGCGACCCCGATCGGAAACCTCGGCGACGCATCGCGCCGGCTCATCGAGGTGCTCGAGAACGCCGAGATCGTTGCCGCCGAAGACACCCGCACGACGCAGCGCCTACTGCGAGCGCTCGAGATCCAGAATCGCCCGCGATTGATCGCGCTGCACGACCACAACGAGAAGCACAAGGCCGCAGAGCTGGTGGCGCTCGCCGCCGAGCAGGACACCGTCCTCGTCAGCGACGCGGGGATGCCGGCGGTCAGCGACCCCGGATACGGTGTGGTCGCCGCTGCCGTCGAGGCCGGTGTGACCGTCACCGCAATCCCTGGTCCCAGTGCCGTGCTGATGGCTCTTGCGATCTCGGGGCTTCCCACCGATCGCTTCACGTTCGAGGGCTTCCTGCCGCGCAAGCCGGGGGAGCGGCGCACGACTGTGAAGAACCTGGCGGCCGAGCAGCGCACCATGGTGTTCTTCGAGTCGCCGGCACGGCTGGCAGCATCCCTCGCCGACATGGGCGCGGCCTTCGGCGCTGATCGCCGCATCGCGGTGTGCCGCGAGCTGACCAAGTTCTACGAAGAGGTGCGGCGCGGCACAGCATCCGAGCTCGTCGAGTGGGCGGAAGCCGGCGTCAAAGGCGAGATCGTCGTCGTCGTCGAAGGAGCCGCGCAACGGGAGGTATCCGCGGAGGATGCTGTCGACCAGGTGCAGCAGCTCACGGCATCCGGCATGCGCTTGAAAGATGCCTGTGCCGAGGTCGCCGCGGCGACGGGGTTGAGCTCTCGCGATCTCTACCAGCAGGTCCTCGCCGCTCGACGTAACCCGCCGCGCGATCCGGCCTAGAATTGACCGCATGCCCGCAGGCGAATCTTTCTACATCACCACACCCATCTACTACCCCTCCGATGTCCCGCACATCGGCCACGGGTACACGTCGGTGGCGGTCGACACGCTCGCCCGCTGGCACCGCCAGTCCGGGGACGACACCTGGATGCTGACGGGCACGGACGAGCACGGTCAGAAGATGCTGCGCGCCGCGGCGGCGAACGGCGTCACCCCGCAGGAGTGGGTGGACAAGCTCGTCACCGAGAGCTGGTTCCCGCTGCTGGAGACGCTCGACGTCGCCAACGACGACTTCATCCGCACCACGCAGGAGCGGCACGAGAAGAACGTTCAGGTGTTCTTCCAGCGACTCTACGACTCGGGCTACATCTACGCCGGTGAGTACGAGGCGCTGTACTGCGTGGGATGCGAAGAGTTCAAGCCCGAGAGCGAGATCGTCGACGGCACCGGGCCGTTCGAGGGTCTGAAGGTCTGCGCGATCCACTCCAAGCCGCTCGAGCTGCTGCAGGAGAAGAACTACTTCTTCAAACTCAGCGAGTTCCAGGATCGCCTGCTCGAGCTGTACAAGACCCAGCCCGACTTCGTGCGCCCGCACTCCGCCCGCAACGAGGTCGTCTCATTCGTGAGCCAGGGCCTGAAGGATCTCTCCATCTCACGGTCGACCTTCGACTGGGGCATCCCGCTGCCGTGGGACGAATCGCACGTCATCTACGTGTGGGTCGACGCGCTGCTGAACTACGCGACCGCCGTGGGGTTCGGCTCGGACGAAGAGACGTTCGAGCGCCGCTGGCCTGCTTACCACGTCGTCGGCAAGGACATCCTCCGCTTCCACGCCGTGATCTGGCCGGCGCTCCTGATGGCGGCCGGCCTCGACGTCCCCCAGGGAGTCTTCGCGCACGGGTGGCTGCTGGTCGGCGGAGAGAAGATGTCGAAGTCGAAGCTCACCGGCATCGCACCGACCGAGATCACCGACGTGTTCGGCTCCGACGCCTACCGGTACTACTTCCTCTCGGCGATCGCGTTCGGTCAGGACGGCTCGTTCAGCTGGGAAGATCTGTCGGCGCGCTACCAGTCAGAGCTCGCCAACGGGTTCGGTAACCTCGCATCGCGCACCATCGCGATGATCGAGAAGTATTTCGACGGGGTCGTTCCCGAGCCAGCCGACTACACCGAGCAGGACCTCGCGATCCAGAAGATCGTCGCGGATGCCGAAACCGCAGCGGATGCCGCGATGGAGAACTTCCGCATCGATGAGGCGATCGCTTCGATCTGGACCATCGTCGATGCGCTCAACGGCTACATCACCGAGAACGAGCCATGGGCACTCGCCCGCGACGAGGACAAGCGCGGGCGCCTGGGCACTGTGCTGTACACCTGTGCCGAGGGCTTGCGCGCACTGTCCGTGCTGCTCTCACCGGTCATGCCGCAGGCCACGCAGAAGCTGTGGTCGGCGCTCGGCGCCGCCGAGACACTCGGCGGCTTGCAGGACCAGCCGATCCGCGAGGCTGGCACCTGGGGCAAGCTCGCTCCCGGAACCACGGTGGCCGCTCTCGCGCCGCTGTTCCCCCGCGTGGAGTCGCAGGCTTGACACCCGCCGGCCGTTGAGCGAGCGGAGCGAGACGAAACGTGACAGACACATATATCCGTGAGCGGTCCGGTGCGGGCCGCAAGGATCTGCGCTACCCGGCCGCACCCGAGCCGCTGACCGTGCCGGTGTACGACAACCACGCGCACCTGGAGATCCTCGACGGCGATGAGCCGCTGAGCCTCACTGAGCAACTCGATCGCGCAGAGGCCGTCGGCATCCTCGGTGTCGTGCAGGCGTCGGGAGATATCGAGTCGTCGCGCTGGGCGGTGGATGCCGCGGCATCCGACCCTCGTGTCCTCGCCGCCGTCGCAATTCACCCGAACGACGCGCCCGTCTATGCCGAGGCCGGCCAGCTCGACGAGGCGATCGACGTGATCGACGAGCTCGCAGCCCACCCGCGCACGCGCGCGATCGGTGAGACGGGACTGGACTTCTTCCGCACCGGGCCCGAGGGGCACACGGCGCAGTTCGAAGCATTCGAAGCGCACATCGCTCTCGCCAAGAAGCACGACATCGCCATGCAGATCCATGACCGCGACGCGCACGACGAGGTGCTCGAGACCCTGACCCGCGTCGGGGCACCGGATAAGACGGTGTTCCACTGCTTCTCCGGTGGCGACGCGATGGCACGGGTATGCGCGGATGCCGGGTACTACCTGTCCTTCGCCGGCAACGTCACATTCAAGAACGCCCAGAATCTGCGTGACGCATTGCAGGTCGTCCCGCTCGATCGGATTCTTGTGGAAACGGATGCTCCGTTCCTCACACCCGTGCCGCTGCGTGGACGTCCGAACGCGCCGTATCTCATACCGCACACGCTGCGATTCATGGCATCCGAGCTCGATATGCCGGTCGACGAGCTCGCGTCTCATATCGCCGAGAACACGCTGCTGGTCTACGGGCCCTTCGCCTGACCCGGGACGAGCCCTCAGGAATCGGACGGGTCGCTCTCGCGCTTCTCGCTCTGGGACAGATGCGCGGCGGTGCGGATGCGCTCGTTCAGATCGGAGATGAGCGTCGCCGTGACCACGCCGATGATGACGATGCCGCCGATCATGAGGCCGACCGCCAGAAGGCGACCGAGAATGGTGACGGGGGCATACTCGCCGTAGCCGACGGTAGTGATCGTGGTGAAGCCCCACCACAGTGCGTCGCCGAAGTTCACGATGCTCGCACCGGGGGCGTTGCGCTCGAGTACCCACACTCCGTACGAGGACGTGTAGACGAACATGAACGCGAACAGCACGGTCGTGACCACGTAGCGCAGACGCTGCAGAGCCGGGCCGCCGTGGCGGAACACGGGCAGCCGCCAGATGAAGACGAGGATGAGGAACGGTCGCAGGAACGGCAGGAGCAGACTCGCGAGATCGAATGCTCGGGTGCGCACGAAACGGGCGCGTGCTCTGCGTGCCAGCCCGAGCCGGATCAGGTAGTCGATCAGGAACCAGACCCACAGAATCGACAGGACGCCCACACCCGCGGCCAGTTGGGATGAGGTCAGTCCGTCGTCCACCCAGATCCAGGTGAGGACACCCAGGAAGACGATGGATCCCGCGAAAAGCGGCCACGCCGTGCGGTCTTCCCACGCGAGCACACGATCCAGCCCATTCGCTTTCGCGGCACGCTTGCGTTTCATATCTCGATCCTGGCATGGGACCGCGATGGGGGAGAATGGCAGGATGACCGTCACACTGCTCAGCGCGACCGAGATCCGCCGCCTGGCCGCCGAGCTCGACGTCACTCCGACCAAGAAGCTCGGCCAGAACTTCGTCGTCGACGCGAACACCGTGCGCAAGATCGTGCACGTGGGACACGTCGAGGCGGGGGAACGGGTCGTCGAGGTCGGGCCGGGGCTGGGCTCCCTAACACTCGCGATTCTCGAGACCGGAGCATCCGTCACCGCCGTCGAGATCGATCACCGCCTGGCCGCCCGCCTCGCGCAGACGGCGGCCGAGCATGGGGTCGCAGAGGGTGCGCTCACCGTCGTCGACGCGGATGCGCTGCGCGTGACCGAGCTCCCGGGCGACCCGACCGTGCTCGTGGCCAACCTGCCGTACAACGTCTCCGTGCCCGTGCTGCTGCACTTCATGGAGACCTTCCCGCACCTGCAGCGCGGTGTCGTCATGGTGCAGGCCGAAGTCGGTGAGCGACTCGCCGCCCCTCCCGGAAGCAAGGTATACGGCGCCCCGAGCGTCAAGGCAGCCTGGTACGGATCCTGGCGACTGGCCGGAAACGTCTCTCGCCAGGTCTTCTGGCCGGTGCCCAACATCGACAGCGTGCTCGTCGCCTTCGAACGCGATGCACAGCCGCGCGGCAGCGAGGAACTGCGGCAGCGAACATTTCGAATCGTGGATGCTGCGTTCCAGCAGCGTCGCAAGATGCTCCGGCAGGCGCTCGCGAATGTCCTCGGTGGGACCGCTGCGGAGGCATCCGCTCTGCTCGAGCGCGCAGGCGTCGCGCCCACCGCGCGCGGAGAGCAACTGTCGATCGAGGACTTCGTGCGGATCGCCGAGGCGCTGGACGGCTAATCTGGTGATGTGACTGAAACGCCGCGCTTCCGTACCGATGTCCCCGAGATCCACCGCCCGTATGTGGCCAAGGCGGATCGCTACGAGCAGTTCGAGTACCGCCAGGTCGGTACGTCGGGGCTGTATCTTCCTCCGATCTCGCTCGGGCTGTGGTGGAACTTCGGCGACAACATCCCGCTCGACAACCAGCGCACACTGCTGCGTCACGCGTTCGACCGCGGCATCACGCACTTCGACCTGGCCAACAACTACGGCCCTCCCTACGGCTCTGCCGAGAAGAACTTCGGCCGTATCTTCGCCGAGGACTTCCTGCCGTACCGCGACGAGCTGATCATCTCGTCGAAGGCCGGGTGGGACATGTGGCCGGGGCCCTACGGCAACTTCGGCAGCCGCAAGTACCTCCTGGCCAGCGCCGAGCAGTCGTTGACCAGCATGAACCTCGACTACGTCGACATCTTCTACTCCCACCGCGTCGATCCGGTCACACCCGTCGAAGAGACGGTGGGGGCGCTGGACACCCTGGTGCGCCAGGGCAAGGCGCTCTATGTCGGCATCTCGTCGTACAGCGCTGAGCGCACGGCCGCAGCCGTCGCCGCGGCGCGCGAGCTCGGTACGCCGCTGGTCATCCACCAGCCCTCGTACTCGATCCTCAACCGCTGGACCGAGCCAGAGCTCAACGACACGCTGCGTGCGGAGGGCCTCGGAGCGATCGCGTTCACCCCGCTTGCGCAGGGACTGCTCACGGACAAGTACCTCGAAGACGGCACGGCCGAGCGCGCGCAGAAGCGCCGCTCGATCTCTGACAAGCCGCTCTCCGTGGAGGGGCTGGCCATTCTTCGGGGGCTCAACGACATCGCGAAGGACCGCGGGCAGACGCTTGCGCAGATGGCTCTGCAGTGGACGCTGCGCGATCCAGTGGTCGTGTCCGCTCTGATCGGCGCATCCCGGCCGGAACAGCTCGACGAGAACATCGCCGCCGTCAACGGCCCGGCATTCTCGGATGACGACCTCGCCCGCATCGACGCGCTGTCGGACGGAATCGACGTTGACCTGTGGGCAGTCTCGTCCACGCTGTGACCCGCTGATCGATCTGAGCTGACCATGAGCCTCGCGGCGTTCCCCGAATCGGTGCACGTGCGTGCCCCGGGGAAGATCAACGTCTACCTCGGCGTCGGCGGACGCCATGATGACGGTTACCACGCCCTGGCGACGGTTTTCCAGGCCGTCTCGCTCTACGAAGACGTCATCGCCACGGAGAGCGACGATTTCACGCTGAGCGTGTCCGGTGTCGACGACGCGGATTCCGTGCCCGTCGATGACCGGAATCTCGCGATGCGCGCCGCCAAGATGTTGGCGGCGGCGACAGGTTTCGTCGGCGGCGTGCACCTCGAGCTCCGCAAGAGCGTCCCGGTTGCCGGCGGGATGGGCGGTGGATCAGCGGATGCCGCGGCCGCTCTGGTCGCGTGCGACGTACTGTGGGGTACGGCGCTCCCACCGCAGCGGCTCCACGAACTCGCCGCACGGTTGGGGGCCGACGTCCCGTTCGCCCTGCACGGAGGGACAGCAGTGGGGACGGGGCGCGGTGATCAGCTGAACCCGGCATTGGCGCGCGGCCGGTTCGACTGGGTGCTCGTCACGAGCGATGAGGGACTCTCGACGCCGGAGATCTACGCGCGCCTCGATGAACATCGCGCCGAGACCGGATCCCTCGCCGATGACCCGCCGCTGTCGCTGGATGTGCCGATCCCCGTGCTGCAGGCGCTGCGCTCGGGGGATCCGCGCTCGCTCGCGGCATCGATGTTCAACGATCTGGAAGCGGCGGCCCTCCTGGCACGACCGGCCCTCGATGAGATCATCAAGGCGGGGCTGGATGCCGGTGCGCTCAGCGGCATCGTTTCAGGATCGGGTCCGACGATCGCTTTTCTCTGCGAAACACCCGCCAGTGCGGAGTATGTGCAGGCTGCCCTGCGGGATGCCGGCAGGCAGGCTCTGCACGTGCACGGCCCCGTCGCAGGTGCCCGAATCATCGCGTGAGTTCCCACACTCCTGCCTGAGAGACATAATGGACAGGTAGATGTGACCGTGCACACGCAAAGGAGGCGTTGCGATGGCAGCCTCCGGCGATCGTGCTCGAATGCCGAGCATCCGCGACGTCGCACGCCTTGCGGGAGTCTCGCACCAAACCGTCTCCCGAGTTCTGAACGACCACCCCAGCATCCGGCCGACGACGAAGAAACGCGTGCAGGACGCGATCGGGGTCCTCGACTACAAACCGAACCTCGCAGCTCGCGCGCTCGTCACCAGCCGCATGCGCACGATTGGCGTGCTGTCGGCGACAACGGGTGAGTTCGGTCCCACGTCATCGATCGCGAGCATCGAGGATGCCGCGCGCGAGCAGGGGTACTCGGTCACCACGCTGAATCTCCCGGAGACGACACCGGAGGCGATCGGGGAGGCCATCCGCCAGCTCGGTCGCGAACAGGTCAGCGGCATCGTGGCGTTCGCGCCGCAGGTACGGGTCTTCAACGTGCTACGAGGAATGGCCGTCGGCGTCCCGCTGGTGAGTCTGCAGGCAGCATCCGGTTCTGACGGATTCACGCTCTCGGCGGATCAGGTCGCCGGCGCGCGCGTGATCACCGAGCACCTGATCGATCTGGGGCACTCCGACATCCTGCACCTGGCCGGCCCGCAGGACTGGATCGAGGCAGAGTCACGCATGCGCGGTTATCTCGACGCGCTGCGCGAGGCAGATCTGCCGACATTCCCGCCAATCCGGGGAGATTGGACCGCTGATTTCGGTCATTTCGCGGGCCGTGAACTCGCGCGTCGCCGCGACTTCACCGCCGTCTTCGCTGCGAACGACCTCATGGCGATCGGCCTGCTGCATGGTTTTCGCGACGCCGGGATCGACGTCCCCCGTGACGTCAGCGTGGTGGGGTTCGACGACATCCCGGTCGCCGCTCATGTCTGGCCGCCGTTGACCACGGTTCATCAGGATTTTCCGGAGCTCGGGCGACGTGCGGTCGGTCTCCTTCTCGCCGAGATCCGTGGCGAGCAGCCGCCGGAATTCGGCCCGGCGGTGCCGCAGTTGCGCGTGCGATCTTCGAGCGCGTCGCTGTAGCGGCGCACCGTTTGGTCTCGGATTCGCAACGCCCCAGATGTCCTACTTGACACCGGGGCATGTTCGGCGCAAGATTATGACTTATGTGAACGGTCACATTGAGAGTGACTGTCGAGTATCAAGGAAGATTGCGTGAGCAGCACAACGACGTTGCCGACCGTGACAGGTCCGATCTTGGAGATGCGCAGCATCACCAAGGAGTTTCCCGGAGTGAAGGCGCTCTCCGATGTGTCCATCGCCGTTCGCCCTGGAGAGATCCACGCGATCTGCGGCGAGAACGGCGCCGGCAAGTCGACGCTGATGAAAGTCCTCTCCGGCGTCTACCCCTACGGCTCGTACGAGGGCGACATCCTGCTGTACGGGCAGGAGCAGCGGTTCAAGGACATCGTCGCCAGCGAGCAGGCCGGCATCGCGATCATCCACCAGGAGCTCGCGCTGATCCCCGAGCTGACGATCACCGAGAACATCTTCCTCGGCAATGAGATCCGCCGTGGTGGCGTCATCGACTGGCGTGCGTCCAAGACCCGTGCCACCGAGCTCCTCGCCAGGGTCGGTCTTCGCGAAGACCCCGACATCGCCGTCAAGCACCTGGGCGTCGGCAAGCAGCAGCTCATCGAGATTGCGAAGGCGCTGAACAAGGACGTCAAGCTCCTCATCCTCGACGAGCCCACTGCGGCTCTGAACGAGACCGACTCGCAGCACCTGCTCGATCTGATCCTCGGCCTCAAGGCCAAGGGCATCGCATCGATCATGATCAGCCACAAGCTCAACGAGATCGAGCAGATCGCTGACGAGATCACGATCATCCGCGACGGGCGCACCGTCGAGACCCTCGACATCACCAAGGGTGAGATCAACGAGGACCGCATCATCCACGGGATGGTCGGCCGATCGCTGGAGAGCCGCTACCCGGACCGCACCCCTGAGCTCGGAGAGGTCTTCTTCGAGGTCAAGGACTGGTGGGTACAGCATCCGACGGTCACGGAGCGCATGGTCGTCAAGGGCTCCGGCCTCACTGTCCGCCGCGGCGAAGTGGTCGGCATCGCCGGCCTCATGGGCGCCGGACGCACCGAGTTCGCCCGCAGCATCTTCGGCCGCTCCTACGGCACGTTCCTCGGCGGCCAGATGTTCAAGGACGGCGAAGAGATCGAGCTGCGCGACGTCTCCAGCGCGATCCGCCACGGTCTCGCCTACGTCAGCGAGGATCGCAAGAGCCTGGGCCTGAACCTCCTCGACACCATCAAGCGCTCGATCGTCTCGGCGAAGCTGTCGAAGATCGCGCACAACGGCGTCGTGGACAGCCGCGAGGAGTTCGCCGTCGCCGAGCGCTACCGCAAGGCGCTGCGCATCAAGACGCCGAACGTCGAGACGGGCGTGTCGACTCTCTCGGGCGGCAACCAGCAGAAGGTCGTGCTCGCCAAGTGGATGTACACCGACCCCGACCTGCTGATCCTCGATGAGCCAACGCGCGGCATCGACGTCGGCGCCAAGTACGAGATCTACTCGATCATCAATGAGCTCGCAGCCTCCGGCAAG
Source organism: Microbacterium sp. (assembly GCF_052099035.1). Taxonomy (GTDB): domain Bacteria; phylum Actinomycetota; class Actinomycetes; order Actinomycetales; family Microbacteriaceae; genus Microbacterium. The sequence goes on along the minus strand of NZ_JBQDSX010000002.1, from coordinate 76,524 downwards.
GGCGTCATCGTGATCTCCAGCGAGCTGCCCGAGCTGATGGGCATCTCCGACCGCATTTACACCATTTTTGAGGGACGCGTCACCGATTGCATCGACGCGGACCAGGCCACTCCGGAGGCGCTCATGCGCAGCATGACCTCCACGAACCAGAAGGCGAGCGCATGAGCACCAGCACCACGTCGACCCAGAAGCGCGGTTTCCACTTCGCCGACATCAAGAAGATGTTCGGCGGGGGAGGCACGTCATCGCTGCGTCAGTTCGGCATCCTCGGCAGCCTGATCGTCATCGTGATCTTCTTCGAGATCACCACTCTGATGCGCAACGGAGCCAACGGCGCGACGCTGACCTCCGGCAACCTCATCAACGTCATCAACCAGTACTCGTTCATCCTGATCCTCGCGATCGGCATGGTGATGGTGATCATCATGGGCCACATCGACCTTTCGGTCGGCTCCGTTGCGGCGTTCGTCGGCATCATCGTGGCCAAGTCCATGACCGATTGGAACCTCCCTTGGCCGCTGGCGATCGTCTTCGGACTGGTCGTTGGAGCACTGGTGGGTGCCTGGCAAGGCTTCTGGGTCGCCTACGTCGGGGTTCCGGCGTTCATCGTGACGCTGGCCGGCATGCTCTTCTTCCGCGGCGCGCAGCAGTGGATCGGTGACGCGCAGACGATTCCGGTGCCCAAGGGCTTCCAGATCATCGGCACCGGGTATCTACCAGAGGTGTCGCTCCCGCTGAACTTCAACGTTCTGACGATGGTCCTCGCGCTGCTCGCGGTCGCCTGGCTCGTCTTCTGGGAAATTCGCACCCGTCGCATCCAGCGCAAGATGGGGTCCGAGATGGCACCCCTGTGGGTGAGCGTCACGAAGGTCGTACTACTGGCTATCGTCGTTCTCGCGGCCGGTTGGATGTTCGCCAATGGCCGTCCCGGCACGAGCTTCCCGGTCCCCGGCCTCATTCTGCTCGCGCTCGTGATCATCTACTCGTTCATCACGAACAACACCGTCTTCGGCCGGCACATCTACGCGGTCGGCGGCAACCGTCAGGCTGCACGCCTCTCGGGTGTGAAGGATCGCTGGGTCGACTTCTTCGTGATGACGAACATGTCGATGCTCGCAGCCCTCGCCGGAATGATCTTCGTGGCACGCTCGCAGGCCTCCGGCCCGAACGACGGCACCGGCTGGGAGCTGGACGCCATCGCCTCGGTCTTCATCGGCGGCGCGGCCGTCGCCGGTGGTATCGGCACCGTGATCGGTTCGATCATCGGTGGTCTGGTCATGGCGTTCCTCAACAACGGTCTGGCTCTGCTCGGTCAGGGTGCCGACATCGTGTCGATGGTCAAGGGCCTCGTTCTGCTGGTCGCCGTCGGCATCGACGTCTGGAACAAGCAGCAGGGTCGCCCCTCGCTGATCGGCTTCCTGACGCGAAAGCGCAACAAGCCGGATGCTCCGAACCTGACGGACTTCCCGAAATCCAAGTAATCCGCCACAAATCCCATATATCGCACCACAATCCAGAGAAAGAGATCCCATGAAGAGAATGGCATTGACGGCGACAGCGCTGGTCGCCGCGTCAGCACTCGCCCTCACCGGCTGCGCAGGAGGCGAGCGTGGCGGAGACTCCGGCACGGACGCCGCCGAAGAGTCGGCCGGGTTCCCCGCCGACTCGACGATCGGTATCGCGCTGCCCGACAAGACCAGTGAGAACTGGGTCCTGGCCGGACAGCTGTTCACCGACGGCCTGAAGGACGCGGGCTTCAAGCCCGACGTCCAGTACGCGCCCGCCAGCAACACGGTCGCCGAGCAGCAGAACCAGATCCAGGCCATGGTCACCAACGGCGCCAAGGTCATCGTCATCGGTGCGAAGGACGGCAAGCAGCTGGCCACGCAGGTGCAGGCGGCAAAGGACGCCGGCGCTTACGTGATCGCTTACGACCGTCTCATCGAGAACACCGAGGCCGTCGACTACTACGTCGCGTTCGACAACTTCAAGGTCGGCCAGCTGCAGGGCCAGGCTCTGCTCGACGGTCTCGCCGAGCGTGCAGGGCACGACGCCCCGTACAACATCGAGCTGTTCTCCGGCTCGCCGGACGATGCCAACTCGGGCGTGTTCTTCAACGGCGCGATGGACGTGCTCCAGCCGGCCATCGACGACGGCACGCTGGTCGTCGTGTCGGGTCAGACCGAGATCGCGCAGACCGCGACCGAGGGTTGGCTTCCGGAGAACGCCCAGAACCGCATGGACACGCTGCTCACCGGCTCGTACAGCGGTGACACCGTCATCGACGGCGTCCTCTCCCCGAACGACACGCTCGCCCGCGCCGTCATCACCTCGGTGCAGCAGGCCGGAAAGCCTGTCCCGGTCGTCACCGGTCAGGACTCCGAGGTCGAGTCGGTCAAGTCGATCATGGAGGGCGTCCAGTACTCCACCATCAACAAGGACACCGCGCTCCTCGTGGAGCAGACGATCAAGATGATCGAGCAGCTCCAGAAGGGCGAAGAGGTCGACGTCAACGACACCGAGCAGTACGACAACGGATCGAAGATCGTCCCGTCGTACCTGCTGGACCCGGTCATCGTCACCCAGGAGAACGCTGCTGACGCGTACAAGAACGTTCCGAGCCTGCTCGAGATCGTTCAGTCCTACCAGTAACACCCGCTCTGCGGTCAGCGAGCCGTCCGGACCTTCGGGTTCGGGCGGCTCGCCCTGTTTCGCCGACTACCCTGGAGGGGACATGGCACATCTTCTCGGGGCCGAGGGCCTCCACCTGGAATACCCGACCAAGGTCGTCTTCGACTCCATCACCCTCGGTATCGAAGAGGGGGACCGGATCGGCATCGTCGGACGCAACGGCGACGGCAAGAGCTCACTGCTCGCGATGCTCGCCGGTCGTAAAGAGCCGGATGCTGGGCGCGTCACCATGCGCGCCGGGACGACGATCGGCGTGCTGGACCAGGCAGACACCCTCGATGATTCCCTGACGATCGCGCAGTCGGTCGTCGGGGATGTTCCCGAGTACGAATGGGCCGGTGACGCGCGCGTGCGCGATGTCATCGCGGGGCTCCTCACCGATCTGCCGTGGGATGCTCCGGTCGAAGGCCTCAGCGGCGGACAGCGCCGTCGTGTCGCCCTCGCTACCCTTCTCGTGCAGGACTGGGACATCGTCGCGCTCGACGAGCCGACCAACCACCTCGATGTCGAGGCGATCACCTGGCTCGCCGCGCACTTGAAGAAGCGGTGGGCAGCGAACTCTGGCGCCTTCCTCGTCGTGACGCACGATCGGTGGTTCCTCGACGAGGTGTGCACCGAGACCTGGGAGGTGCACGACCAGATCGTCGAACCGTTCGAGGGCGGGTACGCGGCTTACATCCTGCAGCGCGTCGAGCGCGATCGGATGGCGGCGGCCACCGAGGCGAAGCGGCAGAACCTCGCACGCAAGGAGCTCGCCTGGCTGCGCCGCGGCGCCCCCGCGCGCACCGCCAAGCCGAAGTTCCGCATCGATGCGGCGAACGAACTCATCGCCGATGTCCCCGAGATCCGCGACAAGACGTCGCTGCAGTCGCTGGCCACATCGCGGCTCGGGAAGGACGTCGTCGACCTGCTCGACGCGGGCGTGACCTACGAGGGCGGGGTCGAGGTTCTGAAAGACGTCGAGTGGCGCATCGCGCCCGGCGAGCGCACCGGCATCCTCGGCGTGAACGGCGCTGGAAAGTCGACCCTGCTCGGGCTGGTCGCAGGAACCATTGAACCGACCAGCGGCCGCGTCAAGCGCGGCTCGACGGTTCAGGTGCGGACTCTGACGCAGCGGATCGATGAGCTGGAGAAGCACTGGAACGACCCGGTGCGCGTGGTCATCTCGCGTCTGCGCACGGAGTACACGTTCGGTGCCGGCTCCAAGGCCCAGTCGCTCACGCCGAGTCAGCTGCTCGAACGCCTCGGGTTCTCGTCCGCGCAGCTGTCGACACCGGTGAAGGATCTCTCCGGTGGTCAGCAGCGCCGGCTGCAGTTGCTGCTCGTGCTGCTCGACCAGCCGAACGTGCTCATCCTCGACGAGCCGACCAACGACATGGACACCGACATGCTCGCCGCGATCGAGGATCTCCTCGACTCCTGGCCGGGCACGCTGCTGGTCGTCTCGCATGACCGGTACTTCCTCGAGCGCGTCACCGATCAGCAGTACGCCGTCATGGGCGGGCGCCTGCGGCACCTGCCCGGGGGAGTGGACGAGTACCTGCGTCTGCGCGCGGCCGAGCAGAACGGCGCATCCCCTCGGCAGGCTCAGGGATCGAAAGCCGCGGCATCCGCTCTCTCCGGAGCAGACCTGCGCACGGCGCAGAAAGAAGTGTCTGCTCTGGAACGGAAGATCCAGAAGCTCTCTGGGCAGATCGATCGGGCCAAGCACGCCCTCGTCGATCACGACCAGGCCGACTACGAGGGCCTCGGCGAGAAGATGAAGACCATCGCGGCCTGGGAGGCCGAGATCGAAGAGAGTGAACTGCGCTGGCTGGAGCTCAGCGAGCAGCTCGACTGACTTCGTGACGCGTCCGTGACACAGTGACGCTGTGTGACGGATCGATTCCGTTCGCGCGCACCACGTTGCATAGCGTTGGATCATCCCACCCGGAAGGTTCTCCTCATGTCTCGTCGTCTTGTCTCCGCACTCGCTGCACTCGCTGCGGTTCCTCTCGTGATCGGCCTCGCTGGCTGCGCCGCGGACTCGGGTGGATCGGCTGAGTCGGGAGAGACCAACGAGACCGTGAAGATCGGCGTCGTCGGCAAGTCCGATGAGCAGTGGCCGGCCTTCGTCGAGGCTGCCGCCGCAGAGGGCATCACCGTCGAGCTCGTCGACTTCGGCTCGTACGAGCAGCCGAACCCGGCACTGACCGAGGGAGAGATCGACCTCAACCAGTTCCAGCACATCGTCTACCTCGCGCAGTACAACGATGCATCGGGCGAGGACCTCACCCCGATCGGATCCACCGCGATCTACCCGCTCGGGCTGTACTCGCAGAAGTACGACGATGTCGCCAGCATCCCCAAGGGCGAGACCGTCGCCGTGCCCGATGACGCCTCGAACCAGGCCCGCGCACTCCTGGTGCTGCAGTCGGCTGGACTCATCGAGCTCACCAGCGGCGGAACGATCTTCTCCGACCTCTCCGACGTCGACGAGTCGGCATCGAAGGTCAAGGTCACCGCGCTCGAAGCGGCCCTGATCCCGACCTCGCTGCCCGATGTCGCCGCGGCGATCATCAACAACGACTTCGTCACCCAGGCCGGCCTCTCGTTCGCAGACGCCATCGCACAGGACGACCCGAGCGATCCGAACGCCCTGCCGTACGTCAACATCTTCGCTGCGCGCGCCGACGACGCAGAAAATGAGACGTACCTGAAGCTCGTGGAGATCTTCCAGACCGACCCGGACGTCCAGGCAGGCCTGCTGGCCTCGTCCGGCGACACGGCGGTCGCTCTGCAGACGCCGGTCCCTGACCTGGTCGAATCGCTCAAGACCGTCCAGAAGGACGTCGCCGCGAACAGCTGATCACGCGACATGAAAGAATCGGGCGGCACCTTCGTGCCGCCCGATTCGCGTCTTCACCCAGAGAACTACCGGAGCATCCATGCCGATCGTCACCCTCGAAAACGTCTCCAAGACGTATCCGGCACCCCGCCGCGACGCAGAGCCGACCATCGCCGTCGACGACGTGTCGTTGCAGGTCGAGAAGGGTGACGTCTTCGGCATCATCGGATACTCGGGTGCGGGCAAATCGACGCTCGTCCGCCTGATCAACGCTCTCGAGCCCGCCACCGGCGGGACGATCATGGTCGATGACACCGACATCACGGCACTCGCTGAGCGCGACCTGCGTCGTGTCCGCGGCGGAATCGGCATGATCTTCCAGCAGTTCAACCTGTTCGCGTCGAAGTCCGTCCGCGCGAATGTCGCGTATCCGTTGAAGCTCGCCGGCTGGTCCAAGCCCGACATCGAGCAGCGGGTCACCGAGCTGCTCTCTTTCGTCGGGCTCAGTGACAAGGCGAAGGCCTACCCGGAGCAGCTTTCGGGAGGGCAGAAGCAACGGGTCGGCATTGCGAGAGCTCTGGCCACCCGCCCGGCTATCCTCCTCGCCGATGAGGCCACCAGCGCACTCGACCCGCAGACCACGCACGAGGTGCTCGCCCTCTTGAAGCGCGTGAACGAGGAGCAGGGTGTCACGATCGTGATCATCACGCACGAGATGGATGTCATCCAGACCATCGCCACGAAAGTCGCCGTGATGGACTCGGGGCGAGTGATCGAGCAGGGTGATGTCTTCGAGGTCTTCTCGAACCCGCAGCATCCCGCCTCGCAGCGCTTCGTCGGCACTGTCATCAAGGGCCTCCCGTCGCCCGCGGAGCGTGCGATACTCCAGGAACGCCACCGCGGACGCATCGTCACCTTCTCATTCCGAGACGGCGACTCCTCGCAGGCACAGGTGTTCCTCGACCTTGCGGCAGCCGGGCTCGAGTTCGAGTTGATCTACGGCGGAATCAACGACATCCGCGGTCGCGCCTTCGGACACCTCACGCTCGCGATCCGCGGCGCGGATGCCGTGATCGACAGCACGCTGGAGAAGATCCGAGCCCATGCCACCGTGACTGATATCTCGGCAGGGGAGGTGCGCTGATGGACCGCCTCTTCGAACTGCAGGGCGACTTCTGGCAGGCCGCCGCCGAGACGCTGTACATGACGTCGTTCGCACTCGTGCTCGGCGGCATCCTCGGCCTGATCATCGGTGTCGCCACCTATGCGACGCGCTCCGGCGGCGTGCTGCCGAACGGACCGGTGTACGTGGTGGTCAACCTGATCATCAACTTCTTCCGGCCGATTCCGTTCGTGATCTTCCTCGCCGTGCTGCAGCCGTTCACACGCCTGGTCATCGGGACCGGGATCGGTGTGACCGCTGGCGCCTTCGCGATCGGCATCGCCGCATCCTTCGCGATCGGTCGCATCGTCGAGCAGCATCTGGTGACGGTCCCGCCCGGTGTGGTCGAGGCGGCCCGTGCGATGGGCGCGGGCCCCTGGCGCATCCTGCTCACGGTCGTCATTCCCGAGGCGCTCGGGCCCCTGATCCTCGGCTACACGTTCATCGTCGTCGCCGTCATCGACATGACGGCCATGGCCGGTGCCATCGGCGGAGGCGGACTGGGCGCCTTCGCGCTCATCTACGGATTCCGCCAGTTCGAGCCGGTGGTGATGTGGGCCGCGATCGTGTTGATCGTCGTGTTCGTGCACCTCGTCCAGATGCTCGGGACGTGGCTCGCGCGCAGGGTGATGCGCCGCTGACGCCGAGCAGCGAGCGCTCAGGGGCGAATGGTGACGCCGGTGCCCTCCGGGAGTCCGGCGAGCGTCGTGATGGCCGCTTCGTCCAGGCGGAGGCAGCCGTTCGAGATGGATCCGCTGTGCTCATCGTGGTAATGGAACGCCGTGATGGCGACGTCCTGCCCGCCGAACCCGTCGAGAGTGGGCGACTGCAGCGACAGGTAGACGACGGGGAATCCGCGGGTGTAGTCGAAGGACGTCACCTCTGACAGGTGGATGAAGGTGCGTCCGATCGGTGTGGGAGTCTGGTCGGTGCCCCACCCGAAGTCCGTTGCGATGCGCTCCACCACGCCGGCGCGGATGATGTCGATCGTGCGGGCGGAAAGGCTCACCTCGACCGTCGTATCCGTCAGCGCGAGTTCCACATCGGCGGTGCGCAGCCAGCCCGTCAGCTGCGCGGGGTCGCCTGTCGAGGGAGTGCTCTGGCGTCCGGTCAGGAGCACCCGCACCCAGTCGTCCTGTTTTTCGATGACCGCGACCGTCGTGCCGCCGTATCGGTATTCCCTCCGCAGCGACGCGACCGGCTCCCCGAGCGGGTCGGCCCAGACCGGCACGATGTCGGTGGTGGCCCGGGCCGTGTACCCCGCGAAGGGCGCCTGTGGGGTGGGATCGACCGGCAACTGCGGCAGCACCGCGAACACGTTCGCCTCGGGGAGGGCTGCGGCATCGTAGACGCCCGCGTTCGCCGGGAAGCCGGTCGGTGTCGGTGTCGGTGTCGGCGTTGGCGTGCTCAGCGGAGAGCTGGCGGTCGCGCGCGCGGCGATGGGCTCAGCGTCCGGACGCAGCCACGTCATCACGATCGTCGCGGCGATCACGACGACGAGCACTCCGATGACGCCGATCAGCACCCACGCACGCATGCCGAGGCGCCGCGGGGGATGCTCCTGGGTGCTCACGTCGCCTCGGCGGGATCGCCGTCACGGGGAGCGTACTGCAGCGCGCGCCCCGTGGTGAACTCCCGCGGAGCGCCGGAGAGCGGATCGACGAACCGCAGCTCGCGTGCGAGCAGCTGCAGGGGCCGCTCATGGTCGTCCGGCGTCTCGTCGGTGAGGATCGGGTAGAGGTTGTCGTGCAGGATGCCCAGGCCAATGCTCGCGAGATGCACCCGCAACTGGTGCATCTTGCCGGTGTGCGGATGGAGCAGGGTGTGGATGACGTGCTCGTCGGCATCGATCAGCTCGATCAGCGTCTCTGAGTTCGGTTCGCGCTCGGTATCGACCTCCACGCAGACCTGTGCGCGCAGTTTCTCGATGTGCAATCGCACCGTGCGAGGCAGATCATCGGCCCAGTCAGCGGGGCGAGCGGACACCGCCTCGTACACCTTCTCGATCTGCCTGCGCTGGAACAGCGTCTGGTACGCGCCCCGCGTCTGCGGGCGAGCGGAGAACATCAGCAGGCCCGCCGTGGCGCGGTCGAGTCGGTGGATCGGTGCCAGATCGGCGTTGTCGAGCAGCCGGCGCAGACGCACCAGTGCCGAGTTCTGCACATATTTCCCGGCGGGGGTGCTCGGGAGGAAATGCGGTTTGTCGATCACGACCAGATCCTGGTCCTGGTGCAGGATCTCGATCTCGAACGGGATCTCGAGCTCGACCGGCGGTTCGCGGTAGTACCAGATAAACTCCTCGGCATCGAGGGGAGTGTCCCGGGCGAGCGCCGAACCGTCGGCGGCGACGATCTCGCCGCGATCGAAGCGCTCGAGCAGCCATTCCGGGTCGAGGTGGAAGAACCGCTCGACCATGTACGCGCTCGCAGTGGGCCAGGGGCCGGTACTCGGCAGGTGCAGACGCGTGGCGCCGACGCCATCGCGGACCGGGAGCGGGGACCGCATCGCCATCAGAAGTGCCCCATCATGAGTCGAAGCTCAGGCTGAGCTTGCGCAGCAGCACGGCCATGCGGTCACGGTCCGGGCGGGAGAGCGCCTGCAACAGGTCGGCTTCGACGTCGACGAGGCGGGTGATCGCGGCATCCACTCGGATCTGCCCGTCCTCGGTGAGCGTGACCAGCACGCTGCGACCGTCGCCGGGATCGGCCTCGCGACGCACGAATCGGCGTCCGACGAGTCGGTCGATGCGGTTGGTCATCGTGCCGCTGGAGACGAGCGTCTGCTGGAGGAGCTGTTTGGGGCTCAGCTGGAACGGGACGCCAGCTCGTCGCAGCGCTGAGAGCACATCCCATTCCCAATGCTCGAGATCGCTGCGCCGGAACACCTCGCGCCGCGCGCGGTCGAGGTGCTTGGAGAGCCGATCCATTCTGGAGAGCACCTCGAGCGGAGAGAAATCGAGATCCGGGCGCTGCGCGTTCCACGCGCCGACGATCCGGTCGACCTCATCTGCTTCACTCATCTCTCCATTATCGACCCACGGCGCAGCGTCTCCCGCGAGCGTGGCAGACTTATCTGGGGCATCCTCCGGGGCGCACCGGTCCGCCGTAGTGTAATGGCAGCACGACAGCCTTTGGAGCTGTTAAGTCCAGGTTCGAGTCCTGGCGGCGGAGCATGACCGAGAACAGACTCGCCATCATCGTCCTGGCAGCAGGACAGGGCACCCGCATGAAGTCCCGACTCCCCAAGGTGCTGCACCCGATCGCCGGACGACCTCTCGTCGGGCACGTGCTGACGACGGCATCCGGTCTCGGCGCTGAGCACATCGAGGTCGTCGTCCGTCATGAGCGCGAGCGTGTCATCGAGGTGCTCAGTCAGCAGTACCCGAGTGCTGTGATCGTCGACCAGGATGACGTTCCCGGTACGGGACGTGCCGTGCAGGTCGCGGTCGATGCTCTCCCCGCGGACTTCGACGGCGATGTACTGGTGCTCTCGGGCGACGTTCCCCTGCTCGAAGCCGACACGCTGCAGTCGCTCCTCGATGCGCACCGCGGGGCCGCCGCCGCCGCAACGGTTCTCAGCGCGCTGCTGGACGACCCGACCGGATACGGCCGCGTCATCCGTGACGAGAGCGGCACCGTCGCGCGCATCGTGGAGCAGAAGGATGCCACCGCCGAGGAAGCCGCCGTCACCGAGATCAATTCGGGCGTCTACGTCTTCCGCACCACGGCGCTTCGGACGTTCCTGACCCGGATCGACCAGAACAACGCGCAGGGCGAGCTGTATCTCACCGATGTGATCGGGCTGCTCCGAGGTGCGCACGAGACGGTCGCGGCTGAGATCGCCGCGGACACTGCTGCGACATTCGGCGTGAACGATCGCGTCCAGCTCGCCGAGGCGGGACGCGTGCTCAACGACCGCATCGTGCGTCGCTGGCAGCGCGCGGGCGTCACGATCGTCGACCCGGCAACGACCTGGATCGATGACGACGCGAAGCTCGCCCCGGATGTCACTCTGCTGCCGAACACGTACATCGCCGGTGCGACAGTCGTCGAGTCGGGCGCGACGATCGGCCCCGACACGTCGCTGGTCGACTGCGAAGTGGGCGAGGATGCCGTCATCCGCCGTGCGGATGCGACGCTCGCGGTCATCGGCGCCGGAGCGAGCGTCGGACCGTTCGCGTACATCCGCCCGGGCACGGTCCTCGGCGCGAACGGGAAGATCGGAACCTTCGTCGAGACGAAGAATTCGCAGATCGGCATCGGCAGCAAAGTCCCGCACCTGTCCTATATCGGCGACACGACGATCGGCGAGCGCGTCAACCTGGGAGCCGGAGCGATCACGGCGAACTACGACGACATCGTCAAGCACCGCACCGAGATCGGTGATGAGGTGCACACCGGTTCGCATAACGTCTTCGTCGCTCCCGTTAGGATTGGAGACGGTGCGAAGACCGGAGCAGGCGCGGTGGTCCGCAAGGATGTCCCCGCGGGAGCCCTGGCCTTGAGCGTCGCCCCTCAGCGCAATGTCGAGGGGTGGGTCGAGAAAAATCGGGCAGGTTCCGGTGCAGCGCAGGCAGCTGCCAGGGCCGGCGAAGCCGCAACAAGCGAAACTGCAGAGTAAGGCAGGTCATGGGGCACAAGAAGAAGACCGTTGAACTGGACAGGGACAACGGCGTTGCCCCCGGCATCATCGCCAAGACGAAGAAGCGTCTCGTCGTCGCCGGCGGTCGCTCGCACCCCGAGCTGACCCAGGCTGTCGCCGAGGCGCTCGGTACGCAGGCAGCCCCCGTGGAGCATCGCACCTTCGCCTCCGGCGAGATCTACGCCCGCTACGAGGTCTCGATCCGCGGTACGGACCTGTTCATCGTGCAGACCTTCGGCGAACCGGTCAACGAGTGGCTCATGGAGACGCTCATCATGATCGACGCGGCCAAGCGCGCATCGGCGAAGCGCATCACCGTCGTCGCCCCGTACTTCCCGTATTCGCGTCAGGACAAGAAGGGACGCGGGCGCGAGCCGATCAGTGCGCGTCTGATCGCCGACCTACTCAAGACCGCGGGCGCCGACCGCATCATGAGCGTCGACCTGCACGCAGCCCAGATCCAGGGCTTCTTCGACGGCCCTGTCGACCACCTCTTTGCCAAGCCGGTGCTGCTCGAGCATTTCCGCGAGAACCTGACGGCCGAAGACCACGAGACCCTCACGATCGTCTCCCCGGACATGGGCCGCGTGCGCGTCGCCGATACCTGGTCCGACAGCCTGGATGCTCCGCTTGCGATCATCCACAAGCGCCGCGACCCGAAGGTCGCCAACCAGGTCAGCGTGCACGAGATCGTCGGCGCCGTCGAGGGACGTACATGCCTGCTCGTGGACGACATGATCGACACCGGTGGCACGATCGTGAAGGCTGCTCAGGCTCTCAAGGCCAGCGGCGCTCGTCGGGTCATCGTCGCGGCCACGCATGCGATTTTCAGCGACCCGGCCAGCGAACGTCTGCAGGATGCTGCGATCGATGAGGTCGTCATCACTGACACGATCCCGCTCACCGAGTCACGACGGTGGGACACTCTCACGATTCTGCCGATCGCGCCGCTGCTGGCCCGCGCCATCCACGAGGTTTTCGAAGACGGCTCGGTCACCAGCATGTTCGGTGGCGACGCCTAGCTCGTGAAGTCGTGATCTCCTTCGCCGCTCTGCGTCAGCGGGTGCTCGCGGTCCTCGGCGCCATCTCGATGTACCGGCTGGTGCTGTACAGCCTCGCAGCCCTCGCCCTCGTCGCACTGGTCCTGTCCGTGTTCGGGCTGGTGGCGCCTGCGCCGCTGGAACTCGTCGTGGCGTTCGTCGTGCTGCTGGTGGTGATCTCCGCCGTCGATGCGGCAGCGCAACGCCTGCTGCATCTGCCCTGGCGCGTGGAGTCGTCTGCCGTGACAGCTCTGATCCTGCTGTTCGTCATGCGCCCGGGACTGGATGTTCCGGCACTGATCGGCCTCGCGCTGGCTGGTGGGCTGGCAAGTATTTCGAAGTACATCATCGTATGGCGCGGACGGCATATCTTTAATCCCGCCGCGTTCGGCGCGGCTGTCGTCTCGATCGTCGGGGCGTTCGGCGCATTCGAATGGCTGGGCACCTCGGCATCCTGGTGGGTGGGGACACCCACGATGGCGATCCCGGTGGCGGTGTTCGGGCTGTTCGTGCTCTCGCGTATCGAGCGGGTGCGCGTGGTGCTGGTGTTCCTGCTCATCGCTGTCGGCGCCGCGGTCGTGCGCCAGGTCGTGGAGGCGCAGCAGCTCGGCGTCGATCTCGAGGTCCCTGCGGCGCTGTCCTTCGCGGTCCTGCACTCGCCGTACTTGTTCCTCGGCATATTCATGGTCGCTGAGCCCCTGACCAGTCCGCCGCGGCGCTGGCAGCAGTTCTGGGTGGCCGCTCTCGTGGGCGTCCTTGCCGGGTGGCCGATCGTCATCGGCGGTCTGTTCACACTCGGACAGGAGCGGGCGCTGCTGATCGGCAACCTGCTCGCGCTGACCTTCGCACTGCGCGGGTCCGTGCGATTGACGCTGGAGAGACGCGAGTTCATCACGCCGACGGCGCAGGAACTGACGTTCCGGGCCAGAGGGAAGCTGCGCTTCCTCCCGGGGCAGTATCTCGAGCTCGACGTCCCGCATCGGCACCCCGATGCACGCGGCACGCGACGCGAGTTCAGCATCGTCTCCGCGCCGGCAGACCTGCCGACACTGCGGATCGCCTACAAGAACGGCGATCAGAAACATCCGTCGTCGTACAAGCGTGCTCTGGCGGTCGCTGAACCGGGCACGACCCTTGCCGTGACCGGTACTTGGGGAGATTTCCTCCTGCCCAAGGGCGAGACTCCGGTGCTCATGCTTGCGGCAGGTATCGGCGTGACTCCGTTCGTCTCGCAGCTGCGTCAGCTGCAGGCCGACGGAGTGCGGCGTGACATCGTGCTCGTGTACGTGGCATCCGAGGCGTCGGAGTTGGCGTTCCGGGAGGAACTGGAAGCGACCGGAGTGCCGACCGTCGTCTTCAGCCGTGATGAGCCGACGGGACTCCCAGCGCACTGGACCTGGGCGCGAGGCGTCCGTCTGGATGCTGCCGGACTCGAACGGGCCGTGCCCGATATCGCGTCACGGCATACGTTCATCTCCGGTCCACCGCGACTGATCGCCGATCTCTCACCCGCTCTGCAGAAGGCGCACTCGGTGACCACGGACGCCTTTGCCGGGTACTGATTCCGGCTACGCGGAGGAAGACCCCGAAGCGGATGCCGCAGACGCGGGGAACCCGACAGTGAAGGTGGTGTCTCCCGGTTCCGATTCCACCTCGATCACTCCGTGGTGGCCTTCCACGATCGCCTTGGCGATCGCCAGGCCCAGCCCGGTGCCACCTGTCTGGCGAGCACGGGAGCTGTCACCGCGTGCGAAGCGGGCGAAGAGCTCTTCGCGCACCGCGGGATCGATCCCCGGGCCGTTGTCATGCACGCGAATCACCGCGGCATCGCCCTCCCGCGCAACGCTCAGCGTGATCTCGGTGCCAGCCGGAGTATGCGTGCGTGCGTTCGCGAGCAGATTCGCCACCACCTGATGCAGGCGGCCGGCGTCGCCGACCATCACGACGGGCTCGTCGGGCACCTCGATGTTCCAGATGTGGTCGGGCGCGGTCGGCCGAGCATCGGAGAGGCCCTCCAGGGCCAGCTGGGTGAGGTCGACGGATCCGTAGACGAGCTCCTGGCCCTCATCCAGGCGAGCGAGCAGCAGCAGGTCTTCGACGAGCCTGGTCATGCGCAGTGACTGGGCCTGGATGCGCTCGAGCGCGGTCTCGGTGCTGTCGGCATCCGGCCCCTGATCCTGTCGCGGTCCCTGAGCCTGTCGCGGTCCCTGAGCCTGTCGAAGGGTCCGCAGCGAAAGCTCGGAATAGCCGCGGATGGATGCCAGCGGAGTGCGCAGTTCGTGGCTGGCATCCGCGACGAATTTGCGCATCCGCTCCTCATTGCGCTGCCGCGCGGCGAGGGAGTCGTTGACGTGGTCGAGCAGCTTGTTCAGCGAGGCTCCGACCAACCCGGTCTCCGTGCGCGGGTCGGCTTCGGACGCGGGCACGCGCTCCGTGATCTCGACCTCACCACGATCGAGCGGCTGGTTGGCGACACGGGTCGCTGTGCCGGCCACTGCACGCAGGGGCCGGAGGCTGAATCGGATCGTCACTGCTGTCGTCAGCGCGAGCAGGATGAGACCACCGAGGGTCGCCAGGGTGATCACGGTCAGAAGCTGCGCCATCGTGCTCTGGATGGCATCCCGGGGCAGGCCCGTGACGACGGTGATCTTGCCGGAGAACTGGGTCACCGATGTCTCGGTCACCGCCAGCTGATACGACCCTCTGTGGGAACCCTCCAGCGCGATGGCCCCGGTTGCACGACCGCTCAGCGCCTCGTCGATGGCGACGAGCTGCTCGTCGGTCAGATCCTGGACTTTTCCGGAGCTGTCGACCAGCACACCGCTGGCTCCGCTGTCGGGATCCGCGATGGCCAGCAGGAGGCCGGTCGCGGGTGGTGCGACATTCTCCATGGCTGCTTGGGCGGTCAGGGGGACGTTCTTCACCGCTGCCGGAACCGACGCCTGTGTGACGAGGCTGGTCGTGCGGATCGACATCGACCTGACCTGTTCCGCGAGCTGGCCCTCCAGCGCCGTGCCGAGCGTTGCGCTGGTGATGATGGCGACGATGATGAGGATGAGTGACACGAACCCGATCACGGCGGCCATGAGCCGCGTCTGCAGCGTCCACGGCCGGGATGGTTCGGGTGTGGTCACTGCGGAGCCTTGATCATGTACCCGACGCCGCGGACGGTGTGCAGCAGGGGAGTGCGACCCGCATCGATCTTCTTGCGCAGATACGAGATATAGAGCTCGACGACGGATGATTTGCCGCCGAAGTCGTAGCTCCAGACGCGATCGAGGATCTGTGCCTTCGAGAGCACCCGTCGCTCATTGCGCATGAGGTAGCGCAGCAGCTCGAACTCCGTTGCGGTCAACTCGATCTCGTCGCCGGCGCGTTCGACCTCGTGACTGTCCTCGTTCAAGGTCAGGTCGCCGACGCGCAGGATCGACTGTCCCTCGTCGGATGCGGCGAGTCCCGTGCGGCGGATGATCGCGCGCAGCCGCGCGATGACCTCTTCGAGGCTGAACGGCTTGGTGACGTAGTCGTCGCCGCCGGCCGTGAGGCCGGCGACGCGATCGCCCACGGCATCCTTCGCGGTGAGGAACAGCACCGGCACGAGATTGCCGGATTCGCGCAGGCGGCGCAGCACGCTCATGCCGTCGAGGTCGGGCATCATGATGTCGAGCACGAGGGCATCGGGCTCGAACTCTCGAGCGACCTGCAGTGCCTCCAACCCCGAGGATGCTGTGCGCACCTCCCAACCCTCCATGCGCAGAGCCATCGCCAGGAGGTCCGTGAGCATCTGCTCGTCATCCACGGCGAGGATGCGCAGCGGCGAGCCATCAGGGCGGTGCAGTTCGGGCAGGTCAGCGGTCATGTCACCATTCTGAGGAATCAGCTATGGGATTTCTATGGAAAGGACTATGTCTGACCTGTGAATCGCAGTGCGCTCAGTGCGTGTCGACGGCCTCGATCTCGGTGCGGTCTCCGGACCACAGCGTGTGGAAGGTGCCGTCCTTGTCGACGCGCTTGTAGGTGTGGGCGCCGAAGAAATCGCGCTGCCCCTGCACGAGGGCTGCGGGCAGGCGGTCGGCGCGGATGCCGTCGTAGTAAGACAGCGACGAGGAGAACGCCGGTGCGGGGATGCCCGCGGTCGCGGCGGCGATGACCACGCGACGCCATGATGCCTGTCCGCGGCCGAGTGCTTCGGCGAAATACGGGGCGGACATCAGCAGCGGCAGCTCTGCGCTCTCGTTGTAAGCGTCGGCGATGCGGTTGAGGAACTGGGCGCGGATGATGCATCCTCCGCGCCAGATCTTCGATACGGCTCCGAGGTCGATGTTCCACCCGTATTCGGCGGCCCCGGCACGGATCTCGTCGAATCCCTGCGAGTAGGCGACGATCTTCGAGGCGTAGAGGGCGAGGCGGACGTCCTCGATGAACGCGTCGACATCGTCGACCGTGAACGTCTCCGAAGGGCCGGGGAGGTGCGTGGCGACAGCGCGCTGCTCGGGGTGGGAGGACAGGGACCGGGCGAAGGTGGCCTCGGCGATGCCGGAGACGGGGACGCCGAGGGCGAGGGCGGTCTGCACGGTCCAGGCGCCGGTGCCCTTGGCTCCTGCCTGGTCGAGGATGACATCGACCAGCGGCTTGCCGGTTTCGGCGTCGGTCTGACGGAGCACCTCGGCGGTGATCTCGATCAGATAGGACTCGAGCTCGCCGGCGTTCCATTCGGCGAAGATGTCTGCGATCTCGGCCGGGCTCTTGCCCGTTCCGCGGCGGATGAGGTCGTACGCCTCGGCGATGAGCTGCATGTCGGCGTACTCGATGCCGTTGTGGACCATCTTCACGAAGTGGCCGGCGCCGTCGTGCCCGATGTGCGTGACGCAGGGCTCGCCCTCGGCGACTGCGGCGATGGACTTGAGGATCGGTCCGAGAGTGACCCAGGACTCGTCGGAACCGCCGGGCATGATCGAGGGTCCGAGGAGCGCGCCTTCTTCACCGCCGGAGATCCCGGCGCCGACGAAGTTGATGCCCGTCTCGCGGACGGCCTTCTCGCGGCGGATCGTGTCGGGGAAGTAGGCATTGCCGCCATCGACGATGATGTCGCCGGGCTCGAAGACCTCGACAAGCGAGTCGATCACGGCATCTGTGGGACCGCCGGCTTTGACCATGATGATCGCCGTCCGCGGCTTCTGCAGGCTGTCGGCGAACTCCTGATACGAGAACGCGGGAACGAACTCGGCCTCAGGGTGCGTCGCGATCAGCTCGTCCGTCTTGGAACGGCTGCGATTGAACACCGCTACCGAGTTCCCCTCGCGAGAAGCGAGGTTGCGGGCCAGATTCGACCCCATGACGGCGAGTCCAACGACTCCGATATTCGCAGATGCTTCGGGCACAGATTGCTCCTCGATCGTGAAGTGGGATGACTTCAGATTATCGCGGTCACGAGGAGACGTTGCATTCGTGACATCCAGTGCACGAACGTGGGTTGCGGGTCAGTCCTTGCGGTAGCTGGTGCGCCCCATGGAGAACAGCGCACCGATGGTGCAGACGGTGGCGCCCAGGGTCATCGCCCCGATCAGCCACAGGATCACGTGTGAGAGGAAAGTGCCGTCGATCATGCCGGACTCCAGTTTCTGATGCGGGTGTGTGCGTGCGGTGAAGCACCGAGTTTCAGCCTACCGCCTGATCAGGTACCATAGAGGAGTTCCTCGGCGAGGGATGCTTCGCGTGCGCGGCATCCGTAATCGACGCGGCGAATCAAGCCTCGTGGCTTTTTCGCACGTCTGCGTCCGGGAAGCCGACCACAAGACCACCACGCGGCGAGCAGTTCGCCGTGTGCCCCGAAGGAGAACCAATGTCTGAGGACACCAAGGTCCACGCCGAGGTCCGCGCAGAATTCGGCAAGGGCTTCGCCCGCCGCCTGCGCGCTGCCGGCAAGATCCCCGCCGTCATCTACGGCCACGGCACCGAGCCGGTGCACGTCGCGCTTCCTGGCCACCAGGTCTCGCTCATCATCCGCCGTGCGAACGCGCTGCTCGAGCTCGACATCGAGGGCAAGAGCCAGCTCGCTCTCGTCAAGGACGTGCAGCGGGATCCGGTGCGTCAGATCATCGAGCACATCGACCTCCTCGTCGTGAAGAAGGGCGAGAAGGTCCAGGTCGAGGTCCCGATCTTCACCAGCGGCGAGTCGTTCTCCGGCACCGTCGTCTCCGTCGAGGTCACCACGATCAAGCTCGAGGTCGAGGCGACTCACATCCCGCAGCACCTCGAGGTTTCCGTCGAGGGCCTGGAAGAGGGCGCGCACATCACCGCCGGCGAGGTCAACCTGCCCAAGGGCGCATCGCTGATCGATGACCCTGAGCTGCTGCTCGTCACCGTTTACGTTCCGGCCGCTGAGGTTGAGCCTGCCGCGGACGAAGCCGCTGCCGCTGAGGGCGAGGCCGCACCGGCCGCCGAAGAGGCTGCTGCAGAGTAATTCAGCTGCTCACTGCAGAGGGGACGCGAGATGATCGCGTCCCCTCTGTCGTATCCTGGCCAGTCGTATCCTGGCGATGTCGAGAGAAGAGAGACGCATGGCTGACACCTGGCTGATCGTCGGACTGGGCAACCCCGGTCCTCGGTATGAGACGACCCGTCACAACGTTGGTCAGCTGGTCGTCGACGAACTCGCAGCCCGTCGAAGTGAGACGTTTCGCGAACACAAGGCCGGGGCGCGCGCGATCGAGACATGGCTGGAGCCGGGTGCGGACAAGATCGTCCTCGCCAAGCCGAACTCGTTCATGAACGTTTCAGGGACGCCGGTCGCCGCGCTGGCGCGGTTCTACTCGGTCCCCCCGGAGCGCACCGTCATCATTCATGACGAGCTGGACATCCCGTTCGACACGCTCAAGCTCAAAACCGGTGGTGGGCACGGCGGGCACAACGGCGTCCGCGACGTTGCCAGCGCGCTCAGCACGGCAGACTTCCCGCGTGTGCGCGTCGGCATCGGGCGTCCCCCCGGGCGCCAGGATGCTGCCGACTGGGTGATCTCGCCCTTCAGTAAGAACGAGCGCGAGTCGCTGCCCGTGCTCGTCTCGGACGCCGCTGACGCCGTCGAGCTGCTGGTCTCAGAGGGGCTGCTCGCCGCACAGCAGAAGCATCACGCTCCGCGCTGACTGCGCTGCCGACGCATGCGCCGGCGGGTTATGAGAACTGCGACACGGCGCCGGAGCCCGCGCCGCTGGCCAGTGTGATGCTGAGAACGATGAAGAAGATCATCGGTCCGATCACGCCGAGGATCAGCGCGATGACTCCCCACACGCGTCCCTGACGCTTCGCGATCGCCATGATGCCCAAGACGATGGCGGCGATCCCGGCCAGGGTGCCGACCCAGAATCCGATCTCGCCCATCAACACCTGGTCGCGCACGGGGGAGAGGGCCGCGAGGTCGGATGCCGCGGAGTCGATCTCATTCGCGATCGACGGGAGACGGAATCCGATCTGGTAGCCGGCCACGCCCGCGATGATCGGCATCACGATAGCCGCGACGATCGAGCACACGAACGCGATCACGCCGAGTACAGCAGATTTCGGCGCTGTCGGCTGTGGGCCTCCCGGCTGCGGGGCCTGGAAGGGCCCGGCCGGAGAGTTGTATCCACCGACGGGCGCGCCATATCCACCGACGGGAGCGGCATAGGCTCCCGGAGGCGCCTGATAGGCCGGATTCTGGTACGCCGGTGCCGGTGGCTGCGCCGGTGGGGCCAGGTAGTGCTGCCCCTCCGGCGCGGCGGGAATCGGCGGAACCGGGTTGGACGGCGGCGGAGGAAGCTGCGGATCTGTCACGCCCCCATCTTAGAGGGCAGGGCAGCTCCGGCAGTCAGACTCGACGGAGCAGGCCCACCCGGTCGTAGACATCGGCGAGGGTGGCATTGGCGACAGCCTCTGCGCGTTCTGCATTCGCAGCGAGGATGCGGTCGAGCTCGGCGGGGTCGTCGAGCAACTCGAGGACGCGCTCGCGCACGGGCCCGAACTCGGACGTGACCACTTCGGCCAGGTCCTTCTTGAAATCACCGTAGCCACGCCCCGCGTACTCGTTCTCGAGCGATTCCACTTGGCGACCGCTGAGAGCTGCATAGATGGTGAGCAGGTTCGATACGCCCGGCTTGTTCTCGCGGTCGTAGCGCACGGAGCCCTCGGCGTCGGTCACCGCGCGCATGATCTTCTTCGCCGATTTGGCCGGCTCGTCGAGAAGCCACAGCACTCCGGCATCCGACTCAGCGGACTTCGACATCTTCGATGTCGGATTCTGCAGGTCGTAGATGCGTGCGGTGTCCTTCTGGATGACCGGCTTCGGGATGGTGAAAGTTTTGCCGAATCGCTTGTTGAAGCGCTCAGCCAGGTCACGGGTGAGCTCGACATGCTGCTTCTGATCGTCACCGACGGGGACCAGTTCGCTCTGATAGAGGAGGATGTCGGCGGCCATGAGTACGGGGTAGGTGAACAGACCCACCGAGGTGGAGTCCTGCCCGAAGCGTGCGGATTTGTCCTTGAACTGCGTCATGCGGCCGGCTTCGCCGAATCCGGTGATGGTTCCCAGCACCCAGGCCAGCTCGGCGTGTGCCTGTACGTGCGACTGCACGTACAGCGTGGACTTCGACGGCTCGATGCCCGCGGCAATGTACTGCGCCGCCGTGCGACGGGTCTTCTCGCGCAGCTCTTTGGGGTCCTGAGGGACGGTGATCGCGTGCAGATCGACAACGGAGAAGAACGCGTCGTACGAGTTCTGCATGTCCCGCCACTGCAGCAGCGCCCCGATGTAGTTGCCGGCCTGCAGAGAGTCGGCGGAGGGCTGCATTCCTGAGTAGAGACGAGGCTTGTTCACAGCTCCAATCCTACGGGCACCCAGGATCAGTACGAGTAGTCGACCACCACGGGCGCGTGGTCGCTCCAGCGTTCTGCATAACTGGCGGCACGGGCGACGCGGTAATCGATGACACGCCCGGCGAGGGCGGGTGTTGCGAGGTGGTAGTCGATGCGCCATCCGGTGTCATTGTCGAAGGCCTGCCCACGCGCCGACCACCATGTGTACGGGCCATCGACCTCGCCGTGGAACCGGCGCCCGACATCGACCCAGCCGAGCCCCGTGCCGACCGTGCCGTCGACACCGGTCACCTCGGTACCGGCCTCGCCGAGATAACGATCGAAATAGGTACGTTCTCGGGGAAGGAACCCGGATTTCTTGCGGTTGCCGCGCCAGTTCTTGATGTCGAGCTCGCGATGACCGACGTTGAGGTCACCGGTGACGACGGCGAATGCGCCATCGCCCCCGAGCTCTGACAGCCGCGTATCGAAGGCGTCGAGGAACTTCCACTTCTCGTCTTGCTTGGGAGTGTCTGCTTCGCCGGAGTGCACATAGGCGCTCACGATTGTAAGCGGCTCGTCACCGAGCAGAAAATCTCCCTCGATCCAGCGGCCCTTCGAATCGAAGTCGTCCGCGCCGAAGGCGGTACGCGAGGCGAGAGCAGGTGTCCGGCTCGCGATGGCGACGCCAGCGCGACCCTTCGTCGTCGCCTCGTCGTGAATGATCGACCAGCCAGGGAGGGCAGCTGCGAGATGGTCGTCCTGTGCGCGCACCTCTTGCAGGGTGAGCACATCGACCTCGGCAGCATCGAGCCACCCGTTCATGCCGTTGCGGACCGAGGCCCGGATTCCGTTGACGTTGACCGAAGCGATACGCAGATGAGGCATGGAACCAGCCTAACGAGGGCCGGTGACATCCCCCGATTCGGTCTCCTCGATCGCCGCGGTGAGCGTCGCTTTCGCATGGCGCACGGCACGTCGGGCGAAGGGACGTCGATACCATCGCGCTTCGGCGTACGCGTCGCGTGCACGTCGCAGCTGCACGCGTGCGGCGAGTACCAGCGCCTCTTGCTCCGCGAGGCGAGCGGCCGCTTCGTCCGTGATCTCGAGGGGATGGTCGTTGTCAGCGGCGGTCACCGCTATCCATGACGCTGCGACGAGGATGACGCTCGAGAGAAGCCGGCACCACAGCAGCAGAGCGATGATCACGGCGAACGAGGCGAGGAGCGGGTTGCTGGGCACGCGTGTGAGCAGCGCGCCGGCGGTGAGCTGGAGAAGCACCATCGCACCCGCGCCGATCAGGGAGGCCGGCCAGATGAAGCGCCATCGTAGATCTGCGCCGACGAGGAAGCGGACGAGGCTCGCGAGCGCTCCCGCGTCGATCACGAACGCGCTGACGATCCACAGTCCTCGCCCGGTACTGGACAGCAGCCAGGTGTTCTTGTCCCACTGGAACAGATCGACCAGCGAGTCCAATGCCCACGAGCTGAATGTGCTCAGTGCCGCGCCGGCGACGAGCGCAAGTCCGAACATCACCCCGGCGAGCAGATCGCGGGCTTTGAGGATCCAGTACGAGCGCGTATCGAAGGGCAGTCCGAAGATGTCACGGATCGCGCGACGCGTGAAGGTCACCGCGGAGATCGCCGTCCATGCGGCGAAGCCCACGGCGATAGCACCGGTGATCGTCAGCAGGCTGGTGCTGCTCTGTGCGATCGTCACTACGTCTTTTTTGCTGAGCAGACCCGATGTCCCGATCAGTCCGGGCAGGTAGCTGTTGACCAACTGGATGAGGACATCGATCGCGCGCGAGCTGGCGCCGAGCCAGAGTCCGACGCCGGCAAAACTCACATAGAGCGCCGCGAACAGCGAGAACAGGACGTAGTAGCTCATCCCTGCCGACAGCAGGAATCCATTCCCGCGGAGGAACCCTCGCCACACCCGAACGGGGAAGGTGGCGAGAGTGCGATCCTTCAGATCGGTCGCGCGCTCGATGGGCTGTTCGAATCGTTGACGCAGGGGGACGCGATCTTCGGACACGTTCTCACCCCTCTCGGCGAACGACCTCCCCACTCGGGGGAGTAGGGCAGTCTCAGACGCGGCCGCGCAGGACCGCCTGCTTGACCTCGGCGATCGCCTTGGTGACCTCGATGCCGCGGGGGCACGCCTCGGTGCAGTTGAAGGTCGTGCGGCAGCGCCACACGCCCTCCTTGTCGTTGAGGATGTCCAGGCGGGCGTCGCCGTTGTCGTCGCGCGAGTCGAAGATGAAGCGGTGCGCGTTGACGATGGCAGCCGGTCCGAAGTACTGACCATCCGTCCAGAAGACCGGGCACGACGAGGTGCACGCCGCGCACAGGATGCACTTGGTGGTGTCATCGAAGATCGCGCGGTCCGCGATCGACTGCACGCGCTCCTTGCCCTTCTCCGGAGTGGAGTTCGCCACGAGGAAGGGCTGCACCTCGCGGTAGGAGGCGAAGAACGGCTCCATGTCGACGATGAGGTCCTTCTCGAGCGGCAGCCCCTTGATCGCCTCGACGTAGATCGGCTTCGAGATGTCGAGGTCCTTGATCAGCGTCTTGCAGGCGAGGCGGTTGCGACCGTTGATGCGCATCGCATCCGAGCCGCAGATGCCGTGCGCGCACGAGCGGCGGAAGGACAGCGAACCGTCGACCTCCCACTTGATCTTGTGGAGCGCATCGAGGACGCGGTCGGTGGCGAACAGCTCGACGTCGTAGTCGACCCAGCGCGGTTCGGCATCCTTCTCGGGGTCGAATCGGCGGACGATGAACGTGACGAGGAAGGACTGGACGGCCGGATCAGCGGCGGCAGGAGCCTCTGCGACAGCATTCGACATGGTCAGTACTTCCTCTCCATCGGCTGGTAGTTGGTGATGACAACCGGCTTCCAGTCGAGTTTGATGTGGTCGGACGGAGTTGACGAGTGCGGGTCACCCGTGAGGTACGCCATCGTGTGCTTCATGTACTTCTCGTCGTCGCGCTTGGGGAAGTCGTCGCGCATGTGGCCACCGCGGCTCTCCTCACGGTTCTGCGCGGCGTAGACGACGACCTCGGCGATGTCGAGCAGGAAGCCCAGTTCGACGGCTTCGAGCAGGTCGGTGTTGAAGCGGTGTCCCTTGTCGTCGACGTAGACGTTCTTGTAGCGCTCGCGGAGCTCCGCGATGACGCCGAGCACGTGCTCGAGCGACTCGTGGGTGCGGAACACCTGAGCTCCGAGGTCCATCTCGTCCTGGAGCTTCTTGCGCAGCACGGCCACGCGCTCGGTGCCGTTGCTGTCGCGCAGCTGCTCGAGCAGGCCCGAGACGAAGGCCGCCGGGTTCTCGGGGAGCGGCACGAACTCCGCGGTCTTGGCGTAGGCGACGGCGTTGTTTCCCGCGCGCTTGCCGAACACGTTGATATCGAGCAGTGAGTTGGTGCCCAGGCGGTTCGAGCCGTGCACAGAGACGCACGCGCACTCGCCGGCGGCGTAGAGGCCCGGGACGATGGTGTCGTTGTCGGAGAGCACCTCGGCGTTGTTGTTGGTGGGGATGCCGCCCATCGCGTAGTGCGCGGTCGGCATGACCGGAACCGGCTCCGTGACCGGGTCCACACCCAGGTAGGTGCGCGCGAACTCGGTGATATCCGGCAGCTTCGTCTCGAGGACTTCGGCACCGAGGTGCGTGCAGTCGAGATACACGTAGTCCTTGTGCGGACCAGCGCCGCGTCCGTCGAGGACCTCCTGCACCATGGAGCGCGCCACGATGTCACGCGGTGCGAGGTCCTTGATGGTGGGGGCGTAGCGCTCCATGAAGCGCTCACCGGACTCGTTGCGGAGAATCGCTCCCTCACCGCGGGCACCCTCGGTGAGCAGGATGCCGAGACCGGCGAGGCCGGTCGGATGGAACTGGAAGAACTCCATGTCTTCGAGCGGCAGGTTCTTGCGCCAGACGATCCCCACGCCGTCGCCGGTGAGGGTGTGCGCGTTGGAGGTGGTCTTGAAGATCTTGCCGAAACCGCCGGTCGCGAAGATCACGGCCTTGGCCTGGAAGACGTGCAGCTCGCCGGTGGAGAGGTCATAAGCGACGACACCGGCGACCTGGGTACCGCCGTCCTCGCCTACGACCGTGATCAGATCGAGCACGTAGAACTCGTTGAAGAAGTTGATGCCGAGCTTGACGCAGTTCTGGAACAGCGTCTGCAGGATCATGTGGCCGGTGCGGTCAGCGGCGTAGCACGCACGGCGCACCGGAGTCTTGCCGTGGTTGGCCGTGTGGCCGCCGAAGCGACGCTGATCGATCTTGCCCTCGGGGGTGCGGTTGAACGGCAGCCCCATGTTCTCGAGGTCGATGACCGCGTCGATGGCTTCCTTGGCGAGGATCTCAGCAGCATCCTGGTCGACGAGGTAGTCGCCACCCTTGACGGTGTCGAATGTGTGCCATTCCCAGCTGTCCTCCTCGACGTTCGCGAGGGCTGCCGCCATGCCGCCCTGCGCGGCACCCGTGTGGGAGCGCGTCGGGTAGAGCTTGGAGATCACGGCCGTCTTCGCACCGGGACCTGCCTCAATCGCCGCACGCATGCCGGCGCCGCCGGCGCCGACGATCACGACGTCGAACTGGTGGTAGTGCACACCGTCGCGGACGACGGAATCCTGAGTCTCAGTAGTCACTCTTCAAGCCTTCTCTTCTACTTGCCCAGAGCCTGGCACGACTCCCACAGGGAGCTGGTGTCGGTCACGCCCAGGCAAGGGTCGAATGTGAACACGACGAGTGTGCCGAGGATGATGAGGAGTCCGGCGGCGAGTGCAACAGCGCCGACCAGAGTCTTTCGGACCTTCTCGTGCGTCACGTAGTCGTTGATGATCGTGCGCATGCCGTTGCCGCCGTGGATGAACGCCAGCCACAGCATCACCACGTCCCACCACTGCCAGAACGGTGAGGCGAACTTACCGGCGACGAATGCGAAATCCAGCGCGTGGATGCCTTCGCCGGTCATGAGGTTGACGAAGAGGTGGCCGAAGATCAGGACGATCAGGACGACACCGGATGCTCGCATGAACACCCAGCCCCACTTCTCGAGGTTGACGCCACGGCGACGGCGCGGCTGATCGGTACCGGCTTGTGCGGCGATGGTCTGTGCGGACATCAGTGGCCTCCGCCCATGCTGGAGAATGCGAGTGAGAGGTGGCGGCCGGCAAAGCCCGCCATCAGAACGACCCAGACGGCCAGCACGCCCCAGAACAGCTGACGCTGGAACCGCGCGCCCTTCGACCAGAAGTCGACGAGGATGATGCGGAGGCCATTCATCGCGTGGAACACGATGGCGGCGACGAGCACGACCTCGCCGAGCGCCATGATCGGGTTCTTATACGTGCCGATCACGGCGTCGTACGCCTCGGGGGAGACCCGGATGAGTGCTGTGTCCAGGACATGGACAAGCAGGAAGAAGAAGATGGCGACTCCGGTGATGCGATGAAGCACCCACGACCACATGCCCTCACGACCGCGGTACAGCGTGCCGCGTGGAGCCTTGGACGTGGTTTCCGAAATCGACGGTGTCAAGCGAGTGCCTGCGGACACGGTCGTCCTCCCTATCGGTGCGAGGTCGGCAGCATGTACTGGGTCTGAACCGACCTCAGGGCATGCCCGATCGGGTTCCATCCTATTCCTGTTCAAACGCTGGGAGCGACGAAGGGTGGCCTAACTGTCTTGACGTCGAGATTTCTCCCGCCCGCTACGCTGAACGCATGACCTCGGCCTTCGATGACTTCTACGCAGTGATCCCCGCAGGCGGCATCGGCAGCAGACTGTGGCCGCTCTCCCGTGCGGACGCGCCGAAGTTCCTCCACGACCTCACCGGCTCCGGCAACTCGCTTCTGCGGGATACCTGGGATCGCTTGGAGCCGATGGTCGGTCCGGACCGCATCGCGGTCGTCACGGGCCGCGCGCATCGGGCGGCCGTCGAGGCTGAGCTGCCCGGCATCCAGGACTTGAACGTGTTCCTCGAGTCCGAGCCTCGCGACTCGGCAGCTGCCATCGGGCTCGCCGCCGCGATTCTGCACCGTCGAGACCCGGACGTCATCATCGGCTCGTTCGCGGCTGATCATGTCATCCGCGGACTGCGCACGTTCGAGTTCGCCGTGGAGCAGGCTGTGGCCGTCGCCCGCGACGGATACATCTGCACCATCGGCATCCAGCCGTCGGAGCCATCGGTCGGATTCGGCTACATCCAGAAGGGCGACGAGCTCATCGTGGACAAGGCGCCCGAGGCCGCCACGGTCGTGCGCTTCGTCGAGAAGCCGGATCTCGAGACCGCGAAGGAGTATTACGCGGATCGTTCCTTCTTGTGGAACGCCGGCATGTTCATCTCCCGGGCCAGCGTGCTTCTGGATGAGCTCGCTCAGAACGAGCCGGAACTGCATGCCGGACTCCTCGAACTCGCCGAGGCGTGGGACGACCGGGACAAGCGCGGACCGGTCGTCGATCGGGTCTGGCCGACGCTCAAGAAGATCGCCATCGACTACGCCGTCGCGGAACCCGCGGCCGAGAAGGGGCGACTGGCTGTCATTCCCGGACACTTCGACTGGGATGATGTGGGGGATTTCGCCTCGCTGACCAAGCTCATCAGCAACGGACGCAAGAACGACCTCGCCGTGCTCGGGCCCAGGGCCCGCGTGCTCTCGGATGCCGCCACCGGAATCCTCGTCAGCCAGACTTCCCGCGTGATCAGCCTGATCGGCGTGAAGGATATCGTCGTGGTCGACACTCCTGACGCACTGCTGGTCACGACAGCGGAGCACGCGCAGCGCGTCAAAGGTGTGGTGGAGTCGTTGAAACTCACCGGGCGCGGCGACGTTCTGTAGCACCTGATCCGGGTCTATTGCGAGTTCATAACCATTAACCGTCTGCACTGCTGTCGCGGTGTAACACTGGGTAACTTAGCCGGACGGGGCCTTGCGATCGGCGCAGGCCAGTAGTCGTGGAGGCTTACGTGACCATTTCCACCCGAAAGCGCGCTCTTGCCGCGCTCGTGGCGACCGGCGTCGCCGTCGCACTCGCAGGCTGCGGAGCCGCGCCTGAGGACAACGGCGGCGGTGAAGCCGGCGGGGAGACCATCGACTTCCTGCCCTGCATCGTCTCGGATGCCGGCGGATTCGACGACAAGTCGTTCAACCAGCTCTCCTACGAGGGCGTCGTGCAGGCCGCCGACGAACTCGGCGTCGAGTACAAGAACGTCGAGTCCAACAGCGAGACGGACTTCGCACCGAACATCGAGAGCCTCGTGTCGCAGGGTTGCAACGCGATCGTCTCGGTCGGTTTCGCGCTGTCTGCGGCCACTGTCGAGAGCGCACTCGCGAACGAGGACATCGACTACATCCTCGTCGACGACGCTGCTGACAATGACTTCGACGGCGAGAAGGATGCCGAGAACGTCAAGCCGCTGCTGTACGACACGGCACAGGCCGCTTTCCTGGCGGGCTACCTGTCGGCGGGCTACTCGGAGACCGGCAAGGTCGGCACGTTCGGCGGCATGGAGTTCCCGACCGTGACGATCTTCATGGACGGCTACAAGCAGGGCGTCGACTACTACAACCAGGAGAACGGCACCGCCGTCGAGGTCGTGGGCATGACGTCGTTCACCGGTGGCTTCGACGCCGGCCCCGAGGCCAAGTCGGTCGCGCAGAACATCATCGACCAGGGTGTCGACGTGATCCTGCCCGTCGGAGGCCCGATCTACCAGTCGGCGCTCCAGGTCATCAAGGAGTCCGGTCGTGACATCGCGCTGATCGGTGCGGATGCTGACCTGTTCGTCACCGACCCGACCACCGCCGACTACGTGCTCACCTCGATCCTCAAGGACATGAAGCTCTCGACCTACGAGGCGACCATGAGCAGCGCAGAGGGTGAGTTCGACGCCGAGCCCTACATCGGCACACTCGAGAACAAGGGCGTCGGCATCGCCGACCTCCACAACTTCCAGGACAAGGTGGACCCGGCACTGTGGACCGCTGTGCAGGACCTGCAGGAGCAGATCATCTCCGGTGATGTCACTGTGACGTCGTACCTCGAGTGATCGAGTATTGATGAACGAGGGGAGGTCGGCCACCCGCCGACCTCCCCTCGCCTTTGCCTGGCTTCCACAGGAGCCTGGGCGGAAGTAACTTCGCTGGTTAGGATCTGACACATGAAGCTTGAATTGCGCGGCATTACGAAGAGGTTCGGCGCGCTGACAGCCAACGACCATATCGACCTCACGATCGAGCCGGGGGAGATCCACTGTCTCCTCGGCGAGAACGGTGCGGGGAAGTCGACGCTGATGAACGTGCTCTACGGCCTGTACCAGGCTGATGAGGGCGCGATTCTGCTGAACGACGTCGAACAGCACTTCGCCGGTCCCGGTGACGCCATGGCCGCAGGCATCGGCATGGTGCATCAGCATTTCATGCTGATCCCCGTCTTCACGGTGGCCGAGAACGTCATGCTCGGCCATGAGGAGACCACCTTCGGCGGTCGTCTGGATCTCGCGGCTGCGCGCGCGAGGGTGCGCGAGATCTCCGATCGGTTCGGCTTCCACGTCGATCCGGATGCCATCGTCGAAGACCTTCCCGTCGGCGTGCAGCAGCGCGTGGAGATCATCAAGGCGCTCTCTCGTGATGCCAAGGTCCTCGTGTTCGACGAGCCGACCGCCGTGCTCACCCCGCAGGAGACCGACGAGCTGATGGCGACGATGCGTCAGCTGCAGGAGACGGGCACATCGATCGTCTTCATCACCCACAAGCTCCGCGAGGTCCGCGAGGTCGCGGACCGCATCACCGTGATCCGTCTCGGCAAGGTCGTCGGTGAAGCATCGCCCACGGCGAGCAATGAAGAGCTCGCTTCGCTGATGGTGGGGCGCGCTGTGGAGCTCACCGTGCACAAGGAGGAGCCGAAGCTCGGCGAAGAATCCCTCGTCGTCACCGATCTCACGGTCACAGACCCCTTCGGCACAGTGCTCGTCGACGACGTATCGTTCTCCGTCCGCGGCGGAGAGGTGCTCGTGATCGCGGGCGTCCAGGGCAACGGCCAGACCGAGCTCACCGAGGCGATCGTCGGACTCCAGCCCCGCGTCAAGGGCAGCGTGCGGCTCAACGGTGAGGAGCTGATCGGACGCTCGGTGCGTGACATCCTCGACGACGGCGTCGGCTTCGTGCCCGAGGATCGCAGCACCGATGGCATCGTCAAAGAATTCACGATCGCCGAGAACCTCATGCTGGACCGTTCGGTCGGCGCCCCGTTCGTCAAGGCGGGAACGCTGCAGCTGCAGCTGCTGGACAGCTTCGCGAAAGAGAAGATCACCGAGTTCGACATCCGTACACAGGGCCCGACGCAGCCGGCCGGCCGTCTCTCCGGCGGAAACCAGCAGAAGGTCGTGCTGGCCCGCGAGCTCAGCCGCGAGCTTTCTCTGTTCGTCGCAGCCCAGCCGACGCGCGGTGTCGATGTCGGCTCCATCGAATTCATCCATAAGCGTGTCATCGAGACGCGCGATTCCGGCATCCCAGTCGTCGTGATCTCCACCGAGCTCGATGAGGCGGCAGCCCTCGCCGATCGCATCATGGTCATGTATCGCGGAAAGGTCGTCGGCGTCGTGCCGGGTGACACCAGCCGCGAGCAGCTCGGACTGATGATGGCCGGCATGGTCGAGACCACAGAGGAGACCAGCGCATGAGCGGCACAGAACTGAAGCCGATCCCCGCAGCTCCTGCGGACTTCGGCACCGACCCCACGGATATGGAACCATCGCGCTGGCACGGGGCGTTCCGGAGGATCGTGATGGGCAATGGGCTCATCTCGGTGCTGTCGGTCATTCTGGCGCTGATCGCCGGTTCCATCATGATCGCGTTCACGGATCCCGATGTGCAGCGCACGGCCGGGTACTTCTTCTCACGGCCGCAGGACATGCTCGCCGCGATCTGGCAGTCGATTTCCGGCGCGTACGTTGCGTTGTTCCAGGGTGCGTTCTACAACTTCCGCGTCGACGGTTTCGCCGCGGGCATCAAGCCGCTGACGGAGACCCTCAAGTTCGCGACACCTCTCATCGCCGCCGGTCTTGGAGTCGGGCTCGCGTTCCGCGCCGGCCTGTTCAACATCGGCGGCCAGGGGCAGATGCTCATGGCCGCGGCCGCCGCCGGCTGGGTGGCCACGAGCATGAACCTGCCGTGGCCGCTGCATATGCTGGTCGCCATCGTCGCCGGTGTCATCGCGGGAGCGATCTGGGCCGGCATCGCCGGCATCCTCAAGGCTCGTACGGGTGCGCATGAGGTGATCGTGACGATCATGCTCAACCACATCGCCTTCTACCTTTTAGCCTGGATGCTTGCCACACCGGGGATTCTGCAGGCGCCCGGGTCCAACAACCCGAAGACCGCGGCCATGGCCGAATCGGCTGTCCTCCCGGACATCCTGGGCCCGCGGTACAACCTGCACGCCGGCTTCATCCTCGCGCTGATCGCCGTCGCCTTCACCTGGTGGCTGCTGGAGCGCTCGAGTCTCGGCTTCCGATTCCGTGCGGTGGGGGAGAACCCCACAGCGGCGAAGGTCGCAGGCATCAGCGTCGGTCGGATGTACTTCCTCGTCATGGTGATCGCCGGCGGGCTGGTGGGCATCGCTGGTGTCAGCCAGGTGCTCGGCACCGTCACCAGCGGATTCGGCGGCGACATCGACGCCGGCATCGGCTTCGATGCGATCACCGTCGCGCTCCTGGGGCGCTCCACACCGCTGGGCATCCTCGCCGCCGGCATCCTGTTCGGTGCATTCAAGGCGGGTGGATTCGCGATGCAGGCATCGGAGAACGTGCCGATCGAGATCGTCCTCGTCGTGCAGTCGCTGATCGTGCTGTTCATCGCCGCACCTCCCCTCGTGCGTGCGATCTTCCGACTACCGCAGCCCGGCGCACGCAAGAAGCCGAGAAAGCCGAAGAAGAACGCGGCACAGATCACTGAGGAGGTGTCGGCATGAGCATCACAGCTGAAACAGTGGTCAGTGACGAACAGCGTCACGTCACCATCACCTCCTGGAAAACGCCGATCATCTTCGGCCTGTTCACCGTGCTGTTCGCGCTGCTCCCGCTGCTCGTCCCGCGCGAAGGCGACAGCACATTCCGGCTCGTCCGGTCGGCGAACGCAGCCATCCAGCTGCCTGAACTCGTCGTCCCCGCCAATGCCACAGCGTGGATCGCCGTCGTCCTGCTCGCGCTGGTCACCGTGCTGTCCGTCGTCTGGACGCGTGCGGGGCGCAAGCTTCCGCTGTGGCTGACGGTCGTCTACGTCATCGTTCTCCTCGTCGGATTCCTCGCGTGGGCATCGGCCGGCGGAACGCTGCCGATGATCGGTCTCCTCGGCGGTGCACTGGCACTCGCAACACCACTGATCTTCGGTGCGCTGGGTGGTGTGATCGGTGAGCGCGTCGGTGTCGTCAACATCGCCATCGAGGCCCAGCTCCTGGCCGGAGCCTTCATGGCCGCGCTCGTCGGATCAGCCACGCAGAGCGTCTGGGCCGGACTGATCGCGGCGATGGTCGCCGGTGTGCTCGTCTCGCTCGTGCTCGCCGTGTTCGCCATCACCTACTACGTCAACCAGGTGATCGTCGGCGTCGTGCTGAACGTGCTTGTGGCGGGACTGACGACGTTCCTCTACCGTCAGGTACTGAGCGCGAACCCGGAGGCGCTGAACTCGCCGCCGCTGTTCCCCGTGCTCCCGATCCCGCTGCTCAGCGAGATTCCGGTGCTGGGACCGGTGCTGTTCCGCCAGACGATCATCGTGTACCTGATGTACGTCACTGTTTTCCTGGTCTGGTACGGCCTGTACCGCACCCGCTGGGGGCTGCGCCTTCGCGCTGTGGGCGAGCATCCGCAGGCGGCGGACACCGTCGGCATCAAGGTCGCACCGACCCGCTATTGGAACATGATGCTCGCCGGTGCGATCGCCGGCATGGGAGGTGCGTTCTACACGCTGGTGACGAATCCGCAGTTCGGTCGCGAGATGACCGCGGGGGCAGGTTATATCGCCCTGGCTGCGGTGATCTTCGGCAAGTGGGACCCGGTGCGTGCGACGCTTGCCGCGCTGCTGTTCGGCTTCGCCACGAACCTGCAGGGGGTGCTGTCGGTGATCGGCTCCCCGGTCCCCAGTCAGTTCATGCTGATGCTGCCGTACATCGTGACGATCTTCGCCGTGGCGGGGCTGGTGGGGCGCTCGCGTCCGCCGGCAGCTTCCGGCGAGCCGTATATCAAGAGTTAGAGGAGCTATGACTGACATCGACTGGGACGAGCTTCGTCACGTCGCCACCGAGGCCATGCAGAAGGCGTACGCGCCGTATTCGCGTTACAAGGTGGGAGCGGCGGCACTCGTGGCCGACGGCCGTATCGTTTCCGGATGCAACGTCGAGAACGCGTCGTACGGCGTCGGGCTGTGCGCCGAGTGCGCCCTGGTCGGCGACCTGCACATGTCGGGCGGAGGAAAGCTCGTCGCATTCGTCTGTGTGAACAACGACGGACAGACGATCATGCCGTGCGGCCGGTGCCGTCAGCTGCTGTTCGAGCACTCCATGCCGGAGATGCTGCTGGAGACCGTCTCCGGCATCCGCACAATCGATGAGGTGCTGCCCGATGCGTTCGGGCCGCGCGACCTGGAGGATGTCCGATGACCGAGCCGTTCGATGCGATCGACGTCATCCGCGCGAAGCGCGATGGCGGCACCGTTCCCGAGCCCGCACTGCGGTGGATGGTGGATGCCTACACGCGCGGGTACGTCTCCGATGCGCAGATGGCATCGTTCGCGATGGCGATCCTCCAGCGCGGAATGGAGCGCTCGGAGATTCGCGTACTCACCGACGCCATGATCGCGTCGGGCGAGCGGATGAGCTTCGGCGACCTCGGCAAGAAGACGGTCGACAAGCACTCCACCGGTGGCGTCGGCGACAAGATCACGCTCCCGTTGGCCCCGCTGGTGGCGTCCTTCGGCGTCGCCGTGCCGCAGTTGAGCGGCCGCGGCCTCGGCCACACCGGGGGGACGCTCGACAAGCTCGAGTCGATCCCCGGGTGGCGGGCGGCGCTGTCGAACGAGGAGATGTTCGCACAGATGCAGGGCGACGTCGGTGCCGTGATCTGCGCTGCCGGCTCCGGCCTCGCTCCCGCGGACAAGAAGCTCTACGCACTGCGCGATGTCACCGGCACGGTAGAAGCGATTCCGCTGATCGCGTCGAGCATCATGTCGAAGAAGATCGCCGAAGGTACCGATGCGCTCGTCCTCGACGTCAAGTTCGGGTCCGGGGCATTCATGCAGGACATCGATCGTGCCCGAGAGCTCGCCCAGACGATGGTCGCGCTGGGGACTGATTCCGGCGTCGCCACGACGGCACTGCTGACCGACATGAACGTGCCGCTGGGGCTCGCGATCGGGAACGCGAACGAGGTGCGTGAGTCCGTCGAGATTCTCGCCGGCGGTGGCCCCGCCGACGTTCGTGAACTCACGATCGCCCTCGCTCGCGAGATGCTGGCGCTCGCAGGTCTTCCGGATGCCGATGTCGAAGCAGCCCTGGACGATGGGCGCGCCATGGACACCTGGAAGGCGATGATCCGGGCGCAGGACGGCGACCCGGATGCCGCGCTCCCCGTCGCACGCGAGACCCATGTCGTCACCGCTGCGACAGATGGCATTCTCACCCGCATGGACGCCCTGCCATTCGGCGTCGCAGCCTGGCGCCTCGGCGCCGGTCGCGCTCGGGCGGAAGACCAGGTCATTCACTCGGCCGGCATCGATCTGCACGTCAAGCCCGGTGACCGAGTCACGGCAGGACAGCCGCTGTTCACGCTGTCGGCCGAGGACGAAACCCGGTTCGCCCGTGCCCTCGACGCTGTTGAGGGCGCCTGGTCGGTCGGAGAGACCGCGCCCGAAATCGGTCCTCTCGTCCGCGAGCGCATCACCGCGTAGGCTGTAGCGCGGCCCATCGGTGTCCAGGTTTTTCTGAGAGGACGATATCCATGTCGATCGCATCCGACGGTGACGTCACCATTCAGGGCGTCTCGTTGCGCTCGCTGCCGAAGATCTCGCTGCACGACCACCTCGACGGCGCTGTGCGTCCGGCGACAGTCGTCGAGCTCGCCGCGCAGATCGGACTAGACCTTCCGGTGGCCTCGAACGGTGCCGCACTGGATGCGCGGGGCTTCGGGGACTGGATCGGTACGCAGGCGGAATCGGACTCGCTGGTGAATTATCTGAAGACGTTCGACTTCACCGTCGGCGTCATGCAGACCGCCGAAGGTCTGACCCGCATCGCTCGTGAGTTCGTGGAAGATCTCGCCGACGACGGCGTGATCTACGGTGAGGTGCGCTGGGCCCCGGAACAGCACGTGTCGGCCGGGCTGTCGCTGGATGAGGCTGTCGACGCCGTGCAGCAGGGCATCGAAGAGGGCGAAGATGCGGCGGAGTCTGCCGGGCGCAGCATCCGCGTCGGTCAGATTCTCAGCGCGATGCGCCAGAACGACCGTGCGCGAGAGATCGCCGAGCTCGCACTCGATCACCGCGAGGACGGAGTGGTCGGCTTCGACATCGCCGGCCCCGAAGACGGCTTCCCCGCATCCGATCATCGCGAAGCATTCGAACTGCTGGCATCGAATTTCATGCCCATCACTGTGCACGCGGGAGAAGCGGCAGGTCTGGCATCCATCCGCAGCGCACTGCTGGACGGGCGCGCACTTCGCATCGGGCACGGCGTGCGTCTTGTCTCGGATCTGGAAGTCATGAACCGCGATGGTGACGAGGTGCAGGTCAAATTCGGCGACCTCGCCCGCTGGGTGCGCGACCGGGAGATCCCGCTGGAGCTTGCCCCATCATCGAACCTGCACACCGGAGCCATCGAGGCGTGGGGGACCGAGCTTGCTGATCACCCCTTCGACCTGCTCTACCAGCTGGGTTTCAACGTCACGGTCAACGTCGA
The DNA here is from genome assembly GCF_052099035.1 of Microbacterium sp. Taxonomy (GTDB): domain Bacteria; phylum Actinomycetota; class Actinomycetes; order Actinomycetales; family Microbacteriaceae; genus Microbacterium. Next base: position 40,378 of record NZ_JBQDSX010000002.1, on the reverse strand, counting down.
CAACCGCACGATGAGCCGTACCTCGCTCACCCGAGAGCTCGCACTGCTCGTGGATGCGTTCGGATACGACCTCGACGACCTGGAGACCTTCCAGTTCAACGCCGCAGCCGCAACGTTCCTCCCGGTTGAAGAGCGCGAGGAACTCGTCGAGATGATCGCCGAGGGCTTCCAGAACGACTGACACCCTCCCTCTAGGATGAGACCCGAGAGGGGTGCATCATGGGGGAAGACAGTCGTCGCCGCAGGCGAGCGACGCACGAGCGGCGTCGAAGGTTCAATGGTCGCCTGCTGCTGGTCGTTGCGATCTGTGCGGTCGTCGTTCTGGGGGTGACGTTGACGATCGTCCTCTCGACGATGCGTGCAGGCTCAGTCCAAGCCGACGACGCAGCCACCTCGGCGGCGTCTTCGACGCCCACACCCGAACCGACCCCGCTCTCGCCGGCGGAGCAGTTGCTCGCCGATGCGAACGATCCGACGGCTTGCGCAGCCGTCTTCTCCGGGGAGGGCATCACGGATGCGCCGATGCTGCAGCATCAGGCGACGCTCTATGCCGGGCTGCCTATTCCGGCTCAGGAGGGCATGGCATTCGGCGGCTGGTACGCCACCGAAGACGCAGCGGCGGCGTTCGACCCGGCATCCCGGATCAACGGTGCCGAGGAGGTCGCGTGCGAAGATCAGGTCGTCGAGCTCTACGGCTCGTGGATGCCGGCCGATCAGAACGCCGCGGCCGGCACCGAAGTGCCGATCCTGATGTACCACCAGTTCACCGCCAATCCTGACGGTGAGGACGGATGGCTTCGAGGGAACTACGCGTACATCGGCGACTTCGAGGCGCAGATGAATCACATCGCCACGACCGGTTTCTACCTGCCGACGTGGGATGAGCTGAGTGCTTTCATCGATGGGCGGCTGTATCTTCCGCCGCGGTCGGTCATCATCACCGATGATGATGCGGACCAGACGTGGTTCGATCTGGCGGCCCCGGTCGTCGCGAACAACAAGGTGCTGGCAACCTCGTTCATGATCACGGCGTACCGGCAGGATCCGCCGCCGTCGATCTACGTGCAGCGTCGTTCGCACACCCATGACATGCATCAGGCGGGGGAGAACGGCGAGGGGCGCATGGTGAACTGGACAGCGGATGAGATCGCCGCCGACCTGAACACCTCCGGTGACATCCTCGGAGTGCGTGAAGTGATCGCCTACCCGTACGGGCACTACAACGACACGGCCAAGGCAGGGGTTGCCCAGGCCGGATACGAGATGGCTCGCACGATCGAGCCGGGAACCGTGGGCATCGGCACCGACAAGCTCGCGCTGCCTGTCGTGCGCATCGACTACGGGATGGGCCTTGACGCGCTGATCAACCTGATCGGCTGAGGGAGATGAGTTCTCCCCGCGTCTTCATCGCCGGCCCCGCTTCGTGGAACCAGCTCGTCGTGCTCGATCGACTCCCTGACCCCGTGCCGCACATGCAGTTCGCTGAGGACACCTGGGAGACAGTCGGCGGGACGAGTGCGGGCAAGGCTCTGAGCTTTGCCGACGCGGGCGTCGAGGCGATGCTCTACGCGCTCGTCGGCGACGATGCGGCAGGGCGCCGTGTTCAACAGGCGATGTCTGCGGCCGGAGTCTCCGTCAGATGGGGCACAAGTGCCCAGACCGAGCGTCATCTCAACCTGATGACGCGTGCCGGCGAGCGCGTGTCGCTGTATCTGGCTTCCCCCTCGGAACAGAACGGTGATGTTCCCCAGGACGTGCGCGTGGCTCTGGGGAGCGCCGAGGTCGTCGTGCTCGATCTCGCGTCTGAGTCGTCACGTCTCCTGCCGATCGCGGCCGAGGCCGGAGCGCGGGTGTGGGTGGATGTGCACGACTACGACGGGGTGAATGAGTTTCATCGACCGTTCCTCGCCGGAGCGGATGCCGTCTTCTGCAACGACGACAAACTAGACGATCCCGTAGCGTTTCTGCGGTCTCGCGTGGACGGCGGCGCATCCTTCGCCGTGTGCACGCTCGGCGCTGACGGGGCCGTGGCGGTGGATGCCGACGGCGCGGTGATCGAAGTTCCGGCGATCCCCGTGGAGGTGGTCGATACCAACGGTGCCGGCGATGCATTCTTCGCCGGTGTGCTGTCTGCTCGGCTGGGCGGTGCGTCGCTCGCGGCAGCCCTCGAGTCCGGCACACGATCCGCATCAGTGGTGCTGGGCAGCAAGCATCTGCATCCGCTACTCGATGCCGTCCTCGGTGCGTGATCAGATCCGGTAGCGGATTAGCGGGGCGGGATCTGGGTGAATGGGACGAGCAGTTCCGTCACCGTCGCTCGCATCTCCTCGGCGGAGATCGTCGGGGTGCCATCACCGCTCTGCGGGCCGTAATCGCCGAACGACGCGTGTGATGCACCCTCGATCTCGACCAGCTCTGCGCCTGCGGGCAGCAGATGCCGTGCGCCCGCGATCTTCTCCGGCGTCGAGAGCAGGTCTTCGCTGCCGGCCAGGCTGAGCACGCCGAGGTCCGCATCCGAGAGATCCGTGGCGCAATACGATCCGAACAGCACCAGAGCATCGGCATCCTCCGCGAGCTGGCACGCGCGCACTCCACCGAGCGAGTGCCCGCCGACACCCCATTCGTCAATGTCGGGCGCGGCCGAGGTGAACGTATCGAGCCCGCGCAGATCGAAGAACGCCAGGTTCAACCACGGGCGTGTGATGACGACAGTGGTGCCTTCTGCTGCGACGTCCTGAAGAATCGCGACGTACGCCCAGGGGTCGACCTTCGCTCCGGGGATGAAGACGAGTCCGGTCTCCGAGACCCCGTCAGCGGGGGAGAGGACGATGCCCTCGGAGGTGTCGTCGATCGTGATCGACGGGTTCGCCCTGGCTTCAGCGAGCGGGCCCTTTTCGGCAGGCATGACCCCGATCTGCGTCCACGCGAGCGTCCCGCCGATGGCGATGACGATAACCAGGACGACGCTCCACAGGACCCGCTTGAGGATCCGACGCTTCTTCTTCTGCACGACCTAAGACTACGGACGCGCCACGCCGGGGTGCGTCGCCAGGTACTCCTCGAATGCTTCCGCGGACGTGCGAGACGGTGTGAAGCCGAACTCCTGCGTGAGTCGTCTGTTCGCGAGCACGGGCCGGTAGCGCAGAAAGATCACCTTCTCCGGGCCGTGCGGGGTGAGGCGCAGCATCCGCCCCACGCGAAGCGCGACAGACAACGCCCACGCCGGAACCGTGAGGCACGGCTTCCCGAGTCGCGCAGCGATCTCGGAAACGGTCATCGCGCCGCTACCTGCCACGTTGTAGATTCCCGGGCGTCCGTCGGTAGCGGCGCACACCATGGCCGCGGCGACATCATCCACCCACACGAACACGAAGGGCGAGTCCGACCCGGCGATCCGCAGGATGCGCCGACCGTCCCACAGCGCCGTGATCTGGTTGCGGACATCGGGACCGAGGATCGTGCCGATTCGGAAGATCACCTGCTCGAGCTCCGGGTTGGTTCGCCGACGCTCCGCGAGCATCTCCTCGACGAGCCGCTTGTGGCGCGAGTACGGGAAGACATCGTTGCCGCGCAGCGGCTGGGACTCATCGATCCACGCCGGATTGTCGGGATGGTAGCCGTAGGCAGCACCGGAGCTGGAGACCACGATGCGCCGCACACCGGTCTCGACACAGGCCGCGAGCACGTTCGCGGTGCCGGTGACGTCGACGCGGTATTCGAGGTCGACATCGGCGCCCGGGTTCACGATCGCCGCGAGATGCACGACCGTGTCGATGCGGTGCTCGCGCAGGACGGGGGCGATGGCGGCGGCATCCGTCACATCCATAAGCGCCGTGCGGATGCCGTCGCGCTCCGAACCCGCGCGCAGATCGGCCGACACGACCAGCTCGACGTCCTCGCGGGCTGCGAGCAGCTCTGCGACGTGCGAGCCGAGAAATCCACCACCGCCGGTGATCAGCACGCGGGTCATGATGCGCGCTTCACGGTGCTGCGTCTGCTCGCGTCTCCGGTGGCAGAGCCCGTGCGCTTTTTCGTGTGCCGCGCCCAGAGGGCTGCGACGATGAGCCCGGCGGCGATATCCCAGATGCCCCACCATCCTGCGACGATCGCCATGCCGCCGAGGCCGCCGAAGAACGCGAACACCAGTCCGAGTCCGAGTCCGGCGTTGCGGATGCCGACCTCGAACGTCATCGCTTTTCGCTCACGCGTGCCGAGCCCGCCGACGACCGCCGTGCCGTAGCCGAGCGCCAGGGCGACGGCGTCGTGCACGGTGACGACCAGCACGATGATCCCGAGCACCTGCATGAACACCGACCAGTTGCCGACGAGGGCGACGACGATGAATCCGACCAGGGCGAGCAGGCTGAACCACTTCACGAACGGGTGCGCTTTCGCTGCGACCTTCGGCAGCTTCGCACGCACGAAGAGCCCGACGGTGAACGGCAGTCCGATGATGAGTACGATCTCCAGCAGCATCTTCAGCGGATCGAGGGCGACCTGCTCGAGCACGGCGCGCGCGGTCGGATGCAACGACCCCCAGAAGGCGATGCTCAGCGGCATCGCGACGATGTACAGCAGGTTGCCGACCGCGGTCATCGACACCGACAGGGCCACGTTGCCCCCCGAGCGATGTGTGAGCACCTGCGAGATGTTCCCCGGTGGGCAGCAGGCGACGAGGATCATCCCCATCGCCATCGAGGCCGTCACCGGCAGCACCAGCGTCAGACCGAAGGTCACCGCGGGCAACAGGAGCAGCTGGGCGAGGATCGCAATGATGAAGGGCTTCGGGTGCTTCGCCACGACCCGGAAGTCCTCTGGCGCCGTGTCCAGCGCGATGCCGAGCATGATGAGACCCAGCACGACATTCAGCAGGGTCAGCGACCCGGGAGTGAAGCTCAGGACGACATCGTCGACGTTCATGCCGATTCCAGCATGTTCCGCTCCGCGCGCACGGCTCCGCGGTAGGCATCCTTGTTGACGTAGTACGACATGCGATCCAGCGCCAGATACCGGTATCCGCCCGTGACGTCCGGCCAGGGCGACCCTGTGACCCTGGCACGGAAGCGCTCGGCTCGTGCCGGGTCGTTCTCGACGGCCGCGAGGTAGCTCGCCAAGAGCTCGGCCTGCTCGTACCGGCCCTGCCAGCCGAGACCGGATGCCTCGACCATGCCCATCACGTACAGGCCGTTGAACATCGCCGGGAAGATGTTGAGGAACAGCCGCGGCGACGCTGAGCGCCACGACAGGTGCTCACGATCGACGAACGGATAGCCGAGGGAGTAGCCGGTGGCGAGCAGCACCAGGTCGTAGTCACCGGAGGTGCCGTCGCGGAAATGCACCGTCTGACCGTCGAAGCGGTCGATGTCGGCACGGACGCGCAGGTCACCCTGGCCGAGGTGGTTCAGCACCATCGTGTTGACGATGGGATGCGACTCGTAGATGCGGTAGTCGGGCTTGGGGAAGCCGAAGCGCACCGGATCGCCCGTGAAAGCCTTCAGCACCCGTGAGTCGAGGGCCTGCTTGATGCGTCGCGGCAGCGGGCGACCCTGATTGAGGGTGTCACTCGGCCTGCCGAACAGGTAGCGCGGCACGAAGTAGTACCCGCGCCGCACGCTCATATCGACGGATGCGGCATGGTGCACCGCATCGACGGCGATGTCGCATCCGGAGTTTCCCGCACCGATGATGAGCACCCGTTTGCCGTCCAGCTGCGCGGCGCTCTTGTAGAAGTGGGTGTGCATGATCTCGCCGTCGAACTCGCCGTCGAAACGCGGGATGCTGGGCTCCGCGAGGGTGCCGTTGGCGAGGACGACGCCCGCGTACCATCGCGTCTCCTCACCGTCCGGCCCACTCGAGGTGAGGTCCCACCCGCCATCGCGCGGCTCGAGACGGGTGACCATCGTGTCGAAGCGGAACAGCCCCCTCAACTCGAAATGGTCGGCATAGGAACGGAAGTAGTCCTGCAGCACGGTGTGACTCGGGTAGTCGACCTCCGAGTCCATCGGGAACTCGGCGAACTCGGTCGTGGTCCGCGACGAGATCAGGTGTGCGGACTCGTACATCGAGCTGCGCGGGTTCGTGATGTCCCAGAGACCTCCGACATCGTGGGATGCCTCGTACCCGTCGACCTCGATTCCCTGTTTCTGCAGCGCCCGCGCCGCCGACAAACCGGATGGACCCGCGCCGATGACGGCGTATTCGTTCATAGTGCTCCCCGCACGACGGTGTGCTCGATCTGACGCCCCCCAGCTAATCGACCCTAACCGAAATGCCGCACGGAAAGGGAATCAGAGCGTGTGCAACTCCTGCTGGCGAGCGGTGAACACATCGTGCACGGACCCGAAGAGCGGATGCTCGGGTTCGAGCCCGGTCACCGTCGCAGTGAGGACGCCGGCGTCTTCGCCGCGCAGCATCCGCTGCAGCTCGACGGACTGCTCATCGGCAGGGTCATCGAAGGCGAGGGCCGCGGCGACCGCGGCCACCAGCGCCGACGTCGGAAGTCCGAGCTCGGCCGCCTGCGAGGCGGGTCCGATGAAGCGCTCGTGGCGCGAGAGTTTGCGCATCGGCTGACGTCCCACCCGGTGCACGGTATCGACCAGTTCCGGGTTGCGGAAGCGGTTCAGGATCGTCGCGCGGTAGTCGGCGAGATCGGCAGGATCAAGGCCGTGCACCGCAGCGAGCATGGCTGAGGTCTCTTCGAGAGCGGCTTCGACGCGGGCTGCGATCGACGGATCGGCCAGAGCATCGGAGATGCGCTCGATGCCCGCCTGCGCACCGAAATATGCGGTTGCGGCATGGCCGGTGTTCACGGTGAAGAGCTTGCGCTCGATGTAAGGCCCCAGGTCGTCGACGAAGTGCGCACCGGGGATGTGCGGCAGGTTGCCGCCGAACGGTCCCTGCTCGATCGCCCACTCGAAGTACGGTTCGACGGTGACATCGACCCCGCCACCTTCCGGCTGGGCCGGGACGATGCGGTCGACCGCCGTGTTCGCGAACACGGCGCGGGCCAGCAACTCCACAGCGTCGTCGCCGGCGACCTTCTCGATCTCCGCACGCAGCTGATCGGTCGCACCGATCGCGTTCTCGCACGCCATGATCTTCACCGGCGCGAGGTCGGGGGAGCGGCGGGAGAGCCCGGCGACGATCGCCGGGGCGATGAACCGCAGCACGGTCGGGCCGACGGCACACGTGACGACGTCTGCGGTCGCGACCTCGTCGGCCACGGCATCCGGGTCTTCCGCGCTGTTGAGCGCCCGATACCCCGTGACCACGCGGTCCACCCCGCCGGGGCCCGCCTCATGCACCGTGTACGAGTCCGTGGCATTGATGGCGTCCACCAGGGCGCCGGCGACGTCGGAGAAGACGAGATCGTATCCGCCCTCGTGCAGCAGCAGGCCCACGAAGCCGCGGCCGATGTTGCCGGCACCGAAGTGGACCGCCTTCATGCCTCGTTCACCGCCGAAAGGAGCTCGAACAGCTCGTCCGGCGTCTGGGCCGCATTGAGCTTCGCGACATCGTCCTCGTCGGAGAACAGGATGGCGATCTGCGAGAGGATCTCGAGGTGCTCATCCCCGCGACCGGCTATGCCGATGACGAAGGTGGCCGGGTCGCCCGCCCAGTCCACGCCGCCGTCGTAGCGGACCACGGACAGCCCTGAGGCGAGGATCGCCTCCTTGGTCTCGTTCGTACCGTGCGGAATCGCGAGCCCGTTGCCCATGAACGTCGAGACGGTCTCCTCTCGCTGCCGCATCGCATCGACGTACGCGGGGGTGACGGCACCGGCGGCGGCGAGGATATCGGTCGCCTCCTGCAGCGCCTGCTCCTGGGTCGCTGAGCCGGGGTGGATGCGGATCTGACCGACCGTGAGAACGCTCATTCTTGTTCCTCCTTCTGGGACTTGACCATTTCGACGACCTCTTCATACTGCGGCGCGTTCATGAAATTGTCGACCGAGACATGGTGCGAGTTCGGAGACTTGTCCCGCGCGCGATCGGTCAGCTGCTGCTGAGTGATCACGAGGTCGGCCGTCCCGTCGAGGTTCGCGATCGCCTGGTTGGTGACCTTGATGTCCGTGATGCCGGCCTTCTTCAGCTTGTTGCGCAGGACGCTCGCGCCCATCGCGGAGGAACCCATTCCGGCGTCGCACGCGAACACGATGCTCTCGATCGGTGCGGTAGCGACGGCCGTGGCCGTTGTCGCCGGTGCACTGGACGCTGCCAGATTCGACAGGTGCTCGGACTTCTTGCCCTTGTTCGCCTCGGTCTGTGCGATCGCGGCGCCGAAGGAGTCGCCCTCGGCCGCCAGGTCGCGCTTGCGCGATGCCCGCAGGATGAGTGCGGTGAGGAGGAACGTCACCACAGCGGCGATGAGGACCGACAGGAAGACGACCACGAGGTTCCAGACTCCGGGGCCGATCGCCGCGGCGCCGACCGCGATGATGCTGCCGGGGGCGGCGGGGAAGGCGAGTCCGCCGCCGAGGATCATGTTCGTCGCGACACCGGAGGCGCCGCCGACGATGAGGGCGAGGATGGTCATCGGCTTGCTCAGCGCGTAGGGGAAGTAGATCTCGTGGATGCCGCCGAAGAACTGGATGATCGCCGCTCCCGGTGCGGATGCCTTCGCAGCCCCCACACCGAAGAACGTGAACGCCATCAGCAGTCCGAGACCGGGGCCGGGGTTCGCCTCGATGAGGAACAGGATCGACTTGCCCGTCTCCGTCGCCTGCTCGATGCCGAGAGGCGTGAACACGCCGTGGTTGATGGCGTTGTTCAGGAACAGCACCTTCGCAGGCTCGACGATGATCGAGACGATCGGCAGCAGCTGGAGGGAGACCAGCCAGTCGACAGCAGCGCCGAGAACGGTGCTGATGCCGAGCATCACGGGGCCGAAGGTGAAGAAGCCGACGACGGCGAGGATCATGCCGAGGATGCCGGCGGAGAAGTTGTTGACCAGCATCTCGAAGCCGGCCTTGATCTTGCCGTCCCAGATCTTGTCCATCTGCTTGGTGATCCAGGCCGCGAGCGGTCCCATGATCATCGCACCGAGGAACATCGGGATGTCGGTGCCTACGATGACGCCCATCGTGGCGATCGTGGCGACCACGCCGCCGCGCTCGGCGTAGACCATCCGGCCGCCCATGTTCGCGATCAGCAGCGGAAGCAGGTAGGTCACCATCGCGCCGACGAGTCCGACCTAGGCAAAGAAGTTGCCTCCGTCGCCCTCGGCGAGCGCGGTCATGGCGCCCTCCCACTGGATGCTGGCGGCATTGCCGCCGCCGCCGATGATCTCGGCCACAGGTGCCCAGTGCCACGCGGGCCCGAACGGGCTGTCCGCGCCGAAGAAGCCGGCCGGGATGAAGAGCATCGTGATGAAGCCCCAGGCGATGAACGCCGCGATGTTCGGCATGATCATGCCGGACAGGAACGTGCCGAAGCGCTGCACCGCGACGCGGGCGCCTCCGGGCTTGGTGGGTGACGACGTCGTCATGATCTCGTCTCTTTCTGGTGAGAGGGGAGGGATGCCGCAGCTTCTGCCACGGCGCTGCGTGCACCGGCCGCGTCATCGGCGGCAAGTGCGATCTCGGCGAGGCTCCGTGCCTCATCGAGGGTGCGCTCGGAGAGCGCGAGTCGAACATCGGCGAGGGCGGCCGGTGCCATGGAGAGGCTCGTGGCACCGAGTCCGACGAGAACGACAGCCAACAGCGGGTCGGCGGCGGCCTCACCGCAGATGCCGACCGGTTTGCCGGTGCGTGCGCCGGCAGTCCCGACCTCGCCGACCAGTCGCAGCACGGCAGGGTGCCAGGGGTCCTGCAGATTCGCGACCGAGCCGAGCATGCGATCGGCCGCCATCGTGTACTGGGTCAGGTCGTTCGTTCCGACCGAGGCGAAGTCGGCATGTGCGAGAACGCGGTCGGCGAGCAGCGCGCTCGCCGGGATCTCGACCATGACGCCCGCGGTCTTGATTCCGTACTCCCGGGCGAGGGTGGTGAAATACTTCGTCTCCTCGACGGTCGCCACCATCGGTGCCATGACCCACAGATCGGCGGAGGTGGCGGCATCCGCTTCGGCGAGCGCGGTGAGCTGCTCGCGCAGGATGTCTTCGCTCGCGCGCAGCGATCGCAGCCCGCGCATTCCGAGCGCGGGGTTCTCCTCGTGCGCATCGTTGAGGAAGGCGAGCGGTTTGTCCGCGCCGGCATCCAGCATGCGGACGACGACCTTCTTGCCTGGGAAGGCCTCCAGCAGCTCCCGGTAGGACGTGCTCTGTTCGCTGACGGTGGGCGCTTGGGATGCCGAGAGGAACAGGAACTCGGTGCGGAAGAGTCCGACGCCTTCAGCACCGCGGGCGACGGCTTCGGCCGCGTCCGCGGGCTTGCCCAGATTCGCCAGGAGCATGATGGCGGTGCCATCGGCGAGAGCACCGGGCGATGGCGGAGCGTCGACAGCCGCGGCGCGCGCGGCAGCCCGGGTCGCCGCACGTTCGAGCTGCTCATCCGAGGGATCGGTCGTGACGGCTCCGGCGGCAGCATCCACGATCACGGTCTGGCCGTTCTCCAGCGTCGCAGCGCCCGTGGCGCCGACGATCGCGACGATGCCCTTCTCGCGCGCCAGGATCGCCGTGTGAGAAGTGGGACCGCCGTCGGTGGTGATCAGCGCCAGCACCTGCTCGAGGTTCAGCAGTGCCGTGTCGGCGGGTGCGAGGTCGCGGGCGACGAGAACGAAGGGATGACCGGGGTCGGGGACGCCGGGAGCATCGACACCGCGCAGATGTGCGAGGACGCGTTGCGCGATGTCGTCGAGGTCAGCCGCACGTTCACCGAGATAGCCTCCGACCGCCTCGAGCGTGGCGCGGAACCCAGCGAACGCATCGTGCACGGCCCACTCCGCAGTGCCGCCGTCGTCGATGCGCGCGTCGACCTCGTCCTGCAGCGTGGGGTCCTCGGCGATCATCGCCTGGGCCTCCAGGACCTCCTGCGCCGACCCGCCGGCAGTCTCGGCACGCTGCTGCAGCTCGGCGGCGACGGCTGTCACGGCCTCGCGAGCGCGGGCGCGTTCGGTGTCCGTTCCCACCGCACTGGGTGTGTTTTCGGGTGCCGGCAGCGCATCTGCCATGCGCACGACCGGGCCCTGAGCGACGTTCTGGCCGATGCCTACTCCACGAAGCTCGGTCATGCCGTCGCCTGGTCGTGATCAGTGGTCAGCAGTTCGGTCAGCGTGTCGAGGATGCCTTCGGCTCCCTCGCCGTCCGCGGTGAGCGTCACATAGTCGCCGTGCTCGACCGCGAGGGCGATAACGCCGAGGATGCTGGCGGCGTTGACCGCCTTGCCGTCGCCTTTCGCGATGGTGACGGGGATGCCGGACTCCTTCGCAGCCTGCGCGAAGAGCTTCGCCGGTCGGGCGTGCAGGCCGTGGGAAGAGCCGATCCGGACAGTGCGTGCGACCTCGGTCATGATGTTCCTTTCGCCGTGGATGGGGAGTCGGACAGAGCAGGGGGAGTCAGCGCCGCTTCGGCGATGGCGAGCGTTCGCAAGCCATCCCGATCGCTGAAGACGTCGTCAGGGAGAACGGCCACGCGCGCTGGGGTGGCGGAGCGGATCGCATCCGTGCGATCGGCGAGGTGAGGGCCGATGAGCACGAGATCCGCGAATGTCGTGCTGACGCTGCTTTCGGCACCGGCAGAGGCCTGCCAGTCGTGACCGGCAAGGAATGCCGCACGCCGCAGCCGCTGGGCGACGAAGGTGCTCGACGCGCCCGCGCCGCACACCACCAGGATCTTCATCGATTCCACCTCTTGTTCGTGCCTCCATGACGCTCCCTCCATTCTGGGAACTTCCTGAGAGCGGCGCCACCAGGTTCCTTTCCGCCCCTGCGGAACGTGGGGTTCCGCCCGCAGGCGGGTGCAGTGCTGGCATCATGGGAGTCATGTCGCGACAGCGTCAGGACCGGCTCCTGCAGACCCTGCTCCGGCAGGACGAATGGGCGACGGCCGCGAGCCTCGCTGATCTGCTGGGAGTGACGCCGCGCAGCATCCGCTCCTATGTCGCGTCTCTGAACACCCGCACGACCGGCGCCGATGCCGTCGAATCAGGACCTGCCGGCTACCGGGCCGGGCCCGGGGCCCACGATGCGCTGCGAGCACGGCCGTCGGGGGAATCAGCGCCCCGCGATCGCCTGCACACCCTCGTGCGGACACTGCTCGATGCCTCCGATGGCATCGACGTCTACGAGACCGCGGACCGCATGCATGTGAGCGAGGCGACGTTCGAGGCCGACCTGGCACGGGTTCGAGGACTGCTGGACGGCATGGACCTGCGTCTCGAGCGCGACCGCGAGACGGTACGTCTGCACGGCGCGGAGGTCGCCCAGCGCAGACTCCTCAGCAGACTCGCGCACGATGAGATGGATGCCGGATCGTTCCATCCGGAGAGCATCCGCCGAGCGCTGACCGGAACGGCCGTCGCGGCACACGCCGTCGGGCCGTTCAAGACGGCGCTGGTGCGCGAGCTCGGCGGCCTCGGCTACTACGTCAACGAGCTGGCGATCTCCGACGTTCTGCTGCACATCGCGATCGCCGCCGACCGGGTCTCCGGTGGCCGTGCGCTGGAGACTCCCGTCGCCGGTACCTGGGACGAGATTCCCCGACTCGGTGCGGTGATCGGCGAGCTCACCTCCGAGCACTTCGGCGTGACGCTGGGCGAGGGAGACAGCGCGCACCTGGCAACGCTCGTGCTCACCCGCGCGATTGCTCCTGGTCAGGATGCTGCCGCTGACGCCGTGCGCAGCGGTGTGGATCCCGTGATCGAGGCGGCGGTGCGCGCAGAGATCGTGCAGGCGGCGGCCGACTACCAGGTCGACCTGGTCGATGAGAAGTTCATCCTGCGCCTCGCCCTGCACGTGCAGAACCTGCTGCGTCGCGCCGAAGAACAGGCGTGGACCCGCAACCCGCTCACGCGCTCGCTCAAATCCTCGTACCCGATGATCTTCGAAGTAGCCGTCTCGATCGCCAGCGGCCTGCACGACCGACTCGGCGCGCCGATCCACGACGATGAGATCGCCTACATCGCGATGCACATCGGCGGGAGACTGGAGCGCAGCAGGAAAGCGGAGTCGATCCTCACCGCGACGATCGTGTGCCCCGGCTACTACGAACTGCACGAGCTGCTGCGCTCCAGCGTCGACCGGTCTCTGGGGGCATCCGTCGAAGTGACCGGTGTCGTCACCACCGTCGACCCGGACTGGGCGGGCATCGACACAGATCTCGTGCTCACCACGATCGACCCCGGCACGAGCAGCGAGCGATTCGTGCGCATTCAGCCGTTCCTCACCGACGCTGACATCGAACGCGTTTCGCAGACCGCTGCGCGACTGCGACGTGCACGGCGATTGAACCGGCTGCGCGCGGAGCTCGCGCGTTACTTCTCACCGGACGCGTACATCCATCCCCTGGCTGATGAAGGCCCGGAAGCGATCATTCGCCGGCTCGGCGGGACGCTGGTCGCATCCGGGCTCATCGGTGAGGACTACGTCGAGAACACGATCGCCAGGGAGCGGATGTCTTCGACGGCGTTCACCGACGCACTGGCGGTGCCCCACGCGCTGCAGATGACCGCCGCGCGCACAGCCATCGCGATCGGCGTCGCCGACGGATCGGTGGCGTGGGGAGACGGGCGTGTTCAGGTGGTTGCGCTCGCCGCGTTCAGCGAGAGCGACCGGGCGGCGTTCCAGATGGTGTTCGAGCAGCTGGTCGAAGTGTTCAGCGAGCGGGAGAGCGTGCAGCGGATCGTGCGCAGGGGCACGACGTTCGAGGCGTTCCTCGACGAGCTCGTCGCCGTCATCGACGGCTGAGCGTCGCCGATCGATTCGTTGGATCGAGCACGGCGGCGAGCTCGGTCAGGACTCTCTGCGCTCCCGCGGAGTCGGGCGTCTCGAGCCGCACCTCGTCTCCGGCACTCAGCGCGAGATCCATGACGGCCAGGATGCTGCCGACGTCGACGGTGCTTCCGGCTTCGGTAGTCAGCGTGACCGGTTCGGGGTGTGCCAGCGCGAGGCGTGCGAGCTCTGCCACGGGCCGTGCGTGCAGCCCGTCGTGTGCGCTGATGATCACCCGTCTGATCGGCATCGATGCCTCCTCTTCGATCGATGCTACCCACGCTCAGGCGGTAACGGCCACGATCGCTCGCACCAGGACGACCAGCGCGCCGATCCACGCGCACCACAGCATGACCGCACGAGCCAGCGCCACAGGTACGCGGCGCACCAGGAGCGCACCGCAGAGGATTCCGGCCGCCGTGCACGCACCGAGCAGAGCGATGTCCCACGCGGGCGCAGCGGGCAGGCCCCGCAGCAGCACGGAGGTCAGCCCGTACCCGAGAAGAATTACCTGCGCGCTGGCAGCGAACCGCCGCTGATCCCAGCGCTCCGCGATCGCATACGCCGCCAGCGCTGGACCGGACAGCCCGCTGGCGGCATGCATGAATCCGGCTGCCGCACCCGCCACGATCGTGCCGCGCCGGCCACGGAACACCGCGGATGCTGGGACGCTCAACCGTGGTCCGAGCAGTGCGACGATCGCCAGAGCTGCGATCGCGAACAGCAGCGCGGGCTCTGGCAGCAGCCTCGGCATCAGTGCCCCGAACGGCGCCGCGACGAGCCCAGCGCCGAGAAGCCAGAGCGCGCGGCGCCAGTCGACCTCTCGCCACGCCGAGGGCAGCGCGATCGCCGAGGCGACCACGGCGAGCAGTACAGCCAGAGTCACTCCGTCGACCGGGCCGTACACCAGGACGACCGGTCCGATCAGGACGAGGATGAAGGCCAGACCGGTCAGACGCTGGATCGCCCCGGCAACGACGGCGGCGACGCCGACGAGAGCGAGGATCAGGAACGCTCCTCCAGCAGAGTGCGCACTCCTGCCTCGAGTGCGGTGACCGCAGTTGCCGCCTCCTCCGCGGAGGGTCCCTGCACGTCGAGGTACACCTTGAGCTTCGGCTCTGTGCCGCTGGGACGCACGATCACGCGCGACCCGTCGGCCAGACGGTATCGCAGCACATCACCGGATGGCTCCCCGGCGGGCGCCTGCAGCAGGTCCTCGACCGCCGCAACGGCCGTCATGCCGATCCGCGTCGGGGGCAGCGTGCGCAGGGACAGCATGACCGTGCCGATGATCGAGAGGTCATCCACGCGCACCGACACCTGACCGCTGGCGAAGTGGCCGTATGTCTGGCCGATGTCGGCCAGCAGGTCGGCGAGAGTCTTGCCCTGCTCGTGGGCCTCTGCAGCCAGTCCGAGCACGGCGATCGCTGCGGAGATGCCGTCCTTGTCGCGCACGGTCTCGGGATTGACGAGGTAGCCGAGAGCTTCCTCGAACCCGAACACCATTCCCGGTGCACGCGAGATCCATTTGAAGCCGGTCAGGGTTTCATGGAAATCGAGGCCGTGGTGTGCAGCGATCGCACCGAGACCGGGCGAGGAGACCAGGGAGCAGGCCAGTGATGCTCCTTCGACGCCCTGGGCAGCGCGTGCGGCACGGGCACCGAGCAGCAGCCCGATCTCGTTGCCGCTGAGTCGCCGCCAGCCGCCCTGCGCCGACGGATCGGGGATCGCGACCGCCAGGCGGTCGGCATCCGGATCATTGGCGAGGATGAAGTCCGCATGCGTGCGGCGCCCGGCAGCGAATGCCAGGTCCATCGCGCCGGGTTCTTCCGGGTTCGGAAACGCGACGGTGCGGAAGGTCGCATCGGGATTCAGCTGCTCGCCGACCGTCTTCGGCCGGGGGAAGCCCGCTGCATCGATGATGCGGGCGAACGTCTCCCACCCGACGCCGTGCATGGCTGTGTACACCCAGGTGATTCCGCGGGCAGACGAGGGTGCGGGGGTGATGGCCGCCGTCGCCGCGACGTAAGCCGCGATCACATCTTCACGGGCGACCTCGTACGCCGTGGAGCGGGGGAGGACACGCACATCAGCGGTGTCAGCAACGCGCTCGATGTGCGCTGCGATCTCAGCATCGGCCGGTGACACGATCTGCGACCCGTCGTCCGCACCGCCGAGGTACACCTTGTAGCCGTTGTCGTTAGGCGGGTTGTGGCTCGCGGTCACCATGACACCGGCATCCGCGTGGAGGTGACGCACGGCGAACGCCAGCACGGGCGTCGGCAGCAGTCGGGGGAGCAGGATCGCGCGCAGGCCCGCACCCGCGAACAGCTCGGCAGAGTCCAGTGCGAAGCGGCGCGAATTGCGCCGGCCGTCGTAGCCGATCACGACCGTGGGAGTGCGGCCTCCCGCCCGCTCGCGCAGATAGGCGGCGAATCCGGCGGCCGCCTGAGCGACGAGGACCCGATTCATCCGGTTGCTGCCGGCGCCCAGCGCGCCGCGGAGCCCGGCGGTGCCGAATGCGAGGCGGGTGCTGAAGCGATCATCGAGGTCTGCGGCAGCGGCAGCGTCTCCTGAAGCGGCACGGGTGATGACACCGGCCAGCTCATCGCGGGTCTCAGCATCGGGATCCTGACGCAACCAGGCGCGCGCCTGGGCCAGGCGCGCTTCGAGCGACTCGTCGGTGATCACAGCGTCTCCACCACTCGGGCCAGCAGCGCCGAGATCACCGGTTCCGCCTCCTTGCCGGCTTGGATGACCTCGTCGTGACTGAGGGGCGTCTTCTGGATGCCGGCGGCGAGGTTCGTGATGAGCGAGAGACCGAGAATCTCCATCCCGGCTTCACGGGCGGCGATCGCCTCGAGAGCGGTGGACATGCCGACGATGTGGCCGCCGATGGCCTTTGCCATCTGCACTTCTGCCGGCGTCTCGTAGTGCGGGCCGCGGAACTGTGTGTAAACACCCTCATCAAGTGACGGGTCGACGGTGCGGGCGACATCGCGCAGGCGCTGCGAGTACAGGTCCGTGAGGTCGATGAACGTGGCGCCTTCGAGGGGAGAGTCGGCGGTGAGATTGAGGTGATCGCTGATCAGCACCGGCTGGCCGGGCTTCCAGGTCTCGCGGATTCCGCCGGCACCGTTGGTGAGGACCATGATCCGAGCCCCCGTCGCCGCCGCGGTGCGGACGCTGTGCACGACTCGGCGCACACCGTGGCCTTCGTAGTAGTGGGTGCGCGCACCGATCACGAGGACGTGCTTTCCACCCGGGGTGCGGATGCTGCGCAGGGTGCCGACGTGGCCTTCGAGGGCGGGCCGGGAGAACCCGGTGACCTCGGTGGCAGGGATGGTCGCCACGGTCTCGCCGATGAGCTCAGCCGCCTTGCCCCAGCCGCTGCCGAGGGTGAGGGCGATGTCGTGCTTCTCGATGCCGGTCAGCCGCGCGATGTCTGCGGCGGCCCGGGCTGCGATCTCGAACGGGTCTGCGTCCGGAAGGTCGAGGGGATTGTCGTGAATCTCGGTCATGGATCCACTCTATGGAAGGTGGCGCCCGCTCAGCGAGGATTGCGGAAGAATGGAGGTCATGTCTTCGACTCCTTTCGAGCGCACTCAGCGCGTTGCCGTCCTCGGCGGCGGTCCCGGTGGTTACGAGGCGGCTCTTGCTGCAGCTCAACTCGGAGCCGAGGTGACACTGGTCGAGCGCGTGGGCGTCGGCGGATCCGCAGTGCTGACCGACGTCGTTCCTTCCAAGAGCCTCATCGCGACGGCCGATGCCGCTGTCGCGATCGCGGAGGCCAGCGACCTCGGTGTGCAGTTCTACGCCAAGGGCGGAAACGGCAAGCCGCTCAAGCCCGAGATCGCGATCAACCTTGCTGCGGTCAACAAGCGTCTGCTGGCGCTCGCGGGTCAGCAGTCCGAGGACATGCGCGCGACGCTGCTCGAATCCGGAGTGCGCATCCTCTCCGGACACGGGCGCCTCGAGGGTCCGAACGCGATCGTCGTGGCCACGGGAGTCGATGGCACGGACTTCGATCGCGTCGAGGCCGACACCATCGTCGTCTCGGTCGGCGCGTCTCCGCGTGAGCTCGATTCCGCGAAGCCCGACGGGAAGCGCATCCTCACGTGGACTCAGCTCTACGACATGAAGGCGCTGCCCGAGCACCTCATCGTGGTCGGCTCCGGCGTCACCGGTGCTGAGTTCGCCTCGGCGTATATGAACCTCGGCGCGAAGGTCACGCTCATCTCCAGCCGCGACCAGGTTCTTCCCGGCGAAGACCCCGATGCCGCTCACGTGCTGGAGAAGGTCTTCAAGCGCGGCGGAATGACGGTGCTGTCGAAGTCACGGGCGAACACGGTCGAGCGCACCGAGACCGGCGTGCTCGTCACTCTCGCTGACGGCCGCACCGTCGAGGGCAGCCACTGCCTGATGGCGGTGGGATCGGTGCCGAACACCACGGACATCGGACTCGAGGATGCCGGAGTCGAGCTGACCGAGTCCGGTCATGTGCGGGTCAACAAGGTCGCCCGCACTTCGGTGCCCAACATCTATGCGGTCGGCGACTGCACGAACTTCTTCCCCCTCGCGTCGGTCGCGTCGATGCAGGGCCGCACCGCGGTGTTCCACGCGCTCGGCGACATCGTCATCCCGCTCGAGAAGATCAAGATCACCTCGAACATCTTCACGGCGCCCGAGATCGCGACGGTCGGCTGGGGTGAGAAGGACCTCGAGCAGATGGACGGACTGGTCTACAAGCTGCCGCTCGCCGCGAACCCCCGAGCGAAGATGATGGGCATCAAGGACGGCTTCGTGAAGATCATCGCCCGCAAGGGCTCCGGCACCGTCATCGGCGGTGTGATCGTCGCCCCGAAGGCATCGGAGCTGATCTACCCGCTCGCGGTCGCCGTCGAACGCCGTCTGACGGTCGACCAGGTCTCACGCGTGTTCGCCGCCTACCCGTCGCTGTCGTCGAGCATCACCGACGCGAGCCGCGCGATGCACCTCGTCAATATCAGCTGATCAGCAGGAGCTGGTGCCCGGCGGCGACCGTGGTGCCGGCGGCGGCGTTGATGCTGCCGATGACACCGTCCTTGTGCGCCTGCAGGGGCTGCTCCATCTTCATCGCCTCGAGGACGACGACGAGGTCGCCCTTGACGACCTGCTGTCCCTCTTCGACGGCGATCTTGACGATCGTGGCCTGCATGGGCGACTTCACCGCGTCACCGGATGCTCCGGCCGAAGCGGTCGTGGCATGGCTGCGCCGCGACGGCGGGACAGCTGCCGGGCGGCCCGCGGTTCCGGCGGCGACGGTGATGCGGTCGGGCAGACTCACTTCGAGCCGCTTGCCGGCGACCTCGACGACGACGGTGTGACGGGTCTCGGCGGCGACGGGCTCGTCGAGCTCGCCATCCCATGCCGGGATGTCGTTGTCGAACTCGGTCTCGATCCAGCGCGTGAAGATGCCGAACTGGCCACCCTCCGCGGTGAACGCGGCATCCCGGACGACCTTGCGGTGAAATGGCAGGACGGTGGGCAGGCCGGAGACCTCGAACTCGTCCAGCGCGCGGCGCGCGCGCTCGAGCGCTTCTGCACGGTCACGGCCGGTGACGATGATCTTCGCCAGCAGTGAGTCGAATGCGCCGGAGACCTCATCCCCGGCGGTGACGCCGGAATCGAGGCGGATGCCGGGGCCGCCGAAGGTCTTGAAGACGTGGACGGGGCCGGGCTGGGGGAGGAACCCGCGACCGGGGTCCTCGCCGTTGATGCGGAACTCGAAGGAGTGTCCCTGCGGCGTCGGGTCGTCGTAGTCGATGGTGCCACCGGCGGCGATGCGGAACTGTTCGCGCACGAGGTCGATTCCGGTGACTTCTTCGGAGACCGGGTGCTCGACCTGCAGACGCGTGTTCACCTCGAGGAACGAGACCGTGCCGTCGGCGCCGATGAGGAACTCGCAGGTGCCCGCTCCCACATAGCCGACCTCTTTCAGGATGGCTTTGGATGCCGCGTACAGCTGGCTGTTCTGCTCGTCGGTGAGGAATGGCGCCGGGGCCTCTTCCACGAGCTTCTGGTGGCGGCGCTGCAGCGAGCAGTCGCGCGTGGAGATGATGACGACGTTGCCCTCGGCGTCGGCGAGGCACTGCGTCTCGACGTGCCTCGGCTTGTCGAGGTACTTCTCGACGAAGCACTCGCCGCGCCCGAAGGCTGCGACGGCTTCGCGGGTGGCCGATTCGAACATCTCCGCGACCTCGTCGAGCTCGCGGGCGACCTTCAGGCCGCGTCCGCCGCCGCCGTAGGCCGCTTTGATCGCGATCGGAAGCCCGTGCTCCTTCGCGAATGCGATGACCTCGTCGGCTGTTTCGACCGGACCAGGGGTCCCTGGAGCCAACGGCGCGCCGACCTTCTCGGCGACGTGGCGGGCGGTGACCTTGTCGCCGAGCGATTCGATCGCCTCGGGCGAGGGGCCGATCCAGATCATCCCGGCACCGATGACAGCGCGGGCGAACTCTGCGTTCTCGGCGAGGAAGCCGTAGCCCGGGTGCACCGCGTCGGCGCCGGAGCGCCGTGCGATGGAGAGGATCTTGTCGATCTGCAGGTACGTCGATGCACTCGTGTCGCCGCCGAGCGCGTACGCCTCGTCTGCGAGCCGCGCGTGCAGCGCGTCCCTGTCCTGATCCGCGTAGATGGCGACGGAGAAGATTCCGGAATCGCGAGCGGCACGGATGATTCGTACGGCGATCTCACCGCGGTTGGCGATGAGTACCTTGTCGATGGGCATGAGTGCCAGCCTAGCGAGAAGAGGGCCGATCCCTTTGAGTAGTATCGACAAGAAACTCTGGAAAACGTAGCGCGATGTCTACGACCACAGATCCGTCCACACGACATCGAGTTCGCGGGCCAGGACGCGGATGGTCGACAGCGACATGCCCACGACGGTCGACGGATCGCCGTCCACACGGGTGATGAAGGCGCCGCCCAGGCTGTCGACGGTGAATGCTCCCGCGACGCGCAGGGGTTCTTCCGTGGCGACGTAGGCAGAGATCTCAGCATCGGTGATGTCGTCGGCGAAAGTCACGGCGGCCTCGGCGACGGCGCTGGCCTCACGGGCCTCATGCCCCGGCTGCACGCGGAACACCGAATGCCCCGAGTGCAGGATGCCGGTCCGGCCGCGCATCTCGTGCCACCGCCTGGTCGCCTCCTCGGCCGTGTACGGCTTGCCGTAGACACGACCATCCAGCGCGAACATCGAATCACCGCCGATCACGATGCCGTCGAAGTCCGGGTCCTGCGCTGACAGGCGGCGCGCCACGTCACCGGCCTTGGCGCGAGCGAGAAGCAGCACGAGCTCGTCCGGCGGCAGGTCGCCGCCGCGTTCGGCGGCGGCCCGGGCGGTGACCGCATCCTCGTCGGTCTCAGGGGCACGCGTGAGCGGCTCGATTCCCGCCTGGCGCAACAGCATGAGGCGGGCGGGGGAGGTGGAGGCGAGGCAGACGTGCATGAGCACCACGGTATCGCCGTCCGAACCGTATCCTCGAAGTATGGCCTCTTCTGTACCTCCCCTGCTCGATCTCGACATCACCGGCATCGCGCACGGCGGTACCTTCATCGCCCGACACGAGGGTCGGGTCGTGTTCGTCTCGGATGCGATCCCCGGCGAACGCGTTCGTGCGCGCATCACGGATGGTGCGAAATCGTCCTTCTGGCGGGCCGAGACCGTCGAGGTATTGGATGCTTCGCCGCACCGCCGTCCGCATGTCTGGCCAGAAGCCGATATGTCGCATGACCCGGAGGAGCGTGCGGGCGGCGCCGATCTTGGGCACATCGATCTCGATCACCAGCGCACGCTCAAGCGGCAGGTGCTCACCGAGGCGCTGGACAAGTTCGCCGGTCCGGGGTTGGAGGCTCCGGTCGTCTCTCCCGTGGACGACACCGACGGCACCGGATGGCGCACCCGTGTTTCGCTGCACGTCGATGCCGATGGGATCGTCGGACCCTATGCTGCGCGCAGTCACCGGGTGATTCCTGTCGCCTCGCACCCGCTGGCGCGTCCGCTTGTGGCTGCCGAAGCCCTGTCGCTGAGGAATGCGAAGCCTGGCCGCATCGACCTGGTCGAGTCCTCCGATGGCGAGGTTCACGTGCTGCGGCGCCCGGAGCGGGGCAAGCGCCCCGCACCGCGGGTCATCGTCGAGCGCGTCGGCAATCGTTCGTTCCGCGTGGACGCCGACGGATTCTGGCAGGTGCATCAGAACGCAGCATCCGCTCTCGATGGCGCCGTACGAGGCGCCCTGGAGGGGCGCATCGACCCGGATGCCGTTCATTTCGACCTCTACGGCGGTGTCGGACTGCTCTCATCGTCGCTTGCCGCGGCCGGCGCGACCGACATCGTGACCGTCGAGTCGAGCGCGCGGGCGACCGCCCACGCACGGGAGAATCTCGCCGATGTGGATGCCACGGCGGTAACCGCACGCGTCGACCGCTATCTCGCATCGCTTCCCGATGGGACGCGGGCCGGAACGATCGTCCTCGACCCGCCGCGCGCGGGTGCGGGGCGCGCGGTCGTCGAGGGAGTGCACGCACTGAGCCCGGATGCTGTCGTCTATGTCGCCTGCGACCCTGTCGCGCTCGCGCGTGACCTCGGAACCTTCCGCGGCCTGGGCTGGGACGTGCAGTCCCTCGAGGCGTTCGACCTCTTCCCGCACTCCCACCACCTGGAGACCATCGCCGTCCTCAGTCGTTGATCTCTCAGCTGATCGATAGCATGTACACATGAGCACGGTCGCACTCATCGATGATCACGAGTCCGTCCGGCTCGGGCTGGAACTGGCGTGCGAGCGCGCGGGCAGCTGTGACGTCGTCTTCTCCGGCAGCACGGTCGGAGCGTATCTGCACTGGCGCTCGTCCACCGGCGCACCGCCTCCCGATGTCGTCGTGCTCGATCTGACGCTGGGGGATGGCACCACCGTCACCGAGAACGTGACAGCGATCGTCGACGACGGCGCGAACGTCGTCATCCACAGCGTCGCCGACCGCCCTGCCGCCGTGCGTGAGGCGCTCGCCGCGGGCGCTGCGGGTGTGGTGAGCAAGTCCTCGGCGCTGGATGATGTCCTCGATGCGATTCGCACCGTCGCACGTGGTGACGCGCTGAACAACGTGGAGTGGGCCAGTGCGGTCGAGGGGGATCGTGAGTTCGCCGACGCGCAGCTGTCGGTGCGTGAACGAGATGTGCTGCGCCTGTACGCGACAGGACTGCCGTTGAAAGCAGTCGCCGACCGACTCGGCGTCGCCTACTCGACCGCGAAGGAGAACATCACGCGTGTGCGTGTGAAGTACGTCGAGGTCGGCCGCCCCGCTCCGACCAAGGTCGATCTGCTCCGCCGCGCGATGGAAGACGGCATCGTCGCGCCAGACGGAGCCGCCAGTGCCGGCTGACGCAGCGCTGCAAGCCGCGTGGGGACGGATTCCGTCGCCGGGCACCGCCGAGACCGAGTTCGAGCGCTTCACCCGCAAGCGCATGGAGCGCATCCTGGCGACGGTGGCGGCTATCGGATCGGCGATCCTCAGTGCCCAGGCTCTGCTGGCGGCGTTCGGACGGCTCACGGACGGAGTCTCCGGCGTGCAGATCACGCTGGTCATCGTCGTCTACGTCCCCCTCATCGCCATGCTCATCGCGTGTGTCGTCGGACGCGGTGTCCGTGTGTGCGCAGGCACATTCGCGATCGTCTACGTCGTCGCCCTCGCGGCATGGCCGACCGTGACCGGTATGGGGGCTGATCATCCCGGTCAGCCGTGGATCTTCTTCCTCGTCAACATCGGAGTCGTCGCGGCGATGCTGGCATTCCGGCTGTGGGCGCAGATCGTCTGGGCGTTCGGGGTGCCGCTGGTCTACGGCTGGGTGCGCCTGGTCGAGGGGGAGTTCACGGGTTCGTACTGGACGACGACGGCATTCGATGTTTCGTTCACGATCATCCTCGGTCTGGTCATCGTGGCGCTCGGGTGGATGTTCCGTTCCGTCGCAGCGGGGGTCGATGAAGCCCGCGCCCGCGCAGTCGGATCGTATGCGTCGGTCGCCGCGAGTGCGGCCGCCGAGGAGGAGCGCGTCGCGATGGCAGCGCTCATGCATGACAGTGTGCTCGCCGCGCTCATCGCCGCGGAGCGCGCCGATTCGGACCGTGCACGGGACCTCGCGGTGGCGATGGCCCGCGAGGCGTTGACGAGACTTGCCAACACCGAAGCTGTCGTCACCCAGGAAGGCAGTGATGACCCGGTCGCAACCGCGCTGATCGTCGCCGAGCTGCGGCGCGCGCTCTCCGAACTCGGAGCGGACGCGATCGTGGAGGAGCGTGGAACGGCAGGACTCATCCCGGGGCGTGCAGCTCGCGCGATCGTCCTCGCCGCTCGTCAGGCCATGGGAAACGCGATCGAGCACGCTGCCGGGCGGGGGATGCATGTGATCGTGGAAGGGCGCGGTGACGATGGCGTGACCGTCACGATCCTCGACACCGGTCCCGGGTTCGATATCGACGCCATCGGAGAGGACCGGCTCGGCATCCGCGCCTCGATCATGGCGCGCATGGCCGCCCTCGCGGGACACGCGACGATCGAATCCGGCGATTCCGGAACGCGGGTCGATCTCGAATGGGAGCGCACATGAACCGCTCGGTGCGCGGTGTAGCAACCGGCCTCGCGGTCGGATTCGCGATCTACTTCGCCGTTCGCGCGGCGTGGTGGACGGTGCAGCCGATCGCGCCCCTGCTGATGGCGGTGTCGATCATCCTCTACCTCTGCGTGGTGATCGCCGCGGTGCTCGTCGACTCCGATGACAGTCCGCGGATGCCGGCGTGGCTCGGAATCGTCTCGATCCTCGCGGGCGCCGGGATTCCATTCCTGGTGGGTGCATCTCTGCTGCCGATGGACAGGACAGCGCCGTTTGCCACCTGGTACGTCGGTGCAGTCGGTCTGCTTGCCGTCGTCTGCATCGTGCGCCGACGGCTGTTGATGGGGTGGCTCGTTCTGCTCGCGCTCTTCTTATCGGCATCTGTTCAGATGGGGATGTTCGTAGCCCTCGAGCTGGGGCTGGTCGGGTCCACCATGTGGGTGGTTGTCGCACACCTGCTCGTGCTCTTCTGGGACAGGGCCGTCAGCGACACCGAGCATCTCGCCGAGATCCAGCGCGCGGTCTCGGTGTGGCATGCGACGCAGATGGTCAGACAGCGCGAGCGGCGCATCAGGGTGAAGTACGCACTCGGTGCGGCGGGCCCTGTGCTCACCCGAACCGTTGCATCCCACGGCCAGCTCACCGAGGACGAACGCCTCGAGGCACGATTGGCCGAGGGGCGGCTGCGTGACGAGCTGCGCGGGACGAGCCTGCTCAACGATGCCGTGCGTCAAGCCATTCATGACGCCAGGCTCCGCGGAATCGCCGTCACCGTCTTCGATGAAGGCGGGCTGAACGAACTCGACGAGGAGCGCCGCGATGCGATCCGCGATGAGCTCGCTGTCATCGTCACCCGAGCCGTCTCCGAACGAGTGATCATCCGCGCTGCCCGCGATGCGCACACCGCCGTCACCGTGGTCGGACGCACCGGAACGGGGGATTCCTCCGATGAGGATGCCGTCGGTCTCTGGCATGAGATCCCGCGCGTTCCCGACCTGGACAGCACAGACGCGTGAAGCGATGAGAAGGGCGGAGGGCGGCGAAGCCACCCCCCGCCAGATGCGGTGCAGTTACCCGAAAACTCACCGCGGGGAGATCGATCACCGTCTGCCTACCCTGGGGCAGAGAGACCGATCGAACGCGAAGCGTTGGTATCAGTCTTCCGGGGCGCAAGGTATTTGTCTGTAGGTACTTTGGGGGACAAGGATTCGCGTGAATGCGTCATGATGGAGCGATGGATCTGCGCCGAAGAGGGACGAATCTCCCCAAGATGGGCGATTTCAATCGATCGGTGATCCTCGAGGCGATTCGGCGAGCGGGTGATGGCTTGAGCCGCACTGAGCTCGCCGGTGCGACAGGGCTCTCCGCCCAGACGATCACCAATATCACGCGCAGGCTGCTCGATGACCAGTTCATCGAAGAGGCGGGCCGGACGATCCAGGGGCCGGGGAAGCCCCGCACGACGCTCCGACTGAAAGCGACGAGCCGCGTCTCGATCGGAGTTCACCTCGACCCGGCGATGCTCACGTTCGTCCTCCTCGACCTCACCGGTGCCGTCGTCGCGCGCACTGCACGGCGGATGCCGGCCGATGATGCGCGCCGGATCATTGCTGCAGCGGCCGCCGAGATCGAGGAGCTGATCGCGGACTCCGGAATCGATCGCGAAGCCATAACCGGCATCGGGGTCGCGACACCCGGCCCTCTGGATCCTGCGCGCGGCACGGTCATCGATCCTCCGAAGCTGCACTCCTGGCATCGGGTTCCGTTGCGCGCCGCGCTCGCCGAAGCCACGGGGCTTCGTGTGATGCTCGAGAAGGATACGACGGCCGCCGCCGTCGCGGAGCTGTGGACGGGGGATCATCCTCCCGATGGTTCATTCCTGCTCGTGTACCTCGGGATCGGTATCGGCACCGCGTTGGTGATGGACGGCGATGTGGTGCGGGGCGCATCGCACAATGCGGGAGAAGTCGGCCACATCATCGTCGACCCGGATGGACCGGAGTGCGCGTGCGGACAGCGCGGGTGCGTCGAGGTCGTCTGCACGCCGCAGGCGGTCGTCGAACGCGCGGAGCGAGCAGGAGTGTTCGCCGATGATCGCCTGGGCAGCGACGCGGGGTCGGTCGATGCGCGCTTCACGGACCTCTGCGACAAAGCCGCAGCCGGGGATCACATGGCCATCAGCGTGCTCGAGGGGTCGGCACAGCACTTCGCCGTGCTGATCTCAGCGCTCACGAACATGCTCGATGTGGACTGCGTCGTGCTCGGCGGGCCGTTCTGGTCCCGGTTGTCATCGCTGTTCCTCGCGCAGCTTCCGCACCTTCTCGAGCGGCAGAGCGCCACCAGGGCGGTGCGGGACCTTCCTGTGCGCGGTGCGGTCGTCGGCGACGACGTGGGTGCGGTGGGAGCCGGCTGCGTCGTACTCGATGAGGTGCTCTCACCTCGTGCGGCCGCGCTGTTCCTCGACTCCTGACGTGCGTCGTCGCCGATTGGTGGAGCCCAGCTCTTGACAGGGGTATATCGAATCGATTGACTATTTGCACCCTGACATTGGAGTCTGCTGCGAATGCATGACACGACTGCGCTGATCGAAGCTCGTATTCGACGCTTCATTCATGAGCGGCTGCGTCCGAGCGTTCACACGGATCTCACGCCGCTGACGGTGGCGAGTTGGGGTGTGCCAGGGGAGCCGGTGCCGTTCGCCGAAGCCATCGACCAGGTCTACGAACCGTTCTTCGTGGGGACGCGGTGGGGGAGACCGTGGAGTACGACCTGGTTGCGGCTGAGTGGAACGGTACCGGAGGCACCCGGGGCAGAACTGCTGATCGATCTCGGCTTCATCGCTTCCGAGCCCGGCTTTCAGGCAGAGGGAACGGTCTATCGAGCCGACGGCACGATCGTGAAGGCCATCGAGCCCCGCAATGCGCACGTGCCGTTGGATGGTGCGCCCGGCGATGCGATCGAGCTGTACCTCGAAGCGGCCGCGAACCCGGACGTCGCCGACGGGTTCCGCCACTTCCACCCGACCAAGCTTGGCGCATGGGAGACGGCGGGCGATGCGCCGCTGTACGAGTTCCGCCAGGCCGATATCGCCATCCGAGACCGTGAGGTCTGGGAATTGCTGCAGGATGCGACGGTGCTATCGCAGCTCATGGGGGAGTTGCCGGAGCAGTCGCCGCGCCGCGCCGAGATCCTGCGGGCGCTGGAGCGCATGGTCGACGCAGCCGACCCGGATGACATCTCCGGCAGCGCATCCGATGCGCGCGCGGAGCTCGCCGACGTTCTCTCGAGCCCGGCATCCGCCTCGGTGCACCGCGTGCATGCTGTCGGACACGCGCACATCGACTCGGCCTGGTTGTGGCCGGTGCGCGAGACGCAGCGCAAGATCGCGCGGACCTTCTCGAACGTGCTCTCGCTGCAGCAGGAGACCGACTTCGTCTTCGCCGCATCCTCAGCCCAGCAGTACGCGTGGGTGAAGAAATACCAGCCAGAGCTGTTCTCGCGCGTGCGGGCTGCCGTGGCATCCGGTCGCTTTGCCCCCGCAGGGGGAATGTGGGTCGAATCCGATACGAACATGCCGGGCGGCGAAGCCCTGGCGCGTCAGTTCGTGCGCGGTAAGCGCTTCTTCATCGAAGAATTCGGCGTCGAACCGTTGGATGTCTGGCTACCCGACTCGTTCGGGTACTCCGCCGCGCTCCCGCAGATCGCGCGCGCGGCAGGATCGCGGTGGATGCTGACGCAGAAGATGTCGTGGAATGAGACGAATCGGATGCCGCACCACACCTTCCTGTGGGAGGGGCTGGACGGTACGAGGATCTTTACGCATTTCCCGCCGGTGGACACCTACAGTGCGCAGCTGACCGGGGCCGAACTCGCCCGAGCAGAACGGCAATATGCCGAGAAGGGCATGGCCAATACCTCGCTCGTTCCCTTCGGATACGGCGACGGTGGAGGCGGCCCGAACCGCGAGATGATCGCGGCGGCCGAACGTCTGAGATCGCTCGAGGGCTCCCCGACGGTGACACTGTCGAGCCCCCGGGAGTTCTTCGAAGCGGCAGAGAGCGAGTACGCGCATCCGCCGGTGTGGTCCGGGGAGATGTATCTGGAGTTCCACCGCGGCACGTACACGTCGCAAGCGCGCACCAAACGGGGAAACCGTCGTAGCGAACATGCGCTGCGGGCGCTCGAGCTCTGGGCGACGATGGCAGCCCTTCACGGCGCCGACTATCCGTATGACGAGCTCGACGATCTGTGGGAGACGGTGCTGCTGCAGCAGTTCCATGACATCCTGCCCGGCACGTCGATCGGGTGGGTGCACCGCGAGGCAGAGCGCCGGTATGACGAGGTGCTCGAGGCGGCGGAGCGACTCACTGTCCGCGCACTCGGAGCGCTGGTGGGCGAGGGCGCCGAAACTTTCGTCGCGAATGCCGGACCGTTCGCGCAGGGCGCGGCGGAGGCCATGGGGATCGCCGCGGTCGTAGCGGACAGCGGCATTGCGGTCGCGTCGCGCTCGAGTGACGGTTTCGAGCTGTCGAATGAATACTTGTCCGTGCAGATCGACGGGGCGGGGCTGATCCCCTCGCTCGTGGTTCGTGCGACCGGGCGCGAGACGATCGCGCCGGGGCAGAAAGGAAACCTGCTGCAGCTGCACCGTGACACTCCGACTCAGTGGGATGCCTGGGATATCGATGAGCACTACCGTCGTCACGTCATCGACCTGACCGATGTCGAGTCCATCGAGCAGATCCCCCATCCCTCTGCCGCAGTCGTCTGCGTGATCCGCGGCCGGGGGGCCACGCGGATCACGCAGACTTTGACGCTCGCCGCAGGGGCGCGAGCGTTGGAGATCGAGACCGTCGTCGACTGGCATGAGCGCCAGAAGCTGCTCAAGCTCGCGTTCCCGCTCGATGTTCACGCTGACCGTGCGAGCTCGGAGATCCAGTTCGGGCACATCCAACGGCCGACCCACGCCAACACGTCGTGGGACATGGCGCGGTTCGAGACGGTTGCGCACCGATGGGTCCACGTCGGCGAAGCAGGTTTCGGCGTCGCGGTTGCGAACGACGCCACCTACGGCCATGACATCACGCGCGCGTCACGAGACGGAGGGGGCACCGTGACGAATGTGCGGCTGTCGCTGCTGCGCGCGCCGCTGTATCCGGACCCCGAGGCTGATCAGGGCGAGCACACCTTCCGGGTCAGCATCCGCCCCGATGCGACGATCGCGGATGCTGTGCGCGAGGGCTACCGGTTGAATCTGCCTGCGCGCGAGGTGAGCGGAGCTCAGGCTGTCGAACCGCTGCTTTCGGTCTCATCGGATGCCGTCGTCATCGAAGCTGTGAAGCTCGCAGAGGACCGCAGCGGAGACGTGATCGTACGGCTCTATGAGGCGCACGGCGGACGCGCGTCAGCGACGCTGTCCACGTCGTTCGCATTCGCTGACGTGATCGAGACGGATCTTCTCGAGCGCGAGGTGGATGCTGCGGCTCTAGTCGCAGCCTCGGGCTCAGACGTCGATCTCACGCTGCGACCGTTCCAGATCGTGACGCTGAGCTTCCGCGCCCCGCAAGCCCCGGCTCGTTGAGCGACACTTCGACTCGCTCGCGCTCGCTCAGTGCGGGTCTGCGCGAGACGAAACGCCCGTTCGGAAATCCCTTTCGCGGGTCGTTGAGCGAGCGGAGCGAGACGAAACGCGTTGAGCGAGCGCAGCGAGTCGAAACGACGACACCGCCTCAACCCCTCGCACTACCGCGAGAACCGCCCCCACGGAATGTCCCGGCGCAACGGTTTGCGCAGCGGGCGCTGCGTGCGCTGCCACGCTGAGATGCTGGGCTCGTCGGCGACAGCATCCGCGGCTTCACGCTCGTACGCATCGGTGACCACCGCGATGAGGGCTGCGAGCTCTTCCTCGTTCGCGTTGCCGCGCACGATGCGCAGGCTGGGGGTCGGACGTTCCTCGGTCACAGTGGGATGTTTCCGTGCTTCTTCGGCGGCAGCTCGGAGCGCTTGGCACGCAGGGAACGCAGTGACTTCGCGATCGCGACGCGAGTGTTTGCCGGTTCGATGACTCCGTCGATCTCGCCGCGCTCAGCGGCGAGGAACGGGGAGGTGACGCTGTAGGTGTACTCGTTGGCGAGGCGCGTGCGGACGGCGGCGACGTCTTCGCCGGCTTCTTCGGCCTTGCGGATCTCACCGCGGTAGAGGATGTTCACGGCGCCCTGGCCGCCCATGACCGCGATCTCGGCGGTCGGCCATGCGAGGTTCACATCGGCGCCGAGCTGCTTGGAGCCCATCACGATGTATGCGCCGCCATAGGCCTTGCGGAGGATCACCGTCACCATCGGGACCGTGGCTTCGGCGTACGCATAGATGAGCTTGGCGCCGCGGCGGATGACGCCGGTCCACTCCTGGTCGGTCCCGGGCAGGTAGCCGGGAACATCCACGAGGGTGACGATGGGAACGGAGAAGGCATCGCAGAAGCGGACGAATCGGCTGGCCTTTTCGCCCGCTTCGATGTTCAGGGTTCCGGCCATCTGCGAGGGCTGGTTGGCGATGATCCCGACGGTACGACCCTCGATGCGTCCGAAGCCGATGAGGATGTTGGGCGCGAACAGCGGCTGCACTTCGAGGAAGTCACCGTCGTCGACCACGTGCTCGATGACGGTGTGCATGTCGTAGGGCTGGTTCGCGGAGTCCGGGATGATCGCGTTGAGAGTGCGATCGGCATCCGTCGTCTCGAACTCGAAGACGCCCTCGTATGACGGCAGCTCAGCCATGTTGTTGTCGGGCAGGAAGCCGAGCAGTGTGCGAGCGTAGTCGATCGCATCGTCCTCGTCATCGGCGAGATAGTGCGCGACGCCGGAGCGGGTGTTGTGGGTGAGCGCGCCGCCGAGTTCCTCCATGCCGACGTCCTCGCCGGTGACGGTCTTGATGACGTCGGGGCCGGTGACGAACATCTGGCTGGTCTTGTCGACCATGATGACGAAGTCGGTGAGCGCGGGGCCGTACACGGCGCCGCCGGCTGCCGGGCCCATGATGATCGAGATCTGCGGGATGACACCGGAGGAGCGGGTGTTCAGACGGAAGATCTCACCGTACTTGCTGAGAGCGAGCACACCCTCCTGAATGCGGGCTCCGCCGGAGTCGAGGATGCCGATGATGGGCATGCCGCCCTGCAGGGCGTACTCCATGATTTTGATGATCTTGTCGCCGGAGACCTCACCGAGCGATCCGCCGAACGTTGTGAAGTCCTGGGAGTAGACCGCGACGGTGCGGCCGTGGATGGTGCCGATGCCGGTGACGACAGAATCGCCGTACGGGCGGTTGCGGTCCATGCCGAATGCGGTGGTGCGGTGGCGCACGTACTCATCGAACTCGACGAAGCTGCCGGGGTCGACAAGGAGCTCGATGCGCTCGCGGGCGGTCATCTTGCCCTTGGCGTGCTGCTTCTCGAGTGCGATCTTCTCGGGCTCGGTGACCGCCTCGTCGAATCGGGCCCGGAGGTTGGCGATCTTGGCAGCGGTCGTGGAGAGGTCAGGGGTGTCCGTCACGGATTCCACACTAGTAGCGGCGAGGTCGGTGGCGTTGGATGCCTCGCACAACGGACCGGGGGATCCTTTGGTTGGTTCCTGTCATCGAGCCGTCTTGCAGGCTGTGCAGTACAATCACTACATGGCGTCTGGAGGTGCACGATGTTCACCATGACCGCTCGAGACTTCAACCAGCAGGTCGGTCGCGCGCAACGTGTCGCCGATGGCGAACCCGTGATGGTCACACGCCATGGCGAGCCGGCGTACGTGCTGCTGAGCATCACGGAGTACGAACGCTTGAACCGTGCGCGCGGGACCACGCTCTCGATGATCGACGAGCTCGAAAAACTCGGGCAGGTGACAACTGCGACCCGCTCGGTGCGGGAGCTGGCGCGTCCCACAGCGACGTCCGAGGTGAGTACCGCCGACATCGTTGCCGATGTTCGCGGCCACGATCGAGGGTATTGATGCTGTCGTATTTCGATACTTCCGCGGCCGCGAAGATGATCTTGCGTGAAGAGCACTCAGATTCGCTGTTCGACGAGTTGGCTGGCGATGTGGATCGTGTACTTGTCGCGTCGTGGCTGCTCCATACCGAGTTGCACTGCGCTGTCGCGCGTCGCGGTAGCGACATGCCTCTTGACCGAGTCGATGATGTGCTGCAAACGGTGAGGCTGGTCGATCTTTCGCGGCAGGACATGATCGCGGCAGCTCGACGTGCACCCCTTCGAGCAGCAGACGCCATTCATCTCGCTGTCGCACTTCGCCTGGCGTGTGATGAGGTCATCACGTACGACGTAGAGCTGGCGAATGCCGCCCTGCGGGCGGGGCTGCGAGTGAGCTCACCGGGGCTCTGATGCAGATGCTGGAGATCAAGCGTAGGATCGCGTCCGTGAACGACCCGCTGGAAGACTACGGCGTTGAAAGCGCAGACAATCTTTTCGCGCGCGCGGCTGGTCCCGATCTTGATCCGGAGAGTGCCGAAGAGTTCGTCAGAATAATGGATGAGATCGTTGCCGATCGTGCTCACGACTTCGGGCGACCCGTCGAGTTCGACTTCAATGAGGATGGAACGTCAGATGGTCGATGAAGAGATGCGTTCCGGGTGACAAGTCGCGCCAGTGATACGGAAGCCGTCGGCTCGTCCGGTGTAGTCCTCAAAGTGAGTCTCCGCGAACTGCTCAGGCGCGAGCGATGCAGTCATCTCGTTCGCGAGCCCGATCGAGACACCTCCTGCTTCGATGGATCCCTCGACGAAGAGCCCACCAAGGCAGCCGTTCACGGCATATGCGTGGTAGTAGGTGCAGTTCATGTAACCGCAGGTGAAGTCGGCCGGTCGGCAGCCATCAAGCAAACACTGCCGGAGAGCAGCACGTCGTGACCTTCTGCCTCCCACTGTGCGTCGAGCTGTTCTTCTTTCGTGGGATCGGGGTCGAGACCCAGAAGACCCTCAGGTAGGCCTCGATCTCTTCGGAGGGTGGATCCGGTGGCAGTGCTTGCAGTATTGACATGTCCGTCGACGATGTCGGTGAACCACCGGCGACGGAGAGGTCATTGGCCGAGAAGAAGGTGATGCCAAGCCCGGCGACCGGGCGACAACTGTAGCCGCACCTGCGAACAGTCATATCCGCGCCGTTTTGTTTCGTCGAGGCCCGATGACTTCGACAGAGGTCGGGTACCGTGCACCAGCCCTGGGGTATCCAAACCAACCGTGGAATCGGTCCACGTCGTTCCGTCCCAATATCGCAGCCGCTCCGACTTGATCGGGTCAGGATGCCAGCCCGAAGGTAGTTGCTCACTCAACGTGGTAGACCTTCATCACTTCATCGCCGTAGTCGTTGATGACTTTGATGGCGATCTTGCCTGTGGAGGGACGATCGAATGGCATCGACGTCGTGCGGTACAGCTGCTCCCACGCGTCCACATCGATATCGGCTTTGAGCGCGACCTTTAGCTTCTTCATCGGGTCATTACCGCCGGTGAAATAGCAATGCCGCACGAAGAACGACTCCTCGTTGTAATTCGTGTCGATCATCCACAGCGCGATGTCCTTCGTGTCGCGTGAACGGACGTCGTTGATCGCGGCGTCGTAGACGTCGACGCCGAAGAGTTCGGCCTCAAGGCGGCCGGAGTCGTCCGATGCTGGGCGGATCTGAACGTCGGGTTCACCGAATACTGTGAAGAGGTTGCCCGCTCCGGTCCTTTTGAGAGCGTCGCCCATCAGGAGCTCCGCGTTCATACGCACTATGAGAACCTTCAAACGCCCGAGTTTGCGCTCGCCAGACACATTCGCGAACCCGTCTTCGCTGATGCCGATACCTGTGTCACCGACCCCTACGACTTCAGTCACGTTCGGCTCGAATGAGAAGCCGAGCACACAGAGCAGGCCGACGTCTGGATCGGCCAACGCCTCTCTCGCGGCATCTCGCACGAACCCGGGGCTCACCGTCCCGTACTCAGGTCCGATCGCGATTGCGACCTTTCCGCCCGATTGGGATGCCGAGACCGGCGAAGCGTTGTCCTCGGCGTCGGTTCGTTCACCGATCGCCTGCACGTGCGTGCCAGCGTGCGCGTCGAGCAACGCGAACTCGATACGCTCCTTGCGACGACCGTTCTGGATGCCCGCGTTCCGAAGGTTCTCGATGATGGTCTGCATGTAGTCGGCGCCCATCGCATCCGCGGAGCCGGCCCGTTCGCTGCGTGATAATTCGCCTCTCTGATCGATCGTGCGGTAGGGGGAGAGGCTCTCGACGGTGAAGCGGCCGGTGACACGGACGCGCTTCTTGTCTTCGTATGGTTTGTCGTACAGCATCTCGAAGTCTGCGTGCTTCTTGATCGCGGCGTCGATGTCTCCACGGGACATTCCATCGTGGATGTCGGGGTTGTTCGCGATCGACTTCAGCGTGATGTGTTGCACCCGCTCGTAAACGAAGCCCTGACGGATGTCGCCCTTCGTCTCAGCCGGGGGCATGGCCTTGCCTGATGCCTGAGCCTCTTTCGTTCGGCCTTCGGGAGAGTCGGCGAGCAGGTAGTAGGGGAACCTGCCGCCCATGAGTCGCTGGCGAGCGAGCGCCAGCGCAACGCGTGATGTGTCCATCGTGATCCAGCGACGTCCCCACTGCTCAGCGACGTACGCTGTTGTGCCGGAACCACAGGTCGGATCGAGGACGAGGTCGCCGGGGTCCGTGGTCATGAGCATGCAGCGCTCGATGATCGTCGTCGAAGTTTCGACGACATACGCCTTGTCGCGTGCCCCGCCGATATCGCCCCAGACCTCCGTGTACGGGTACGCCGGAAAGTCATCCAGGAAGCGTACGTATGCAGCGGATGAGTTGCCAGCAGCCACACGATTAGCTAGCAGCAGTCGCGTCATTCCTTCTTCGCTGGTCTTCCAGCGTGACTGCATGTTTGGACGAAACACCTGGCCGTCGAGATGAACAGGGAACCACGATGCGGCGCCTTCTCCCTTGTCGCGCCCCATGCTCTGGCTTGTGAGATTGTCGTGGCGGAACAGACGCGCACCCTCTGGCAACAGAGTGAGGTTCTTCTTCTCTGCAGCTTTCAGACTTCGTCGTGAGCCGTCAGGGAGCTGAACGCGTGTGTACATGCCCGCGCCGTCCCCTCCACCGACCTTGCTCCGCAGCAGCGGACGATACTTTGAGTGCTCGCGGTTTTTGGCGTACCAGTGTACGAAATCGACTGTCCCTCCGATGAAGTCACCCGTTGCACTGCTGGTCTTAGAGACAGAGATTGTCGTGATCCAGTTTTCCGCACCGAACACTTCATCGAGTTGCGCCCGCACGCGGTGTACGTTCTCGTCACCGATCTGCACAAACACCGACCCTGAATCGGTAAGCAGATCCCGCGCGACGACGAGACGGTCGCGCAGGTACGACAGATATGTATGGATGCCGTCCTTCCAGGTGTCACGGAACGCTTTGATCTGCTCGACCTCGCGTGCGGCATCCTTGCCGTCTTTCACGTCGCGCTTGCTCGCGGACACCTGCCAGTTCGAATTGAACTTGATGCCGTACGGCGGATCGATATAGATCATCTGCACCTTGCCGCGCAGCCGTTCGCGTTCGGCTAGAGATCCCATCGCCTGTAACGAGTCGCCCAGGATCATGCGGTTCGACCAGGCAGCATCGTGCTGGTAGTACTCGATCTGCTGCAGCTCGTCGAGGTCACCGTCGAAGTCGTCGTAGAACAGCATCTCGGGCTCGAGCTCATCGGACCTCGCGGTGTCACGCAGATTCTCGATGAGCACCCGGGGATCGATCTTCTCCTGGATATACAGCGGTGGCGCTTCGACGACGAGGTCATCCTCGTCTTGCTGGTCCTTGCCATGCCAGACGAGTTGCGGGTCCAGGGATTCGTTGCGCAATGCGCGCTCCGACGCTATGCCGGCGAATCGCGCGTATACGACGGGGTCATGCTCCAGCGACTCCGGATCGGCCCAGCGTTCGGCACCGTCGGCGGTCGGGATGTTCGTGCGCGAGGCCTCGTCGTGCGTGAATGCTTCGACGGGCGTCGATACTGAGTGAGCGGGCTTACGCGCCATCGTCATCCTCCGTGAATCGCACGCGTCTGGTCGGACGCGTAGAGCGGGCCGGAGAGAACTCGAGATTCTCCGGATCGCCGATGATCGCTTCGTCGGCGTACAAGGCGTTGATTGCCTCGCGCAGCGTGCGTTGTAGGCCGATCACCGTCTCAATCTCCAGGTAACCCCAGCGACCGAAACCTCCGTGGTTGTTGACCGCGACGCACCAGACATTGCGTGCCGTCTCAGCTTTCACCTGACGCAATTGCTGATTCTTTTGACCGCCGGAAACCTCGACGATCAGAGTCCGCTCCAATTGCTCGGGATCGCCGGGATCCGGGGCCAGCCTCAGCAGGAAGTCGGGAATGTACCGGTGCGTCATTCCTTCGTGCACGTACGGGATATCGAATCCGAGTCGATCGTTCTTCGCATACGAGGTGACCACACCGTCGTTCGCCAGCATTTCGCACTCGTAGGCGAGCAGGTTCTCCCAGGTGTTCCCGTCGCGCCCGTCGAGGGTGACGTGACTCACTTCGCTCGTCCTCGTCTCGTAGACGCGCTTGCGCGTGACGAATCGCACATCGCCTGTGTCGCCGATGGGAGCGGAGCGGTCGAAGATCGGCTGTACCAGTTCGCGCCGGTTGTTTCCCTGCCAGAAGATGCAGCGGGCGAGTGCCTCGGCTGCGCGTCGCAGTTCATTCTCACTTCGAGCCAGATGCCATGCCTCGAACCCAGAACCGTACTCGAGTACATCGTCTATCCACTTGCGCGCGAAATCTAACAGGCGCGGGAACAGCCAGGGACGCGGGTTGGTGCCGCCGTCCGTGAAATGCAGATCGAGTGTGCGCTTGGCGAGTTCGAAGGCTACCCGTGCGTTGCGGCGCCCCTCGGTATCCGTGTTGAAGTCGTCGACCTCCCCGGTGCCGAGCACGCCGGCGGTCTCCGTCATGGTCGGAACTTGGCTCTGGTCGACGCGAAACGGTGTGGCATCCGATGTGTCGAGCCACATCTCATCGTCCGGTATCTCGATGCGGTAGCCACTGAGTCGAGGGAAACGAATCCGCAGGTCTTCGCGACCTTCGACGCTGCCCACCTCGATGGCGGGCGGTGGCGGGAGCGGATCCTTGCCGGCACGTTCACCGGGAATGAACGCGAACGGGATTCCATACACATTTGCGTACTCCGGTTCGAAGCGACCCTGCTCATTGAGTGCCCAACTGCGGCGGCGGAGTCCGCGGCCGATCACCTGCTCGCAGAGAAGTTGGGAACCGAACGCGCGTATGCCGAGGATGTGCGTGACGGTATTCGCATCCCAGCCTTCGGTGAGCATCCCCACGCTGACCACGCAACGGATGTGCTCGCCGAGCGTGCCCTTTTTGCCGACGGTGTTCATCACCTCACGGAGGAGGTCCTGTTCGGTGAGCT
This sequence comes from Microbacterium sp., assembly GCF_052099035.1. Classification (GTDB taxonomy): domain Bacteria; phylum Actinomycetota; class Actinomycetes; order Actinomycetales; family Microbacteriaceae; genus Microbacterium. The sequence goes on along the minus strand of NZ_JBQDSX010000002.1, from coordinate 2,377 downwards.
GGTCAGTATCCGCACCCGGATGCTGTCTCCGCCACTCGTCTTTGAACTTGGCGATCTCTGATGCGGCTGCCGCGAGAAAATCCTTTGGAAGCGAATTCCCCGACTCAAGTGCTGCGGAGTCGATCAATAGAGTGCGCGGGCGGGTACGCCAGCCCGCACCATCAGTGTTATCGAAGAGCGACAGCTGTCCATGTCGATACTGGCGCTCGCCATCTAGCTCGACTTCCTTGCCGGCGATCCATTCGGTCATGAGGCGCGATACGACGGTATTCGGACAAACCAGAATCATTACTGGTGGCGGTTCGCCGTAGCCTCGCAGGTTCTCCTCCCAGCGTTCGAACTCGCGCTGGTAACTGCGGTACAGGCTCTCCAGCGCAGCCTGGAGCTCCTCCGGCGGTGCCCAGTTGTCGGGAACCGATGAGGCGCGTTTAGGAAGTCGATCGCCAATATGGCTCCACAGAGCGCGGAATGTCGTCTCGTCGCCGATGGCGTTGTCGTCGACCGGCAGCCTCGGAATCTTGACGATGCCCGATTCGATGGCATCCATGAGTGAGAAGTCGCTCACCGTCCACGGGAAGATGTAACCCTCGTTCCAGCCCGATCCACCAAGGTAGAACGGAGTGGCAGAGACGTCGAAGATCTGCTTCACCCCGTACCCCTTGGCATTCCGGATCGCTTCTAGCCCGCGGAACCAGACACGTGCATCTTGATTTCGATCGCTGTCATCTTTGCTGAGTTTGCCCGTCTGGATCGGACGGCTCTGGTAGCAATGGTGCGCTTCGTCGTTGAGTACGACGATCTGGCCGGGATCCTTCCCAAGATCCCGAAGAACACGGCTTACGATCTCGGGTGCGGTCTCGACGTAGCGATCCGTCTCACCCGGTGCAAGGATTTCACGCGTGACTCTTGAGACGCCTTCGAATTCCTTGCGGAGGCGGGGAAGGAATTGATGGTAGTTGACGATCACTAGGCGCGCTTCGCCGAGTCGAGGACGCAGCTCCGCGGGGACGAGTTCACGTTCGTCGTAATAGTTCCCACGACTCTCAGGGCGGAGTACCTGCAGCCGGTCGCGGATGGTGATGCCTGGAGCGACGAGCAGGAACTTGTTCGCGAACCGTACGTCGCGGGGGGTTACGGCCTTGTTTAGCGTTTGCCAAGCGATCAGCATCGCCATGAGCACTGTTTTGCCGGTACCTGTTGCCATCTTCAGCGCGATGCGGGGTAGCCCTGAGTTGTGGTCGGCGTTGGCGACATCGATCCTCAGACGCCAGTCGGTGTATCCGCGGCGACCCGCAACCTCAGCAAGGAAGATCGCAGTTTCGGCGGCATCCCGCTGACAGAAGAGCGTGCGATTCTCACGGTCCGCTTCTGCCCAATGCAGTAGCAACTTGCGGCTGATCGGAGTGACTCCGTCGTATCCGCGGGTCCGCCAGAGCTCCACGTCGCGACGGAGTCCGTTGATGGTGTCATTAACGTCACGGCGTTCACCGGTCAGGTCGAAGTCGATCTCCAGTTGTTGCTGACTAGCGGCCTTCCCGCGGCCTTTGCGTTCTTGTGGGATTGCGATGAATGATTCGCTGGGGCGCCTGCCAGCCCGTTTCTCACCGGTGGGTCCGTTCGGACCCAGAAGAAAGTGTTCGGTCGGCGGATTGTACGGACCATTGAGTATCGGATTGAGGAGGCTGTCGACGGCTACTCCTGACAACGTGACGCACCCCTTTGCAGCCTGTGGCGCCAGTGGCGCATCATCTCTCAAAATAGGGCATGAAAGCCATGCTATTCAAGTCAGCGCTGCCAAGTGTAATGGCTTGGATGCTTGGATGATGCGGGATCCCAAGTCACGCGCTTCCCAGCGTGTCGGAGAAGTGGTGCGGTCCCTACGCAACGACGCAACGATTAGCAGGACGAAACTCGCAGAGCGAGCGGACATCGATGTTCGACATTTGGCACGAATTGAGGCTGGCGAAGGCAACCCAACCCTGTTCGTGCTGATTCAGCTTGCGACTGCTCTCGACGTGAAGCCCGAGACATTCGTGAAGGGCTTAACAGCTACAGATCTGCCTGAGAACCTCAAGCCTTATTCAGAGGCCGACTTCCGCAGGGAGCTGCGCCGCCGCGAAGGCGCGTAGCGCGGTATGCGGTTTCGACTCGTCGCTGCGCTCCTCGCTCAACCCGTTTCGTCGCGGTCGCTGCGCTCCCTTGCTCAACGACCCGCGGTGCAGTGTGCTGTTTGCTCAACGCCCCGCGGTGCAGTGTGCTGTTTGCTCAACGTCCCGCGGCGCGGTGTGCTGTTTGCTCAACGCCCGGCGGTGCAGGCAGCACCGCGCATCACACGACGAATCTCCACACGTACTCCAGGCCGTCCGTCGGGCGGAAC
>NZ_JBQDSX010000001.1:0-245621 GCF_052099035.1 Microbacterium sp. | reverse complement strand
CATGTCTAGTGGCAGCGGGCAGGGCCTCATCGAATCATCAGGAGAAGCCTTACCGCACCTGACATAATGTGCATTATCGGCTTTATCGTCGTTGTTCAGGATGCAATGTCGGCGACAGCGAGCCCAGCTTCTTGCCAAGCTCTGAGGAGCGCCCGATCGCCACTCGCCGCGAGCGTGTCAGCACCAGCGACCCGAAGGGCGCTGGCGCACTGAATGGCGTCGTAGCCACGCAATCGAAACTCTTGCGCGCACGCTGCGGCCGTCCGCATAGCCACCTCGTCGATTTCGATGATGTCGACGCTTTCCCAGAGTGTGTCCAACTGTCTCAGGGCGTGCTGAGCCTCATCCTCGTGAATTTTCGCACCACGCACCGCCGACGCGATCGCCGCAGCGGCTTCGACGTAGGTCGTCCGAGCCGACACATGCGCGCTAGCGCTAGCCCACAGTCGCTGACACCGTGCACTTGTGGGCTCATCGATCACAAGCGGAATGATTGCGGACGTATCCGCATACAAGATCACCGACGCTGCTCGCTGACCAGATCACTCACAATGGCGCCGGACCGAGCCTTGATCGGCGCCGCCAGCGGGACGGCAGAGCCTCGGTTTGCCGCGGGCGTCACAATGCCCTCAGCGATCAGCCTCTCCAACGGACTCGCCTGATTGATCGGAACGATCTTCGCGACCGGCTTGCCATGATCCGTGACGGTGATCTCCTCGCCGTCGCTGACGCTTGCAAGATAGCGGCTGAGGCCGTCACGCAGTTGCCTGACACCCACGTTCATCGGTCACTCCCCCCTTTGTGGCGTCTTCTTTCCTTTATTGTAGCCACAATTGCACCGAGCCACTAGGGAATCCGTCCGATAGCCAATAGGTGCGCACTCATGTCGCGAACACCGGCAGTATCGGATGCTTCGTCTGCCAGCCGGCGGGCAGCATCCGCTACGGCTGGATCGACATCAACGGGCAGCTGCTCCAAGAAGACACCAGCCGGGCCCTCGACTCCGTGGACGTGCACATCGACAGCCCCGGCATCCAAAAGCTCACGCTCGAGCGACTCAGCGGTGTGAAAGTGCCCGGCGGGAAATCGCAATCGTGACGACGGCGTGCCATCGCGCAACAGCTCGACCCACTCATCGACGTCGCCGTTCGCGGGGTCTCGGGTGAGAAAGATCTGCCCGAGGGCGACATAACGAGAGATCGCTCCGGCGAAGATCCACCCTCCTGAGGACGTCACACGGATCGCTTCTGTTATTGCGCGGCGTCGGTCGGCCTCTGCACTCAGGTGGTAAAGCGGCCCCAGCATCAGTGTCGCGCCGAAGCTGCCATCCGCGAATGGGAGGTTTCTGGCGTCGCCGATCTGCGCAGAGACACCGGATGCTTCAGCCGTGGCCACGTGTTGGGCCACCGGGTCGATCAGCGTGACGTCATAGCCATGCTCCTGAAGCGCGACACCGTGGGCGCCGGTGCCTCCGCCGTCGTCGAGGATGCTGCTGCCTGCGGGAACTCTCTCCCGGATGAGCGCTTGCACACGCTGGTGCTCCAGCGGTCCCTGTGCCGAACGCGTTGCCAGTCGGGCACCTTCGTCGAAGGTGCCGCTGTAGTACGACTGGATTCGTGCGTCGAGCTCGTGCTGATCCGTCATTTCGTCCGCTCTGTCACTTTCGAGTTCACGCGCCGACGTACTCGGCGAGGTACTCCCCCGTCAACGTCGACTTCGCCGCGACGAGCTCCGCTGGTGTGCCTTCGAACACCACCCGACCTCCGTCGTGCCCGGCGCCAGGACCGACGTCGATGATCCAGTCGCCGTGCGCCATCACTGCTTGGTGGTGTTCGATCACGATGACCGTCTTCCCGGCATCCACCAGCTTGTCGAGCAGACCGAGGATCTTGTCGACATCCGCCAGATGCAGCCCCGACGTCGGCTCATCGAGGACATAGATGTCGCCGTCATCACCCATCTGAATCGCCAACTTGACGCGCTGGCGTTCACCGCCGGACAGCGTTGAGAGCGGTTGGCCCAGCGACAGGTACCCGAGGCCGACATCGTCGAGGCGTTCCAGGATCTTCACCGCAGCGGGAATCTTCGAGTCCGGTTGGGAGAAGAACTCGCGCGCCTCCGCGACGGGCAAGTCGAGGACCTGAGTGATGTCCTTCCCACCGAGCGTGTACTGCAACACGGCTGCCTGGAATCGCTTGCCACCGCAGTCGTCGCATGGTGTCTCGATCGTGTCCATGAAGCCGAGCTCAGTGATGATCACCCCCGACCCCTTGCACGAAGGGCAAGCACCCTCGGAGTTCGCGCTGAACAGCGCGGGCTTCACGCCGTTCGCCTTGGCGAACGCCTTGCGGATCGGTTCCAGCATCCCGGTGTAGGTCGCGGGATTGCTGCGTCGCGAACCCTTGATGGCGCTCTGATCGATCGCGACCACACCATCGCGCTTCGAGACCGAACCATGGATGAGGGAGCTCTTCCCCGACCCGGCGACGCCCGTGACGACGGTCAGCACGCCCATGGGGATATCGACATCGACATTCTGCAGGTTGTTCGTGTCAGCGCCTCGCACCTCGATGGCACCGCTCGCCTCACGAACCTCGGATTTCAGTGTGGCGCGATCATCCAGATGACGACCCGTGATCGTGTCGCTCGAGCGAAGATCGTCGACCGTCCCCTCGAAGCAGACCTCCCCTCCCCCGCTTCCCGCGGCAGGACCGAGATCGACCACGTGATCACCGATCATGATCGTCTCCGGCTTGTGCTCCACAACAAGCACAGTGTTTCCCTTATCGCGCAACTTCAGCAGCAGCGCGTTCATGCGCTGGATGTCGTGCGGGTGCAATCCGATCGTGGGCTCGTCGAACACATAGGTTACATCTGTCAGCGACGAACCGAGGTGACGCAGCATCTTGATCCGTTGCGCCTCTCCCCCGGACAGTGTGCCCGATGGTCGATCAAGACTCAGGTATCCGAGCCCCAGCGTGACGAATGCCTCCAGATTCGCGCTGAGTGCCGTCAGCAGCGGACCAGCCTCGGGAAGATCGAGTCCGCCGACCCACGCGGCAAGATCGGTGACCTGCATACGGCATGCATCCGCGATGCTCACACCATCGATCTTCGAAGACCTTGCGCCCTCGGTGAGTCGCGTCCCGTCGCACTCCGGACACGTCGCGAATGTCGCCACCCGCTCGACGAACGCCCGGATGTGCGGCTGCAGCGCGTCGAGGTCTTTCGAGAGCATCGATTTCGTGATCTTCGGAATGAGCCCCTCGTAGGTCATATTGATGCCGGAGATCTTGACCTTCGTCACCTCGCCGTAGAGAAAAAGGTGTCGCTGCTTCTCAGAGAACTCTGCGATCGGTTTGTCTGCCGGATAGAACCCGGACTGCGAGAACCCCTTCACCATCCAGCCGTCAGCGGTGTAGCCCGGCACCATGATCGCACCCTGATCCAGCGACTTCGTTTCGTCGACGATCTGAGCGAGGTCGAGGTCGGAGACTGCTCCCCTGCCCTCGCACCGCGGGCACATGCCGCCAAGATAGATCGCATCCTTCACAATCTTCTTCTCACCACTGGGCCCGGTCATCACGCCGCTGGCCTTCTGGGTGGGGATGTTGAAGGAGAACGCTGTCGGTCCACCGATGTACGGCTGGCCCAGCTTGCTGAACAGAATACGCAGCATCGCATTCGCGTCCGTGACTGTGCCGACGGTTGACCGAGGATTCGCGCCGAGCCGTTCCTGATCGACGATGATCGAGGTCGTCAGCCCTTCGAGCACATCGACATCCGGTCGCGGAACCGAAGGCATGAAGCCCTGCACGAACGCGCTGTATGTCTCATCGATCATGCGCCGGGACTCAGCGGCGATGGTGTCGAACACCAGCGAACTCTTGCCCGATCCGGAGACTCCTGTGAACACCGTGAGGCGTCTCTTCGGGATCTCGACGCTGACGTCCTTCAGGTTGTTCTCCCGAGCCCCTTCTACACGGATCAGATCGTGGGTATCGGCGGTGTGCGAAGCGGCGGCCATCGTCTTCTTTCTACGGGATGCGAGGAGGGAGCGCTGTCAGGCTGCTTGATTGATACGAAGGAGGTTGCCGGCCGGGTCGCGCACGGCACAGTCCCGTTCGCCGTACGGCTGATCCATCGGCTCCTGAACGATGTCTGCACCACCGGCGACGAGCTGGTCGAACAATCCGTCGAGATCATCGCTGGCGAGAGTCACCGCGCCGTAACTGCCCTTCGCAATGAGTTCGAGAATCGTACGTCGTTCATCGTCATTGAGGCCAGGGTCAGTTGCCGGCGGATGAAGAACGATCGATGTCTGCGGCTGACCGACCGGGCCGACGGTCAACCAGCGCATGCCGTCGTAGCCGACGTCTTTGCGCAGCTCGAAACCGAGGATGTCCCGGTAGAACCCGAGCGCCGCCTCCGCATCGGTGTGCGGAAGGAACGCGTAGTGAATGGTGATGTTCATGATGCCCAGGTTAGATTCGCATCGGTGCGCGGTGCTTCTTGATTCCTGATCGGTCTCGTCACGTGCTTGATCTGGAAGTTCGGGATGCCGGATACATCGGCTGCTCGTTCGCGGTAGACGCTCGGGGGAACGCCGACGAGCTCGGTGAAACGCGTGCTGAATGTGCCGAGAGACGAGGAACCCACCGCGAAGCAGACGTCCGTCACCGAGAGGTCGCCTCGGCGAAGAAGGGCCATCGCGCGCTCTACTCGTCGCGTCATGAGGTACGAATACGGCGACTCACCATATGCCGCCCTGAATTGCCTGCTCAGGTGACCGGCAGACAGGTACACCCCCCGCGCGAGTGCTTCAACGTCGAGAGGCTGCGCATACTCGCGATCGATCCGATCGCGGACGTGCCGCATGATCACGAGTTCGCGCAGGTGATCATGGTCGACGGTCGGTGTCTGCACATTTCGATCCTGCCACGCACCTGCGACATCGGGTAGCCGTCACGCGCTACGCTGAGCACGTCCTTTCACAGGACCTTCACAGAGAGGCATGCACATGTCTGAGTCGCTCACCGAGGCGAAGTCGCTGTTCACGTCCATCCGCGTCTCCCTCGCCATCTCCGGCGCCATCGCGCTGATCGCCGGCATCGTTCTGCTGGTCTGGCCGCTCAAGACCGCTGTGATCGTCACCGGCATCATCGCCGCGTACCTGATCATCGCCGGGCTCGTCTACGTGGGCCTCGGAATCTTTTCCGGGAAAAAGGGAGGATGGGCACGCGTCGGTCACATCGTGCTCGGCCTCCTCTACATCGTTGCCGGTGTCATAGCGTTCCTCAACCTCGCGGCAGCGACCCTCACTCTCGCCGTCATCACGGCGATCTTCCTGGGGATCAGTTGGATCGTTGACGGGATCGTTTCGCTGACGCTGCTCAACAAGGACGGGTCGAAGGCGTGGACGATCATCTACGCGATCATCAGCATCGCCGCGGGCATCATCGTGCTGTTCTCGCCGCTGCTCGCGGCTGTCGCGCTCTGGTGGGTTCTGGGAATCGCTCTGGTTGTTCTGGGAATCATCCAGATCGTCCGCGCGATCACGCTCGGCCGCGGTGCTTCGGAGTCCGTCGGTGCTGCGGAGCCCGTCAACCCGTACTCGGATGCTGGGACCACCCCAGCGGTCTGATCGCCCCGGTCGTCACTCAGCGACGAAGTCGCTGGTGTCCCCCACCAGTCGGGTGTTGTCGGCGGGAACCGGGTCGACCGCTGCGTGTGCCACCTCGGCCGCGAACTCAGCGACGTTGTAGAGCTTGCCCGCCGACTCGCGCCTGCCTGCGATCGCGCCCGGGTTCGCGCGCTCCAGAAGAGTGGCAGTGATCGTGCCCTCGATCATGTCGCCGGAGACGACCGTGAAACCGATGCCCTTCTCCTGCAGCGACGGAATCAGCTCGCGCAGCGCGTCTTCTCCGGCGCGCTTCGAACGGGCGACCGGCTCGTACTCGGGCATGGTGGGCGTGGTGCGGATGAAGTGCGCCTGGTGACTCGTCACGAAGACCACGCGAGAGCCGTCGCCGAGCAACGGGCGGGCTGTATTCAGAACGCTCAGCTGCGCATCTCTGTTCAGCGTCAATGCGTAGTCCTCGGCCATGCCGGACTCCATGCCGCCGGAGGCGTTGAGGACGAGGATGTCGAGATGGCCGAACTCGGCACGCACCTGTTCGAACATGTCAGCCACTGACCCCGGATCGGTGAGGTCAGCGCCGACGACGAGCGCACGCACCCCGAGCTCGCGCAGCTGTGCGGCGAGCTTTTCGGCACGCGGTGCCTTGTTCCGGAAGTTGATGACGACATCCGCGCCCGCCTCAGCGAGGTAGCGAACGGTATCGGCGCCGACGCCACGCGACGATCCGGTGACCAGCGCCACCTTTCCAGCGAGGGAACCTGCGGGCAGAACGTCGGTCACGGTGACTCCTTGTCGTGCGGGAAGCGCCGCGGAACACGCGGGCGTGATCACTTTACCAATGCGCCCAGGCCACCTCCGATGCGCGAAGCACGCGTGATAGGTTGACGACGAAGGAGGCCCATGAACGACGCATCCGTCTTCATCGAACTGGTCACCGAATGGGCGTGGATCGGCTGGCTCGTTCTCATCGCCGTGTTCCTCGTCATCGAGATGCTGACGCTCGATTTCACTTTCTTGATGCTGGCTCTGGGCAGTGCCGTTGGACTGATCGTTGGCCTGATCGGAGTGCCGCTGTGGGCGCAGCTGATCATCGCAGCCGTCGCCGCCGCGCTGTTCATCCTCGTCATCCGGCCACCTCTGCTGCGGCGTCTACACCGCGGCGAGGATCCGACGAAATCCAACGTCGACGCGCTCATCGGACTGCGTGGCACCGCACTGGCCGATATCACCCGGGTGTCCGGACAGGTCAAGGTCAGCAACGGCGACACCTGGACCGCTCGCACCGAGACGATGATGATCCCTCAGGGTGCCCCTGTCGTCATCGCATCCATCGACGGCGCGACAGCCATCGTTCGTCTTTCGGACGATTAGCCCGCTGCGCACCCCACCCGTTCTCGACGACCTCATTTACGACGACTAGGAGAAATTGTGAACGACTCCTCGTTCATTCCCACTGCGATCGGCTGGATCCTCGCGATCGCCGTCATCATCTTCGTAGTGGTCACTTTGGCCCGAGCGGTCCGCATCATCCCGCAGGCCACAGCCGGCGTGGTGGAGCGGCTCGGCAGATACCACAAGACGCTCACCCCCGGCCTGAACATCCTGGTGCCGTTCATCGACCGGTTGCGCCCGCTCATCGATATGCGCGAGCAGGTGGTCTCCTTTCCGCCGCAGCCGGTGATCACCGAAGACAACCTCGTCGTCTCGATCGATACCGTCGTCTACTTCCAGGTGACCGATGCCCGCGCCGCCACATATGAGATCGCAAACTACCTCGGCGCGGTCGAGCAGCTCACGACCACCACGCTCCGCAACGTCGTCGGCGGGCTGAACCTCGAGGAGGCGCTCACCAGCCGCGACAACATCAACGGGCAGCTGCGCGTGGTCCTCGATGAGGCCACCGGTAAGTGGGGCATCCGCGTCGGACGCGTCGAGCTGAAGGCCATCGATCCGCCCCTTTCCATCCAGGACTCGATGGAGAAGCAGATGCGCGCGGAACGCGACCGTCGAGCTGCAATTCTGACCGCCGAGGGCACGAAGCAGTCCGCGATCCTTGAGGCCGAAGGAGCCCGCCAAGCCGAGATCCTCCGCGCCGAGGGCGACAAGCAGGCCGCGGTCCTGCGCGCACAGGGTGAGGCCGAGGCGATCCAGAACGTGTTCGCGTCGATCCACCAGGGAGCCCCGGACGACAAGCTCCTCGCCTATCAGTACCTGCAGATGCTCCCGAAGATCGCCGACAGCGAGTCCAGCAAGCTCTGGATCATCCCGAGCGAGCTCACCGAAGCGCTGAAGGGCATCGGCACTGCCTTCACGCCGCGCCAGGGCTCTGACGGTCAGCCTCCGACGGGTGCTCCCCGCGCGTGACGCATCCGTATTTCGCGAAGGCACGGCGTCCCCGGGTCCTCGCCCATCGTGGTCTTCCGACCGCGCCGGGCGAGGATTCGCTCGTGTGGGAGAACACCGCCGCCGCTTTCGCCGCCGCACACGCAGCCGGAGCCGACTATGTCGAAACCGATTGCCACGTCACCGCAGATGGCGATGTGGTGCTGTTCCACGACCCGACGCTCAGCCGGCTGCTGAACGACGATCGCCGCGTCGATGAAACACGCACAGCGGAGCTCATCGAGCTCCTCGCCCCGCACGGCGGGCTCCTCACCGTCACCGAGATGCTCGAGATGTTTCCGGAGACCCGCTTCAACATCGATGTCAAAGCGGATGCCGCGACCGCTCCCCTGGGCCCGATCATCGCCCCGCATGCGCACCGGGTGCTGCTGACGAGCTTCTCGGATGCCCGGCGGCGCCGTGCAATCGGGCATGTTCTCGATGCAGGAGCGAAGGTCCGCCCTGCCGCGTCCGCCGGACAGTCGAGCATGATCCAGGTGCGGATGCTCAGCGCGCTGCGGCTCTCGCCGGCACGCGTCCTGCGCGACGTGGATGCACTCCAGATCCCCGAGCATTTCGGTGCTGTACGCGTACTCACACCTTCGCTCCTGCGTGCCGCACATCGGCATGATGTCGAGGTCCATGTGTGGACGGTGAATGATCCGGCCGATATGCACCGGCTCGTCCAGCTCGGGGTGGACGGCATCATCACCGACCACGCCGATCTCGCGCTGAAGACCCTCGGCTGAGCCGAAATCGGGCAGGGCTGGGATTCGACTGTGAATCCCCCTGCGATCGCGCCCGCATTGAGCCTGCGCACAGGCGCAAGCGATATACCTGAGGTCGACGAGAGGACCACAAAATGGCAGATCGCAGCTTGCGCGGCATCCGACTCGGCGCCCAGAGCCTACAGAGCGAAGAGGGCGTCGTTTTCATGGAACGCCGCGAGACCACCTACAAGTGTGAAACATGTGGGAATGTCACATCGTTGATGTTCGCCGCTGACGCCGAGCCGCCGCAGAAGTGGGAGTGCCGCACCTGCGGCGCAGAAGCTGTGTTGCGCGTGGACGGTGAAACGATCACTCCGGATCCGACCGACGAAAAGGTCGCCCGCACCCACTGGGACATGCTGCTGGAGCGACGGACCCGTGCGGAGCTCGAAGAGCTCCTCGAGGACCGTCTCGCATTCATCCGCGAACGCCGTGGAGCCGCACAGGACCCGAACCAGGCGAAGATCGGCGCTTAGCGCCTGCGCCGGGCGCGCCACCACCCGAACAGGAGCGCGCCCAACCCGCCCCACAGCATCACCAGCTGCAGCCAGGGGCCCAGCACAACACCAGCCGTGAGGCCGGAGCGCAGCTCGACACTCTCGAGCATCGCCCCGGCCTCATCTGCGTTAAGAGCTGCGATCGTCTGCCCTTCCGGGCCGATCATCTGGCTCGCGCCGACCGTCGAAATGTTCACGACACTCCGTCCGGTCTCGATCGCACGCATGCGTGCGAAAGCGAGCTGCTGCACGTTCTCCCCCGTGCCCCGGAAGTCAGCGTTGTTCGTCTGGAAGACGAGCACCTGTGCGCCACCGAGGATGCCTTCGTTTATCACCTCGTCGTAGATCACGTCGAAGCAGATGGCCAACCCCACCTTCACCCCATCGACATCGATCAGGGGGGCATTCGTGCCGTGGGAGTACTCGCGTCCGATGAGTCCGATCAGTTCGGGAACGATCGCGTAGTAGAAGTCACGATCGGGAACGTACTCGCCGAATGGCACGGGGAAGCGTTTGTCATGGGATTGTTCCGCAGTGCCATCCTGAGTCCAGAGCATCGACGTGTTGAAGTACTCATCACCGCGCGCTGTAGCGGCATTCGCCAGCAGCGGCGCATCGGCTCGGCTCGCGACACGCGTCATACGGCGCGCGAGCGACTCGTTGGCGAACGGATCACCGTCGACCCCACCCTCCGGCCACACGAGCAGGTCCATGTCCGCTCCGAGCAGCGGCTCGGTGGCATCGGTCTGAGCCTGGATCACCGAATACGGCTCGCGTTCGTCGAAGTAGCCGGTGGGGCCGTTTCCCTGTACGGCGCCGATGCGCATCGTGCCGGCATCCGTCGTCGGGAACGCGGGTGTCACGAGCAGGACGATGACGAGAGCTGCGGGAACGACAAGCCGCACCGGACGATGCCAGAGCCGAAGGCGGACGCTTTCGACCAGCATCGCCACGACGAACACCATCAAGAAGCTCAGTCCGCTCACCCCGACCCAGGATGAGAGCATCGCGAGCGGGCTCTCCGACTGCGTCATCCCCAGACGAGCCCAGGGAAAGCCCGTATACGGCCAGGAGCCGAGGAACAGCTCCCGGACGACCCACAGGGCCGCGACGACCGCGGGGAGCGTCACAAGGCGTCCTGTGACTCCCGGGAATGCACGCGGGAGCCACCGGTATGCCAGCGTGATCAGAATCACGGCGACGGCCGTCAGCGCAGCTTCCAGCAGCGCAAGAGCTGCCCACGGAATGATTCCGAGATATCGCGATGTCCAGGACACGAGGAGGAAGAAGAACACCGCGCCGTAGATGAAGCCCACCAGCAGCGCGCCTCCGATTCGCCGACCGATCAACGTGAGCAGAAGCAGTGCGACGGCAGGGAACGCGAGAATCCATGCGGATACGGACGGATAGGCAAGATCCATCAGGCATCCCGCCAGCGCGGCGACAGGCATGGCCAGCCACAATGGCAGGAGGGGACGGGACCGTGCCTGTGGCGCGGAAGAGGATGAAGGCATCCGTTTCATTCTCACATCGTCGAGTAGGCGACGATGCCACGTCGGACGCCGTCGAGCGCCTGCCGTGCCGTGCGCGCGATCGACAGGTCCTCAGCGACGATCGACAGCTGGTCGAGGAGATCGATCGTCTGCTTCGCCCAGCGCACGAAGTCCCCGGCTGCCATGTCCGCGTCGACGAGAACGCGATCCAGCATCCCGCCGCGTGCCCAGGCGTGCATTGCGCCCGCCAGTCCCGCCGCGAGCGGTTCCGAACCCGGCAGATGATGATCCTGCTCGAGGTCGTCGAGCTCGGCCCAGAGCGTGGTGGTCTTCTCGTAGGCTGCGCGGAAAGCACCGCGCGGCAGGCCGCGCTCCCCTGAGTTCGCCTCATCGCGGCGCGGCTCATACACGAGGCAGCACGCCATGGCTGCGAGGGAGGGCGCATCGAGGCCCTTCCACAGGCCCTGGCGCAGCGCCTCGGCGACCAGCAGGTCACGTTCGCCGTAGATGCGCCGCATGGTGCGTCCGGCCTCGGTGAGCGCCGTGTCATCCCCCGTACCCGTGACGTAGTCCAGCGCGGCGAGAACCTCGACTACGCGATCGAAGGCGCGCGCGACGGTTCCCGTGCGATTCTCGATCTGCTTGCGGGTGCGGTCGGTGTGCCGCTTGAGCTTCCAGTAGCGCTCCGCCCAGCGCGCATGCGCTTCGCGATCGGGGCAGCCGTGGCATCCATGACGCTGCATGCGGGTGCGGAGAGACTGGATCTTCTTCATCCGCTTGTCGCGCGCAGCGCGGGGCGCATGAGAATCCTGCCGGTTCTTCTTCTCGAGATCGCTGAGCTCACGCCGGATGCCGGCGTACTCGAAGAAGTCGCCGTGCTCGCAGGTCATGGCCTTGACGTAGCCGTCGAGCGATTCCTCGGCCTCACGAACCTGGCGCGCGAGCCCGACCACCGCACGGTCGGCCTGGAACTGCGCGAACGACGACTCCAGGATCTGGCGTGCGCGCGGGCGGCCGAACATGTCGATGAGGTTCACAGCCATGTTGTACGTGGGCCGGAAACTGGAATTCAGCGGGTATGTGCGCCGCGAGGCCAGCGCCGCAACAGCCTGAGGGTCCATGCCCTCGGTCCACTGCACAACCGCGTGACCTTCGACGTCGATGCCGCGGCGGCCAGCGCGTCCGGTGAGCTGGGTGTACTCCCCCGAGGTGATCGCGACACGCGCTTCGCCGTTGAACTTCTCCATCTTCTCCAGCACGACGGTGCGGGCGGGCATGTTGATGCCGAGCGCAAGGGTCTCTGTGGCGAAGACGACCTTGACGAGTTTGCGCCGATACAGCTCCTCGACGACCTCTTTGAACGCGGGCAGGAGCCCGGCATGGTGCGATGCGACCCCGCGCTCGAGGTTGTCGAGCCACTCGAAGTATCCGAGAACGCCGAGATCTTCGTCCTGCAGGGTGCGGGTGCTCGCCTCGACGTACTCCCGGATCTCGCGACGCTCTTCTGCGCTGGTCAGACGGATGCCGGAACGGCGCACCTGCTGGACCGCGGCATCGCATCCGACGCGGCTGAATATGAAGAAGATCGCCGGGAGCAGATTGGTGCGCTCGAGCAGCTGAATGACATCGGGGCGGTCCATGCGCTCGATGCGCTGCGCGTTCGATGCCCGTACGGGGCGCTTTCCGCCACGCGGCGGGCGGGGGCTCTGCCGACCGGCGTGGCGCCCACTGTTGTACTGCTGGGCACGCCTGTTGCTGTCGTGTCGGGACCCGGTGAAGGAGCGGATGCGCATCAGCTCCTGATTCACCGCCGCGGTGGCCACGCCCGCACGATCGTCGAAGAGCGGCAGGAGGTCATCGCGTACGAGCACGTGCTGTTCGAGCGGGACGGGGCGGATCTCGGAGACGATCACCTCGGTATCGCCGCGCACGGTGTCGAGCCAGTCGCCGAACTCCTCGGCGTTCGACACGGTTGCGCTCAGAGCGACGAGCCGCACGGTCTGCGGCAGGTGGATGATCACTTCTTCCCACACCGCACCGCGGAACCGATCCGCGAGGTAGTGCACCTCGTCCATCACGACATATCGGAGGTCGGTGAGAGCCGCCGAATCCGCATAGATCATGTTGCGCAGCACCTCGGTCGTCATGACGACGATCCGGGCATTGCCGTTGATGTTCGTGTCCCCCGTGAGCAGACCGACGTTCTCCGCGCCGTACACCTCGACGAGCTCGCGGAACTTCTGATTCGACAGCGCCTTCATCGGCGTCGTGTAGAACGCCTTGTCTGCCGGCGTCTGCATCGCAAGGTGAATCGCGAACTCGCCGACGATCGTCTTCCCCGCGCCGGTCGGAGCGGCCACCAGGACGCTGTGTCCGCGTTCGAGAGCGTGGCATCCCTCTACTTGGAAGGGATCCAGATCGAACGCCTGCTTCGTGGCAAACTTCGCCGTCGCCGGATGCGCGGCCGACTCACGTGCGGCGGCGTATCGTTCGGCGGGCGAGGTCATACGTCGGCGTCCGGGAGCAGCCCCTCGGCCTTCAGCCGCTTGTTCTTACGGCGATCGAACAGCATCGACAGGCCCGCTGCCGCGAAGAACAGCACGACGAGGATGCCGGCAAGAAGCAGCATGCTGACGACATCCGCGGCCGGCGTCGCAAGAGCTGCGAACACGGTGGCGATGAGGATCGCGACTCGCCATCCCTTGAGAATCGCGCGCCCCGACATGATGCCAGCGAGATTGAGCGCGACGAGAAAGACGGGTAGCACGAAGGACACCCCGACGACGAGCATCAGTTTCAGGCTGAAGTCGTAGAACTGCTTCGCCTCGAAGAGGTTGTTCGCTCCCTCGGGCGTGAACGTCGCCATGAGCTCGATGACGTGCGGCACGACCAGCGCCCCGACGTAGCATCCTCCGAAGAAGAGCGGAACCGCGGCCGCGACGAAACCGATCGTGTACTTGATCTCCTTGCGCGTGAGTCCGGGCATGATGAACGCCCAGATCTGCCACAGCCAGATGGGAGCCGCGATGAAGATGCCGAGTGAGAACGCAATGCGCATGCGCAGGTCGAACGGGGACGTCACCGAGGAGAAAGTCAGTCCGACCAGGTCATCACCGCGCTGCTCGGCGATCCGTCGAACGGGTTCACTGATGAATTCAATCACGGGGTCTGAGAGCCAGAACCCCAGTGCCATGGCGACGACGAGTGCCGCCGCGGAAATCATCAGCCGCCGGCGCAACTCCACGAGGTGCGCGCCGAGAGACATCCGGCGTTCATTGCGTGGTGTGTCACCCGCGGCCGACTCCTTGTCGATCGCGGTCACCGTCGTCAGGGATTGGTGGTGTTGCTGTTGGTGCTGCCACTGTCGACTACGGGCTTTGCTCCGTTGTCGGGAGCGGGGGTGCCGGTCGTGTCAGCGGTGGTCTGGGCGACAGCGCCGTCGTCCTCTTTCATCGCCTTCATCTCGCCCTTGAAAACGCGAGCGGACTGACCCATGCTCTTCGCGAGTGCCGGCAGCTTTGCCGCACCGAAGAGCAGGAGAATGACGAGAACGAGTACGAGCAGGTGCCAACCGGTCAATCCAGCCATGGTTCCCTCCAGGGGTTGAAGTCTCCGTGCAGTCTACCTGTCCGAGCGTTCCAGCGGCTGACGATAAAGCGCGAGTCCCTCAGCAGCCCACTCACGAGTCGCCGTGCGCGCCGCACGCGGTTCCGTCACCTCGAGCTGCCCGCCGAATCGTCCGGCGACCCGCTTGATGCCGCGCGGGTCGGAGAGGCGGATACGAAGCGTCGTGTCATCGCCGTGGCTCACAGCATTGTCCGACCGTGCGAAATCGCCCAGCAGGGGCACCAATCGCACAGGCAGCGATACCGAGACTTCGGTGTCACCGTCGGCGGCGCCGAAGCCCTCCGGTACGGGTGTGTCGGCATGAGTGATGGGAATGTCGGTCAGCTCCGCCCCGCTGACCCGATCGAGATGGAAGGTGCGCATCGCTTGGCGCAGGTGGCACCAGCCCTGCAGATACCACTGCCCGCTCGTGATCAGCACCTGCACGGGGTCGACCGTGCGCGTCGTCGGCTGGGCATCCGGAGCTTGATATTGGAAGGACACGGCGACGCCCTGACGCAGCGCGGCGGAAACAGCGTCGCGCACTTCATCCACAGCTGTCGGTGCGATCACGACGTCGGCGGGGACTTCTGCGGCCGCACGGGAGAGTTTCGCGAGAAGACCCGCGACCAGACCCGAATCGGAAACCGCGGGTACCGCCGCTACGATCTGGAGCCCTGCCAGGAGCGCGGCCGCTTCGCGCGCGGTGAACCGCGGAACCCGGCGAAGGCCGACGTCGTTGGTGATCTCGATGACGTCTTCCTGATCGAGCAGATCCCAGTTGATATCGAACAGCTCATGCGGTTGCTGCCAGTACCCGCTGTCGCCCGGCAGGCCGATGACCGTCAGCTTCTCGACCATCGCACGCATCTCGGCGGCCGAGACATCGAACTCCTGCGCGGCCTCATCGAGCGATACCTGTCCGCGCTCGAGCAGATAAGGCACGAGTGTGAGGTATGCGCGCACACGGTCTGTTGCCAGCAGCGGCTTCGGTTTGTCCGCCATCATGCACGCCCTTCCTCGGGAGAGTGCGCGGCGACGATCGCACCCAGGCGCTCGATCACTGCGTCACGCAGACCGATAGGTTCCACGACGCGAACCTCGGGTCCGTACGAGGCGAGCTCATCAGCGAAGATGTGCACGTCCACGTACGACACGCTGAACCCCTGCACCTCCGGCGTCGCGCGGCGTCCCAGCCTGAGCGCGGCCTCTGTTCCGGGGGTGATCTCCAACAGGGCGGTATTGCGCTCGGCTACCTCGGCGAGACCTGCCAGCGCCCGGTCTCCGGCACCGTCACGCAGCTCCGGGGCGAAGCTCTTCCTGGTCACGAGCACGTCGCCGACGATGCGACTGAGCAGGAAGGTGCGCTCATCGTCAGCATCGAGGTCGATGCCGTAAACATGCCAGCGGGCCTCGAAGTCCAGCAGCGCGAGAGGCTCCATGGTGCGCCGTCTCGGCGACTGCTCGCCGGGCTTCAGATAGTCGAAACTCACCACGCGGCACTCTTCGATCGCCGTCTGCAACGGGGCGAAGCTGATCTCGCGTGTCGTGATCCGTGGCGCGAAGCCGATGATGGGCTCGTCGCCGTCGATGCCCAGAGCGCGGATCTTGCGAACGCCCGCCTGCGCATCGGCCGATGCGGATTCAGCGCCCCACACGCTTCCGGCCAGCTGGAGCACGGCGAGTTCGGCCGGGCTGAAGGAGATATCGGCGGGCAGATCGTATTCTGCTTTCGGAATCCGATACCTGGCTTCGCGGAGATCGTTGGCGTCACTGGAGTCGCCGATCGTCTCGATGGGGACACCCAGCGCTCGCAACTCGTCCTTGTCGCGCTCGAACATCTTCTCGAGTGCATCGACGCGGGCACCGGTTTCAGCACGCTGTCGGTAACCCGAGACGTTGTCGAGGATCTGTTGTTTGGTGAGCCCGATCTCCGTGGCCATCAGCGCCACGACGAGATTCGTCTGGCGTTCCTCCGGTGGGATGCGGGCGGCCATCACTGCTGCGGTGTGACGGGCGGGTCGATGGCCAGGATGTCCACCACGAACACCAGCGTGGAGTTCGCCGGCACGGCACCGCTTGCCTGGTCACCGTATGCGAACTCCGGCGGGGCGACGATGAGTACCTGGGAGCCGACGGTCTGCCCGGTCAGCCCCTGTGTGAATCCAGGAATCACCCCGGCCATGTCGAACGTCGCCGCACCCTTGCCCCATGACGAGTCAAAGACCGTGTGCTCGTCCCACAGGACTCCGGTGTAGTTGACGAGGACCGTGTCGTCGGCTGCGACCGTGTCGCCATCGCCCTTGATGAGGGTCTGCACCTTCAGGTCCGTCGGGGCGGCGCTGTCCGGGACGATGATGCCGGGGCGACCGTCGGGAGCGCGAACAACGGTCGGCATTCCTGCCGCGTCGTTGTACTGCGGTGATCCTTCCGCCCGGCTCGGGAACACCTTCACGACGTCGAACACGGCGACAACCGGTTCGTCCGCTGCCAGGCCGAAGCCACTGAGGTTCTGGGCGCCGAAGTCTTCGGGCGAGACGACCGCGAGTACGCGTGATCCCTCGGTTGCGCACTCGAGCGCCGTGCCGAACGCGGGCACGATCTGCGACCAGTATCCGACGCTCTGGAGCTGCGCCTGCGCTTCGTCGTATGCGGTGCCGGCAATCGGTTCGCCGGTCGCGCCAGAGAACAGGGAGAACTCGAAGACGGCGCTCTGAGTGGGGTCGGTCAACGCATGGCCGGTTCCGACAGTCACGTCGCCGAAGGCACTCTCTTGCGCACCGACCGGTGTGAACAGCTCGACTTCGGGCTTGGTGCCGACCTCTCCGGAGATATGAGCGAGGTCCTCGATGCCGCTCGTCGACGCGGCACGGTCGCAGCTCGCACCATCGAATGCGGGCGCCGCGGAGCATCCGGTCAGAGCGACGGCGGCAAGAGCGAGTGTGGCCAGAGCGGCTGAGGTTTTACGCACGCGCTCCAGTCTATTGCGCTGACCCGTCCGCGTCGCGCGCCGCGGCGGCCTGGCGTGCCCCCTCGGCTGCTTTGGTGGCCTCTCGAACGCGCTTGCGCAGGTTCTTGTCCGTGATCTCACGCTCCCCGATCGCGCCGGGCGTCCACAGCTCGACGTCCTCGTCGCCGTAGCTCGACTTCGACGCCCGGCGCTTGACCTCCGGCGCGATCGTTCCGGGAGCGAGCCGACGGGCGGTGAGCAGGAAGCCGGTGTGAGCAACCATGCGGTGGTCCGGCCGGACGGAGAGGCCTTCGACATGCCAGCCCCGCACCATCGTCTCCGACGCATCAGGATCGGTGAAGCATCCCGTGCTGCGGATGTACTCCGCCACCCGCGACAACTGGGTAGCTGTGGCGACGTAGCAGAGCACCACTCCCCCGGGCGTCAGCGCTTCGGCGACGGCATCCATGACCTCCCACGGAGCGAGCATGTCGAGCACAACGCGATCGACGCTGCCTGCCGCAAGCGTCTCGGGCAGAGCATCCACCAGGTCGCCGACGACGACCTCCCATGTGTCGGGGGCTCCGGCGAAGAATGTCTCCACATTCGCCCTGGCCACGTCGGCGAAGTCTTCACGGCGCTCGAACGACACCAGTCGCCCTGCCGGACCGACGGCGCGCAGCAACGAGAGCGACAGCGCTCCCGAGCCGACCCCGGCCTCCACCACTGTCGCGCCGGGGAAGATGTCGGCCTGCATCACGATCTGTGCGGCGTCCTTGGGATAGACGATCGCAGCTCCGCGCGGCATGGACATCGCAAAATCGCGCAGCAGAGGTCGCATGGCAAGGTACTCGTGGCCCGAGCTGTTCGCGACCACAGATCCGTCGGGGAGGCCGATCAAATCGCGATGGAAAAGCACACCATGATGGGTGTGCATCTCACCGCCTTCGGCAAGCGTGATCGTATGCAGCTTGTTCTTCGGCCCCGTCAGCTGAACACGGTCTCCCTCGCGAAAAGGGCCACTGGGGCGCGTGGAGGAATCAATCATCGCGCGCTCCTTCGTTCTCCCGTGCACGCACCGACTGGAACGTCGCGATGACGTCCTCGGCCGTTCGGCCCTCCAGCGTCGGCCACAGCTCATGCGCGCCGAAGCCGTCGAGCGAAATCATGTGCGGGACGCCGACCGTGACCGCTCCAGAGGCCAGGCCAGACCGCAGCCCGGTGCCGGAATCCTCGATGACGAGCGTGTCGGCGATGTCGATTCCCAGCAGCTCTGCTCCCTGCAGATAGGGTGCTGGATGCGGCTTCGGATGCTCGACATCGTCACCGGCAACAACATGCTCGAAGGCGTCGAAGTCGATCAGGTCGACGATGCTCAGCGCCATCCGCCGCAGCGACATCGTCACCAATGCCGTACGGATGCCGGCGGCTTGAAGGTCGCGCAGCAGCTCACGAGCGCCGGGACGGAACGGGACTCCCTGGATTGCGAGCGCACCACGCACGTCGTCGGTGAGGCGGTCGATGATGGCATCCGGTTCCATATCGACTCCGGCAGCGCGCAGGACGAGCGCACTCTCCGAGAGGGCGTTTCCCACCAGCTGCATCGCCTGCTCATGCGACCACGTACCGCCGAAAGACTCCACCAGAGCCGTCTCGGCCGCCATCCAGTACGGCTCGGTATCGACGAGTGTTCCATCCATGTCCCAGAGGACCGCGCGCGGCTTTTGACTCACCCGTCCATGCTATCCGGGCGTTGCGCCACGACAGCCCGGTGCGAGACTAGCCTGGAACCTGACCGCGTTCCGTCATCGAAGGGAGATCTGGATGGATGCACTCGGAGACCGCATCGTCGTCGTCGCCTTCGACGGGTGGAACGATGCCGGTGAAGCAGCGAGCGGTGTGATCGAGATGCTGCGCGAAGAAGGCGACTACGAGCTCGTGCACTCGGTGGATCCCGAGCTCTACTTCGACTACCAGTACACGCGCCCTTCGTCGAAGATGGATGCGACCGGACGTCGTGAGCTGCGCTGGCCCGAGGCCTCGCTGTGGCGTCCGAGGTCCACCCCGCAGGAGGGGGCACCCGAGTTCTGGCTGCTGACCGGTGTCGAGCCGGCACGCACCTGGCAGGCCTTCGCGAACGAGTTCATCGATGTGGCGCTGCGCGATGACGTGACGGGAGTGATCCTGCTCGGGGCGATGCTCGCCGATGTGCCGCACACCAGGCCCATCTCGATCTTCGCCGCAAGCTCCAACGAGCAGGTGCGTGAAGTGCTGGGCCTCGAGCGCTCGCTGTACGAGGGTCCCGTCGGCATCCTCAGCGTGATCGAGCACTTCGCCGAGACCGCTGGCATCCCCACCGCGACGCTCTGGGCAAGTGTGCCGCACTATGTGGCATCCGCAGCGCCGTCGCCGAAGGCGACGCTCGCCCTCCTCGATCGCCTCGAAGAGCTCACGGGGATCGATATGCCGCGTGAACGTCTGCGGACGGATGCTGCGACCTGGGAAGCATCCATCGACGCTGCCGCCGCGGATGACGAGGAGATGACCGAGTACATCCACCAGCTCGAGCAGACCCGCGACACCTGGGACTCTCCCGAGGCCTCCGGGGACGCGATTGCGCAGGCGTTCGAACGCTACCTGCGTCGCCGCGGCGATAGCCCCGGCGACCACAAGCGCTGAGACCTCAAGCGCTAGCGCGGCGAACGCTACGCCGCGATCGTCCCTGTGGCGAGCAGAACCAGCAGCGTGCCGCCGAGCAGGATGCGGTAGATCACGAACGGCAGGAAGCTGCGCTTGGAGATCCAGCTCATGAAGAATGCGATGACGCCGAGGGCAACGACGAAAGCGATGCCGGTCGCAGCCACCGTCTCCCCCATCGAGAAGTACTGGTTCGGCGCGTCCCAGCTCTTGAAGACCTGGTAGAAACCGCTGCCGAACACCGCCGGAATGGCGAGCAGGAATGCATAGCGCGCGGCGGCGGCGCGTTCGTACCCCAGAAACAACCCCATCGTGATCGTGCCGCCCGAGCGCGAGACGCCCGGAATCAGCGCCAGTGCCTGCGCGAGACCGTACAGGATGCCGTGCGGATAGGTGAGCTGGTCGAGCGTGCGCCGCTTCGCGCCGACGTAGTCTGCGACGCCGAGCAGGATGCCGAACAGGATGAGCATGATGGCGACGATCCACATCGAGCGCAGCACCGTCTCGATCTGATCTTGGAAGATCAGACCGAGTACGACGATCGGGATGCTGCCGATGATGATCATCCAGCCCATCCGAGCATCGGGATCGTTGCGCGGCAGCTTTCCGAACAAAGAACGGAACCAGTGTCCGATGATGCGCGTGATGTCTTTCCAGAAGAACACCACGACGGCGGCCTCCGTACCGATCTGTGTGATGGCGGTGAACGCAGCGCCCGGGTCTTCGCCCGAACCCGTGAACGTCCCGACGATGCGCAAGTGCGCGCTGGATGAGATCGGGAGGAACTCGGTCAGTCCCTGGATGATGCCGAGGAACAGCGCTTCGAGCAGATGCATAGTGGTGCCTTCAGGTAGTGCGGGAGGATGCGTCAGTAGGAGCGCAGCAGATCGGTCAGAACCTGTTGACCGAAGACAAGCGATTCTACGGGCACGCGCTCGTCCACACCGTGGAACATCCCTGTGAAGTCGAGATCGGCTGGGAGTCGCAACGGGGCGAACCCGTAGCCGGTGATCCCGATCTGCGAGAGCGCCTTGTTGTCGGTGCCCGCGCCGAGCAGGTACGGGATCACCGGAACTCCCGGGTCGTGGCGCCCGAGCGAGGCGACCATGGCGTCGACGAGATCGCCGGAGAACGGCGTCTCCATCCCGATGTCGCGTACGACCGTCTCGATGACGATGTCGTCACCGACGATCTGCTGAAGTTCGGCAAGCACGTCGTCCTCGGTGCCGGGGATCACTCGCACATCGATCAGCGCCTCGGCACGCTCAGGAATGACGTTGTGCTTGTAGCCGGCAGTCAGCGCCGTCGGATTCGCTGTCGTACGGAACGTCGAGCGCAGAAATGCCTCGGCCGGACCGGATGCCGCAGCCAGAGCATCGGGATCATCCACGGAGCGCCCGGTGAGGTCGCTCAGCCCCTGGAGCAAGGCGGTCGTCGTCGGCGTGAGCCGGATGGGCCAACGAGTACGCCCGATCGCTGCGACGGCTTCGGCGAGCTTCACGACGGCGTTGTCTTCGTGGAGGCGGCTGCCGTGGCCTGCACGGCCCTTCGCGACCAGGCGGATCCAGATCAGTGCCTTCTCGCCCACCTGCAGCAGATAGGCGCGGCGATCATCGACGGTGATCGAGTACCCGCCCACTTCGCTGATCGCTTCCGTGGCTCCGGTGAACCATTCCGGGCGCTCCTTGACGACCAGGGCGGACCCTTCGACGCCGCCGTTCTCCTCGTCGGCGAAGAAGGTGAGGATCAGATCGCGCTCCGGCTGCTCCCCCGACCGCAGGATGTCGGCAACCGAAGTCAGGATCATGGCATCCATGTTCTTCATGTCGACGGCACCGCGGCCCCACAGCATCCCGTCGCGCACCTCACCGGCGAACGGATCGACCGTCCAGTCCTCTGCCATCGCCGGGACGACATCCAGGTGTCCATGCACGACCAGGGCGGGCTTGCGCGAATCTCGACCCGGCACGCGCGCCATCACGTTCGTGCGCCGCGGGATCGGCTCGAAGTACTGCGTCGACAGTCCGAGGCCCTCCAGGTACGCACCGACGTACTGCGCCGCTTCGCGCTCACCCTTCGCATTCCCGCCGCCGAAGTTGGAGGTATCGATGCGGATGAGGTCCTGCGCGACGCGCACGACTTCGGGATGCTGAGGCTCGGACATGGCTCCAGGCTACCGAAGCAGCGGCGGCGCGCCCGAGCCGCACCTCGGTTCGTCGACACTCGCAGAACCTGGTAATGTTTTTCTTCGGTCGGCAACGGCTTTCACCACCTGCGCGGGTGGCGGAATGGTAGACGCGCTACGTTGAGGTCGTAGTGCCCTTATGGGCGTGGGGGTTCAAGTCCCCCCTCGCGCACAGTATGAAAATGGCTCCTGGCCTGGGGTTTGGTTCTCCGGGTTGGGGGTCATTTTCGTTTCATGTGCTGAGATATGTGCTAAGCGCCACCGAGATGGGCCGCGAAGAGGCTGACTGCGGCTTTCTGCATCGTCGGGGTGACGTGGCTGTAGATGTTCATCGTGGTGGTGATGGTGGAGTGCCCCAGGCGCTCCTGAACCACTTTGGGGTGCACGCCCATTTCCAGTAGGAGTGTGGCGTGCGTGTGCCGGAGGCCTTTGATCGTGACTCGTGGCAGGCTCGGGTGCTTCTGGGCGAGCCAGTTCAGGCGTCGATCCCAGCGGCTTGTCATGGCGTCGGGTGAGCGTAGCTTGCCCTCGTCGTCGCCAAAGACGTAGGCGTTGGCTTTCCCGAACTCGAACGTGACCGTGGCCCGTGCCGCCTTGTGGGTTTTCAGGACGGCGAGGGTGTCGGGGTCAACGTCGATGACGCGGGCGTTGCCGGTCTTCGGGGTCTTCGTCTTCGTCCAGTCGTCGGTGTCCACGGCGCGGCGGATGCTGATGCGTTCCCCGGTCGTGTTGATGTCGGACCATTTCAGGGCGAGGGCTTCGCTTCGGCGCATGCCGGTGTAGGCGATGAGTCGCCACAGGGGGAAGAGTTCGTCGCCGCGTTCGTCGTGGTCCCAGGTGAGGAACGTGGCGAGTTGTTCTCCCGTCCAGGTGACGATCTCGGGTTTCTGCGCCCGGACCTGCGCTGATTTCGGGGCGTTGACCGTGCGCTTCTTCTTCGACGGGTTGACCGCGATCAGCCCGTCATCGATGGCTGCGTCGAGGAGTGCGCCGAGGACGACGTGCACCTTGTGGATGCTGTTCGCGGACAGCGGCTGTCCTTTCCCGTAGGTGTCTTTCCGGCCGCTCTTTTCGAGTTCGCGGTAATGGGAGCCGATGCGGGTGGCGGTGAGCTTGTCGATCCTGATCTTCCCCAGGTCGGGGGTGATGTGGTTACGGATGATCTTCCGATACCCCTTGATCGTCGATGCCGCCAGCCGCAGCGACGACACCCAGTGCTCCGCATACACGCCCACGGTGGGCGTCTTGCCCTGGAACTTCTCGTTCCGTGCCTTTTTCTGCAGCGCCTCGGTGAGGGCGGCTTGGGCTTCTTCCAGGTCGGTGAACCCTCCCCGCGTGACCCGTGTTTCGCCGAGTTCGGGCTTCTCGGGGTCTTTGAGGACGTAGATCTGGAACTTCCACCGCTTCCCCTTCCGCGTCATGTAGTTGCCCAGGGAGCCTTGGTGACGGGATCGGGAGCGTCGCTGCTTCTTCACCCCCTCTGGTGCGCCTGCCGCCCCGCTGGGCGGGGTGTCGTGCTCGGTCATGCTGTCTTCCTTTCTCTCACTGTCGTGCTGCCCTATTCGGTAAAAAGGGAGGCCTTGGGGTCCAGTTGCAGGAGTCGCCCGGTCGTGTGGGCTTCGCGCGCAGCCTGGTCGTCGTAGCGTTCCTGGTAGACCTCGCGCGGGGTGACCCCGACCTGGCCTCGGTCGTAGCTGCCCATCATTTCCTCGGCCCAGCGCTTCGCGTTGATCGCATGCAACCGCTGCTCCCGCCAATACCGCACGAGGTCTTCCGTGGTCAGCTTCACCGTCCCCGCGATCCACGCCTGCACCTCCTCTGGCAGATACGACTCCGGCACCCCCGTCAGGGTCACCGCGTCAGCAGGCGGGGTGAGGATCGCTGCCGGGGTCGTGCGGAAGACGTAGGCGAGGGCGGTGAGGTCGTCCACGTCTACGCGGCGATCCCCGTTCTCGATCTTGCTGATCCCCGACGCCGAGAGCTTCCGGCCCGCGTCGGTCATAAGGCGCGCGGCGGTACGCACGTCCATCCCGATCGCCTGCCGCGCAGCCCGCAGATTCGCGGCGACGTGTTCATGTGTGACGCCAGCGGGATTACCCCGCACCCGTTCTGTTTCCATAGTAGGAACATACAAGCCCACTATTGACACGTCAAGCCCCGTCATGTATCTTTAGGAACTGTTCACACCGTTTTGGAAACAGGAGGCTGGCGATGCGCGCCGTGACTGTCACACTCGATGACCTCCGCAATTCCCGCAACGCCGTCATCACGCGCACCGAGGCCGCCGCCGCGCTCGGCGTCGATCCGCGCACGATCACCGCGAGCATCGACAATGGCACTATCCCGTCCGTTAGGCTCGGGCGGCGGGTGGTCATCCCGCGCGAGAAGTTCCTGCACCTCTTCGCAGACACCGCCTCCGAGGGCAGCGGCTCGTACTGATTCCGCTGGGCGCCGAATCGGCACCCCAGCGCCCCGGTTTCCGGTAGATGTCGGCGGTGCGACGTAAACTGACCTGAGAACGCCAACCACGAGGAGGCATCCGCATGGCTCTCAAGACTCCGGTATCCGAGGCCCATGTCCGGCGCGTGCTCGCGGAGGTCGAGGCCGGGCAGGTCACGGCCGGTGCGGTCGTCACTGACGCAGATCGGGAGATCGCCCGCCGTCAGGTGCGCGGTGAGCTGTCCGCGGATGAAGCGGTGCGCGAGGCGATCGCTGCGGCGCTTGACCGCTTCCCCGCGAAGTAACCCGTCCGGGCAGGAGCACCAGTGCCCGACCGCTACAGCTACCCGAACAGCCTCGTTCTGATCAACAGGCTCGGCATCACCGACTACGACCGCTGGAAAGCCGTCGAGACGGCCGCGATCCATCAGCGCATGGTCGAACTCACCGAGCACCCGATCCCCGGCCGATACGACCTCCCACACTTGCAGGCTATCCACCGGCATCTGACGCACGACCTGTATGTCTGGGGCGGCGACATCCGCGACACCGACACGCACCCTGGCGGCACGGGCATTGCGCATTGCCGCCCGCCGTTCATCGTGCCCGAGGCCGAGCGCGTCTTCGGTGAACTCGCCGCCCGCGACCACTTCCGCGGCCTGGACGCGGATGCGTTCTCTGACGGTCTCGCATGGGTGTGGGGTGAGACGACGGCGATCCATCCGTTCCGCGACGTGAACACGCGCAGCCAGCACATTCTGTTCAATCAGCTTGCCCGCGACGCCGGATGGGTCATCGACTGGTCGCAGATTCCCGGCGACGTGTTCGCCCACGCCCGCACCCTCGCCATCGTGGAAGACCACACAGGCGTCGAGGCGCTGATACGGCCGAACCTCCACCAGCTCGACGCAGGTGCGCGACCTGGGGAGGCACTAACGGTGGAGCAGGTGCGCAGCTTTCAAGCGAGGGGTGTCTCGCGGACGCCGGACGTGCTGGATCGCGAACTCGACGCGGCCCGCCGCCGCCGTTCTCACCTGGCGCCGCGGCCGTTCGGAACGGGGACGCGCCGCCCGGAACCGCTAGCGCCCCACGCCGGACGGTCTCTGTAATTCAACCAGGTCACGTCACAGGCTTAGCCGTGGCGCAGAGATTCCATGTGGCGATGACGGCACGGTGATCGCTGCCAGTGACGTGGAAGCTTTCCCAGTGGGTCGGGGTGGCGCCTCTCGCGAAGATGTGATCGATCGCGGTGAAAGCTGGGATGGGCTTTTCTTCGGGCCAGGTGGGCCAAGGGATGGGACCTGCCGCTTCGGCAGCGCTGCGCAAATCTGACGCCAACCGTCGAAGCACAGGGTGCGCGAACGAGGCGTTGAAGTCGCCCGCGATGATGAGGCGGTCGTCCCGGGTCTGCTGTACCCACGTGGCGATGTCGTCGATACCGGAACGCCAGCCGTTGGGTTGCCACACTGGCGGGGGCGGGTGGACGGCGGCGAGCCGGACAGCGCCTGCCCCTGGCAGGGTGGCAACGGCGCTGACCTGGTCGAACTCGCTCCCGGGGATATTCTCTTCCATCGACAGGGGGTATGCGGAAAGGATCACGCTTCCATTAGCCGGTCCGGGGGTGACCTCGCGAGTGCGGTAGGGCAGGACGTCGGCGAGTTCTTCTTCGGTGAGCACGGCGTCGATGAGTGTCTCGTCCGCCTCGAGCAACATGACGGCATCGGGCTCAGTCGTGCGGATGAGTGCCGCTAGAGCAACAGGGTCAGCACCGGCAAGCTTGGCGTTGAACGACAGCACCGTCACTCGTGCGTCGCTCTCACAGGTCTCTCCAACGTGAACCGGGGTGAGGGCCGGGACCCCGCTGATCACGGCGCCGATGATCAACACCAACGCTGCGGCCCACACCCGAAAGATCAACGAGGCGATCGCGAGCAGGAGGAGGATGAGGGATCCGAGGGGCACGAGCGCTTGAGCCACGGGAATCGCGGCAACACCGCGGATCTCAAGATAGGGCAGCACTGCGGCGCAGACCGAGATCACCGCCGCGACAGATGTCCAGAAGACCACCTGTCGCCGCGTTCTCCGCCGTGACATGCCCACGCGTTGGCTGCTCATCGTCTTCATCCTGCCAGTTTGGTCTCAGCACCGACTATCAGCTTCGGGATTCGCGCTGAACGTCGAGGGGGCACTGAGTTTCGATCCGAGATCGCGGACCTGGGAGTCCGAGTCATGCTAGTCACAGGCTGCGCTCCGGCCCTTCTCGCTGCTGATCCGGGCCGGTCCTCGTCGGTCCGACGTTGCGGCGCGTGAGGGCTTCCTGACGGGCTTGCAGAGCTTCGCGCTCGGCTCGTTGCTGCTCGCGTCGCTGGGTGAGCCATTTGGCGGCCTCCGCGACAGGGCGGGCGTCCAGCTCCGCAATGATGTCCCTTGCTTCGGCTACCTGCTTCCTGGCGTGTTCGGCGTCGGTTCTGGGGTTGGGGATGCGGAATGTGCCCCGCATCAGTCGTGCCTGTTCCGCGCCGTACACGTCGACGGTGAGGCGATCCCGCTCGACGGCCTGCCGCTGGGCCGTCTGTTGCTTTGCGGTTTCCGCTTCGCTGAGGGCCTGTTCAACCGCCCGGACCTCGTAGTGAGCGTCGGCCTGTCCTACGGCGATCGTCTGCGCCCACTCGGTGAAGGGTCGCAAGAGAGACGGTGCGGTGCCCCAGGTCTGAGTGACACGCTGCTCGATCTTCTCGACTGATTCCGCCGCGGTGTCGATGTTCCGGGCGGCGGCGCGCTTGCGCCCGAACCTCACCGCCCTCGCCTCCGCTCGGGCGGCATGGAGATGCGCGCGAGCGTGCACGAGTTCTTGCCCGTCCGCCCGCGCCCGAGTCTCCACTCCCGTGGTGACCGTCTGACGAGTGCGTTCCGCAAGCTCCTTCGCGTGGGTCACACGCTCGGCGTGCTTCTCGGCTTCGACCTGATGCGCCTGCTTCTGTGCGGCGAATCGGGCGGCGGCTTCCTCGAACAGGGCCGCGTGCTGCTCTGCGCGTTCGATGACCTGGGTGAGGCGTGCACGCTCGGTCTGCACGAGACGCACCGGCCCGTCCTCCACGAGCCCGCGCACGGCCTCTGCCGCGCGTTCGGTGGCGTCGGCGAGGCCGTGGTCGGCGCGGTCGCGTTCCATCGCAGCGATGAACTGTTCCTTGGCCTGTTCTTGGCTTTCGGCGACGACGTGCAACAGGTTCTGTTCCCGGCCGCGAGTCATGCCGACATACACGCTCGCGGCGCTGGTGGCATCGGTGAGGATCGTGTGCGATCCCGCCACGGTCGCGCCCTGGACTCCGTAGGCGGTCGCTGCATACGACAGGTGCGCGTGCTCGGCCACATACTCGGCGGGCAGGCGCATGGTGCGCTGCCGCTTCCGCCCGCTCCCCGCCTCGCGCACTCTGAGCGTGCCGTCCTGCTCGACGCGTTGCACGATCCAGTTCTGCCGGTTCGCGACACCAATGCTGGTGTTGTTCTTGCGTGTCTGGATCACGTCCCCGGCACCAATGGGGAGGCCGTCGCTTCCGGTTGCGGTGCGGTGGTCGTCGACCTCGCCGCGCGACACTCGTTCCTCACGGATACGCGCGTTCACAGTCCGGGCCTCGTCGTTGGACGTAACCGTGACAGCTTCTCCCTCCCGGCGCTGACCGGCAATGTGCTCGCGCACGTCCTCGTCGCTGGCGTGCAGGCGGATGAGTCCGAGCGCGGTAAGCCGGTCGAACACCGCGCCAGGCTTGTCGCCGTCGCGCATCCGCACCGTGACCTCGGCGTAGGCGGCGTCGGTGAAGCGATGCACCTCGGCCATGTCGAACGTGCGCCCCCGGAGCTGCGCGGCCGTATCGAGCACACCGCCGCGACCAACAGCCGCGAGCTGCGCCCGATCCCCGACGAGCGCGACCGTCGCGCCCGCCTCGGCGGTGACGGTCAGGAGGGCGATTGCGGTGTCTTGGTCGAGCATCCCGGCCTCGTCCACGATCACCCGCTCACCCCGCGCCAGCCGTGCGCCCTCTGCCGGACCGCGATAGCTGCGCCCGGTCCCGGGGTCGATGTCGCCGGGTGCGAGGCGCGTCCATACGCCGTCGCTATTCCATCGCCACCCATGCGCGTGCATGAGCGCCGCAACACTCGTTGCGGGCACGCCGAGTTCACCGTGTGCGACCTGCGCCGCGCGCAACGTCGGCGCAACCACCCGCGACGCCCGCCCGTGTCGTGCAGCGACTTCGATTGCAACGGCGAGCATCGTCGTCTTTCCGCTCCCTGCTGCACCTTCTACAACCACGAGCGAGTCGGTCGATGCGACCGCGGCCGCGGCGCGCTCCTGCCCAGCATCCAGGCCGAGCCTGCGCGCCGCCCGGCGCACGTCCGGGTGCCCAGGGTCTTGCTGCGGGATGCGCGCGGCGATGAGGTCGCGCAGCTCCGTCTCCGCCTGCACCACCCTGAGCGACGTGAGATGCGCGACATGCTCCGGGGCGGCCGCGCCGTGCGGGAGAATCGAGAAGCAATCCTCCATCGCCAACGCGGTGGCGATGTTCACGAATTCGCGTATCTCGGCCGATACGGCTTGCACGCCGTACTCGGTCATAATCCGGGTGACGTGCTCCTGCACCGTGTGCCGCGTCCACGCCGAACCACCAGCAGCGCACCGATCCAGCGCCCGGTTCGCAACAGTCTGCACGGAGAGGTCATCCAGCGACGCCGGCGCACGGTGCGCGGGCCGGCGCAACGTGGCCGGGTCGTAGCCGGCGTCGCGCAACTCGGTCACCCAGGCCTGTTCTTCATTGAGCGTGGTGGGCTTCTTCGCGAGCCGCTCATGCGCCCACGCTTTCGCCGCGAGACGCGCGGAGACGACCGGCCCCACAGTCTCGCCCGGATGCGCCGCCTCCCATTCCGCTTCGAGCCGTTCGAGGTGTCGGCGTACTTGCTCGCCACGCTTGCTCATCACGCCGTTGAACCGCTCAAGCTCGACCACCTCGCCCGATACCGGATCGAGAGTCAGGCCGTGCCGATCCAGCACCTCCGCAAGCTCCGGGTGCGCGGCGATCACAGCCGTACCGAGGGCGCGGATCGCGCCCTGCTGCTTGAACAGCGCCGCGGTGTCCAGCGCCCGCCACTTCCCGGCCGCCCATACGCGGGTGCCGATCTGGAAGTGGATATGCCGATGTGGATCACCCGCGCGGCTGGTGCGATGCGGCACCGCGACCGTCTGCAACTGCGAGACGGGCACCACCTCCTGCTTCCCACGCGGCCCCACACGGGTCACGGAGTGCTGAGCGAGCCAACGTTGAATCTCACTCACTGCGTCCTGCTGCGCCCGGTCGAGAGCATCCGAGACTTCGGGGTGGAGCGCGGCGGCGATCGACAACGACTTCGGGGCGTTCACGACCATCTCCGCGAACCTCGGCGACCCCTGCCTCCCCTCGCCCGGCAGGCGCGGCCTGCCCATCGACTCACCCGTGAGCGGATTGATCCAGTCCACCCAGCCCGCGTACGCCTCCGGGTCGAGCCCCAGCGCGGCGGTCACGTTCCCATCACCGTCAAGCGCGGTGAACTGCGCCACGGACGTGTCAGCGCCGAGGTAGTAGTCATCCGCGCGAGAGCGGTCGGCCTCGACATAACGGCGCGCATCGGCCCCGGCTCCTCGGAACAAGATCACACCGCCATGCATGAGACTCACCACCAACTGTTCCTACAATCGAAACACGAGCTACCTATCACGGTAGCATACGTCCATTCTTTAGAACAGTCGAAGGCTGACGTGGAACGACGCGAGGGCCAATGGGGATCGTGGTTGTTGGCTCTGGTCACGGTGTGGTTGCGGATGAGTGCTGTGGCTGTCGAAGGATGACGAACGCGTCGATGAGTCAGCCGTCAAGGAACGGCCTGGAGACTATGACGAGGCGTCGTGAGCGGCATCCGGTGGTATCGGTATTACCTCATATAGCGGGCACAGAACCGCGGCTTCGACGGGCGGCTGAGACCAGCCGCAGCAACGCTCGTAGGGTTGAGCGTCGTCACATGCTCGGATAGCGGGTGTAAACCCCGGTCCACGGGGTGCATATGTGGGTTCAGGTGGAAGTGCAAGAAGAAGCGGTGTGAGGGTCACCCGTTGATAGGGCGCCCCTCACACCGCTGATTTCAATGCGACGTCGCGAGTGAGTCGAGGTAGTTTTGCACCTCTCGTCGTTCACTGCTGGTCAGGGAGTCGTCAGTGAAGCTAACCACGATCCAATTCGACTGGTATGCGTCAGGTGCACTTTCGGCAAAGCCATGGGCATCCGCGCGTGTCGAGAACTTGAGGATCTCGGCGTGATCGGCACTGTAGGCCTGAACGCAGCCAGACTTGTCTGCGCACAGTCGAGTCGTGTCCTCGCGCATACCCTCAAGCGCCACTATCTCCGTCCCACTGTGTGTGAGATCGGCCAGATTGATGTCCTGACGGGTATCTCGTGACACCAGCGTGACGACGGCGACGACTATGAAGATCAGCAACGCAACGCCCGCGAGCGAGGCTGCGATCACCCATCCTAGACGTCTGGATCGCTTAGCTGCACTCACCTCCTGCACTTTACGGCCAGTTGCACTTGTAGGGGTAAGCCCCGCCATCTACAAGCCAGTTCGGGCGGTTGGCTCGCGTACCTTCGAGATCCCAGGTTGGTCCGCCGGTCACAGGCGTGTAGGCGCCGACAACGTGGCATTCGAACTGCTGGTGATACGTGGCTTTTGTTCGAGAGAGCGGAGCCTTGTTCGCCCATTCGTCCCACCCGGCTGTCTTCATGATGGTCTGGCCGATCGCCCAACCACCAACCGCAACACCGGACTGAACGGCCGTTCCCCATGCGGTCGGGGTTCCTGTGATCTTCTGCGTGCTGCTGTTCTGATAAACCGGACCGAACAACGCGGCGCCAAGCCAGGGGTCCGCAACGACTGGATACTCAAAGCTCGCCGACGTGTGGTCGACGACTTGCACCAAAGTGTTCCCTCGCAAGTCATAGTGTGTCGGAACCTGAGCGCCCGTCGCGTCAACGGCCCACGGCGGCGCAACACCCAGAACCAGCGTCTCTCCGCTGGTCACGAGAACTACCCCCGAGTCATCGATTGAGATCGCAGCGTCGTCCGGGAGACTCAGGCCGTAAGAGAACTCTTGCGGCGCAGCCGCCGACGCGATGATGGTGGTCACCTGCACGCTGCCATCGTTCTTGACGACCGGCACTGTGGTCGTGCCGTTGCCATTGTTAAACGCCACAACCCCAGGCTCAAGCACTTCTGCCTTTGCTTTGACATCAGAGAAGGGCAACAGCACGTCTGCGCCACCGATCTGCAGCGGCGTCCCCGACTCGGCGGGAACGGTTACCTGAACATCGCCTTCCGTGGCCTGGACAGCGCCATCGCTGGTCAGACGCGTCGCCGAACTGACGTTTTCCAGAACGTCCGACGCTTCTCCTATCTGAGCGTGATCTTGAACCGTAACCGTCTCCAACGCCTGTAGCGGATCAGGCTCTCCTTCCTCGGCATGCGCACCTGCGGGAACCATGACGGCCGCCAGCACGGCGGCGAGCGTCGCCGCC
The DNA here is from genome assembly GCF_052099035.1 of Microbacterium sp. Classification (GTDB taxonomy): domain Bacteria; phylum Actinomycetota; class Actinomycetes; order Actinomycetales; family Microbacteriaceae; genus Microbacterium. Next base: position 213,366 of record NZ_JBQDSX010000001.1, on the reverse strand, counting down.
GCTACCGTGACCTTTCTTCTGCCTCCGGTTGTCGTCTTCACTGTTCTTCCTCCGATCGATGTAATGAGAATGATTCTCGCTCTCATCATGCCCCGGTCTGATGGATTTCGAAAGGGCGAGTTCGCGTCGCATGATCACTCCGATAGAGGAACTGAAGGTCGCAGTAGCTGGGCAGCATTGACCTCTGCCATGTGCTAACTCATGTGCTACCGACCGCGTAGGCATGCGTATCGCGGTGGAGTTATCCACAGGTGGGTCTCGCTACAACCGCGGAATCATGCGGCAGAACGCCGATCCACGATCCTGCACGCGAGGGGGAACTGGTCAGTTCAAGTCCCCCTCCGCGCACAGTATGAAGAAGGCTCCTGGAAACAGGAGCCTTCTTCGTTTCCTCACAGCCCCCGGTAGCCGAACACGGCGAGGCCCAGGAAGAGGACCGCGGCGAGCAGGAGAAGCACCATGAGTGCCCCGCGATAGTCCCATGCCATCGCTTTGGCATAGAAACCGGTCACCCGCTCTGTGAGCGTCGGCATCCTGGACCAGACCCACACGAGCGCCACGAACGGAGCGGCGAGACCGATGAGGAGGATGCCGTAGGCGACAGGACGCAGGACGACGTCTGTGGTGAGAGTGGTGATCAGGCGTGCCGTCAGATACATGATCGGCAGCGTGGTGAATCCGATGCAGGCACTGATTCCGAGAAAGAAGTAGCCGTACGCGGAAGAGCGCGGCTTCGATGTCTTGGGGGTCTTGGAGGTCTTGGAGGTCTTGGAGGTCTTGGAGGTCTTAGCTCGAAGGGCGGGAGCGCGGATCTTCCAGACGATCACCAGGACCGCCGAGATGATGAAGGCGGCAGCGACCACCACGTCAACCGTACGATTGACCAGTGCCGCATCGACGCGACCACGAAATGCCGCCACGATGTTCGTCGGATCGAAGCTGTGGAAGATGAACAGGAGCACCGTCGCTCCCGCGGCGAGCCCGATCAGCATCCAGGCCAGCCGTTGTGACACCTTTACGTTTCGCGCCAGCATGTCGGCTGTTGCGGCGTACAACGTGGGGTTGAGGCCCATCGCAAGGCCGAAGCCGAAGAGTGTCAGGATCCCGGTGCCCCACCGGAAGATCTCGCCCACGCTCAGACCGCGCCGACGCCGAAAACGAGCCCCAGCGCATAGGTGATGGCTGCGGCACCGAATCCGATCGCCAGCTGGCGCAGGGCACGCCGCAGCGGCGGGCCGCCCGAGAGGACACCGACGGTCGCCCCGGTGGCGAGCAGAGCGATGCCGACCAGCAGGAGCGCGACGAGGATCGCCGTGAGGCCGGACAGGCCGAAGATCCAGGGCAGGACAGGGATGATCGCACCTGATGAGAACAGCAGGAAGCTCGAGATCGCGGCCGCCCAGTCGCTCCCGATGATGTCGTTATCGTTCGACCCTGCGTGGGCGCGGATCGGCCCGGTCGCTGTCCGTCGCACGCCCTCCTGCGCAGCAGCGATGATGCGCCGAGAACGTGCGAGTGCCTCGGACTGGTCTATGCCGCGTGCGCGATAGACGAGCGCCAGCTCGTTCTCGTCGATGTCGAGGTCGCCCGCCGACAGCGCCGCGTCTTCGTTCGCCTCGGTCGATGCCAGCAACTCGCGCTGCGAGCGAACCGAGACGAACTCCCCCGCCCCCATCGACAGCGCGCCTGCGAGAAGTCCTGCGATGCCGCTGAACAACACGAAGCTCGACGCGACACCGGTCGCCCCGATCCCCAGCACGAGGGCGAGGTTGCTGACGAGTCCATCATTCGCGCCGAACACCGCGGCCCGGAAAGATCCCGAGAGTCGACGGCGGCCGCGTGCGGCGAGGCCGCGTACGACCTCGTAGTGGATCTTCTCATCCGCACGCATTGCGGGAGTCGCGTACTTCTCGGTCTCGTAGGGTGAGCGGGCCTCCGCGCTCTGCGCGAGCACGAGCACGAAGATCGATCCGAATCGACCAGCCATCCAGCCGAGCATCCGCGAGTGCAGGCCGGCACGCGGGAGGCGGGCCGGTTCGCCACCGAGCAGATCGAGCCAGTGCTGCTCGTGGCGCCGCTCGGCGTCGGCAAGGCTCTGCAGGATCTGCTGTTCCTCGCCGGACTTTCGAGAGGCGAGCTTCTGGTAGACAAGGCCCTCCGCACGCTCCTCCACGAGGTAGCGCGCCCAACGACGTCGATCTGCTTCGGTCGGCTCTGCTGTGGCCGGCACGCTCATGTTTCCTCCGGATCGGATGTGTTCGGGCGTCTTCAACGGTATCGGCGGAGATCACTCGCAACGTCCGAAAAGCGCGGATTGCCAGTATTTCGGGGGTCCTAAGGCGCCGGCCCCTTCGACGGGCTCAGGGACCGGGCGCGGCTCAAGGACCCTTCGACAGGCTCAGGGACCGGGATCAGGAGCGGACGCGCTTGCGGAGGACGTCGATGCGGGACTGGAGCTGAGTCACGGTCGCCTGAGCGACTGCCGGTCCGCCGCAGATCCGGCGCAGCTCGGCGTGGACGGCGCCGTGCGGCTCGCCCGCTTGACGTGCGTAGAGACCGACCAGGCTGTTCAGCAGCTGTCGCTGTTCACGCAGGGTGCGGTGCAGCGGCTGCGGCAGAGTCGTGACCGTGTCGGGACCCGCCTGGGCTTCACGCGCTTCACGAAGTCGGGACTGCCGCGACTGGCGCTGCATCAGCAGTTCATGCACGTGCTCGGGCTCGAGGAGACCGGGAATTCCGATGAACTCCTCCTCCTCGGGTGTTCCCGGTTCGGCTAGTTCACCGAACTCCCGACCCTCGAAGACCACGCGATCGAAGTGTGCGAGGGAAGAGATCGCCTGATAGCTGAACTCCTGCGTCAGAGCATCCGAAGCCTCTTCCTCGCGGTTCGCGCTCTCCAGCAGCGAGTCGTCGAGTCCGTCGTCGTCCTGGGTCTGCCTGTCCAGGGCATGATCGCGCTGCTTCTCGAGCTCGTTCGCGAGGCCCATGAGGACGGGCACGTTCGGCAGGAAAACGCTCGCTGCCTCGCCACGGCGCCGCGCCCGCACGAAGCGCCCAATCGCCTGCGCGAAGAACAGCGGCGTCGAGGATGACGTCGCATAGACGCCAACGGCGAGACGCGGAACATCCACGCCCTCGGAGACCATGCGCACAGCGACCATCCACCGGCTGCCGTCTTCGCTGAACCGCTCGATCCGCTCCGAGGATGTCGCGTCGTCCGAGAGCACGACCGTGGGACGCTGTCCGGTGATGCTGTGCAGAATCTTCGCGTACGCACGGGCGACGGTCTGATCGGTCGCGAGCACCAGTCCCCCGGCATCCGGAACATGATGGCGGATCTCGGTGAGCCGACGGTCGGCGGCGGAGAGCACAGCCGGCATCCACTCCCCTTCGGGGTCGAGAGCCGTGCGCCATGCCTGCGACGTGACGTCTTTGGTGTTGTCCTGGCCGAGGTGGGCCTCGAGCTCATCGCCAGCGCTGGTGCGCCAGCGCATCTTGCCGGAATACATGTGGAACAGCACAGGGCGCACGACGCCATCGGCGAGGGCTCGGCCGTATCCGTACCCGTAGTCGGTGGTCGAGATGCGGGCGCCCGACTCGTCGGGCGCATACGTCACGAACGGGATGGGCGCGGTGTCGCTGCGAAACGGTGTGCCCGATAGCGACAGGCGTCGCTTCGCCGGCGCGTACGCATCGCGGATCGCGTCTCCCCAGCTCAGCGCGTCGCCACCGTGATGCACCTCGTCGAGGATCACCAGCGTGTTGGCATCTTCGGTCAGATGGCGATGAACCGATGACTTCGCCGCGACCTGCGCATACGTGACCACAACGCCGTGGTACTGACGCGACGGTGCCCAGTGGCTGTTTCGGAAGCGCGGGTCGAGGCGGATGTGCACGCGAGCCGCAGCATCGGCCCACTGCGTCTTCAGATGCTCGGTCGGCGCGACGACGATGATGCGGTTCACCTCGCCCATCCGCAGCAGTTCGACAGCGAGGGTGAGTGCGAAAGTCGTCTTACCGGCGCCGGGGGTTGCCGCGACGAGGAAGTCTCTCTGGTCGCGCGTGAAGTAAAGGTCGAGTGCCTCTCGCTGCCAAGCACGGAGCTTGTCAGCCGTCCCCCAAGGGGCGCGCTGGGGATAGGACGGAGAGAGCATCAGATCAAGGGTAATCCTTGCCACCGACGTCGCTCGCCCGTTGTCCGAAAGCGCCGCACGCCGGTAGGCTCGGTCACTGCGCGAGCGGCACGGCCGATCCCGCGCGAGTCGAAGGAGAGCATGATGAGCAGTCAGGAATCCTCCCGAACCCCCCACGTCGAAAACGACGGTCCGCACCCGTGGCACCGGTTCGTGGCGATCGGCGATTCGTTCACCGAGGGCATCGGAGATCCTGACGCGAATGCCCCCGGCGGCAATCGCGGCTGGGCGGATCGCGTCGCCGAGGTCCTCACCGCGCAGGTCGATGACTTCGCCTATGCGAACCTCGCCGTGCGCGGCAAGCTCATCGCCCAGATTGTGGCTGATCAGATCGAGCCCGCGGTAGCGCTGCATCCCGACCTCGTCACACTCTGCGCCGGCGGCAACGACGTGATCCGGCCGGGAACCGATCCCGACCACATCGCCGAACAGCTCGATGATGCGGTCTCCCGCCTCGCTTCCACCGGCGCAGCGATCGTCCTGTTCACGGGGATCGACACCGCATTCACGCCGGTTTTCCGCACGTTCCGGGGCAAGATCGCGATCTACAACGAGAATATCCGTGCGATCGCGGAACGGCACGACTGCATCGTCGCCGACCAGTGGGCGCTGAAGACGGTGCAGGATCTCCGCTTCTTCGCTGACGATCGGCTGCATTTCAATGCGCTGGGCCATCACGAAGTCGCACGCATGGTGTTGCGCGCTCTGAACGTGCCGAACGATCTGCAGTCGATGCAGCCCGACCCGCTGCCGGCGCGCACCTGGCGCGAAGCACGTGCCGAGGACCTGGGCTGGGCCCGTGAGCACCTCATGCCGTGGGTGCTGCGCCGCCTGCGGCATCAGTCCTCCGGCGATCTCGTGAGCGCCAAGCGCCCCGAGGCTTCCCCGGTGATCGTCGTCTCCGACGAGCAGTAGGCCGCGGGCCCGGCCTACTTCGTCGCGTGAAAGGCAACGGCAGAGGATGCCGCGACGTTCAGCGAGTCCACCCCGCCCATCATCGGGATCGTGACGCGGCGGTCGACGGCGGTATCCGTCGCAGGCAACAGGCCGTGCCCCTCGTTGCCGAATACGAGTGCGAGCCGCTCGTGGTCTTCGGCGACGAGGTCGTCCAAGGTGATGGCATCCGCACCGAGCGTCAGACCCGCCACGACGTAGCCGGCGTCCCGCAGCGTGCCGATCGCGTCTGGCCAGGACGAAGCACGCGTCCACGGCACCTGGAACACGGTCCCCATCGAGACGCGGATCGCGCGGCGATAGAGCGGGTCGGCGCAGTTCGGCGTGACGAGTACGGCGTCGACGCCGAAGGCCGCGGCAGATCGGAATCCGGCCCCGATGTTGGCATGGTCGAACACGTCCTCGAAGATCGCGATGCGGCTCCGCACACCCGCCGAGTGCGCACCCGCCGCCCGCACATCGCGCAAAAGTGCTTCGATGCCGGGCAGTTCCGGCCGCCGCATCGATGCGAGCGCGCCGCGATGCACGGCGAACCCGGTGACCTGCTCGATGACGGCATCCGGTGCGACGTACACCGGCACATCCTGGTCCCCCAGAATCTCACTGATTCGGGCGAGCCGACGCTCCTGCACCAGCACAGATCGTGGCGCATGGCCGCTGCCGACTGCGCGCTCGATCACCGTCACCGACTCGGCGATGTAGAGCCCCTGCTCGGGTTCGTGCACACGACGCAGCGCCGTATCGGTGAGGTTCCGGTAGTCGGCGAGCCGCGGGTCGGATGCGTCGGCGACGTGCTCGATGTGCATGCAGACAACTCTGCCATCGCCGCTCACCCGTACAGCACTGCCCGTAGACTCGTCGAGGAGGTTTCGTGACTGCGACGATCACTGCCGAGCTCGCTGCCGGCATCGCCGAGGCGGCTGACCTCCTCCGCGGACGCCGAATCGCGTTTCTCACCGGTGCCGGCATCTCCACAGACTCCGGCATTCCCGCCTACCGTGGCGAGGGCTCGCGCACGCGTGCCGATCCGATGACCGGGCAGCGTTACCTGGCCGACGAAGCGGCACGCCGCCGGTACTGGGTCGGTGGGCATCTCGGGTGGCGCGCATTCGCATCAGCGCAGCCGAACAGCGGACACATCGCGCTCGCCGAGATGGAACGCGCCGGGATAGCCAGTGGTGTGGTGACCCAGAACGTCGATGGGCTGCACCTGCGCGCCGGCAGCTCGCGCGTCGTCGAAGTGCACGGAACGATGCGGCGCGTCCTGTGTCTGCACTGCGGTCAGGTCTTCGACAGACGGGACATCGCGGTCCAGATCGAAGAGCAAAACCCCTGGATTGCCATCCCCGAGAACATCGCGCTCAACCCCGACGGCGACGTCGCCCCGGAAACCACCGAGAACTTCGTGATTCCTTCCTGCACGGTGTGCGGAGGGATGCTGAAACCCGATGTCGTGTTCTTCGGCGAATTCGTTCCGGTCGATCGGTTCCGTGCCGCCGAGTCGCTGCTGCGCAGCAGTGACGCCTTGATCGTGGCAGGCTCCTCGCTTGTCGTGAACTCCGGTGTGCGGCTCGTCGAGCGCGCCCGTCGCCGCGGCATCCCTCTCGTCATCGTCAATCGCGAACCCACCCGCGCCGACCCGTGGGCGCACGCTGTGCTCGCCGGCGGCACCGGCGACGTTCTTCCGACGCTCAAGGAGCTCCTGCAGTGACCCTCATCACTCTCGTCCGCCACGGCCAGACCGACTGGAACGTCGCCCGACGCATCCAGGGATCCACCGACATCCCGCTGAACGACACCGGACGTTCGGATGCTCTCGCTGCAGCCGAGCTGCTCAGCGACAGCACCCATCACGTGATCTACGCCAGTCCCCTGGTGCGTGCACACGAGACCGCACGCATCATTGCCTCCCGCCTCGACCTCGCCGCCCCGGAGACGGCGCATGACCTGCGCGAGCGCGAGTTCGGCGAGGGTGAGGGGCTGCTCGTCGAGGAGTACCTCGAGCGCTTCACGAACTGGCACGGCGCACCGTCCGGCGCCGAGTCGCTGGAAACCGTCCGCGACCGTGCGCTCGCCGCTCTGGATGTCATCGCCCGCGACTCACGGCGCCGCTCCGCACCCGTCGCCGAATCGGTCATCGTGGTGACCCACGGTGGCGTGATCCGATCACTGTTGAATCACGCCACCGGCGGCACTCTGCCCCGCGAGGGTGAGATGCTGCGCAACGGCTCGGCGTACCGGTTCGAGGCAGCGCCGGGGCTGCTGCGCTTGCTCGAGCCGATTTCGAGCTAGCTCCGCGCCGTCACTGCTCGGGCGTGACGAAGCAGCGGCTCATCGATCATGCGCCCACGGAATCGGAATACGCCCCGCTCCCCCTCCGCGGCAACGAGCACATCACGTGCCCAGGCAATGGTCTCGGCATCCGGAGCGTAGGCCGCACGAATCGTCGCCACCTGCCGGGGGTGGATGCACGCCGTCGCGCGGAAACCGGATGCCGCAGCGTCCTCCGCCTCCGTCGCGAGCCCCTGCACGTCGTCGATGTCGATATGCACGGCATCGATGGCAGCTTTTGCGTGCGCGCCCGCTTCCAGAAGCACGCGGGAGCGCGCGTAGCGCGCCGCGTCCCGGTATCGGCCATCGCTGTGCCGGCTGGATGTGCCGCCGAGGGAGGCGATGAGATCCTCTGCACCCCACATCAGCGCGGTGACACGGTCATGGGCCGCGATTCTCGCAGCTGCGCTCACTCCACGTGCCGTCTCGCACAGTGCGATCACGGAGAACGACGCGTCGAACTCGTCGAGCACGGCTGGATCCTCGGCCTTCGCGACCATCACCGTGCGGAACGGCGATGCCTCGAGCATGGCGAGGTCGGGCGCGAAGTCGGCCGTGCCGGGAGCATTCACACGGACGATCACGCGTGCTGGGTCGAGATCGGATGCCGCGACGTTCGCCCGAGCGGCGGACTTGGCGGCAGGAGCAACAGCATCCTCAAGGTCGAGGATGACGGCATCCGCCCGCTCCGCGGCCTTCACGAATCGCTCCGGACGGTCAGCGGGGCAGAACAGCAATGCCGGTCCGAGTGCGAACTCCATCAGTCCTCCTGGGGTGCGCAGTGCATGAGCGCCGTGCGCGTTGCGGTCGCGACGACGACGCCGTCCTGGTTGCGCCCGATGTGCGCGATCGTGCAGATCCCCTGTCCCGGGCGGGACTTCGACAGGCGCTTCTCGGTGACGGTGCTCTCGGTGTAGAGCGTGTCGCCAGCGAAAAGCGGGTGCGGGAAGGTGATGTCACCGAGCCCCAGCTGAGCGACGAGCGTGCCCTGGGTGAGCTGTGCGACAGATGCACCCACCATCGTCGACAGAGTCCACATCGAGTTCATCAGCCGCTGTCCGAATTCCTGCGACCCGGCGAATGCCGCATCCAGGTGCAACGCCTGCGTGTTCATGGTGAGGGTGGTGAACAGCACGTTGTCGGCCTCTGTGGCCGTGCGCCCCGGACGGTGCAGGTAACGCGCGCCGACCTCGAACTCCTCGAAGTAGAGTCCCCGTTGCACGATGTCTGTCATACCAGCCCCAATCCTCGGGCGATCACCAGCAGCTGCACCTCGGTCGTGCCCTCACCGATCTCGAGGATCTTCGAGTCACGATAGTGCCGCCCCACGGCGAACTCGTTCATGAAGCCGTTGCCGCCGAAGATCTGAGTGGCGTCGCGCGCGTTGTCCATGGCGGCGTCTCCCGCGATGAGCTTGGCAATGGCGGCCGCCTCGGCGAAAGGCTTGCCGGCATCACGCAGGCGCGCCGCATGGTGCCAGGCGAGTCGTGCCGAGTGCACGCGGGCGCGCATGCGCGCCATGGTGAACTGGGCGTTCTGCCGTGTGCTGAGAGCTGCACCGAAAACGGTGCGGCTCTTGGCGTACTCGATTGATGCTTCCAGGCAGCCTTCCGCCGCACCCGTTGCCAGGGCTGCGATCGCGATCCGCCCCTCGTCGAGGATGCTGAGGAAGTTCTTGAATCCCGTGCCGCGCTCACCGACCAGGTTGCTCGCCGGCACCCGTGCGCCGTCGAAGGTCAGCGGGTGGGTGTCGGAGGCGTGCCAGCCGACCTTGTCGTACGGTGCCTCGACCGTGAACCCCGCAGTTCCGTTCGGAACGATGATCGTCGAGATCTCCTTGCGTCCCTCGTTCATACCGGTGACAGCGGTGACGGTGACGAAGCGCGTGATCGGAGTGCCGGAGTTCGTGATGAACTGCTTCGATCCGTCGATCACCCACTCGTCGCCGTCCAGACGTGCGGTCGTCCGCGTGGCACCCGCGTCGCTTCCTGCCTCTGGCTCGGTGAGGCCGAACCCGGCCAGTGCACGGCCGGCGAGCAGATCGGGAAGCAGCTCTTCCCGCTGTCCGTCGTTGCCGAACCGGAAGATCGGCATGGCGCCCAGGCTCACCCCGGCTTCGAGCGTGATGGCGATCGACTGGTCGACGCGGCCGAGCGCTTCGATCGCAAGTCCGAGCGCCATGTAGTCGCCGCCTTGACCGCCGTACTGCTCGGGGAACGGCAGACCGAACAGTCCTAGTTCGCCCATCTGAGCGACGACGTCCATCGACAGCGTCTTCGTCCGGTCGGCCTCGTACGCCTGCGGGGCGACGACGGTGTCGGCGAAGTCCCGCACCATCGCGCTGAGTTCGAGTTCCTCATCGGTGAGGTCGATGGTCATGATGCTCCTTCTGTGGTTTCGGTCACTGTCGTCGCAGTCACCGTGGCTACGGTCTGGCCGCGTCGGGTCTGATCGCCGACGGCGACCATCAGGTGCACGGTGCCGTCGTGCGGTGCGAGTACCGGATGCTCCATCTTCATCGCCTCGATCGAGACGAGCGGGTCACCCGCGGCAACCGTCGCACCATCTGCGACGTGCACGGCGACGATGTTGCCCGGCATGGGTGCGCGCGCTTCTGGGCTGGTCTCTGCCGCGGCCGGCCGCTGCGCGGCGAGGCGGTGCTTCATTCGGGCACGACGATCCAGTGGACGCAGCCGCACGGAGGACCCGCCCTCGCTGATCCACACCGCCCCGTCCGCATCTTCTGCCGCAGGAAGGGTTGCTGCGGCATCCGCCTCGCCTACGGCATCCACAAGCACGTCGTCATCCGTCAGGAACGCGGCTTCTCGCGCCGCGGCATCCGTCAGCGCGGTCCACACGCCGCCCGCCCGACGAGACACCACTTCCGGCGCGAGACCCCACGCCTGCGATGGTGTCTCGCGCAGAAGGTGATGTCTCGCGGCGGCGACCATGCGCGGCGACACCGCGGCGGGCGCTACGGGCAACAGCGTTTCGATCAGGGCGGTGTCCAGGTCGCCGGCGACCACGCGCTCATTCGTCACCAGCGTGCGCAGGAACGCGATGTTCGTGTCCACGCCGAGGATGACGGTCTGCGCGAGTGCCGCGTCGAGCTGCGCGAGCGCCGCCTTCCGATCCGGCCCGTGCGCGACGACCTTGGCAATCATCGGGTCGTAGAACCCGGTCACCTCGCTCCCCGCCTCGATCGCGGCATCCACGCGCACGCCAGCGGGGGCGTCGAAGCGGAGCACGGTTCCCGTCGACGGCAGGAAGCCGCGCTCGGGCGACTCCGCGTAGATCCGCGCCTCGACCGCGTGGCCGGTGACGGGAGGTGCGGCAGGAAGCGCCTCCCCCGCGGCGACCGAGAGCTGCAGCGCGACGAGATCGAGACCGGTGACCGCCTCCGTAACGGGATGCTCGACCTGCAGCCGCGTGTTCATCTCGATGAAGAAGAAGTCTTCCGGCGCGTCCGCATCGACGAGGAACTCGACCGTACCCGCGCCGACGTAAGACACGCTCTCGGCGGCACGCACCGCCGCGTCGAACAACCGCTCGCGCACACCATCGGGAAGCCCGGCGGACGGTGCTTCTTCGATCACCTTCTGGTGCCTGCGCTGCAGAGTGCACTCGCGCTCGCCGAGGGCGATAATGGTGCCGGATGCGTCGCCGAAGACCTGCACCTCGATGTGGCGCGGGCGGGCGATCAGCCGTTCGAGCAGCAGCGAGTCGTCGGAGAAGGCTGCCTTCGCGATCCGTCGGGCCGAGGAGAGCGCCGCATCCAGGTGTGTCTCATCCGAGACCACCTCCATGCCCTTTCCGCCACCGCCGGCGCTGGGCTTGACGAGCAGCGGATAGCCGACCTGAGCGGCACGCACGGATATCTGGTCGTCGGAGAGTCCGGTGGCATCGAAACCGGGGACGACGGGCACGCCGCGTGCCGCGACCTGCTCGCGGGCGGCGGACTTGTCGCCCATGATCTTCAGCGCCTCGATCGACGGACCGATGAACACGACGCCAGCGCTCGCACAGGCCTCAGCCAGCGCGACGCTCTCGGAGAGGAACCCGTATCCGGGATGAATTGCCTGGGCTCCGCTCTCGTGCGCCGCCTGCATGACAGCATCCACATCGAGGTACGACTCGGATGCCGGCGATGGGCCGATCCGTACCGCGATATCCGCTTCGCGAACGTGTGGAGCATCGGCGTCCGCGTCACTGTACACGGCGACGCTGCGCAGATTCTGCGCACGCAGCGTCCGGATGATGCGGCGCGCGATCTCACCGCGGTTGGCGACGAGCACTGTCTGGAAAGTCATGGTCACATCCTGAAGACGCCGAAGCGCGGTTCGGGCAGCGGGCTGCGGGCTATGACGTCGAGCGCGAGACCGAGGCGGTCCCGCGTCTCGTCGGGGTCGATGATTCCGTCATCCCAGAGCCGCGCGGTCGCGTAATACGGCTCGCCCTGGGTCTCGTACTGGGACTTGATCGGCTCTTCGAAGGCGGCACGCTCCTTTGAGGTCCACGACTCGCCCCGGGCGGTGAGCTGATCATCTTTGACAGTCGCCAGCACGGATGCCGCCTGGTTGCCACCCATCACTGAGATGCGGCTTGCCGGCCACGTCCACAGGAAACGTGGTGAGTAGGCGCGACCGCACATCGAGTAGTTCCCGGCGCCGAACGAACCGCCGATGATGACGGTGAGCTTGGGGACGCGCGTGGTCGCGACTGCCGTGACCATCTTCGCCCCGTCCTTTGCGATACCACCCGCCTCAGCGTCGGAACCGACCATGAACCCGGTGATGTTCTGCAAGAACAGCAACGGGATGCCGCGCTGGTCGCACAGCTCGATGAAGTGCGCCCCCTTGAGCGCCGACTCGCTGAACAGCACACCGTTGTTGGCGACGATTCCGATCGGGTGCCCGTGAAGGCGAGCGAACCCCGTGACCAGCGTCGTGCCGTACTCGGTCTTGAACTCGCGGAACGAGTCGCCGTCGACGAGCCTCGCGATGACCTCGTGCACGTCATAGGCCGCATTCACGTCGACGGGCACGACGTCGTAGAGGCTGGATTCCTCCTCCGGAGCACGGGATGCGCTGATCTCCCACGCCGGCTCGGCTGGGGCGGGCAGAGTCTCCACGATGTCGCGCAGAATCTCCAGCGCGTGCTCGTCGTCCTCGGCGACGTGATCGACGACTCCCGAGCGCCGCGCGTGGAGCTCACCGCCGCCGAGTTCTTCCGCCGTGACGATCTCGCCGATTGCGGCTTTGACCAGCGGCGGTCCGCCCAGGAAGATCGTGCCCTGGCCTCGCACGATGACCGTCTCATCGCTCATGGCCGGCACATATGCTCCGCCGGCGGTGCACGAACCGAGGACGGCGGCGAGCTGCGGAATGCGCTCGGCACTCATCCGCGCCTGGTTGAAGAAGATGCGTCCGAAGTGGTCGCGGTCGGGGAACACCTCGTCCTGCTTCGGGAGGAACGCTCCGCCCGAGTCGACGAGGTACAGGCACGGGAGGCGGTTCTCCAGGGCGATCTCCTGCGCACGCAGATGCTTCTTGACCGTCATCGGCAAATAGCTGCCGCCCTTCACCGTGGCGTCGTTGCACAGCACCATCACCTGCCGCCCGTGCACGAGCCCGATGCCGGCGATGACGCCGGCTCCGGGGACTTCTCCCCCGTAGAGGCCATCCGCCGCGAGCGGTGCCACCTCGAGGAACGGGCTCCCCTCATCGAGCAGTCGCCGGATGCGATCACGCGGCAGGAGCTTGCCGCGCGCAACGTGACGCTGGCGAGAGGCTTCCGGTCCCCCGGCGGCCGCGGTGGCCAGCCGCTCGCGCAGCTCGGCTACGAGCGACTCCTGTGTCACTGGCATCGTGATGTCCTCCTCGACTCACTGGATGATTCGTCCACAGTGGCATCCATCATGGATTTTCGGTTACTGTTCACTAACCCGACAATTTAGGTTAGCGAGCGTTAACTGAAATGACAAGCCCTCTCACCGCGCGCGACCGCGCCAAAGCAGAACGCTCCGACGCACTGCTGCACGAAGCTGCTCGACTGTTCGCAGAGCGCGGCTACTCCGGCGTGAGCCTCGAGGACATCGGCACTGCGGTCGGCGTCTCCGGCCCGGCTGTGTACCGTCACTTCAGCGGCAAGCAGGCGCTGTTGGGCGCGGTGCTGATCGAGGTCAGCGAGAATCTCGTCAGCGGCGGAACAGCAGTCGCGGAGGACACCGAGCCGGGTGAAATCAGAATTCGGGCGCTCATCGGGTTCCACGTCGACTTCGCGCTCGGAGCCCCCGACGTCATCCGCGTCCAGGACCGAAACCTCGCCCACCTCTCCGACACCGATCGTGCAACAGTGCGCCGTCTTCAGCGCGAGTACATCGATCTGTGGATCTCGGCGTTGGCACCCTTGCACGATGCGACTGCCGATGAGCTTCGACTGCGCGTGCAGGCCTGCTTCGGTCTCATCAACTCGACGCCCCACAGCACGCGCAGCGCGGCTCGCTCGACCACGTCCACCAAAGCGATCCTCAGCGCGATGGCGCACGCAGCGCTCACCGCCTGAGGATCGCTCAGCCGACTCAGCCGAGCAGCATGGCTCGGCCGGGCTCGTTGAGGATGTCTGCGACGTCCTTGACGAAGCGTGCCCCCTCGGCGCCGTCCACGATGCGGTGGTCGAACGACAGGCTCAACGTCATCACCTGGCGCAGTGCGATCTCCCCGCGGTATTCCCACGGCATCCGGCGCACGGCGCCCACCGCGAGAATGCCCGACTGCCCGGGCGGTAGGATCGGCGTCCCTGCATCGATACCGAACACGCCGATGTTCGTGATCGAGAACGTGCCTCCAGCAAGATCCGCCGCCGATGTCTTACCCGAACGTGCGGTTGCCGTCAGTGCACCGAGAGCATCCGCCAGCTGCGGTACCGTCATCCGGTCTGCACCACGGATGTTCGGCACGATCAGACCGCGCTCGGTCGCCGCCGCGATGCCTAGATCGACGTAGTGCGGCTGGACGATCTCCCCGGCCTCTTCATCCCATCGGGAGTTCAACCCGGGAGTCCGGCTGAGAGCCAGGCACACGGCTTTCGCAACGATGACGAGGGGCCCGATTCTGTGCTCGGCGAGCGACTTGTCGGCGCGCAGGTTCGCAATGAGATCCATCGTGGCCGTCACATCGACGGTGTGGAAGGTCGTCACATGCGGTGCGGTGAAAGCACTGTGCACCATGGCCGCAGCCGTGTGCTTGCGCACACCTCGGATCGGAATCCGCGTCTCGCGCTCGGCGGATTCACCGAATACGGACGACTGCGGCGTCGAGACGGCAGGAGCCTCCGCGCTCACGCCTACACGCTCCGCATAGGCATCGATGTCCTCACGGGTGACGACGCGATCGCCCACCTCTGCGGCAACCAGGACGAGATCGACGCCCAGCCGCTTCGCGTAGGCGCGCACGGGAGGCGTGGAACGGGGACGCTCACCGACTCGAACGGATGTCGGGGTCTCGGGCAGCACGTCATGCGGGGCTGCCTCCAGAACCGCTGTATCCGCAACCGCGGGTCCGCGGGCAGCACGCCGCGCGCGGCGCATCGGACGGGACTTGCTCGAGGGAGCCGCCCCATAGCCGACGAGGTTCGGCGGGGTCTTCTCTTCGGAGTCCGCGGCCGCCGCCGTAGATGTGGCGTCCGGCGCCTTCGCGGCAGCATCCGACTCACCGCCAGCCACGTCGAAGGCGATCAGCGGCGCGCCGACGTCGACGGTGTCGCCCGCCTCGGCGTGCAGCGTCTTCACGGTGCCGTCGTATGGCGACGGCAGTTCGACCACCGCCTTGGCGGTCTCGACCTCCGCAAGCGTCTGGTTGAGTGTGACCGTGTCTCCGGGAGCAACGAGCCACTGGACGATCTCGGCATCGGCGAGTCCTTCGCCGAGGTCGGGGAGATGGAATTCCTCGATCATGACTCGGCTCCCGTCAGGCTGTTCGGCCGGTCGAGTACACGGTCGACGGCATCGAGGATCCGGTCGAGATCCGGCAGGTGGAATTTCTCGAGCTTCGCGGGCGGATAGGGCAGGTCGTGGCCGGTCACCCGCAGCGGCGGAGCCTCCAGATACTCGAAGCACATCTCCGTGATGCTGGCGATGACCTCGGCGGCGACGCCAGCCTCACGAGATGCCTCGTGGGCGACGACGACGCGCCCGGTGCGGCGTACGGATGCCGCGACGGAGTCGTAGTCGACCGGTGAGAGCGAGCGGAGGTCGATGACTTCCAGCGACAGTCCATCGTCTTCTGCGGCCGCTGCGGCGTCCAGCGCCGTCGAGACCATCGCTCCGTAGGTGATGATCGTGGCGTCGGATCCTTCGCGCACGACGTGCGCGAGTCCCATCGGTGGAGCATCCGCCAGCGAGGCGTCGAGGTCGACCTCGCCCTTGTGGTGATACAGCCGCTTCGGCTCGAAGAAGATGACCGGATCGTCCGAAGCGATCGCCTGCTGCAGACAGCGGTACGCGTCCTGCGGGTTGGATACGGCGATCACGCGAAGACCCGCGGTGTGCACGAAGTACGCCTCGGGAGATTCGGAATGGTGCTCGGCTGCACCGATCCCGCCGGCCCACGGAATACGGATCGTGATCGGCATCTTCACGCGGCCCTGCGTGCGATAGTGCAGCTTCGCGACCTGCGCGACGATCTGGTCGAAGGCCGGGTATACGAAGCCGTCGAACTGGATCTCGACCACAGGGCGGTACCCGCGATAGGCGAGCCCCACGGCGGTGCCGACGATGCCGGACTCTGCCAGTGGCGTATCGGTGACGCGCGCTGCGCCGAATTCGTCGAGCAGACCATCGGTGATACGGAAGACCCCGCCGAGCTTGCCGATGTCCTCGCCCATGATGATGACCTTGTCGTCATCCTGCATTGCTTTGTGCAGGCCGGCGTTGAGCGCCTTGCCCAGGGTGAGCTGCGTCATCTCAGGCCTCCTCGAACGTCGAGAGGTACGCGGCGTACTCATCGCGCTGACGGGCGATGCCGGAGTGCGGCTCGGCGTAGACGCCGTCGAACACGGCCAGCGGCTCGCGCGTGACCATACCGAGGCATTCGGCGCGCATCTCACGCGCCATCTTGTCCGCGTCGGCGTGCACTGCGGCGATCTGCTCGTCATCGATCTCGCCGAGGCCGCGCAGGTACGCCTCGATGCGGTCGATCGGGTCACGACGCTTCCATGACTCGAGCTCCGCGGGGTCACGATAGCGGGTCGGATCGTCCGAGGTCGTGTGCGGGCCCATGCGGTAGGTGACCGCCTCGATGAAGGCCGGCCCCTTGCCGGCTCTGGCGTGCGCCAGCGCCCAGCGCATCGCCGCCATGCAGGCGAGGACATCGTTGCCGTCCACACGCATGCTCGGGATGCCGAATCCGGGGGCGCGGCCGGCGATCGGATACTGCGACTGCAGCGCGACGGGCTCGGAAATCGCCCAGTGGTTGTTCTGGCATACGAACACGACCGGCGCCTGGTAGGAGGCTGCGAAAACCATCGCCTCATTGACATCGCCCTGGCTGGTGGCGCCGTCGCCGAAATACGTGACGGCGACTTCGGGGGCCTTCTCGTGCTTGATGCCCATCGCATAGCCGACGGCGTGCAGCGTCTGCGCGCCGATGATGATCTGCAGTGGAGCGACGCGCATCTGCATGGGATCGAAGGGCGCTCCTTCTTCTCCCCGCCAGACGCGAACGAAGTCGCCCGGCTTGGCGCTGCGGGAGTAGATGACACCGGTCTCGCGGTAGCTGGGGAAGATGAAATCGATCGGGTCGATCGCACGCGCGGTGCCGATCTGCGCGGCCTCCTGGCCGTTGCACGGAGCCCACAGGCCCAGCTGGCCCTGGCGCTGCAGCGCGATGCCCTCGGAGTCGATCCGACGGAGGATGACCATGTCACGATGCAGAGCGCGCAGTTGCGCGGCATCGACGTCAGCGACGAAGGCATCGAGTTCCGGGTTGCTCAGGCGAGTCCCGTCCGGAGCGAGAAGTCGCTCGACGAGTTCGAGATCCTGGGGCGTGTCCGTGATCGGGCTAGATTGCGGTGACATCTTCGTCCTCCTGTCGTGTGTGTCCCTCGTGAGGACCTGCACGTGTTCCACCGACGACATCATCGGTCACTCTGAGCGTACGTCTACTGATCAGCACGCTCAAGCATCTCTACTAGCCTTGAGCATGTTGCCCAATATGACCTCTGCTCACCTGCTAGGGTTTGGCACTATGTCAGCACTTGATCGAGTAGATCTCGAACTGCTCACCGCTCTCTCCGAGGACCCGCGCATGACCGTGGTCGCCCTCGCCGAGCGTCTCGGGCTCTCCCGCAATACGATCCAGGCGCGGATGGCGAGATTGGAGCAGACGGGCGTGTTCCTCTCGTACGAGCGCTCGTTCTCCGCCGAGGTGCTGGGTTTTCCGCTGCAGGCGTTCATCAATGTCGGTCTGCGCCAGACAGAGCTCCCTCGGATCACCGCCGAGCTCGCCCGTATTCCAGAGGTTCTTCAGGTGCACGGACTGAGCGGATCGATCGATCTGCTGGCCCGTGTCGCCTGCCGCGATGCGCGGCACCTGTTCGACACGGATGCCAGGATCCTCTCCATCGAGGGTGTGGAGCGCACCGAGACGTCACTCGCGATGGGCGAGGTCATTCCCTATCGCGTGGCGGGTCTCATCGGTCTCGCGCGACGGGAACCCTGAGGAATCGGCGAATAGCGCCAGCTGCTTCTGCGGGCGTCTCGTAGTGGATGAGGTGGCCGACATCGGCGATCTCGAAAAGATCCGCATCAGGGAAGAGCGTGGCGAGGTGGCGTTCGGCCTCGATCGGTGTGATGTCATCCTGCTGGGCGGCGATCAGCAACGTCGGCACCCCGATGTCCGGGGCGAAAGCACGCACATCGTTGGAGACGCTGGCGATGAACGCATCGCGCAGTACATCCCGGTCCGCGAAGTCTGAGAAGTACGTGTCGTGCTGGTCGTGGATGAATCGGCGAAGCTCGGGGTCCCCCGTCTTCGCCATCGTGATGCTCATGCCCCGCACGATGAGGCGGTTGCGCAGCAACTCGGTGCCGATGCCAGCCGGCAGCTTCGCACCGAGGGCGTAGTAGAGGACGGCGAGCTTCGTGAGAATGCCCTTCGGCCCTTCGAGCGCCGGTGCTCCGATCGGGTTGATGAGGATGAGGCGTGGTGTGTCGAGGCCCCCGGCTACGGCCGCCGAGGCCACGATCGACCCGAAGGAATGACCGAGGATGACAGCGCCCGGTGCGACCGCGGCCGCGAAGTCGCGCAGCCACTGCGCGTACTCTTCGAGGTCATGCGCACGATTCGGCAGCGGCGCCGTCTCGCCGAACCCGGGAAGATCGGGGGCGATGATCCGGAGTTCGGGAAGGTAGGCGAACACCGGTTCCAAGCCATGATGCTCACCGCGGAAGCCGTGCACCGCGATCACGGTGACCGGGTCGGATGCCTCGACATCATCCGTTCCTGCTGCTTGTCCGTACACCCAGTAAGCCGTGTTCCCACCGCGGACTTCGACCTCATGGCGTTCGGCGGGGACGCGGCTGAGCCGGTCGGCATAGGGCGAAGGCACGGGCATGGAATCAGTCTACGGGCGAGCCTGCACTGCGATGTCCGAGGCCATCCCTACCGTGGGGTCATGGCACTCGATCTGGAACTTCCGACCTGGCTCGGTCGCATCGGCGTCTTCGACCTCGAAACGACCGGCGTCGACGTCACCACCGACCGCATCGTCACCGCATACGTCGGTGTGCTCGATGCACAGGGTCGCGAGGTGTCCGCACGCTCGTGGATCGCCGACCCTGGGATCCCCATTCCCGATGGAGCCGCCGCAGTGCACGGCATCACGACCGAGCAGGCACGTCGCGATGGTCGAGGGGCGCGCGAGGTCGTCGCCGAGATCACCGATTCCCTGCGGGCGCTGTTCACCCAGGGGCTCCCGGTCGTCGCGTACAACGCGTCCTACGACTTCTCCCTGCTCACCCACGAGTGCCTACGACACGGCATCCCGCCGCTGCACGCACCAGGACCGGTTATCGACCCGCTCGTGATCGACAAGGCGATGGATCGGTACCGAAAGGGCAAACGCACTCTCGAGGTCGTCGCGCAGCACTACGGAGTGTCTCTCGATGGCGCCCACGAGGCCTCGGCGGATGCGATCGCCGCCGGGCGCGTGGCACAGGCCATCGCGCGCAGCTTCCCGCTTGCGGGGTCCGCTCATGAGCTGCACACGCAGCAGATCGGCTGGGCACGCACGCAGGCTGAGAGCTTGACCGAATACTTCATCCGCATCGGACGCATCGAGCCGGAGGATGCTCTCGATGGGACGTGGCCGGTGCGTGACGCCGCAGCGACTGCGAACTGATGCGCGCGAGCGTCTAACGCGCACGAGACGCTCATACCCACGAAAGAAGGCTCCGCCGAAGCGGAGCCTTCTTTCGTGGCGCAGAGCTTACTTGCTGCTGCCGAAGCCCTTGAAGCGCTGGTTGAACTTCTCGACGCGGCCGGCCGAGTCCATGATGCGCTGCTTGCCCGTGTAGAACGGGTGCGAAGCCGACGAGATCTCGACGTCGATGACCGGGTACTCCACACCATCAAGCTCAATCGTCTTGTCGCTGGTGACCGTGGAGCGGGTCAGGAAGGTCTCGCCCGAACCGAGGTCGCGGAACACGATGTTCTTGTAGGTGGGGTGAATGTCAGTCTTCATGCGGAATCCTTGGATTGCGGGGTGCGTACAGAATGAAAGTCAAAGGGTGCAGGAGCACCAAGGATCAATATTAGCAGATCCTGCGGTCACGACGCGGCGCGCGCCGAGTATCGACCGTCCTCGGATGAGACCACGATGGGCATGCCGAAGGCCTCGGTGAGAGCATCCGCCGTCAGTGTCTCGCTGATCGGCCCCGCCGCGACGATGCCCCCCTCGCGCAGCAGCAGCACGTGGGTGAAGCCGACGGGGATCTCCTCGACGTGATGGGTGACCACCACCATCGCGGGTGTGGTCGGTGATGAGGCGTAGCCGCTGAGCAGGCTCAGCAGTTCCTCACGCGATCCCAGATCGAGTGATGCGGTGGGCTCATCGAGCAGCAGCAGTTCGGGGTCGGTCATCACCGCGCGGGCGATCTGGACTCGCTTCTGCTCACCGTCGCTGAGGGTGCCGAACGTGCGGTCGGCGAGGTGATCGAGCTTCCACTCCCCCAGCACACGCAGCGCTCGTCGCTCGTCGATGTTCTCGTACTGCTCGTTCCAACGGCCGGTGACCGAGTACGCGGCGGTGAGCACGACGTTCAGGACGGTTTCCTCGCGCGGGATCCGCTTGGCCATGGCCGATGACGAGAAGCCGATCCGCGGTCGGATCTCGAAAACATCCGTTCGGCCGAGGGTCTCGCCCAGGACGGTGACCGTCCCCGAAGTGGGGTGCATGAGCGTGTCGGCCAGCTGGAGCAGGGTGGTCTTGCCCGCGCCGTTGGGCCCGAGCACCACCCATCGCTGATCATCTGCGACCTGCCAGGTCACATGATCGACGATGTTGCGCCCGTCACGGCGCACGACGACATCGGTGAAATCAAGAGCGCTCGGCATACTTCCAGCCTATCGGCTCAGTTCATGAGCTCCGCGTAGAGCGCGCGCGTGGTGTCGGCAATCGCCGCCCAGCTGAATTCTCGGGTCGCGCGTTCTCGCCCGGCCTCGCCGTAGCGCGCGGCGAGCTCACGGTCGGACACGACCTCGGTGAGGACTCGGGCGAGGTCCGCGGCGAAACGATCCGGGTCGATCGGGGTTCCGGTGCCGTCCTGCACTTGTTCGATCGGCACGAGTCGTCCGGTGGTCCCATCCGCCACCACTTCCGGAATACCGCCCGTGGCCGTACCGACAACGGCTGCACCGCATGCCATCGCCTCGAGGTTCACGATTCCGAGCGGCTCGTACACGGAGGGACATACGAACGCGGTGGCTGCGGTGAGGATTGCGCTGAGCTGGTCGCGCGGCAGCATCCGCTCGATCCAGATGACGCCGTCACGCACCTGCTGCAGGTGGCGGACGCCTTCCTGAACCTCTGCCATGATCTCGGGCGTGTCGGGAGCGCCCGCGCAGAGGACGAGCTGAACGTCCGCGGGCAGCAGCTCCGCCGCACGCAACAGATAGGGCAGCCCTTTCTGGCGAGTGATCCGCCCGACGAACACGACCGACGGTCGCGTCCGGTCCATGCCGATCTCGGCAAGGAATTCCTCGTTCGTCACCGGATGCCAGCGCTGCACATCGATGCCGTTGTGGATGACACGAACCCGATCGGGATCAACCTGCGGATAGCTGCGCAGGATGTCGGCGCGCATGCCCGCCGAAACCGCAATGATCGCGGCGGCGTTCTCGTAAGCGAGCTTCTCGATGCCCCCCGAGACGGCGTATCCGCCACCGAGCTGCTCGGCCTTCCACGGGCGCAGCGGTTCGAGGCTGTGCGCGGTGAGCACATGAGGGATGCCGTGCAGCTGCGAGGCGATGTGGCCGGCGAAGTTCGCGTACCAGGTATGGCTGTGCACGAGGTCGGCACCGGCGATGTCGTCGACCATGACGAGGTCGGTGCCCAGGGCCTGGAGAACGGCGTTCGCACCACTCAATTCGGCCGGCGGGAGGTAGGAGCTCGTGCCCGCCTCCGCGCGCTGCGCACCGAAGGCACGCACCTGCACGTCGATCGATTTTCGCAGCGCCGCGACCAGTTCATCGACGTGCACGCCCGCACCACCGTAGATCTCCGGCGGATACTCTTTGCTGATCATGTCGACGCGCATGCTTGAACGCTAGTACAGCGACACGTTCGGGTTCTATTGTGGAGCCATGGCAGCCCCCAAGAAGGTTTTCGGCATCATCCTCGCCGGCGGCGAAGGCAAGCGCCTCATGCCCCTCACAGCAGACCGGGCAAAGCCCGCTGTGCCTTTCGGTGGACAATATCGATTGATCGATTTCGCCGTCTCGAATCTGATCAACTCCGGACTCCGGCAGATCGTCGTGCTCACGCAGTACAAGTCGCACAGCCTTGATCGGCACATCACGCAGACCTGGCGGATGTCCTCGTTACTCGACTCCTACATCACTTCGGTGCCCGCCCAGCAGCGGCTCGGCAAGCGTTGGTTCTCCGGTTCCGCCGACGCCATCCTGCAGAGCCTCAATCTCATCAACGACGAGAAGCCGGACATCGTGATCGTGATCGGCGCCGATCACGTCTATCGCATGGATTTCCAGCAGATGCTGGATGCGCACATCGAGTCGGGTGCCGCGGCGACCGTCGCCGGCATCCGCCAGCCGCTCGCACTCGCGAATCAGTTCGGCGTGATCGACGCGGATCCGGACGGATCGGGGCGGATCCGCGCGTTCCTCGAGAAGCCGACGGATGCCGAGGGGCTGGCCGACTCGCCGCACGAGGTTCTCGCCTCCATGGGCAACTACATCTTCAACACGGATGCGCTCATCGCAGCCGTCGAAGCAGATGGCGAGATCGCATCCTCCAGCCACGACATGGGTGGCGACATCATCCCGTATTTCGTGGACCGCGGCGAAGCCGGGTACTACGACATGAAGAACAATGACGTGCCGGGATCATCGCCACGCGACCGCGCGTATTGGCGGGACGTCGGCACGATCGACTCGTTCTTCGATGCGAATATGGATCTCATCGCCACGCTGCCGGTGTTCAATCTGTACAACACGCTGTGGCCGATCCGCACGCAGAGCGTGAATGCTCCGCCCGCCAAGTTCGTCCGCGACGCCGTCGGCCGCATCGGCAATGCAATCGACTCGATCGTCTCGCCCGGGTCTGTGCTTTCGGGCACGCACCTGGAGCGCAGCGTGATCGGACCGGGAACTCTCGCCGCCGGCGGTTCGACGATCACGGATTCGGTCCTGTTCGACGGGGTCGTGGTCGGTCAGGGTGCGCGCGTGCACCGCGCGGTACTCGATAAGAACGTGGTGATGCTCGATGGCGCCACGGTCGGCGTCGACCGTCAGCAGGATCTGGACCGCGGGTACACGGTTACGGAGTCCGGCATCACCGTCGTCGGCAAGGGTGAGCTCATAGAGCCGTGATCTGCCCGACACGCGTGCAGGCGCTACGCTCGATCGCGTGACCTCTGCGCGCTTCCTCGTTGTTCTCGATGCCGATTCCACACTGATCCGCAACGAGGTGATCGAACTCCTCGCCGACGAGGCAGGCCGCGGCGCAGAGGTTCAGGCCGCAACAGAAGCAGCCATGCGCGGAGAGGTCGACTTCGCAACGAGTCTTCGCTCACGGGTGAAGGCACTCGAAGGCATATCGACGACCGCGTTCGCACGTGTCCTTGCGCGCGTCGAGCCGACGCCCGGTGTCCGTGAGCTCACGGCTGCCGTTCACGAGCGCGGCGGAATCGTCGGTGTCGTCTCCGGTGGTTTTCACGAAATCCTCGATCACATCGCTCCCGCTCTCGGCGTCGACCGGTGGCGTGCGAATCGGCTCGCAGTCCAGCACGAGACACTCGCCGGTACCGTCGACGGCGAGATCGTGGATGCTGCGGCCAAGGCTGCTTCGCTTCAGGTGTGGGCCCGCGAGCTCGCCATCCCGCAGCACGCCACGATCGCCATCGGCGACGGAGCGAACGACCTCGAGATGATGGCTGTCGCCGGCCTCGGGCTCGCCTTCAACGCCAAGCCGGCAGTGCGTGCGGCCGCAAGCCTTGTCATCGGACCTCAGGATCTGAGCGAGATCATCCCGCTGCTGCCCTAGTGCTATGTCGGCCCCCGGCGTAGCGTCGGGGCATGGACATCGTTCTCGTACCAGGTCTCTGGCTCGATTCATCCTCATGGGATCCGATCGCCGCCGATCTTCGCGCAGCAGGGCACCGTGTGCACGCCCTGACGATGCCCGGAACCGACGAGCCAGCGTCGTTGTCGGCCGACATCGGCATCGCGGACTGGGTTGAAGCAGTCATCGAGCGGATCGACGGGATCAGCGGTCCCGTGGTGCTCGTAGGCCACAGCGGTGGCGGGAACGTCGTGTGGGGCGCGGCGGATGCACGTGCAAGTCAGGTCGCACGAGTGGTTTTCGTCGACACGATCCCTCCGGCTCCTGGCCGGGGTATCTCGGAGTTCCCGATCGTCGATGGAGTGATCCCGTTCCCCGGGTGGGAGTTCTTCCCCGCCGAAGACGTTTCGGACCTGGATGGGCCCACACGGGCGCGCACCGAGCCGCTCACTCGGAGTGTCCCCGCGAAGGTGCCGACCGATCCGATCATCCTCGATGGCGAGCGTCACCGCGTACCGGTCACGCTGCTGATGGGATCGATTGATCAGGTCCAGTTCGAATCCGGTATCGACAGCTGGGGTGCGTACGGCGACGAGTATCGTGCCATCGCCGACGCGGAGGTCGTTCGTATCGGCTCGGGACACTGGCCGCAGTTCAGCGTGCCGGATCGGCTGGCCGAGCTGATCCTCGCCGCGGTCGAGCCCCGGGTCGCGAGACCCTAGGTCGCGAGTTCCTGGGCCGCGATTTCCTGGGCCGCGATTTCCTGAGCCGCTGCCTCAGTGGCCCATGCCCAAACCGCCATCGACGGGGATGACGGCGCCGGAGATGTACGCGGCGTCATCGCTGGCGAGCCAGGTGACGACACCCGCAACCTCATCCGGTGTGGCGAAACGTGCGGCGGGAATGCTCGCCTTGTACTGCTTCTGGGTCTCTTCGGGGAGCTCCGCGGTCATGTCTGTCTCGATGAAGCCCGGTGCGACGACATTCGACGTGATCCCCCGCGCTCCCAGTTCACGCGTGAGCGAACGGGCAAAGCCCACCAATGCGCTCTTGGATGCGGAGTAGTTGACCTGACCGGCCGAGCCGTACAGCCCCACGACACTGGAGATGAGGATGATGCGACCGAATCGTGCACGCAGCATCGCCTTCGATGCGCGCTTCACGACGCGGAAAGCACCACCGAGGTTCGTTGCGACGACGCTGTCAAAGTCGTCTTCGCTCATGCGCATGAGAAGCGTGTCCTTGGTGATCCCGGCGTTCGCCACGACCACCTCGATGGGCCCGAGAGTGGATTCGACCTCGGTGAAGGCCGCGTCGATGGACGCAGCATCCGTCACATCTGCACGCACGGTGAGCGTTCCTTCGGGCCCCTCACCGCTGCGGGCGGTGACGGCGACGCGGTATCCGTCGCGCACGAAACGCTCCGCGATCGCTCGGCCGATGCCGCGATTGCCACCGGTGACGAGGACGACGCGTTCTGAACTCATGATTTTCTCTCCCACGGGGCTGATCGTTCCGGACCGACGGAGCGGCCGGGAGCCATCCTATCGGGGCGGGTACTCACGCGGCGGGGCGTGGGAGCTGTGACGATCGAGCATCCGGGTCCAGCAGCGCGGCGTAGGCTGGGATGATCGTGAAGCAGTCATCCGCCGCCCCTGTGACGTCCCTCCCGCAATCCCCGCAGGATGAGGCGAACACTCGTGTGCGCCGGTACTGGATCACGATGGGCATTCGCATGGCCTGCTTCGCCCTGACAGTGCTCGTGACCCCGTACGGCTGGTACACGTGGGTGTTCGCGTTCTCCGCAGCGGTGCTGCCTTATATCGCCGTCGTCTTCGCGAATGCCGTCAGCCCGACTCGCACGCAGCCCGCAGAATCACCCGTGGAGGAGCTCACCGCCGCTCCGCACCGCGATGATGCCCCGCCAGCGACGTCCGGCGTGTTCACCGTCAACGAGCGTGCGTCCCTGCCGGAGCATCCGACCGTTGTCCCGCCTGCCGCTGATCCCCAACGTTCCGAGGACGACGACAAGTGATGCACGAGTGCTCCCGGGCCGGCTGCCGGAACGCGGCGACGCGGCAGGTTGTCTGGCGCAACCCGCGCATCCACGCCGCTGACCGCGAGAAGATCTGGCTGGCGTGCGATGAGCACGTCGCGTTTCTGCATGATTATCTGGCCGCGCGGGATTTTCCGGTCAGCGTGCGTGAGGGGCTGCCGGAATGAACAACAGATTCGTCCGGTGGGGCGTCTACGTCTTGATCGCGATCGCGTTCGCGATCGCGTGCGTGTTCCTCTCGAACTGGCAGTTCGATCGCAACGAAACGCGTGCTGCTGATATCGCTCTGGTCGAGCAGAACTATGACGCAGCCCCTGTCCCGCTCGGCGACCTGATCGCCTCCGATGGCGCATTGGATGCTGGTGACACCTGGCATCCCGTGATTCTGACCGGCGAGTACCTCAGCGATGAGCAGGTGCTCGTGCGCAACCGGCCGCATGGCGGCACGAGTGCTTTCGAGGTGCTCGTCCCGTTCCGCGATGCGGATGGACGCATCTTCATCGTCGATCGTGGCTGGGTGGCGCCCGGCGAAGGGGCCCTGCCGGATGCTGTCGCAGCCCCACCCGCCGGCGAAGTCACTGTGGTCGTTCGATTGCGGCCGGGAGAGCAGCTGCCTTCCTCCGGGCGCAGCGCGCCCGAGGGGCAGGTGCCCACGATCCACCTGCCGACGATTGCTTCATCGATCGGTGACGATGTCATCGTGAGCGCCTACGGGCAGCTGGTCGAGGAATCACCGGCGCCGGAGACTGCGCTCGGCGCGTTCGAGAGCCCGACAGAAGACCCCGGGCCGCATCTCTCATACGCGATTCAGTGGATTCTGTTCGGCGTGATGGGCTTCATCTTCATCTTCTACATGATCCGCACCGAGATCCAGAAGCGCCGCGAGGAGCTCGAGGGACGACCGGCCCCGGAGAAGAAGGGGCGCCGACGCGACCGGGATGCCGACGCGGAGGACGAGCTGCTGGACGACGCGAACGTCTCCGTCTGATCAGTCTGAGAGCAGGTCGGGGCGACGTGCCCTGGTGCGCTCGATCTGCTGTTCGCGGCGCCACGTCGCGATCGCGCCGTGGTTGCCGCTGAGCAGGACATCGGGCACTGCGCGGTCACGCCAGACCGATGGCTTGGTGTAGGAGCCGTACTCGAGCAGCCCGTCTTCATGCGATTCTTCGACGAGGCTCGCAGGATTTCCCACGACTCCGGGGATCAGACGTCCGACCGCTTCGATCATCGCCATCGCCGCGACCTCACCGCCGTTGAGAACATAGTCGCCCAGGCTCACCAGGCGTACCTCGCCGAGTGTCGCGGCGTACTCGAACACGCGCTCGTCGATGCCTTCGTACCGGCCGCAGCCGATGATGAGGTGCTCACGCTGTGCGAATTCGCGCGCCGTGCTCTGCCGGAAGACCTCGCCGGCAGGCGAGGGGAAGATGATGGTCGGCGCTCCAGCCGCCTCGGAGGGCGACGAGGACGCGAGCTCATCGAGCGCGAGCCCCCAGGGCTCGGGCTTCATGACCATGCCTGCACCCCCGCCGTACGGCGTGTCATCCACAGTGCGGTGACGATCTCCGGTCCAGTCGCGCAGGTCATGGATGCGCAGGTCGACGATGCCTGTCGCACGCGCCTTGCCCAGCAGAGACAGGGAGAGTCCGTCGAAATACGACGGGAAGATCGAGACGACGTCTATCTTCATATGCTGATCGTAGTGATCGATCACTCAGCGGTGTCGCCGGAAGCATCCGCCTCGGGCTGCGCAACCTCTTCGAAGAGTCCGGCGGGAGGCGTGACGATCACGCGACCTGCCGCGGGCTCGACGGCGGGGACGAATGCCTCGACGAATGGAACCATGACTTCGTCGCCCGTGCTGGCGGCCTTCACGATCAGCAGATCCTGGGCGGGAAGGTGCTCGACTCGGACGAGTGTGCCGATGACCTGTCCGTCACGGACGACATCGAGTCCAACGAGTTGGTGGTCGTACCAGGCGTTGTCCTCCGGCTCGTCAGCATCCTGATCGATCCACAGGATGGCGCGAGCCAGTCCCTCGGCCGCTTCCCGATCATCGACGCCTTCGAAGAAGACGACGGAGTTGCCGTTCATCACCCGGTACTCGCGTACGGTGATGGACTTGCCGTGCCACGGAGATGCCTCAGGCACCTGCAACGTGAATTCAGCACCCGGAACGAATCGACGATCGGGGTTGTCGGTGTACAGCTCCAGCTTGAGCGCGCCCTTGAGGCCATGGGCCTTGACGAGGCGCCCTACGCGCAGCTGGTTCTTGCCCTGATTGCGGTCGCTCACGACCACGTCAGTCGTCCGCGACGTCAACACGGACGCGCTGCCCATCCGCGAGTGCGGAGATGAGCGTGCGCAATGCCTTTGCGGTGCGGCCGCCGCGCCCGATCACGCGTCCACGGTCGTCGGGGTGCACGCGCACCTCGAGCAGATCGCCTCGCGGCGAGGTGGAAGCGTTGATGCGGACATCCTCCGGGTGATCGACGATCCCCTTGACGATGTGTTCGAGCGCGGCGGCGAGCACGGCGATTACTCTGCGTCGACGGCGGGAGCCTCAGCGGCCTCCGCGTCAGCGGCGGGTGCTTCGACAGGCTCAGCAACCGGCTCGGCCTTCTTCTCGGCCTTGGGCTTGACGACCGACTTCTTCGATGCGTCGATCTCGAAGGGAGCCTTGGGCTCCTTGACCTGGACGGTGGACTTCGCGTCCTTGTCGCCCTTGAACTTGCCCCAGTCGCCCGTGAGCTTGAGGATGGCGGCGACCTGCTCGGTCGGCTGCGCGCCGACGGAGAGCCAGTACTGCGCGCGCTCTGAGTCGACCTCGATGAACGAGGGCTGCTCGGTCGGGTGGTACTTGCCGATCTCCTCGATCACGCGACCGTCGCGCTTGGTCTTCGAGTCGGCGACGACGATGCGGTAGTAGGGCGCGCGGATCTTGCCGAAGCGCTTGAGACGAATCTTTACAGCCACGATTCTCCTGAATGGTGTGGAATGAACGAACTGATCGCCTGGAGAGTGGGGTGCACACCCGGCGGAAGCTCAAAATGAGTGGACGCGATCTGGATAGAGGGTCGAGAACGTCGTCCGACCCTCTATTCTGCCAGATTCTGGCGCGACGCGCGAAACGACGTCACAGGCATGTCGGATGTGACGGGCGTTGCGTGTCAGACTGTGCTCGTGAAGCAGGAATTCGCAGATTCCCCGCGCTCGAGCGTCGGTCTCGAGTGGGAGATCATGCTGGCCGATCCGGACTCCGGTGATCTCGTGGGTCGTGCCCCCGAGCTGCTCGAGGCACTCGAAGAGGAGAGCGCCCCGGAACGCCATACGGTCACCGGTGAGCTGCTCACGAACACGATCGAGGTCACCAGCGGGGTCGGGGACTCCGTCGAGCATGCGATCGGTGATATCGCCGCTGCGATTGCCGCAGTTCGCGCGACCACGGATCCGGCCGGAATCGAGCTGCTCTCGGCCGGCAGTCATCCATTCGCCCAGTGGTTCGACCAGCAGGTCACGGACAAGAGCCGCTACCACCAGCTCATCGAGCGGACCCAGTGGTGGGGACGCAACATGATGATCTGGGGCATCCACGTCCATATCGGCGTCGAGAGTCGTGACAAGGTCATGCCGATCATCGGCGCACTGACCGCATTCCTCCCCCACCTCCAGGCACTCGCATCATCGAGCCCGTACTGGGCGGGAGAGCGCACCGGCTACGCCTCGAACCGCGCACTGGTCTTCCAGCAGCTCCCCACCGCAGGCCTCCCCTGGGCTCTGGATTCGTGGGGTGACTACGAACGGTATCTGGACGACATGGTCCGCACGGGCGTCATGGCAGATGCCACCGAGGTGCGCTGGGATATCCGGCCGGCCCCGCGCTGGGGAACGATCGAGGTGCGTGCCTGCGATGGGCTCTCCACCCTCACCGAGCTCTCGTCAATCGCGGCGATCACGCAGGTGCTCGTGGAGCACTTCTCCCGCCTGCTCGATGCCGGGGAGACCCTGCCGACCCTGCCGCCTTGGTACCACCGCGAGAACAAGTGGCGTGCTGCACGCTATGGCATGGATGCTCGGTTGATCGTCGATGCTGCGGGCACCCAGCAGCTGGTCCACGAGCACGTCGCGGAGATGCTCGACGAGCTGGCGCCCACAGCTTCTGACCTCGGCTGCGCCACCGAGTTCGCAGCGGCCAGGACGATCCTCGACTCGGGTGCGAGCTATCAGCGACAGCTCCGGGTCGCGGAGGCAGCCGACGGGGACCTCCGCGAAGTCGTGCAGCATCTGATCCGGGAATTCCGGTCCGGCCCCGGGGCACCCGTGATCTGAGATCAGTCTTCGTCGACCCAGTCGAAGGTGCGGGTGACGGCCTTGCGCCAACGGGCGAGGCGGCGTTCGCGATCCTCCTCGTCGATGGAGGGTTCCCACCGGGCGTCTTCGCGCCACATATCGCGCAGTGCGTCGAGGTCCGACCAGACGCCGACCGCGAGACCAGCCGCGTACGCCGCTCCCAGCGCCGTCGTCTCGCTCACAGCAGGTCGTACGACCGGAACGCCGAGGATATCGGCTTGGATCTGCATCAGGGTGTCGTTGGCGACCATTCCCCCATCGACCCGCAGCTCGTCCAGCGTCACGCCGGTATCTGCAGCGACAGCATCCAGCACTTCTCTGGTCTGGAACGCCACGGCTTCGAGCGCCGCACGAGCGATGTGGCCCTTGTGGGCGAAGCGGGTCAGGCCCAGGATCGCGCCACGCGCATCCGGACGCCAGTACGGGGCGAAGAGGCCGGAGAATGCCGGCACGATGTACACGCCGCCGTTGTCCTCGACGCCGAGGGCGAGTTCCTCGACATCGGCGGCCTCCTCGAACAGGCCGAGGTTGTCTCGCAGCCACTGCACGAGTGATCCCGTGACCGCGATCGAGCCTTCCAGCGCATATCGTGGCGCGTCCTCGCCCAGTCGGTATGCGACCGTCGTGATCAGGCCGTTCTCGCTCTCGACGATCTCCTCACCGGTGTTGACGATGAGAAAGTTTCCGGTGCCGTAGGTGTTCTTCGATTCGCCGCGGTCGAAAGCGACCTGGCCGAACGTCGCGGCCTGCTGATCGCCGAGGATCGCAGCGATCGGGATGCCGTCCAGTGCCGTTCCCTTGACCTCGCCGTAGACCTCGGAGGAGGAGCGGATGCTGGGGAGCATCGTGCGCGGAACACCGAACGCTTCGAGGAGGGTGTCATCCCAGTCCAGTGTGCGCAGGTCCATCAGCAGCGTGCGGCTGGCGTTGGTCACATCGGTGGCGTGGATCCCGCCATCCGGACCTCCGGTCAGGTTCCACAGCACCCAGGTATCGGTGGTGCCGAAGAGCAGATCGCCGGTGTCCGCGCGCTCCCGGGCGCCGTCGACATTGTCGAGGATCCAGGCGATCTTGGATGCTGAGAAATACGTTGCCAGCGGCAGACCTGCCACGTCCGCGAATCGGCGGATCCCACCGTCAGCGGAGAGTTCGTCGATGAGCGGCTGCGTGCGGGTGTCCTGCCAGACGATCGCGTTGCACACAGGTTGTCCGGTCTTGCGATCCCAGACCATCGTCGTCTCGCGCTGGTTGGTGATTCCGATCGCGGCGACATCTGCGGCGGTGATGCGTGCGGCCTCCAGCGCTTCGCCCAAGACGGCAGTCGTGTTGTCCCAGATCTCTGCGGGATCGTGCTCCACCCACCCCGCGCGCGGAAAGATCTGCTCGTGCTCGCTCTGACCACTGGCGACGATCGACCCGGAATCATCAAAGACGATGGCACGGGTGCTGGTGGTTCCCTGGTCGATGGCGACGATGTGCATAGGTGTTCTCTCCAGCTGGTGACGGCGCTGTCTGCGTGATGTCCAGCCTAGGAGAAGCAGGCTGCTCCGCCCGGCCACCGTGCACGAACGTGCACGGGAATCACTCGTCGACGAGTTGCTCTGCCAGGTGCTCGTCCAGCACGAGATCTGTGATGAGTCTTGCGGCGATCGCACCGCGCAGGCTCGGCAGTTTCTGGACACCGGACACGACGCAGATCCGCCGCGATACGCGCGAGAGGACGGAGAACGTGGGCCCTGTCGCGCGCTTGTTCAGCTCGATGTCCTTCCAACTCCCGTCCTGACGGAAGAACACGGTTGCCACGTCGCCGATCACTTTCTCCTCGCGCAGGCTCCGGTAATCGGAGCGGTCGAGATACCCGCCGATGTACACACGGCTGGGTACCTCGGCGAAGGGCGATCCGAGCCCGAACAGCACGATGTCCGCACGCGCCTGCAGATCCAGAACGCGCCGGGTGCTGCGCTCTCGCCACATCGCCTCCTTCGTCAGCGGCTCGTCGAAGAAGGCGGGCACCGGGAACTGCTGCACGGCAGCCCCGAATGCCTGGCCGAATCGGTGCAGAATCTCGCTGGCGTAGTCGACACCGCTGGTGAAGGTGTTTCCGGCGCCGTTGAGCTGCACGACCGTCGAGTTGTGCGTCTCCTTCTTCGGCAGATGCCTGCTGATAGCGTCCAGCGTCGATCCCCATGCGATCCCGAGGGTCATGTTGGAGTCGAAGTAGAGGGGCAGCTGCCGTGCGGCGCTCATGGCCACACGCTCGAAGCGCTCGACATCCGACAGGCTCCGCGGCGTGGGCACGACGTGAGCTGCGATACCGAAGCGGGCGCGGATCGCCTCCTCCAGACGCAGCTCCTGCTCCTGCGGCGGGTGGATGCGCACCTCGACGAGGCCCGTGTCGCGCGCGTGACTGAGCAGCCGGGATACCGACGACCGGGAGGTTCCGAGATCTCGTGCGATGGCATCCATCGTCATGTCCTGCAGGTAATAGAGCTGCGCTGCGCGCAGCGCAGGAGCCGCCTTCGGATCGTCCGGCGTTTTGCTCGACATCGTGCCTCCTTGCACATTCGTGCAGCCTGCTTGCGCGGGTGTGCTGATCGGATCAGAATATACGGTGAAGCCATTGAGGAGACACACTATGAGCGCTGCCATCAATCCGACCGAGCGAGGGAGCGTCCGCGCAGTCCGCGAGAGCGGGCGCACGAGCGTGATCGTCATCGGCGCAGGCATCAACGGGATCTCTACGTTCCGTGATCTTGCGATGCAGGGTGTCGATGTGCTGATCGTCGAGCGCGATGATTTCGCGTCCGGCGCGACGGCGGCATCCAGTCACATGATCCACGGCGGCATCCGCTACCTCGAGAACGGCGAGTTCCGTCTCGTCAGGGAATCCGTGCAGGAGCGCAATGGCCTGCTGAAGACCGCTCCGCATTACGTCAAGCCCCTGCAGACCACGATCCCGATCTACTCCACGTTCTCGGGCATCTTCGCCGCTCCCCTGCGGTTCCTGACGCACAAGCAGGGCAAGCCGCAGGAGCGCGGAGCGTTCCTGATCAAGATCGGACTCACCCTCTACGACACGTTCTCCCGTGATGGCGGCAGCGTTCCCCGTCACCGTTTCCACGGGCGCAAGAAGTCGCTCGAGCAGCTCCCCCACCTGGATGACAACATCAAGTACACCGCGACGTACTACGACGCCTCCGTCCATGACCCTGAGCGCCTCGCGCTGGACGTGCTCCGCGATGGGGAAGATGCGCACGCAGGCGCCCGTGCCCTGAACTACGTCGAGGCGATCGGTCTGGACGACGCCGGTGTGCGGCTGCGCGACCGGGAGACCGGTGAAGAATTCTCCGTGCAGGCCGACGTCATCGTCAACGCCGCAGGCCCCTGGACCGACCTCACCAATGAGGCACTCGGCACCGACACCGCTTTCATGGGCGGCACAAAGGGCTCGCACATCGTCCTCGATCACCCCGAGCTCCTCGAAGCCACCGGCGGACGCGAGATCTTCTTCGAACACTCGGATGGGCGCATCGTGCTCATCTACCCGCTCAAGGGGCGTGTCCTCGTGGGAACGACCGACATCGAGGCCGATCCTCGCGAGCCTGCCCGCTGCACCGAGGAAGAGGTGCAGTACTTCTTCGACCTGATCGGGCACGTCTTCCCGACGATTTCGGTTGACCGTTCGCAGATCGTGTACCGATACTCCGGCATCCGCCCGCTGCCCCACCACGACGACACCGCTCCCGGATTCGTCTCGCGGGACTATCGAATCGAACGCCGCAAGGAGACCGACCGGCCCGCCGTTTTCAGTCTCGTCGGCGGAAAATGGACGACGTTCCGCTCGCTCGGTGAAAATCTCGCAAACCACGTGCTCGGCGAACTCGGGCGCCAGCGTGTCGTCGGCACCGCCGGTGTGCGCATCGGTGGTGGCAACGGGTATCCGAAGACGCCGCGGCGGAAGCTCGAATGGCTCAGTGCGAACGTCGGCGATGACGAGCGCGGACGCGTGCTGTTCGTCCGCTACGGCACGCGTGCCGCCGATGTCGCAGCCTTCATCGACGAGGACGATGACTCACCGGTCGTCGGCACGGCACTGTCGAGCCGGGAACTCGTCTGGATGGTCGAGCAGGAGAAGGTGCGCCACGTCGCCGACATCGTCTTCCGTCGCACGAGCCTCGCGTTCACGGGCGACGCGGATGCCACGAATGTGCGCGCGATCGCCGAGGCACTCGCTCCCCTGATGGACTGGGATGCCGCACGAGTGGATGCCGAGATCGAGGACACCCTCACTCAGCTGCGTGAGGCACACGGCGTGGACGTCGATGCGGTGGAAGTGGTCGCGGGCTGATCCCCCGTTTCGACTCCTCGCTGCGCTCGTCGCTCAACGCGTTTCGTCTCGGTCGCTGCGCTCCCTCGCTCAACGACCCGCAGACACACCCGGCGGCCTACGCGGGCCGTTGAGCGAGGCCCACGGCGTGGACGTCTACGCGGGTCGTTGAGCGAGCGGAGCGAGACGAAACGCAGACACACCCGGTTGCCTACGCGGGTCGTTGAGCGAGCGGAGCGAGACGAAACGGGCTGAGCGAGCGCCAGCGAGTCGAAGCTACAACCAGTTCTCAGCCCTTGCCGAACAGCTTCTGGATCTCGGCGAGGTCGGCTTCGCTCGGCGCCTTCTGACCGCCCAGACCGAAGCCTGATCCCGTCGAGGGACCGGTCGGGAGTCCGGCATTCTCGGCAGCGCGCTTGGCCGGGTTCCCTGAACGCGAAACGCTCTTGGACTTGCCCTTCTTGCCGCGCTTCGATGACGCACCAGGGCGGCCGGTCATGCCGGGCATCGCTCCCATGCCGGGGATGTTGGGGGTTCCGCCGCGTGCGACGGTCTTCATCATCTTCGCGGCCTGCTCGAAGCGCTGCACGAGCTGGTTGACGTCGGTCACGGTCATTCCGGACCCCTTGGCGATGCGCAGGCGACGGGAGCCGTTGAGCACCTTCGGATTGTGACGCTCACCGGGGGTCATCGATCGGATGATCGCCTCGGTGCGGTCGATCTCCTTCTCATCGAAGTCCTCGAGCTGCTGCTTCATCTGGCCCATGCCGGGGAGCATCCCCAGCATCTTCTTCATCGAGCCCATTTTCTTCATCTGCTGAAGCTGGTCGAGGAAGTCTTCCAGGGTGAAGGCCTCGTTCGCGAGCTTCTCGGCGACCTTCTGGGCCTCGTCCTCGTCGAATGCCTGCTGTGCCTGCTCGATGAGGGTGAGGATGTCGCCGAGGTCGAGGATGCGGCTCGCCATGCGGTCGGGGTGGAACGCCTCGAGGTCGTCGAGCCCCTCACCCGTTGACGCGAAGATGATCGGACGGCCCGTGACAGAGGCCACGGAGAGCGCGGCGCCACCGCGGGCATCGCCGTCGAGCTTGGAGAGGACGACCCCGGTGAAGTCGACGCCCTCCTGGAAAGCCTTCGCCGTGTTCACGGCATCCTGACCGATCATCGCGTCGATGACGAACAGGACCTCGTCCGGGTCCACGGCCTTGCGGATGTCGGATGCCTGCTTCATGAGCTCGGCGTCGACGCCGAGGCGACCGGCGGTGTCGATGATGACGACGTCGTGCTGCTGACGGCGTGCGTGCTCGACGCCGTTGCGTGAGACCTTGACGGGGTCGCCGACTCCGTTGCCGGGCTCAGGTGCGTAGATGGTCGCCCCGGCCTGCTCGGCGACGACCTGAAGCTGATTCACGGCGTTGGGGCGCTGGAGGTCGGCGGCCACGAGGAGCGGAGTGTGACCGTCCTTCTCGAGCTGCTTGGCGAGCTTTCCGGCGAAGGTCGTCTTACCCGAACCCTGAAGACCCGCGAGCATGATGACCGTCGGCGGTGTCTTCGCGAACGCCAGTCGGCGCTGCTCGCCGCCGAGAATCGCCACGAGCTCCTCGTTGACGATCTGCACGACCTGCTGGGCCGGGTTCAACGCCTTGTTGACCTCGTCGCCGAGTGCGCGCTCGCGCACCTTCGCGGTGAACTCCTTCACGACCACGAGTGCGACGTCAGCGTCGAGCAGTGCGCGACGGATCTCGCGCACGGTGCCGTCGACGTCGGCCGCGGTGAGCTTTCCCTTCGTGCGAAGGTTGCGGAAGGTTTCGGTCAGCCGATCGGAGAGCGTGCCAAAGGTAGCCATGGTGCTCTCGATTCTACGCGAGCGACGCCGCGGACCCGACCTCGGGCGTCAGCCGCGCCAGGGAAGATCGTGGATGCTGCCCAGAGCCTCGTTCACCAGCGACTCAGGGGCATCGTGCCCTGCACCGCGCTCGGCCCAGACGCGCAGCGCCGACAACACGGCAGTTGCGTGCGCAGCGCCCAGAATGTCCGCAGGAATCGGTGCGATTCCGCTGCGGCGCGCGGCCTGCGAGATCCCGTCGGCCAGGCGAGCTGTGCGCAGCCCGGTGTCGCGCACCAGCTCTTGTTCCAGACCCATCGCTCGCGCGTTGCGAAGCGCGAGGGCGAGGGGGTCGGGCGCGAAGTCATGCACCACGTTCTGCAGGATGCCGCGTACGGCAGCGGCATCAGCATCCGGCCCCAACTGGGTGAGCGCCTCGAGAGCGTGGTGAATCCGCGCGTCGAGCCCCGACCACAGCACGTCACTCTTCGATGAGAAGTAGTTGAAGAAGCTCGAGCGACTCACACCGGCGCGCTGGGTGATGTCGGCGACGGAAGTCGCTTCGTACCCCTGCTCGAGGAAGAGTTCACAGGCCGCCTCGGCGAGCGTCTCGCGCGACGAAGCGCGGGGACGTCCTGGGCGCGGCTCGTTTCTCACGGACTCACCGTATCGCGAGCATCCCAGCATTCTCGAAGATGTATTGTTAGACGGCATCCAACAATTCGGAAGGCGATCATGCTCGACATTCTCCCTGCCGGTCTCGCACCGCAGTTCGTCCCCTACCTCGACGGGTGGGAGCTGCAGCGACAGGTCCATCACGACGTGGTCGAGGGAACACGCCCCGACACGCTGATCCTGCTCGAGCACGAGGCGGTCTACACCGCAGGCAAGCGCACCGAGCAGCACGAGCGGCCGCAGGACGGCACGCCGGTCATCGACGTCGACCGCGGCGGCAAGATCACCTGGCACGGTCCAGGGCAGCTCGTCGGCTACCCGATCGTTCGCCTGCCTGAGCCGATGGACGTCGTCGCGCACGTCCGGCGCCTGGAGCGCCTGCTGATCGACATCCTCCGCCCGTTCGGCGTCGACGGATATCAGGTCGAGGGTCGCAGCGGCGTGTGGGTGCACCGCCCCCTCAGCGAGGACAAGGTCGCCGCGATCGGCGTACGTGTGCAGAACGGCGTGACCATGCACGGCTTCGCGATCAACTGCGACAACTCGCTGTCCGGCTTCGGCGGGATCATCCCGTGCGGCATCGCCGATGCCGGGGTCACAACCGTCAGCGAGGTCGCAGGGCGCGACATCTCCCCCGCCGATATCGTCACCGCAGTGGCGGATGCTTTCGCCGATGACTATTCGGATGCCGAGTACGAAGGAGTTCCCGCGTGAGTGCCGCTGTTCCCGAAGGACGCAAGCTGCTGCGTCTCGAAGTCCGAAATGCCGAGACCCCGATCGAACGCAAGCCGGAGTGGATCAAGACCAAGGCGAAGATGGGTCCGGAGTACCAGGCGCTGCACGCCCTCGTGAAGGATGAGGGGCTGCACACCGTCTGCCAGGAGGCCGGCTGCCCGAACATCTTCGAGTGCTGGGAGGACCGCGAGGCGACCTTCCTCATCGGAGGGTCGCAGTGCACCCGCCGCTGCGACTTCTGCCAGATCGACACCGGCAAGCCCGCAGACTATGACACCGACGAACCGCGGCGCGTCGCCGAGAGCGTGACGCGCATGGGCCTGCGCTACGCGACGGTCACCAGCGTCGCACGCGACGACCTGCCCGACACCGGAGCGTGGCTGAACGCCGAGACCGTGCGGCAGATCCACGACCAGAACCCGAACACGGGCGTCGAGCTGCTCGCCAACGACCACAGCGGCAACCCCGACTACCTGGGCCAGATCTTCGATGCACGACCCGAGGTGTTCGCGCACAACGTCGAAACCGTGCCGCGGATCTTCCGGCGCATCCGCCCGGCGTTCACGTACGAGCGATCACTCGATGTGATCACGCAGGGGCATGATGCCGGCCTCATCACGAAGTCGAACCTCATCCTCGGTATGGGCGAGTCACCCGAAGAGGTCGTCGAGGCGCTGCAGGACCTGCGCGACGCCGGATGCGACATCATCACGATCACGCAGTACCTGCGTCCGACGCCGCGTCATCTGCCCGTCGCCCGCTGGGTGAAGCCGGCCGAGTTCGTCGAGTTCAAGGAGGAGGCAGAGCGCATCGGCTTCCTCGGCGTGCTTGCCGGTCCTCTCGTGCGCTCGTCGTATCGTGCGGGCCGGCTGTGGGCTCAGTCGATGATCTCGAAGGGCCTGGAGATCCCGCCCCACTTGGCGCACATCGCCGCCAGCGCCGAACTCGGGTTCGCTCAGGCCGTCTGAGCGTCAGTCGGCGCTCATCACCGACTGCACGGTGCCGTCGGAGGCGAGATTCACCAGCAGGACCTCGTCGGTGTCATCGGCATCGAAAGCGTACTCGAGCACAGCAAAGGGTTCGCTGCCGCCATGCTCGTCGGCGAGGATCGTCATGCTCATCAGTCTCAGCGACCGGATGATGTCGACGGAGTCGTCGCCGCTGACATCCACGAGCATCTCCGCCAGCTCTTCGCCGTAGGCCTCCTGCTGCTGCAGGATGTACTCGGTGACCTCGCTGGTGCGGTCATCCACTTCTGCGAGCATCCCGCGGCGGGCCGTGTCATCGACATCTTCGAGTCCCGAGATGAGACCGGCGGCGATATCCAGCGCATCGGGCGAGATGTCATCCTGATCCGGCGCCGTGAGGTCGACCGTCACCGACTGGTCGCCGAGGTCTACCGTCTCGGACCAGAAGATCGATCCGTCCGGTCCCGACGAGAGGAGTCCGAAGTAGTCGTGTTCGATCGCCATAACGCTATGAAACCAGTCCTGTCACTGCCCGACAAGGGATGCCACGAAGACGTGCGGCGTGAAGCCGGTGAGGTCGTCGATTCCCTCACCCTGGCCGAGGAGCTTGACCGGGATGCCGGTGCGCTCCTGCACTGCGAGAACGAAACCACCCTTGGCTGAGCCATCGAGCTTCGTGAGTACGAGACCGGTGACACCGGCGTGCTGGAGGAATGCCTCCGCCTGCATGACACCGTTCTGCCCGGTGGTGGCATCCAGCACGAGAAGCACCTCGCTGATCGGCGCCTGCTTCTCGATGACGCGCCGGATCTTGCCCAGCTCGTCCATGAGACCGCCCTTGGTGTGCAGGCGGCCCGCGGTGTCGATGATCGCGATCTCGACGCCCTCGCGCTGCGCGTATTCGATGGTCTGATACGCGACGGATGCCGGGTCCTGGCCTTCCTGCTGAGGACGGACGATCGCCGCACCCCCACGCTGTGCCCAGGTCGCGAGCTGGTCGACCGCAGCGGCACGGAAGGTATCCGCCGCACCGACGACGACACTGCGCTGGTATCCGCGCAGGAATTTCGTGAATTTACCGATCGTCGTGGTCTTGCCGACGCCGTTGACCCCGACTACGAGCACGACGGCGGGACGCTCGGTGAGCTTCAGCGTGGTGTCGAACTTCGCGAAGTGCTCCTCGAGCGTTTCCCGCAGCATCCGCTGCAGATCCTGGGGATCCGTCGTGCGGAAGCGATCGACTTTCTCACGCAGCTCCTCGACGATGCGCTCGGAGATATCGGGGCCGAAGTCCGCCGTGATCAGTGCAGTCTCGAGGTCTTCCCACGTCGTCTCATCGATCGTGGGCTTGACGAACATGCCGCGTAGCGCGCGACCGAGGGACCAGGACTTCTCCACCATATCTCCAGCCTACGGTGCGGCGGAGACCACGGCCGCGCGGAAAACCCAGACGACACACAGCACGCGCGGCGTGTCGCACTCTGCCGCGCCGTCGACACGCCCGTCGGTCTCCGTTTTCCGACGGACGTGGATCGCTGAACTCAGCGTCGCAGCGCGGGTGCTGCCGACACGACGAGGTCGTGCAGCGAAGCATCCGGCAGGTACGCACGCGTCAGCGCGATGCCGATGCGCGGCAGATCTCCCTCGTCGCGGTAGAGCAGGTGCATCGGCTCCGCGCGCGGGTTGAACTTCTGCTTGAACTTGTGCAGCGAACGGAAGCCGTAGAGCGGCTCGATGAGCTCGGCGATCCGATCGAGCACGGAGTAGATCGCGTTCGCCTCGGTGTCGTCGGTCCGCACCAGCGGCGCGCCGGAGAGTGAGATATATGCGTGCCCGGCTTCGGAGAAGTGCTGCGCAGAGGCTCCGATGAGGAACTCCATGACCGGACCGAACCCGCCGTCTCGGCGACGCATGAGATCCAGTGTCCATCCTTCGACGACACCGTCGGGACCGTAGACGGGAAGCCAGGACGTGACCCCGTGCAGACTCCCGTCGGCATCCACGGCGATCCCGACCGCGACTTCCGGGTCCATGGCGTCATCGACGGTGCCGAGCGTGAATCGCATTTCGGGCAGTCCCTTGTCACCGGTCCACTGTTCCGAGATAGCCCGTACCTGGGCTCGCACACTCCAGGGCTCGTCCGCCAAGCGCACCATACGGAACTCGACGCCCTCGCGGGCGGCGCGGTTGATGGCGGTGCGAACCGCTCCCCACGCTTTGCCCTTGAACTCCAGTCCCGGGAGGTCGACGAGCGTATCCTCTGCGACGACGATCGAACGCCAGCCATCCGGCATCGCCTTGCGCACGGCCTCACTCGAGGAGAATGCACACGGGATGTACCCGGCGCGTTGCGCGGCCGTCGCGTATTCTCCCAGAGCCTGTCGCTCAGCGCCCGCGGGCACGATCGGGTCTCCCAGCAGAATCGCCACACCGGAATGCGCCTGATACGCAATCACACCACCGGATGCCTTGATGTGGCTGTTCGCACTCCAGGTCGCCATCCACGACAGCGTCCCGCCCCCGGTGCGATGAAGTGTGTCTCGCACCTCGTCGACGCTGACCGGGGTCGATGACAGATGCCGCCGCGAGGGCCGGATGTGCACCCGGAACGCACCCCGTGCGACGAACATCACCACCAGCATGGCAATCCACAGGATCGTCGGCGCGAGCTGGAGCCCCAGGACCTGCCAGGGCGAGGAGATCTGATCCACGCTCAGCAGCACCGGCATCAGGGCGCTCGTGAGCACAGTGAGGACGACGTTGAACAAACCGAGGATGACGGTGAAGAACCACGCGACTCGGTGTCCGAGTCGCACACCGTTGGCAATGAGCAGAATCACCACGACGTCGATGGCGACATCGAGCAGGGAGAACACGGGTTCGTTATCGCCCAGCGGACCGCTGTACGGGATGACGAGGTCGATGATCTGGATCGCGCCGATAGCGATCAGTCCGGAGAAAGCGATCAGTCTCCATTCGCGCTCGCTCGGGCGCCCTTCCGGATGCCGGAACGCAGGAAGCAGCCCGCTGACGATGAGTGCCGCAGCGATGGCGATCGCATGTTCCAGGTCATACAGCTGCCCGAGATACAGCACAGAGATCGCTGCCCACAGCCCCACTGCGATTCGAGCGCGCAGCCGCCACGGCGAGGGCAGCGTGGCGATCGCGAACACCAGAGCGGTCAGAGCACCGCAGGACGGCCCCACATCGAGCGTCTGAGCCAGCCGGTCAGACCATGCCCAATCCACCGGAGTCAGCAGAGCAAGAAGCCCCGCCGCCCCGAGAACACCGACGATGTGTCCCGCGAGGACCAGTCCGATCGTTCTCAGCGTGCCGAAGCGCCACTCCGCCCAGCCGATGCCCCCGACGATCAGCGGCAGCAGCGTCAGATATGCGAATGACGGGTCCGCGAAGAACGGCGACGTGAACACGGTCCACCAGCGGTTCTCGGCGAACGACGGCAGCCCGGTCGCCACCTGACCGAACCAGGGCATCTCCCGCGCAGGAGACCACAGGGTCGTGGTGACGATCCCGATCACGAAGAACACGATGGTGAACGCGATCATGAACGGCATGCGCCGGACAAAGGCCAGCGCCCTGCGCAAGCGCCCCTGCACCACTGGGGACTCGTTCGGTGATTCCGTCTCGACCGTCATGGCCATCAGCTTAGAGGGACAGCGATCTCCGCCGAGGAACCTGGAGGACCCGGAGGACCCGACTGTCAGCTCGCCGCGCGGTCCCCGACGCGTTGGCCGACGACTGCGGAAACGCCATCTTGGCGCATCGATACGCCGTAAAGCGCATCAGCGATCTCCATCGTGCGTTTCTGGTGCGTGATCACAAGCAGCTGCGAGCTCTCCCGCAACTGCTCGAAGACCGTGAGCAGGCGCCCGAGGTTCGCGTCGTCGAGGGCGGCTTCGACCTCGTCGAGTATGTAGAACGGACTCGGACGAGCCTTGAAGATCGCCACGAGCAGAGCGACAGCCGCGAGCGAACGCTCACCACCGGAAAGAAGTGACAGTCGTTCGATCTTCTTGCCGACCGGTCGCACGGAGACTTCGATGCCGGTCGTGAGCATGTTCTCCGGGTCGGTCAGCGAGATGCTCCCGGAACCGCCGGGGAACAGCAGCGGGAAGACTTCAGCGAACGCCACTCTGGTGTCTTCGAACGCGCTTGCGAAGATCGTCTGCATGCGCTCATCGAGGTCAGCGATGATCGTCAGCAGGTCCTGCCGGGTCTGAGTGAGGTCAGCGAGCTGCTCGGTGAGGAACGCATGGCGCTGCTCGAGAGCGGCGAATTCCTCCAGAGCCAGCGGGTTCACCCGCCCGAGTTGACCGAGCTTTCGCGAGGCTTCGGCGAGTCGCCGCTCCTGCACACGCCGGTCGTACGGGATCGCCGATGAATCGATGCCGTCGACTGCATCAGAGTCCGTCTCGACGAGGGGGTCGCGGGGAACAGGCTGATCCGGACCATATTCCGCTATGAGAATATCTTCGTCCAGCGCGAGTTCGGATGCTACGCGCTCCAGCAGGCTGGTGAGGTGGAGCTTCTTCTCGTGAATCTGCAGTTCGAGTCCGTGCACGCTCTCCGTGAGGCCGCTGAGGCGCTCGCGCAATGAACTCTCCTGCGCACGAAGTGCTGTGAGTTCCTCGTTCTGCGCCGAGCGCGCGCTCTCCGCTTCACTCAGTGCCACGCGTGCTTCCGTGACCGAACGATCCAGAGAATCCAGAATCCGCGGCAGCTCGGCTGCCACGCCGGATGCTGCTTCCCGCTGTGCGCGCCGGATGACTGCACGCCGCGCCGTCTCCGCCGCAGCATCGCGTTCCTGTTCTCGCTGACGCTCCAGGCTCGCGACACGCGTCTGCGCCGCGCGGACGCGCTCCCGCAACGTTTCGATCTCGAGGCGCGCGCGAACTTCTCCCTCGCGTGCGCTCTCGAGTGCTTCCAGCAGTCCGTCACGGGCAGACGCATCGAGCACGGGACGCGGCTTCGCTTCGGCCTGTTCCAGCTCCGACGTCGCCGCAACAGCTGCGCGCTCGGCATC
This sequence comes from Microbacterium sp., assembly GCF_052099035.1. GTDB lineage: Bacteria > Actinomycetota > Actinomycetes > Actinomycetales > Microbacteriaceae > Microbacterium. The sequence goes on along the minus strand of NZ_JBQDSX010000001.1, from coordinate 169,114 downwards.
CGCCACCGCAGTCTGCGCCTGGGCGAGGCCGGTTTCCAATCGCTCGCACTCGGCGACGGCTGATTCGTGCCGCACCGTCACGCGGTTCAGCTGCTCGGTGTGCGCGGCGAGAGCGGCATCGTGCTCCCGAAGAGTGCGAAGCGCCTCCTTCGCCAACCGGCGGTTCGTCTCAACGAGCTCGGCCCCATCGACTCGCGCCGCGCGCAGCGAGTCGACGATGACTCGCACTTCGTTCAGGCGGTCCTGGGCACCATCCCGCTCCGCGGCGAGCTCCAGACGCGAGCGCCCTCCGCCCGCTCCCGTGCGCAAGGTCTGTGCGGTGATCACGTCGCCGGCGGTGGTGACGATCGTGACGGCGCTGTCGCCCAGCGCGTCCAGAGCAGCGCGTGCGCGCCGAGCCGCATCCATGTCGTCGGCGACGAGCACGTGACTGAGCACCCCGAGCACGCCGTCCGGAGCGGTCACCACGGATGTCGCGGCCGTCACGCCTGGCACGTCCGGCACGGGGTGAGAGTCGCTGACGGCGTCGGCGATCACGAAGTCCACGACGCCGTACGCCGCATCGGCTGACGAGCGGGCAAGCGCGAACGCCGCATCCGCATCGTCGACCAGCACGCCCTCCGCTAGCGGACCGAGTACGGCTGCGATCGCGGCCTCGTAACCCGCTGTCACCTGCACGGCGTCACCGACGAGGCCCCGGACGCCGGACCCACCGGCCTTCACGATCTCGGCCGCGCCGCCCGAGAGCGAGAGTGCGCTGCTGAGAGCGGCAGCCTTCGCCGTCAACGACTCCGCCTCACGCTCGGCGGAGTGCAGGCGCTCACGCACGTCCTCCAGGTCGGTCTCCGCCGCTGTCGCTTCGCGCTGGGCATTCTCGTATGCCGCTGCGTGCTCGGCCGCGCTGCCCTCGGGTGCTTCGGCCTCATCGATCTGCTCGAGTGCCTCGCCCGCCTCACGGCGCCGCTCGTTGGCCGCTTCGAGCGCGACCTCCTGCCGCTGCACCGCTGTGCGCACGGCGGCGAGGGCGGATGCTGCGGCTTCGGCCGTGCCCCGCAGCGCACTGATGCGCATGTCGTGCTCGGAGACGAGAGCACTCTGCTCGGCGATGTCGACATCCAGGGTGTCGAGCTCGGCCCGTGCGTTGATGACCTCGCGGCTGGCCGCAGAGGCGGCATCCTGAGCATCACCGAGCCCCGCCGAGATCTCGGTGATCTGTTCCTTGGCCTCATCGATGGTCGCCTGCGTGACGGTGATCGACGCCACAGCCGCGTCGTCCTCCTCGGATCCGAGCAGGGCGAGTCTCTGATTGGCCAGGGTGTAGAGCGACCGCATCCGTTCCTGCGCCTGCTCGAGGCCGAACGCGATGCGTCTGGCCTCATCGACCGCGACGGAGTTCTGGTCTGCTTCGAGCTTGGCGATTCCTGCGCGCACACCATCGGACTGCTCGGTGAGCACAAGACGTTCGGTATGCCGCTCCTGCTCGGTGCGTGCATGGTCGGCGAGAGAGGTGCGCAGTGCCACGACGTCGTCGGCGAAGATGCGCGCCTTCGCATCGCGTACGACTGCCGCGATGGTCTGGGCCTCCCTGGCGATCTCGGCCTGACGCCCGAGCGGCTTCAGCTGTCGTCGGATCTCACCGGCGAGATCGCTCAGGCGCGTGAGGTTGGCCTCCATCGCATCAAGCTTTCGGAGAGTCTTCTCCTTGCGCCGGCGATGCTTGAGAATTCCAGCGGCCTCCTCGATGAACCCGCGGCGATCCTCCGGCGATGCCTGCAGCACGGTGTCCAAGCGACCCTGGCCGACGATAACGTGCATCTCCCGGCCGAGGCCGGAATCGCTCAGCAGCTCCTGCACATCGAGCAGGCGGCAGCTCGATCCGTTGATCGCGTACTCGCTGGATCCATTGCGGAACAGTGTCCGGCTGATCGTCACCTCAGCGAACTCGATCGGCAGGGCGCCGTCGCTGTTGTCGATCGTGAGCTGCACCTCCGCACGTCCCAGCGGACCGCGCGTCGACGTGCCCGCGAAGATGACGTCTTCCATCTTGCCGCCGCGGAGATTCTTCACTCCCTGCTCGCCCATCACCCACGCGAGTGCGTCGACGACGTTCGACTTGCCGGATCCGTTGGGTCCGACGATGCAGGTCACCCCCGGTTCGAACACGAAGGAGGTCGGCTGGGCGAAAGATTTGAAGCCCTTGAGCGTCAGGCTCTTCAGATGCATGCGCGCACCGTTCGTCCGGGGCGTCCAGGGAGAATCACGCCGCCACGCTACCGGAATCACGCCGTGATCTCGGCATCCCGCGCGGCACAGCGACCGATATGCGCCTCGTTGCGACACGCCGGTAGAACAATGAATCCTTGACGTCGCCCGTGAATACGCACTACGTTTGCAACCCGGATCACTCGAAAGGAGGACACCCCATGATTATTGCAACCGTCACTGCGTCAGCCACTGGCTTCGATGCGACGCGCTCTGCGTATGGACTGTCCTCTGCTTTCGGCATCCGACGCAGCGCGCTCTCGTAGAACCGCAGCCTGAGATCTCCTCCACATGAGGCTGATCTTCGCTGGTTCCCGCCGCTTCCGCATCGGTCGATGTCTTCGACCCTCTGCATCCTGGGCGATGTCTCCCGTTCCTGAGACCTCTCGTCCGCGCTCCGGTCATCCCCCGGACTCCGCGCACCAGTATCCCCCTCACGTTCGATCAGAAACGAGCACCCTCGTGAACACCGAAGTACTGCTTCGCAAAACCGTCCATCCGCCATGTATCGAGGAGGAGACCCTCGAGATCACCGTCCCCGCCGACCGGGCCGCGCTTGCGTTCACCGACCGACTGTCGCTGCGCATCGGACTCTGGCTCCTGCTGCGCGCTGAGCGCGCACAGCGCTCACCCCGTGGAAAACCGGCCATGAGTCGCGAAGAGGCCATGCGCCTCCTCGAGACGCGCCGGATCACCGAGCGCGAGGCCATGGTCATGCTCACCTACGACCTGCAGCGCCAGCTGCTCTGACCTGGAGGTCCTCTGATGAGCATTCATCTCACCGCAACAGCGACGCTGCATCCGCTCGTGCTCCCGGCACGGGCGGATGCCGCGCCCACCAACGAAATCCGCACGTACGCAGATGTGCGCAACCGCTCGATCCTCGAGACGACCGGCCGCGAGGACGACTTCCTGTCCGCCGATGAGCTCTTGCCTGTGCTGTACAGCTCTCGCGCATCCCAGAAGCGGCAGTGGTACGTCACCGAGGCCGGGGAGATGATCGGATGCGTAGCAGTGGACATGCTGCAGGACGCCGATGCGGATACCTCGATCGCAACCGTCGCCCTCTTGCGCTCTTACTGGGGCAAAGGAATCGGTACCGCGGCATTGGCCGCGCTCGAAACCGAACTTCGCGCGGCAGGAATGCGCACTGTTCTGTGCTGGGTTCAGCATCAGGACGATGGAACGGAATATCTGCAAGCTCCAACGGGGTTCGGGGCGATCCCGCGCGACCACACCGCCGAATTCCTCGATCGACGCGGTTTCACGCTGGTTCAGGTCGAGCGCGCCAGCGAATTCGTGTGGGCCGAAGACACCCTGCCTCGACTCCTGGCATCTCTCGCTTCCGCGCAGGAGCACGCGAGCGACTACCGCGTCGTCCAGTGGCTCCTGCCGACGCCGGCCGAATTCATCGACGGATACGCCTGGATGAAATCGCGCATGTCGACCGATGCCCCGGATGCCGAACTCAACTCTCCGGAAGAGATCTGGGATGCCGCGCGCGTCGGCGAACTCGAACAGCGGCAGGCTGCGAAAGGCTTCGTGATTCAGGTCACAGCGGCCCAGCACATCGCAACCGGGGAACTCTGCGCATTCAACGAGCTCGCGATCCGGCAGTCCGACACCGGCAGCACCAGCCACCAATACGACACGCTCGTACTCGCGGGGCACCGCGGGCATCGGCTCGGGATGCTCGTCAAGGCAGCGGGACTCATCGGCTGGCACGAGAAGTTTCCGGAATCACCGCGCGTGATCACCTATAACGCGGAGGAGAACCGGCCGATGCTCGACATCAACGAGGCGATCGGATTCACACCGATCTCGTATGAGGGCGCCGGGAAGAAGAATCTGACATGACAGATATCGTGATCACCCCGATGGTGATTCCCACCAGCGTGGATGCTGGGGACGCGACCGAGTTCCGCGCGATGGTGGATATCGGGAACCGCATGGCGCGGAGCGACGGCGGCATCGATGATCTCGACGACACAGCCGAGCAGTTGCTGCCGTCCTGGCTCGATCAGACCGACCGGCTTCGACGCGGCTTCATCGCGCGAAGCGACAGCGAGATCCTCGGGGCTGCGTCCCTCACCACAGCAGTGGCAGAAGGGACGACCTCCGCGGAACTCGAACTCATGGTCATCCCACCGCACATGGCCTCCGGCGCAGGTCGGCATCTTCTCGGTCGGCTTGAGCAGGAGGCGCGCGAAGTCGGGCGCAGCGTGCTGCAGTGCTGGACGCTGCATCCGGCGGCACCGGGCGAGCGGATGCTGGTACCGCTGACCGGATGGGGCACGGCAGCCGCTACACCGCTGAGCGATCTCCTGCAGGAGAGCGGATACGTCCTCGAGCAGATCGAGCGCAACAGCGTCCTCTCGCTGGGGCGACCGCTTGGTCTCGCGACGCAGCGTCTCGCTGAAGCGATGGCGTTCGCGGGTGACGACTACCGCGTCGTGACGTGGAGTCTGCCGGCGCCGCCGGCGCTTCGCGACGGATATGCCCGCATGATCGCGCGGATGTCCACGGATGTGCCCAGCGGCGATCTCGAGGTCGAGGCGGAAGTCTGGGACGATGCCCGTGTCGTCCGTCGCGATGCGCAATTCCTTGCCGGTGGTCAGAGGATGTCGGTCGCCGCGGTGATACATGAACCCGCTGGCGAGATGGTGGCCTTCAATGAACTGGTGATCGGCTCGGATCCCACCGGAGTCACCCATCAGTGGGGAACTCTGGTGGTCAAAGAGCACCGCGGCCGGCGCCTGGGCACCATCGTGAAGTGCGCGAACCTGATTCGCTGGCGCGAGATCGCCCCGGACTCGCCCAAGGTCTCCACCTTCAATGCCGAGGAGAATCGCCCGATGCTCGACATCAACGAGGCAATCGGGTTCGTTCCGGCGTCCTATGCGGGCGGATGGCAGAAGAAGCTCGTCTGATGATCATCCTCGCGATGTATCCCCCGGCGACTCGAGGCTGACGACGCATCCGATCGCGGCGACGAGGCTGGAAGCATGAATTCTTCCGTCATCGAAGCTCAGTCCCTGACCAAGGCGTTCGGCGCGACAACGGCGCTGGCCGGAGTGGATCTCGCCGTGCAGCGAGGCGATTCCGTTGCGATCATGGGCGCCTCCGGATCCGGTAAGACGACGCTGCTGCACGTGCTGGCCGGCATCACCGCTCCGGATTCCGGGCGTGTGGAGTTCGCCCCCTCCACCGGCCAGGTGGTCGACGTGACGGCGATGAACGAGCGCGATCGTTCGCGTCTGCGCAGACAGTCATTCGGGTTCGTGTTCCAGCAAGGGCTGCTCATCCCGGAGCTCACGGCAATCGAGAACATAGCTCTCGCGATGATGATCAACGGTTCGGCGCGTCGCCCAGCGCTCGAACATGCTGCCGGTTGGATGGCATCTCTTGGGCTCGCCGGGTTCGAAGAGCGACGGATCGGCGAGCTGTCGGGTGGCCAGGCGCAGCGCGTCGCGATCGCACGGTCGCAGGTCACCGGCGCCGAACTCGTCTTCGCGGACGAGCCGACCGGCGCCCTCGACAGTCAGACCTCGGCGGACGTGATGAACGCGCTGCTCTGGTCGACAACAGGTCAGGGACGCAGCCTGATCGTCGTGACGCATGACGCAGATGTCGCTTCACGCTGCTCGCGCACGGTTCACATGCGGGATGGACACATCGCCGCGACCGAGGTCGCAGCCGCAGAGGCGACCGAGGTGCAGGCATGAACGCGCGTGTTCTCGCTCTGCTTCTGCGCCCGGGACCAGGCCAAAGCGGTGTCGTGGTGCTGCCCATGGTCGCCTTTGCACTCGTGACGTCCCTGGTGCTGGTCGTGGTCGGCGGAGCACAGGCGTTCTGGACCTGGACCGATCCGGACGCCGGGCTCTACCAGGCTCTCGCCGCGATCGCACTCGTGCTCATGGTCGTGCCGCTGGCGAGTCTCGGCGGGGCTGCGGCTCGCCTCTCGGCCCGACGGCGCGATGAGCGCCTCTCAACGCTGCGACTCCTGGGGGTGTCCCCGGCCGGTGTCATCGGCACGACCGTGCTGGAATCGACATTGGTCGCAGCCGCCGGGGCGCTGATCGGCGTGGGTGTCTACCTCGCAGCGACTCCGCTCGTCGGCTTGATCCCGTTCCGCGGACACTCATTGGGGGTGGATGCCGTGCTGCTGACGCCGGCAACGATCGCCGGAATCGTCGCAGGAGTCATCCTCCTGGCGGCTGTCAGCGCGACCATCGGTCTGCGTCTCGTCGTGATCTCTCCCCTCGGAGTCCGCACTCGCGCCGCAGTCCCCCGTGTCGGCGCGATTGGTGCCATCGCCGCCGTCGCCGTGGTCGTTCTCGCCTTCGCGACGATGCAGCTGTTCCCCGGGACCGCTGGCCTCGTGGTGACGATCGTCGTCATCGCGGGCATGTTCGCCGCGACCTTGGCGGTGCTGAATCTCATCGGTCCGTGGGCTCTCAAAGTGCATGCGACACGCTCGCTTCGACGGGCCGAGCAGCCGCGCAAGTTGCTTGCGGCTCGATTCGTGCTCGATGCTCCGAAGAACGCGTGGCGACAGGTGAGCGGTGTCGCGATGGCGAGTTTCATGGCCGTGTTTGCAGGGACCGGCGTCGCTATGATCGACGGAATGAGTGCGCCGGGCACGGGACCGGAGGCCTATCTGGGAGCGGATATCCGCACCGGCCTGATCATCACTCTGGTCGCTTCGTTCCTGATGGTCGCCGTATCGGTCGGTGTGAACCAGGCATCCGGCATTCTCGATCAGCGGGAGCTGCACCGGAGTCTGCACTTCCTCGGCGTTCCCATGGGGACTGTGGACGGTGCCCGCACCCGTGCGGTGATGGCGCCGCTGCTGCTCACGGCAGTCGGATCGGCGCTGTGCGCCGTCGTCCTCGTGCTACCACTGATCGGGATCGCGCTGATCGTGCAGCCGCTGTCGATCATGACGATCGTCGCTGTCCTGGCCGCGGGGATCGGAATCGTGTGGCTCGGAACGCGTGTCACGCGCCCGATGCTCGATCGCGCGTTCCAGCCCGCTTGATTCGCCGGGCGCTGCTATCCGCGCTGCCGCTGGCAGCGCGGGCAGTAGTGCGATGAGCGGTTCATGAACGCGTCGCGCACGATGAACGTCGCGCAGCGTGGGCACGGCTGGCCCCCGCGTCCGTAGGCGTTCAAACTGTGCGCGAAGTAGCCGGCCTCGCCGTTCACGTTCACGTACTGGGCGTCGAAGCTCGTGCCGCCCTCGGCCAGAGCCTTCTCCAGCACGAGCCGCACCTCGCCGAGCAGCCTGCGCACCGCCTGCGCGGACAGCGCTTTTCCCTGGGTCTCGGGGTGGATGCGCGCCGCCCACAGCGACTCGTCGGCATAGATGTTGCCGACGCCGCTCACTGCGGTCTGGTCGAGGAGAATGCGCTTGATCGCGCTGGCACGCCGGCGCACGGAGGCGATGAATGCGGCATCGTCGAATGCAGGATCCAGCGGGTCGCGCGCGATGTGACGCACCTGTGTCGGAACGAGGTCGTCGCCATCGGTGACGAGCGCGTCGACCGCGAGTGAACCGAACGTGCGCTGGTCTGCAAACACCACGGCAAGATCGCCGTGCTGCGGATGCCGCACACCGATGCGAATGCGCTCATGACGTTCGGTCGGTGCATCGTTGGCGCGCAGCAGCATCTGCCCGCTCATGCCGAGGTGGGCTGTCAACGCGCTCGTGCCACCACCCAGCGGGAGCCACAGGAACTTGCCACGACGGGATGTCGCGGTCACCGACGCACCCTCCAACCTGCCAGCGAAGTCTGCGGCGCCAGCCGGATGCCGCGTCAGCGCGCGATCATCGAGCACGGAGATGTTCACGATGGTGGAACCGATGACGGCAGGGGCGAGACCGCTACGGACGACCTCGACCTCAGGAAGTTCAGGCACGCTCGCTGAGAGTGCGCCAGACGTTGAGGGCGCCGGCCATCTCCGCGGTCTTCTTGCTGGTGCCTTCGCCTGTCATGCTCACATCACCGACCGTCACGGCCGCCGTGAACCGACGGATGTGATCGGGGCCCGTGGCCGTGACTTCGTACGTCGGCGGAGCGAACCCGAGACGAGCCGCGAGTTCCTGCAGGCTGGTCTTCGGGTCCATCGCAGCCCCGTAGCGCTCAGGATCGTCGAGCAACGGCTCCGTCAGCCTCAAGACCAGCTCAGTCGCGGCCTCTGGTCCCGCCGACAGGTAGGTGGCACCGAACACCGCTTCCATGGTGTCCGCGAGGATCGAGTCCTTGTCGCGGCCGCCCGTGCGCTCTTCGCCGCGGCCGAGAAGAAGGTGCTCGCCTAGTCCGATGCCGCGCGCCACCTCTGCCAGGGCCACGGTCGAGACGACACTCGCACGCCGCTTGGCGAGCTGGCCCTCGTCGATATCGGGATGCGAGGTGAACAGCATCACGGTGACGGCCTGCCCGAGCACCGAGTCCCCGAGAAATTCGAGTCGCTCGTTGTGCGGGATGCCGCCGTGCTCGTATGCGTAGGAGCGATGAGTCAGCGCCAACGCAAGCAGCTCAGGGTCGATATCGACCCTGAGCTTCGCTGCGAGACTCTTCGTCCCTGCCGGGACCTCAGTCACGATCGTGAGACCGTGGCTCAGACGTCTGCGACCTTGCGGCCCTTGTACTCGAGGAACAGCTCGGTGCCCTGCGAGTCCGTGACGACCTTCGCCTGGTGCGGGCGGCTGTAAACGGTCTTGCCGTTCTCTTCGGTCTTGACGAGCGCGATGGGCGCTGCCTTCCACTGCGCGCGACGCGAGCGGGTGTTGGAACGGGAAACCTTGCGCTTCGGGGGGTTACCTGCCATGGCTAACTCTCTTCTGTATTCTCGGGATCGCGGCTCTGTGCCGCACTCCCCTGGTCTGCGATTTGTCGGAGCGCACCCCACCGAGGATCGATGGGCGCGTCTTCCTCTACCCTGGTGCTTCCGGTCAGCCGCTCACCCGTGTCCGGGTCGAGCCCGGGGCACTCCGGCTGACACACCGGCTGAAATGGAAGCGACAAAACTGCCGCTTCCCTGACCAGAGTTTCAAGATCCACGTGGTCGTCTTGAACCTCGAAGTCAGTTTCTTCCTCACCAGGATACGCGAAAAGCTCCTGGAACTCGACTTCGACAGGCTCGGCGATGTCTTTCAGGCATCTTCCGCAGACGCCGACGTACTCCGCCTCCGCTGTTCCAGAGACGAGAACGCCCTCGTGGACCGATTCCAGGCGCACATCGAGATCGATATCGCTGCCCGCTTCGAAGGAGACGATCCCCTCCCCCCACTGCTCTTTGAGGGTGACGGAGAACTGGTGCTCACGCATCTCGCCGGGTCGTCGAACGATGTCGCGGGCGGGCACCACGAATGGACCGTTGAGTCGAGTCTTCACAGTTCAATGGTACCGGCGGATGCTTCGACAAGCTCAGCAACCGCTGGTGACGGAGTCAGATGCCGCGCGCACCGGTGTCAAGGAATGAGGCGACCGCGCGGGGAACGAACGGTGCGACGTCTCCACCGAGACCGGCGACCTGTCGGACCAGTGAGCTGGAGACCATCGCGTGCGACGGATCGGGCAGCAGGAAGACCGTCTCGATGTCGGCGAGGTGCCGGTTGACGATCGCCATCGGCGACTCGTAGGCGACGTCGATCTGCGAGCGGATGCCCTTCACGAGCACTCCCGCGTTCACGTCACGCGCGTAGTCGACCAGGAGGCCCATGCTCCACGAGCCGATGATGATGTTTCCGCCCATGCCGTCCTCGGCGATCGACTGTTCCAGCAGCGAGAGGCGCTGGACTATCGGCAGCATCGCCTCTTTGCCGGGGTTGTGCACGATCAGCACATGAAGTTCGTCGTACAGCTTCGCCGCGCGTCGAATCACATCGAGGTGGCCGAGTGTGGGCGGGTCGAAGGAACCAGGGACGACGGCGATCCGGTTGCTCATGCTTTCACCCTATTGCACCGGATCCGGCTAATTCTTTGCGAGAGCCGCACGGTCCTCTTCGGTAACCCGGCGGGCGATGACCTCACGAAGCCCGACGTGTTCGATGAGATCGGGATCCGCGTCGAGGATCTGCTCGGCGAGCTCGCGCGCCCGGGCGATGAGCTTCGAGTCCTTCACGACGCGGAGCAGTCGCAGGGAGGAACGCACGCCGGACTGCGTCGAACCGAGGACATCGCCTTCACCGCGCAGCTCCAGGTCGACCTCGGCGAGAGCGAACCCGTCCAGGGTTGCGGCCACAGCTTCGACCCGTTCGCGGGCGAGCGTGCCTTCCTCTGCTTCAGTTACGAGCAGGCAGAGCCCTGGCACCGAACCGCGCCCCACGCGTCCGCGCAGCTGGTGCAGCTGCGAGACGCCGAAACGGTCAGCGTCCAGCACGATCATGGTCGAAGCATTCGGCACGTCGACGCCCACCTCAATCACCGTCGTCGCAATCAGCACGTCGATCTCACCGCGAGCGAACGCCTGCATCACGGCATCCTTCTCGTCCGACGCCATCTTGCCGTGCAGAACTGCACGGCGCAGCTTCCCGACGGTCGGATGCGTGGCGAGGGCCTCATCCAGCTGCACGACGCCCCATCGGGGTCCCGTTGCGCCTTCTTCGGCGGGAACGAGTGCCGCATCGTCTTCCTCGACCGCACCGCTCTTCTTCGTCGTATCGATGGCCGCGCACACGGCGAAGACCTGGCGACCGTGAGCAACCTCCTCGGCGGCACGCTCCCATACCCGCTGGAACCAGCCGGGGTGCTCCGCAAGCGGCGCCACGAAGGATTCGATACCGGCGCGGCCCGCCGGCATCGTCCGGATCACCGACGTGTCGAGATCGCCGAAGACGGTCATCGCGACCGTGCGCGGGATCGGCGTCGCCGTCAGCACGAGAGCGTGCGGGCTAGAACCCTTGGCCCGCAGCGCCTCGCGCTGTTCCACACCGAACCGGTGCTGCTCGTCGACCACGACGAGTCCGAGTTCGGCGAATGTCGTCTTCTCCCCCAGCAGCGCGTGGGTGCCCACGACGATGAGTGCTTGACCGGCAGCGACCTGCAGCGCGGCCTTGCGACGCTGCGGAGCCGACATCTGCCCGGTGAGAAGAGTCGGCATGAGTTCGGGAGCGAGCTGCGGTCCCAGCATCTTCGTGATCGAGCGCAGGTGCTGACCGGCGAGGACCTCGGTGGGAGCGATCAGCGCGGACTGGCCACCCGTCTCGGCGACCTGCAGCATCGCACGCAGTGCCACCAGGGTCTTGCCCGAGCCCACTTCTCCCTGCACGAGCCGGTTCATCGGCCATTGGCCGGTCAGGTCCACGGCGACCTGCGATCCGACCGTCTGCTGGTCGGGGGTGAGCGTGTACGGGAGTGTCGCGTCGAACCGCTCGAGCAGTCCCGAGGGCGAAGCCGGTCGCGGCGTTGCCGTCAGTGCGCGTACTGCTGCGCGCTGCTGCAACAGCGCGGTCTGCAGCACGAGGGCCTCGTGCATCCGCAGCGTCCGAACCGCGGGGTCGACCTCGTTCTTCGTCTGCGGGCGATGCACCTGGATCAGCGCAGTCCGGGCATCGAGCAGCCCCTCGGCGGTGCGAACCGGCTCCGGCAGCGGGTCGGGCACCTCGCCGATCTGCGGCAGCACCGCTTCGACCAGCTCACGAAACTGGCCGCTCGAAACAGCGGACGTCGCGGGGTAGATCGGGATCGGACGACTCGCCTGATCCTCGGCCTTGGCCTTCGCGCTCTCCTCATCGTCGAACAACTCGTACTGCGGGTGCGCGAACTGGGTGACGTCCTGGTAGACCCCGACCTTGCCGGAGAACATGCCACGTCGCCCCGGGTACAGCTGCCCTGCGCGCCACCGTGCCTGATCGAGGTTCTTCGCGAAGAAGGTCAGCGACACTCTGCCATGCTCATCGCCGATGATCACGTCGGTCATCGCACCCGGACGGTTGCGCATTCCGCGGGCCGACGAGGAGAGTACCTCGGCCACGATCGTGACCGTCTCACCGATCGGGAGGTCTCTGATCGGTGTGAGCTCAGCGGGATCGGCGTAGCGACGGGGATAGTGCGTCAGCATCTCGCCGACGGTCTGCATGCCGAACGCGCGATCGAGCTTCTTCGCCGCCGGGGCGCCGACGGCATCCGACAGGCGCGTGTCGAGCGTGAAGGTCATGTCTGAAGTCTAGATAACACCGACGACAGTCCTAGGCTGAGGGGGTGACGAGGATCATCGCGGGTAGGGCGCGCGGACTGCGACTGGATGTGCCGGGCAGCGGCACGCGTCCGACCAGCGACCGCGTACGGGAGTCGCTGTTCGGGGCCTTGGAGTCCGCCGACGCGATCGCCGATGCCCGTGTGCTCGACCTCTATGCCGGCTCCGGAGCCCTTGGCCTCGAGGCTCTCAGTCGCGGCGCGTCCGCTGTCGACCTGGTCGAACGATCTCGCCCAGCCGCGGCTGTCGTGCGCCGAAACGCCGCAACCGTCACCAAAGCGCTCGCGGACAATTCTGTCCGCGTGCACGAAACCGCCGTCCTGACATTCCTCCATCGCGGCGCGGGTCCGTGGGATCTCGTCTTCACCGATCCGCCCTACGATCTCACCGATGACGCGATGACCTCCGACCTCACGGCGCTCGCGCCGCTTCTGTCCGAGGATGCCGTCGTCGTCATCGAGCGCGCCCGCCGCTCCACACCGCCCGATGTCGCCGCAGCGGGACTCGAGGTGTTCCGCGAGAAGACGTACGGCGACACTGCCGTGTGGTGGGCTCAGCCGGCCGCAGCATCCCAATCGCGGTAGGGATCCCAGCCGCCGGCATCCACGGGCTGCCCGTCGCACAGCACGCCGTCCGTCCCGCGCTCCACGACAGTGCCGATGATGCGGAATCCGGGCGGCAGCACTCCCTGCGGAAAAGTCGCCAGGAGCGCGTGGTCCTCGCCTCCGGCGAGGGCGCGGTCCGGGTCGTCACCGAGGGCTGCCCGCGAGAGATCGAGCGTGACATCGGATGCTGTCGCCATCCGTCCCGCGTCAAGAGCCAGCCCGTCGGACACATCCATCATCGCTGTCGCGCCCGCCACAGCTGCGACGGGACCGAGACCGATCGGTGGTGCGGGGCGCAGCTGCGCCGCCACCGCAGCGGGTTCACCGGAGGCGAGCTGCGCGGCATCCACCGGCACCGGCGCGTCACCGTCCCGGAATCTGCCGAAGAGCACGGCGAGACCGTGTGCGGCAAGCCCGAGTTCTCCCGCAATCGCGACGACGTCACCGGGGAGGGCTCCCGAGCGCGTCACCGCTGCGCGCCCCTCGAGGTCGCCCAGGGCGGTCACAGCGATCGTCAGGACGGCCGAGACCGTGAGGTCTCCGCCGATCACCGAGCACCCCGGTGCAAGAGCTTCGCACGCGGCACGGAACCCGTCAGCGAGCTGCTCCACGAAGGAGAGCCGCAGATCACGTGGCACGGCCAGGGCAACGAGCAGCCCGGTCGGCCGAGCACCCATCGCCGCGATGTCTGCGAGGTTCACCGCGGCCGACTTCCATCCCAGGTCGTATCCGCTCGACCAGGCGAGACGGAAGTCGGGACCATGGACGAGGGTGTCCGTGGTGGCCACTACCGAACCGGACGGCGTCGCGAGAACCGCGGCATCGTCTCCCGGCCCCAGGATGGTGTGCGCGGCGGGGATGGTGCGAGCAAGGATGGCACGCAGCACGGTGCCCTCCGAGACATCGCCCAGGCGAGGATCGTCATCGACTGAACGGGAGGGCATGTTCTCAAAGGTAGCCTGGAATCATGTCCCGTCGCCTTGCCACCGCCGCCCTTCTGCTGCTCGGAACGGCGTTGCTGGGTGGCTGCTCGGCCACGGTGCACCTCGAGCCTGCGGATGATGCGAACAATCCCCTGTGCGCCGACGTCATGGTGGGCCTCAAGGACGCGAACAGCATCGCCGACCTCGACCGTCGATGGACGGATGCGCAGGCCACGGCCGCGTGGGGTGCTCCCGGCGGCGACTCGGCGATCTTCCTGCGCTGCGGGGTCACGGTCCCCGGTCCCACTGCCGAGCTGCAGTGCGCGACGCTCGAAGGAGTCGACTGGCTCGTCGATGATTCGGAGACACCGTATATGCGCCTGACCACATACGGACGCGACCCGGCCATCCAGCTGTACATCGATACGGGAGTGGTCAGCTCGAACGATGTCATCAGCAGCCGGGTACTGGTCGGGGCGATCACGACGATCACGGCCGAGCACAAGTGCACGACACCGGATGAGCTCGACGATGACATTCAGGATCAGCTCGACGGCACACCCTCGAGCTAGCGAAGACGTCTCAGCGTCGGAGCCCCGCCTCGATCAGTTCGCTGATGAGATCGCCGTAACTCAGGCCCGACGCCACCCAGCACTTGGGGAACATCGAGATCGGCGTGAACCCGGGCATGGTGTTCAGCTCATTCACGATGAGCTGTCCGTCCGCTGCGAGGAACATGTCGACGCGTGCGAGCCCCCGCCCGTCCACAGCACGAAAAGCGCGCACTCCGACATCCTGGATCGCGGCGAGCTCGGAGTCAGCAACGTCGGCCGGGCAGATGACGTCCACACCGTCGCCTCCGAGGTATTTCCCTTCGAAGTCGTAGAAGCCGCGCGAGGTGAGCACGATCTCACCGGGCAGTGACGCACGAACGCCGTCACGCGTCTCCAGGATGGCGACCTCGATCTCGCGGCCGGTGACTCCGACCTCCACGAGCACCTTCTCGTCCTCGGCGAATGCCACTTCGAGCGCGGCATCCAGCTCGGAGAGCTCAGTGACCTTCGAGACACCGACGCTCGACCCGGCGCGGGCCGGCTTCACGAACAGAGGAAGACCGAGCTTGTCGATCTCCGCACGCACCGGGGCGGCATCCCGAACCCAGTCCGCACGGCGGACGGTCACCCACGGGGCAACGGCGATACCGACGGACTGCAGCACGACCTTCATGAAGTGCTTGTCCATGCACAGCGCTGAATCCAGCACACCACCACCGGCGTATGGCACCTCGAGCGTGTCGAAGTACCCCTGGATGGTGCCGTCCTCGCCGTGCGTGCCGTGCAGGATCGGCAGCACCACATCGATCTCGCCGTGGTCGGTCACGGTGCCATCGGTCTGGACGACGCGCAGCATCCGATCGCCACCGGGCTCAGGCCAGCGGATGCGCGTGCCGTTGTCCACGACCTCCGGAAGCTGCTCGGCATCCAGCGCGAACTTCACCGCATCGTCATCCTCGAGGACGAATGCTCCCTCGCGGGTGATGCCGACGGGAATCACGTCGTAACGACCGCGATCAATCGCTTGAAGCACCCCGCCCGCTGTTGCGGAACTGATGGAATGCTCGCTGGAACGCCCGCCGAAGAGCACCACCACCGTCTGCTTGTCCATGATTTGTTCTCTCCTCCTGGGGAGTATCGTCGTCCGTCGTCAGGTGAGGGGCGATATCGCGCGGGTTCATCTTGCCGTCGAGCACCATCTTCACCTGCTCGACGATGGGCATGTGGACGTCGGATTCGTGAGCGAGTTTGAGGATCGGGGCGACAGATGCCAGTCCCTCGGCAGTCTGATTCATCTGCTTCACAACATCCTGGAACCCGTAGCCCTGGCCCAGCAGCCTGCCGGCAGTGTTGTTGCGACTCAATGGCGACTGGCACGTCGCGATGAGGTCACCCAGCCCGGCAAGCCCCTGCAGAGTCTCGGACTGCGCGCCGTTCGCAACCGCGAAATCCGTCATCTCCACCAGGCCGCGAGTGATGATCGACGCCTTGGTGTTCTCGCCGTAGCCGACGCCGTCGACGATGCCGATGGCGACGGCGATGAGGTTCTTGAGAACTCCGCCGAATTCCGTGCCGATCACGTCGGTGTTCACGAACGTGCGGAAATACGAGTTGCGGGCGGCACGGGCGATCGTATCGGCCGTCTCCTGGCTGAGCGAGGCGATCACAGCGGCCGTCGGCTGCTCTCTGGCGATCTCGAGCGCGAGGTTCGGACCGGATGCCACGGCGATGCGCGCCGGGTCGCAGGAGAGCTCCTGCTCGATGACCTGACTCATGCGCAGACCGCTCGTGCGCTCGACGCCCTTCATCAGGCTGACGATCGGAATGTCGGTGTGCCCGAGGAGCGGACGCAGCGCCTTGAGATTCTCGCGCAGCGACTGACTCGGCACCGAGAGGTACACCTGATCAGCACCGTCGAGGGCCGTGGCCAGCTCATGGGTCGCCGTGATGCTCCTGGGCAGATTGATGCCGGGGAGGTACTTCGAGTTGCGCTTGGCTTCGGCGATTTCGAGTGCCTGCTCGGGTCGACGCGCCCACATCGTGACCTGCGCGCCACCGTCGGCGAGGATCTTGCCGAACGTCGTTCCCCAGCTGCCTGCGCCGATGATCGTCGCACGAGGGTTCATGTCGCGTTGATGCTTAGGAGTCAAGGCGCCCGGTCTCCCTCTGCCCGTGATCGTGCGGATTCCACCGCGTCGCGGGTGCTTTCTCCGAGCGCAGCTGCTCGAGCAGTTCCGTGATCGCAGTCATCAGACGCTCTGTGGCTATCGTCACCGCCGCCTGATCGTGCTCTTTACCCACGAGGTCGCTGATGTCGACCGGATCTCCGATGATCAGCGTGACGGGCTTGCGCAGCGGCCACAGGCTCAGCCCCTTCTCATAGCGGCCCATGATCTCCTGCGTGCCCCACTGCGCCATCGGGATCAGCGGGATGTCCCCGGCCATTGCCAGGCGAACCGCGCCAGATTTTCCGCGCATCGGCCACAGCTCGGGATCGCGCGTCAGTGATCCTTCCGGATAGACGATCACACCTCGACCGGCTGCGACGAGCGCGCGCGACTGCTTGATCGTATCCGCAGCGGCCGTTCGCGACGACGAGCGCGCGACAGGCACCATGCCCGTCTTATGCAGCACCCACCCAAGAACGGGGACTTTGAACAGGCTCTCTTTGGCCATGAATCGCGGCAGGCGACCCAGCTTCCACACCGCGAGTGCGACCACGAGCGGATCGAACTCCGAATAGTGGTTGGGTGCCAGTACGAACGGCCCGCGAACGGGCAGCTTCTCGGGGTGGATCACGTGCAGCTTGGCCAGCAGCGAGATCAGCGGCACCGCGACGGCTGCCAGCGGCCAGAACATGCTGGGCCGGGATTTCTCCGAGGATCCGGAAGCCATGCGCGTCAGCCGATGACGTCGAAGTCGGCGCCGAGCGCTTCGAGCTTGATCAGGAAGTTCTCGTAGCCACGGCTCAGGATGTCGACACCCGACACCTTCGACTCGCCGGTCGCGGTGAGCGCCGCGATGATGTGGCTGTAGCCGCCGCGCAGGTCGGGAACGACGATCTCCGCGCCGTGCAGCGGCGTCGGGCCAGTGATGACGGCGGCCTGCTCGAGCTCGCGGCGCGGCACCCGTCGAGGTCCGTCCTGCAGTCCGTGCGGGTGCACGACGATGTCCGCGCCCATCTTCACCAGAGCGTCCGTGAACCCCATGCGGTTCTCGTACACGGTCTCGTGGACGACCGAGCGACCCTTGGCCTGCGTGAGTGCGACGACGAGAGGCTGCTGCCAGTCGGTCATGAAACCGGGGTGCACGTCGGTCTCGACGACGACGGGCTTTACTTCTCCGTCGCGGCGGAAGAGAACGCCGTCCTCCTGGATGTCGAACCAGCCGCCAGCCTTGCGGAAGACGTTCAGGAACGTCAGCATCTCCTGCTGCTTCGCACCGCCGACGAAGATCTCGCCGTCGGTCGCGAGAGCCGCCGAGGCCCAGGACGCGGCCTCGTTGCGATCGAAAATCGACCGGTGGTCATAGCCGCGCAGCGTCTCGACACCCTCGATGAGGATCACCCGGTTGGGCTCGTACGAGATGATCGCACCCATCTTCTGCAGCACGGCGATCAGATCCATGATCTCCGGCTCGATGGCCGCGTTGCGCAGCTCTGTGGTGCCCTCAGCGCGCACGGCGGTGAGCAGCACCTGCTCGGTCGCACCGACGCTCGGATACGGAAGGTGGATGTTCGCACCGTGCAGACGCCCGTTGGGCGTGGACAGGCGGATGCCGCTGGGAAGCTTCTCCACGGTGGCCCCGAACTTGCGCAGTGCGTCCAGGTGGAAATCGATCGGGCGGTCACCGATTCGGCAGCCGCCGAGATCCGGGATGAATGCCTGGCCGAGCCGGTGCAGCAGCGGTCCGCAGAACAGGATCGGGATGCGGGACGCACCAGCGTGCGCATCGATCTCTTCCATGTGGGCGGATTCGACATCGCTGGGGTCGAGCCGAAGCGAGCCGGGCTCGTCACCTTCGGTGACCTGCACACCGTGGACCATCAGCAACGAACGCACGACGGCGACATCGCTGAGATTGGGAACGTCGCGCAGGATGCTCGCGTCCTCGCCGAGGAGGGCCGCGACCATCGCCTTGGTGGCGAGGTTCTTGGCACCCTTGACATCCACACGGCCGCGCAGCGCGCGACCGCCTCGGATCGCCAGAACATCTCCGCTCAAGGCAGGTACTCCATCCTGAAGTTCAGCACGCACAGTTCTCGTCATTCGATGAGCCTCACTTCATGTTCACGGATCGCGGCACCAGCCGCCAGGGCGAGAGCCCCAGGCCCACGGCGCTCGATGTCTGCGGACGGTATCAGCGGACAGGGAGCGTACGTGGCCGCCACGACTCGCGACGGGCCTCGAACTGCGCGATCTTGTCTTCGTTGCGCAGTGTGAGCCCGATGTCATCGAGCCCTTCGAGGAGCCGCCATCTAGTGTAATCGTCGACATCGATAGGGGCCTGGAATTCGGCGATCGTCGCCGTGCGCGCCTCGAGGTCGACCGTGATCGATGCTCCGGGATTCGCGTCGATCTCGGCCCAGATCCGCGCCAGATCGTCTTCGGAGATGGTTGCCGCAAGTAGTCCCTGCTTGCCGGCGTTCCCGCGGAAGATGTCAGCGAAACGCGGGCTGAGAACAACGGCGAAGCCGAAATCACGCAGTGCCCACACGGCGTGCTCACGGCTGGATCCGGTGCCGAAGTCGGATCCGGCGACGAGGACGGATGCTCCCTGGAACGCGCTCTGGTTCAGGACGAAGTCGGGGTCCTGTCGCCACGCATGGAACAGTGCGTCTTCGAATCCGGTCTTGGTGACGCGCTTGAGGAACACCGCGGGGATGATCTGGTCGGTGTCGACGTTGGACCGCTTCAGCGGAGCGGCGATGCCTGTGTGCGTGGTGAACTTCTCCATGATCAGGCTCCTACCAACTCTTCTGCCACGGACAGATCGCTCGGGCTCGACAGCGTGCCGCGGACCGCGGTGGCTGCAGCGACCAGTGGCGAGACGAGATGTGTGCGTCCGCCCTTGCCCTGGCGTCCTTCGAAGTTGCGGTTCGAGGTCGATGCGCAGCGCTCCCCCGGGGCGAGCTGGTCGGGGTTCATGCCCAGGCACATCGAGCATCCCGCGAAGCGCCATTCGGCGCCGAAGTCCTTGACGATCTGGTCGATGCCCTCGGCCTCGGCCTCCAGCCGTACTCGCGCAGAGCCGGGCACGACCATGACACGCACGCCTTCCGCCTTCGTGCGGCCCTGGATGATCGACGCGAACGCTCTGAGGTCCTCGATGCGGCTGTTCGTGCATGAGCCCATGAAGACGGCATCCACCGGCACCTCTTTCAGAGGCGTGCCGGGGGCAAGATCCATGTATTCGAGCGCGCGCTCGGCGGCGGCGCGTGCATTCGGATCGGCGATCTCTGCCGGGTTCGGCACGGACGAGGACAGCGAACTTCCCTGGCCGGGGTTCGTCCCCCACGTCACGAAGGGTTCGAGCTCGTTCGCGTCGACGAATACCTCCGCGTCGAACGTCGCGCCCTCGTCTGTGGGGAGCGTGCGCCAATACGCGACCGCATCGTCCCAGTCCTGCCCTTGCGGGGCGTGGGGCTTGTCCTTCACATAGGCGAACGTGGTCTCATCCGGTGCGACCATTCCGGCACGGGCGCCGGCTTCGATCGACATGTTGCAGATCGTCATGCGCCCCTCCATCGAGAGGGCACGGATCGCACTGCCGCGGAACTCGAGAACGTATCCCTGCCCTCCGCCGGTGCCGATCTTCGCGATCACGGCGAGGATGATGTCCTTCGCGGTCACGCCGGGCTTGAGTTCACCGTCGACGGTGATCGCCATCGTCTTGAACGGCTTCAACGGCAGCGTCTGCGTGGCCATGACGTGCTCGACCTCGCTGGTGCCGATGCCGAAGGCCATTGCTCCGAAGGCGCCGTGGGTCGAGGTGTGGGAATCGCCGCAGACCACAGTGACTCCCGGCATCGTGAGCCCCAGCTGCGGGCCGACGACGTGCACGATGCCCTGCTCAGCGTCGCCGAGCGAGTGCAGACGCACGCCGAACTCGGCAGCGTTGCGACGCAGCGTCTCGATCTGCGTGCGGCTGGTGAGATCGGCGATCGGCTTGTCGATCTCGAGGGTGGGCGTGTTGTGGTCTTCTGTGGCGATCGTCAGATCGAGTCGTCGCAGCGGTCGCCCTTCAGCGCGCAGTCCGTCGAACGCCTGCGGGCTCGTCACCTCATGCACCAGGTGCAGGTCGATGTAGATGAGGTCGGGTTCGCCGTTCTCGCCCTTGACGACGAGGTGGTCGTCCCACACCTTCTCGGCGAGGGTGCGCGGACGGCTCGAGGAAGCGATGGAATCAGCTGAGGTCATGTCGATATCTCCAGTATTCGGCGGTTCGGCCACGCTGGACGCCGCGACGAGGAAGGCCTAGATCGAGGTCTCGTCGCGGCCGCTAAGGAGGAGATCCACACGCCGCATGGGGGTCAGTTTACACGGCGCTACAGGGCCAGAGGCCACCCGTCAGCTGCGCAGCGAAGCCCGCTTCTCCCGCGAAGACGCGATCAGGCTCGCGATGGTCGCGACGGCCATCGATGCGAAGATCACTCCGAGCGAGACCCAGTTGTTGATATCCGGCGCCCATTCGATCGGCTGGCCGCCGTTGATGAAGGGGAGCTCGTTCTCATGCATCGCGTGCAGCACGAGCTTCACTCCGATGAAACCCAGGATGAAGGCGACGCCGTAGTGCAGGTACTTCAGCTTCTCCAGCAGACCGCCGAGCAGGAAGTACAGCTGGCGCAACCCCATCAGCGCGAACAGGTTCGCCGTGAACACGATGAAGGTGTCCTGCGTGACACCGAAGATCGCCGGGATCGAGTCGACGGCGAACATGAGGTCGGTGACGCCGAGCGAGACGAAGACGATGAGCATCGGCGTCCACATCTTCTTGCCGTCCACCACCGTGCGGATCTTCGGACCGTCGTAATGATCGCTGATGTCGATCCCGCGCCGCAGGGTTCGGATGATGAAGTTCTCGGTCTGCTGATCGTCTTCGTGCTTCTCGGGCATCGCCTGACGGATGGCGGTGTAGACGAGGAACGCACCGAAGATGTAGAAGATCGGGCTGAGGTGCTGCACTGCCGCGCCCACGATGATGATGAAAATGGCGCGCAGTATCAGCGCGATGATGATGCCGACCATCAGCGCTTCCTGCTGGTAGCGGCGGGGCACCGAGAACTGCCTCATGATCAGCACGAACACGAACAGGTTGTCGATGGAGAGGCTGTACTCCATCGACCAGCCGGTGAGGAAGTCCAGCGACGTCTTGGCATCGCCGACGAAGAACAGCACCGCGGCGAAGATCAGCGCGAGGGTCACGTAGAAGGCCACCCAGAGGCTGGACTCCTTCGTGGAAGGAATGTGCGGACGCTTCAGGATGAGGAGCAGGTCGGCGATGAGAATGACGGTCAGGACCACGAGGGACGTGATCTCGAACCACGCAGGAATGTTCACAGGGTGCCCAGCACCTTTCGAGGGGGTCGGTCAGAGGCCGAAAGTCTCTCCCCCGCACGATACGCGGCCCGCGTCCGGAGCAACATAGTTGTTGCTCGTGATGACGAACGCGGAGAAACGGGATACTCCCTCTCGCTCCATCGATGTTACCGGACGATTCTGAGACGATGGAGCACCTCACGACACTCTCCAGTGAGAGACACCGAAAGGAACCGGATGTCGGAGCAGTCAGAGGACCAGGATCTTGCGGCCCGCGCCGCCGCAGGCGACCAGGGTGCCTTCCGCACGCTCTACCGCGCGCATGTGCGTCCGGTCTACTGGATCGCCCACGGCATCCTGCGCTCCCCCGCTGATGCGGAAGACGTGACCCAGGAGACTTTCGTCACAGCGTGGCGGAAGCTCCCGGGCCTCCAGCTGAAGGGCGAGTCGCTGCTGCCCTGGCTGGCGACGATCTGCCGGTTCCAGTCGGCCAACCGGCTGCGCCAGCGGCGCCGTGATCTCGCGCACACCACGGATGCCGCCTCGGAGAGCCTGCCAGGCACCGTGAACGTCGAGGAGCAGGTCATCACGACCGAGCTGGCTGCGCGGATCGCCGATGAGATCGGCACGCTCGGCGAACTCGACCGCGAGATCTTCCGGCTGTGCGCTGCCGAGGGCTACGCGTACCAGGAGGCAGCGGATGAGCTCGGCGTCACCTCCGCCGCGGTGAGAAACCGTCTCTCACGAGTGCGCACCCAGTTGCGCAGCACAGTCCAGGAATCGAGAGACGCATGAACGATCAGAACACCACGGATGCTGCGGCAGGCCTACCGGAGCTGTCGCAGGCGAGCATCGACCGCATCGAGGATGCCGTGTTCGCTGAGATCGCGTCAGACCGCGCGAACGCACCGGCCGCAGCCGCCTCGACGAAAACGCGCAGACGGCGTCGCGGCTGGCTCACCGGGATCGGCATCGCGGCGGCCTTCGTCGCCGGCGTATTGATTGCACCTCCACTGCTCAATGTGACATCGACGACGTCGGTCAGCTCGAGCGACATGACTTCCTTCGTGTCCGACAGCTCGGGAGGAGACGCCGACATGGCCGCGCCGGAAGGCGTGCAGCTGGATACCGCGGAGAGCGCGGCGGCAGAGATCGCAGGGCGCGAGATCATCGCGAGCGCACAGGCGACCGTCCGTGTCGATGACATCGCCGGCGCAGTGGATGCTGTCACAGCCCTCGCCGATGCCCACGGCGGCTACGTCGAGAGCACCGACATCTCGGCTGTGCCGGCGACCGAGATGAGAACTTCGGACTCCCAGAGTGCATACGGTTCGATCAGCATCCGTGTCCCCTCCGAGGATCTGACCGGTGTGATCGACGAGCTCGGCGATACCGGCACCGTGATCTCGTCATCCATGTCGAAACAGGATGTCACCTCGGCGGCGATCGATCTGCGGGCGCGAGTGGATGCGACCGCGGCCTCGGTGGAGCGACTGACCGAGCTGATGGCACAGTCCGGCAGCGTGTCCGAGCTCATCGATGCCGAGATCGCTCTCACCGACCGCCAGGCCCAGCTCGAGTCGTACACGCAGCAACTCGCGGCGCTCGAGGACCAGGTCGCGATGTCGTCGCTACAGGTGCAGCTGACCACGCGCGTACAGGCTGCGGCAGAGCCGGACGGCTTCATCGACGGGCTGGCCGCGGGGTGGAACGGCCTCATCGTCTCGCTGAACGCCCTGGTGATCGCCGTCGGGTTCCTGCTGCCCTGGTTGGCTGTCGCGGGCGTCATCGTCCTCGTGATCTGGCTGATCCGAGGGCGCCGCCGTCGTACAGCAGCATCCGATATTCCCTGATTTTCCGGGGTATACAAGAAATCTTGTGAGAACCATCGCATCCGCTTAGCGTGGATCGCATGGAAGAGATCCAGGCGATCACCGCCGTCCACCACCCGATGCGTCGCCGCATCGTCGACTACCTCGGGCTGTACGGCACGAGTCAGGTGACCGGGCTGGCCCGCGCTCTCGAACAGCAGGTCGGCAGCATCAGCCATCACCTGCGGATGCTGGAACGTGCGGGAATCGTCGAGCGTGCCGATGATCCGACCGGCGACAAGCGCACCAGCTGGTGGCGTCCAACACGTCGGCGCTTCACCTGGTCCGTCGACGATTTCGCCGATTCCCCCGCCGACACCATGCTGGCCCGCAGCGCTGAGCGCGCGAACATCAACACCCAGATTGCTCGACTGTCGGCCTGGCACCGCAGCGGCAACAACGACGCCGCATGGAGCCGAGCGGCCTTCAGTACGGATTCGCTCGCATGGGCGTCCGCCGAAGAATTGGCGATGCTGTCGCGGGCGCTGGCCGAGACGATCGATACCTGGCGTCGCTCGATCGACACCGACGACGGCATTGAGCGCCGCCCCGTCTTCGTCTTCGCACACGGCTTCCCCACCTCGCCATGACAACAGAAGAACCCACTCTGCTTCGCGAACCACCGCAGTTCTCGCGCGACCATGCCGTGCATGCCTGGATCGGTGTCAAGGCTCTCTCCGATGCCGGCGATGCGATCTGGAGCATTGCCCTCGCCTGGACTGCCGTGCAGATAACAAGTCCGGCGATCGCCGGACTCATCGTGGCAGCGGGCACCCTCCCCCGCGCGCTCATCCTGCTTTTCGGCGGCGTGCTCGCCGATCGTGCGAACGCGCGGCACGTCATGATCGTCTTCAATATTCTCCGGGTCGGAGTGCTGATCGGAGTCGCGGTGTGGGTACTCGCCTATCCGCCGACCGTCCTCATCTTGACGCTGGCAGCGATCGCTTTCGGCGCATGCGACGCGTTCTACGAGCCATCGGCGGCAACGATCGGCCGACAGCTGGTGCGCGTGGATGATCTGCCGTCGTACAGCGCGGTCATGCAGACGGCGACGAGGCTCGGAACAATGGGCGGGGCTGCGCTCGGCGGATTCCTCGTCGCATACGCCGGGCTCGCCGGCAGCGCGTCGATCAACGCGCTCACCTTCACGCTGGTCATCGCGTTCATCGCGATCTGGTTGCGACCGCGATTCGCACTCGCCCGCGCATCACGCGAATCCGCGCTCCGCGGCATCCTGCGCGGATTCGTCCATCTGAAGGATGCGCCGACGACCCGCACATTGGTCATCGCCCTGTCGGGCCTCAACCTCGCCGTGGGCCCCGCCACGGGAATCGGAATCGCGCTCCGCGCACATGATGAGGGGTGGGGCGCACAGGCCGTCGGCATCTTCGAGGCGCTCATCGGCCTGGGTGCCGCGCTCGGCGCGATCGCCGTCGCGAAGTGGCGACCGCGGCGCGGGGCGCTCGGCGGATTCTGGGCACTCGTCGTGCAGGGCGCGGGGATCATTCTCATCGGCGTAGGCCCCGCTTGGCTGACCGGCATCGGATGCACGATCATCGGCCTGACCGCTGGGTTCGCTTCCGTGCTGCTGAGCGCGACGTTCGCTGCCACGATCGACACCGCGTATCTCGGCCGCATGAGCGCGATGACACGTCTCGGCGACGACGTGCTGATGCCGCTCGCGATGGCCGCGTTCGGGGCGCTCGCTGCAGCGACCACGATCTGGATCGCGTTCGTCGGATTCGGAGCGGCACTGATGGGCATGATGATCGTCCCGCTGGCCAATCCTGCTTTTCGTGCGCTCTCCCTGCGAGATCCGGCTTAACCAGCCGCCTTGCGAATGTGCGCAGCGATCGTCTTCTCGGTCTCCGGAGTGAGCGCGACGAGAGCGAACGACGTGACCCACAGGTCTCCATCGTCGAGCTGCGCGGCCTCTTCGAACCCGAGCGTCGCGTACCGGGTGGTGAACTTCGAGGCCGCCTTGAAGAACACCACGACCTTGCCGTCGGTGTCCGCGTACGACGGGAAGCCGTACCAGGTCTTGGGGACGAGCTGCGGTGCTACTTCGGAGACGATCCGATCGATGCCCTCGGCGAGGATGCGGTCCTCGTCCGGCATCGCCGCGATCGCCTCGCGCACGGCCTTCTCCCCGGCTGCGCGAGACTTGCCCGCCTTCTCCTGCGCGCGCACCTCCGCGGCGCGCTGCTTCACAGCATCGCGCTCGTCTTTGGACAGGCCTGCGGTCTTCTCAGCCATCTCTTGCTCCTTGATCATCGGGGCGACGCGACTGCGCCGCCGGTGCCCACGCTACGACCTCTGCACGCCGAGCACTTCTCGATTCCTGATCAACATCGAACCGCTACGACTCCTCGGTCGCGCGCCGGATGACAGATATGGTGAAGACCGTGACAGCGACGACCAGAAGCGACACCCATGTCTGGAGCCCGGCGACGTTGACTCCCGGGTACTTCGCCGGGGTAATGGGCACCGGCATCGTGTCGATCGGTGCGTGGTTTCTCGGATTCGAGATGCTCTCGCTCGTTCTGCTGTGGATTGCGCTGATCTTCTACGTGATCCTGCTCGTCCTCAACGTCTGGCGGATCATCGCGCACCGCACGGAGGTGCTTGCGGACCTGCATGCATCGGATCGCGGCTTCGGCTACTTCACGTTCATCGCCGCGACGTGCGTGATTTCGACCACGCTGCTCAACACCCATTTCGACACCGTTGCCGTCGTGCTGCTGGGAGTCTCGATCGTGGCCTGGTTGGTGCTCGGCTACATCATCCCGTGGTTCGCCATGCTCGGCGGCGGTCGTCATGCCACGCTTCAAGATGCCAACGGAACGTGGTTCATCTGGGTCGTCGCCAGTCAGTCGATCGCGGTGGTCGCCTCTGGGCTGGGGTCCGCCGAGCCCGATTTCCAGGATGCCCTGGCGATCATCTCCGTCATGGCGTGGGGTGTCGGCATCGCTCTCTACGTCGCCTGCGCGATCTTCGTGACGCTGCGCGTGATGCTCTACGGTGTGAAGCCGATCGATCTGACGCCCTCGTACTGGGTGATGATGGGCGCGCTCGCTATAACCGTCGTCGCAGGATCCCGCATCATCGAGATGCACGATGCGCCGATGATCGTCGTCACAAAGTCGCTGATCGCCGGACTTTCCGTGTTCTTCTGGTCCTTTGCGACCTGGCTCATCCCGATACTTATCGCGGCCGGAATCTGGCGGCACTGGTATCACCGTGTGCCGCTGCGCTATGAGCCTGGCCTGTGGAGCATGGTCTTCCCCGTCGGGATGTACGGGGTCGCAAGCATCTCGCTCGGCCGTGCAGACTCGCTCCCCCTGGTCGAGGCAGTCGGCCATGCCTGGTTCTGGGTTTCGCTGGCCGCGTGGACCATCGTCTTCGTCGCGATGATGGTGCAGGTGATCCGCCGGTTCACACGGCGCTGAGCCACGGGTTTGCCCACAGTCGGCGGATACACGAAAACCCTCGGCGCAAGCCGAGGGTTTTCGATGTGTTGTGACCCCAGCGGGATTCGAACCCGCGTTACCGCCGTGAGAGGGGAATCGGCTCCCCCCGGAACTGCGTACCCGACTCCGTTCTGCCCTGTGTTTACTGGGGTCCTGCGTGTGTCGAGTGCGACGCGAAAGTTCTCGTCACCAGCGTTGGTTGCCAGGATGTTGCCACGTTGCCGCCCTGTAGCGGCGACCAATCCCAAATTCCTCAGCACCGATGTAGAGATAGCGCCGGAGGCCCTGCACCGCACCACCGGCAGGCAATGGAGCTTCGTACGACTGTCGTCCGTCTGCTTCTCCACCTATTGGATGAGATTGCGAACGAAGTCCAGTAGAACGGAAAGGTCAGCTCATAGAGTCGATGGCATGATTCGATTGCAGCGGTGGTCCAGCGAGGCAGCGTTGCCGCTGGCCGGCGTTGTGCTGTTGATCGGGGCCGGCCTGCCGTCTTTCTTTATCGCGTCACCGGTCGCGCCCATCGGTCTCGCGTTGCTCGCGACGTCGCTGTGCCTGGCGCGACGACTGCCGATGACGAGCTTGGCGCTGGGGCTCGTGCTCCTCATCGCCCAGCTCGCTCTCCCGGCGCTGCGGTTCGGGGCGTTCCTCGGGCCGTGGCAAGTGTGGTTGTACGGTGCGCTGCTGGTCGTGATCGCGGTGACGACCGTGACGCTGCCCCATAGCCGAGTCCGGTGCGCTTTCGGATTCGCCGTGATTGCGGCGCTGTGTGTGGCGGCACTGAATTCACCACCACTGGGCGGATCGACCACGGTGACCTACAGTTGGGACTCCCCGGACCTTGCCGGGCAGATCGCGAGCTGGGCTCTCGGGAGTCTCCTCGTGTTCATCGGAGTATGGGCGATCGCGTTCGCCTACCGGCGCAGCCTTGCGGCCTTGGACGCGCAGCGGGCTGCCCGCGAGTCGGCGCTGTCGGCGCTGTCGGCAGCAGAGGGTGAGCTCCTGCTGGCCGGGGAACGCGATCGGATCGCTCAGGAGGTGCATGACGTGCTCGCACACTCGCTGGCCGTCATCGTCGCGCAGGCCGAGGGCGCCCGCGTCGCCGCCAAGACCGAGCAAGCCAGCGTCCCGTTGCGAACGATCGCGGATACGGCAAGGCAGACTCTCGGAGATGTCCGCTGGCTGATCGATGCTCTGGGTGCGCCTGGCGATGACGCCCCGGCCCCGGGCGTTGCCGACCTGGACGCTCTGTTCGAGCGGATGCAACAGGCGGGGCTGCCGGTGCGGGTGCAGCAGCTCGGTTCTCCTGGTGCGCTGTCGCCAGTAAGTGAATTGTCAGCTCATCGGATTGTTCAAGAGGCGCTGACGAACGCTCTCGTCCACGGGGCCGTGGAACGAGGTGCGGACGTGTCGTTGGATTGGCAGGACGCCGGCCTCGCGGTCACCGTGGTCTCTCGCGCCACTGGTGAAGCACCGGTCGCGGGAAGTGGGCGAGGCGTCACTGGAATGCAGGAACGCGCGCGTCTGGCCGGTGGCTGGCTCTCTGCGGCGCGCGACGAGCAGGAGAACTCCTGGATCGTCACCGCCTACCTGCCAGCGCGGACGAGAGGCGGCGAGGATGAGTGAGATTCGCGTCGCTGTCGTCGATGACGAGCGGCTGTTCTGCGACGGAGTGCGGATGATGGTTGAGTCCCAGCCCGACATGCGATTCACCGGCGCCGCCCACGACGGAGAAGCGGCTATCGCACTGGTGCAGCGCGAGCGACCGGATGTGGTGCTGATGGACGTGCGCATGCCCGCGCTGAACGGGATCGCCGCCACCGCGCGCATCCTCGATGTCGCTGGTGCGGATGCCCCGGCGGTGCTGGTGCTCACGACGATCCGCAGCGACGAGGCTGTGGCCGCCGCGACGCGCGCCGGGGCGGCGGGCTTCCTCCTGAAGGACACCACGGCCGAGACATTGCTCGACGCGGTGCGGACCGTCCATGCCGGGCAGAGCGTGTTCGCATGCCGGTCGTCCACCGAAGTGCTGCGCGAGTCGCGCACGGTCACGCGGACTCCAGTGGTCGACGCGCTCGACCCACTCACCCCGAGGGAACGCCAGGTGTTCCTGTATGCGGCGCGCGGCCTGTCCAACGCACAGATCGCCACCATCGCGTTTATCAGCGAGACGACCGTGAAATCGCATGTCTCCCATATCCTCACCAAGCTCGGGATGCGCTCGCGCCTCCAGCTCATCGCCTTCGCCCTCGACAAAGGACTCATCCGATGACTGAACCGACCACACGGGTGGAGGCACTGACCATCCGGCACCGGCGCATGCGCGTGGATGCGCTGCACGAGGTCAGCCTCACCGTCGACACCGGCGTCACTGCACTGGTAGGTCCGAACGGCGCCGGGAAGTCGACCTTGATTCGCGCGCTCGCCACGCTGGACATGCGATACCGGGGAATCGTCACTGTCAGCGGCCATGATCTGGGAAATCGCGTGGGGCGGCGGCTCGCGCGCGCATCCCTGGGTTACCTGCCCCAAGACTTCCGCTTCACGCCCTCGTTCCAGGTCCGGGAACTAGTCGAGTACGTTGCATGGCTCAAGGAGATACCCGCTCCACGCAGGTCCGACGCGGCGATCCAGGCGATAGAGGCGGTCGGCCTTACGGAGCGGTCGGCGTCGCCGCTGAAGTCGCTGTCGGGTGGAATGCTCCGCCGCGCCGGTATCGCGCAGGCGATTGTGAATCGACCCGCGCTGCTGCTGTTGGACGAGCCGACAGTCGGACTTGACCCGGCGCAGCGCGTCGCGTTCCGTGAACTGATCCGCGACCTTGGCCGACAGACCGCCGTGCTCACCAGCACCCACCTCATCGAGGACGTGCGCGCCACCGCGGATACCGTCGTGGTCCTGGATCGCGGCCGGGTCGTCTTCGTCGGGACCGTCCCGGAGCTGGAGGCTCAGGGCCGACCGGACTCTCCAGGCGACAGTCCACTCGAGCGCGGCTATGCCGCCTTACTCGCTGAAACGGCGGCACTGACGTGAACCGCGGGCCACTGTCGATCGGATTGCGGCGGTCGATCCTGCTGCTGCCGGCCGGCCCGATCATCCTCGCCGCTTACGCAATTACCGCCTCCACTTCAACGCACCCCGTCGTGGCGAGCTGGGCGAACATTGCTTCTGCCCTCAGCGCCGGCGCCACGCTCCTGGCTCCGATCCTCGCCGCCGCGACCGCGTGGGACGCAACCCGTGAGGTCCGCAGCGGCGGCGGCCCGATTCTGCGCACCGCCCCGCGGTCGCTCGCGGCCGCGATCCTCCGTCAGACGATCGCCGCCTGGCTGTGGGGAGCTGCCCTCTGGCTCATCGTCCTTGCCGGACTTGTCGTCCGCGCGGTCATCGTAGGGATCACCGGAGCACCGACGATCGCACTGCTGCACGGACTGCTGGTGGTGCTCGTGAGCGTGACCATCGGCGCCACGACCGCTGCCGCACTCCCCGGTTGGGCTGCACTGCCAGTTGCGATCATCGCGCCGACCATGCTCTACCTGGCGCAGTTCCTCGACCTCGGGGCGCCCTGGCTCCAGTTCGCAAACCCGCTGCGCCGCATCGACACCGCACAAGACGCCTTCACCCACGTCGACTCCGACTGGGTGTTGCTGCGCTACGCGCTCGTCCTCCTTGTCATCACTGCACTCATCGCAATCATCGCTGTACTCCGCGGCCCGCGACGGCTCGTCTCGACCGTGGCAGGGGCCGCCCTGATCGCGGCGGGCGTGCCCGTCGCAGCTGCGCTCGCCCCCGCCGCCGAACGCATCACCGTCTCTGTCTCGCCGTCCGAGCTATCCTTCACGACACTCACCTCAGAGGATCCCGCGCTGACCCTGCATGTTCTGCCGCAATACGCGCCTCTGCGGGAGGATCTACTAACTCGTTGGGGACGCATCGCCTCCCTCGTCGCATCGAGCGAACTTGCCTTCGACACCCTCTCACAAGGCGACGGGACTGTGCCTGACGGTGGCAGCGACCGATTCAAGACGTTCGCACTGAACCCGGCCAGCGCCGACCCCGTCACAGACAGCGTGCATGCCGCGCTGTTCTCGCTGGTCGGGCAGCGCTGTGGGACCGACGAGGCCGGCGGCGCCTGGCCCGCCCTCGGGGCCGTGAATGTGTTCCTCGCCGATGATCCCGACGCCGCCCTGTTCGCGGTCGATGCCGCCGAGCTGAATCGACTGGTCGACGCGCTTCGCTCGAAGACACTCCCCGAGGCGCAAACCTGGTTCGCCGAGCATTCTGCCGCGTACCTCGATTGCTCGCTGCGCCCTGAGGACATCATCGGATGACACTCCGCTTCCTGCACGCCCGGCACCTGCTCCCAGTCATTCTGTCGGTGCTCGCCCTCCAGACCGCGCTCGCGCTCGTTGGCGCGCGAGCGCTCGTTTTCTCCCGGCCGGACTTCCTTGCGGCGACCTCCCTCACCGCGCTCGGCCAGTTCATCCCAGTCGCTGCCGCACTGATCGTCTACGGCTCACATACCCGCGATGCCGAACGCCTCGCGTCTCGGCCGCTGTGGCCGCAACGTCTGCTCCTGCACGGCATCGTCCTGACGGTATGCACCGGCACCGCGCTACTTCTCTCGCATTTGCTCGGCCTCGCGGCTGATGAGGCCGTGATCGGCACGACCGGAACACTCGCCCCGTTACGCAACATGCTCGGTCTCCTCGGTGCGGGCCTGATCGCCGCCCGCTTCCTCGACCGACGCATCGCCGCCGTCGCACCAGCGACCCTCATCCTGCTCCCGGTCGTCGTCAACCCCGGTCAGTATCCGTTCAGCGAGACCTGGGGCTTCGTCCTCACCGACACCAGCCACCCGGCGAACTGGGTCGCAGCCATAGCCCTTCTTACGGTCGGATGCGCCCTACACCTGCGGACTAAATAGCACCCACGCGTTGCCAAACGGCCGCACCGCATGCCCTCGTTCAGCCAAGCCCGGTCAGACCTCACTTCATACAAAGCATTCATAATAAGAATGAACGTATACTACGACGACAGCAGTCATCTTAGTTAGGAGTCGAGATGCATGGCGGTGTGGTTCTGTTCCGGGGCACCGGAGCCGATGCCATGCGTTATGTCGAGGCCGACCGCTCGCGAGCAGATGACTATTACCTTGGCGATGCCACCGGCATCTCTTACGCCGTCGTCGACGCATCCGGCGAGGCGAATAGCCGATCGCTCAGCTCTGATGACTATGCGGGCTGGGTGGACTGGATCAACCCCGACACCGGCGAACGAATGGGCAGGCCACGGCTCGCGGGGTCGGATCGTCAAGGCTCACCTCGGTTCGCAGAGATGGTCATCAACACTCCGAAATCTCTGTCCATCGCCGCCGCTCTCCACTCCGAAGTATCCGAAGCCTTGGATGCTGCGCAGCAGGACGCGCTATCGGAGATTCAGCGGTGGCTCGCTCAGCACTCAGTGACGCGTGTCGGTCCGCGCGGGAAGCAGGAGGTTGTACCGATCGAGCACATGCAGGTCGTCGGGATCACGCATCGCACTTCTCGTGCGGGTGACCCGCACCGCCACATCCATATGCAGGTCGGCACCAGGGTCTGGGCGGCAGGCAAATGGCGGGCGTTGGATACGGCGGCGATGTTCAAACAGCAGGGCGCGATCCGTGCGCTCGGGGCCGCCGTGATCGCTGCCAGCCCTGAGCTTGCGGCGGTGCTCGACAAGCATGGCCTCACCCTTGACCCGGTGACGGGAGAGGTAACGGAGTTGGAGCCGTTCAACGCGCTGATGAGCAAGCGCGGCGCACAGGTACGGAAGAACCTGGAACGGCTCGAAGCCGAGTGGGAAGCGGCGCATCCGGGCGAGACAATGGGGCCGGTGGTGTCGTCGCGGTTGACGGCGAAGGCGTGGGCGTTCGAGCGGCCCGCGAAGAAGCCCGCCACGACGCGGGAAGAGGCTGAATGGTTGACCGAGCTACGAGAGGCCGGCTACGACCCGGAAACCCTCACCCGCAAACTCGTCAGCGCGCCGGCGCAATCAGACGAACTGTCGGTGCAGGAGATTACGTCGCGCGCGCTGGATCGCTGCGCCGCCGCGTGCTCGGCGTGGACGCGTCACGACGTGCAGGAGCACGTCACCCGCATCATCAACGAATACGGAGTGCGTGCTACCCACGAGGAGTTGCGTGAGCTGGTCGCACTCTCAACGGCGCTCGCGCTCGAGGATTGCTTTTCGATCCTCCCGACTGGTGCACCCGCACCGGAGCATGTGGCGCATCTCACGACCTTGCGCGTGGTGCAGGTCGAAACCGAACTGCGCGACCTGCTCACCGCCCACACGCCGGAGAAGAAGCAGCGCCATCGTGACGTGTCGCAGGTTGCAGAGCGTCTCGGGCAGCAGCTCGACGCAGGCCAACTCGACGCGGCCGCAGCAGTCGCATCCACCGATCCACTCGTGATCGTGGAAGGCGCAGCCGGGGCGGGGAAGACCACGATGCTCGCCACGGCAATAGCCGCCGCGAACGATCACGGCCGACGCGTGCGAGTCGTCGCGCCGACCAAGCGCGCCGCCGAGGTTGCACACCAGGAGCTCGGCGTGCCCGCAACATCAGTTGCCGCTCTCGTGCACGCGCATGGCTACCGGTGGAATGAGGACGGCGTATGGATGCGACTCACGCCGGGCGCGACTGATCCGGCCACAGGCGCAGAGTTCACGGGCCCGCCGCCCGGTACTGTGTTGCGGCGCGGGGATCGGATCGTTGTCGATGAGGCCGGGATGCTTGACCAAGATGCAGCTCTCGCGCTGTTCACGGTTGCAGCGGAAGTGGGTGCAACGGTCGCGCTTGTGGGCGACCGTGCGCAACTCGCAGCTGTCGGGCGCGGCGGTGTGCTCGACATGGCCGCACTGATTCGCGGTCGCATCTTCGACATGGCCGAGGTACACCGCTTCATCGACCCCGACTACGCCGACCTCACCGTCCGTATGCGCGACCGCTACAACCCCGGCGATGTGTTCGACCAACTCGACCGGCTCGGCCTTATCCGCCTACACGCAGACGGCGACGAGCTACAAGAGCACATCGCGCAGAATGCCCGCGACGGAGAGACAATCACCGTCGCGGGAAACGAGGACGCTACGCGGTTGAATGAGCGCATCCGGGAAGAGCGGATCGCTCGCGGCCTGGTCGATGACGCCGCCACGACGATGGGCAGGGATGGGCTGAGTATCGGTGCGGGTGATCTGATCCAGACTCGCAGTAACGACACTGCGCTGGGGGTGGCTAACCGGCAGCAGTGGATGGTGCAGCACGTCGAAGCGGACGGATCGGTCTGGGTGCGCGACGCACACGACGACCGCAAGCGGGAACACACACGGCACCTCCCCGCGGAATACATCCGCGAGCACGCGCACCTGGTCTATGCAGCGACCGCCTACGGCGTGCAAGGGGTGACCGCCCTGGCCTCGCACACGATCCTCAGCGACGGCATCAATGGCGCGGCGGTGTATGTCGGCATGACGAGAGGCAGGGGCGAGAACGCCCTGCACGTCATCGCGGAGAGCCGTGCCGAGGCGCGGGCGCAGTTCATCGACGCGATGGAACGCGATAACGCCGACCGCGGCCTCGCCGACGCGACAGAGCGCGCGGCGGAGGCCGTGCGAGGTCTCGTTGACGAGGGCACGGTGAAGCTCGTGAACACGCGCGTCGCGCAGCTCATCCAGGATGCGGAGAAGGCCGAGCGACGCGCCGCGTGGTGGGAGCGCGTCGGCGCGCGCCTCGACCAGCAGCACGAGCACCAGCAGGCAGAGATGGACGAGCAAACCGCCGTGATCCAGGCCGAGACTGAGGCGGCAACACGTGTGCGCGCCGAGGTGCGGGAACCGCTCACGGTGGTCGCAATGCAGGAAGGCCGCGAGCACCTGGCCGCGCTTGATCATGAGGCAGCCGCACAGACAAAGTTCAACACAGCAGGGAGGTTCGGGAGACGCGCCGCACGCAAAGACCACCAGGCCGCGACCACACGAGCGGGAAAGAGCGGTGCCCGTGTTGCAGACCGTTGGGGCACCACGCCCCGCGACGCCGACACCCTCACCGGCTGGGCCTCGCGCGCAGCTGAACGGCTCGCCGCCCGCGACCCTCGCGTGATCGAAGCCGAGCAGCACGCCGAAGCCGCCCGTACTGCCGGGGAGGAGATGGACAAGCGACACCGCAGCGAACGCCGCGCGCTCCATGCCGACATCTTCGGAGCCGAACAGGTACGGCGCGATCCACTGCGCTACGAGTTCACCCGCTCCGACCGAGAAGCCGCCAACGCGGGCCGCGCCGCCGCGATCGCACGACAAGAGGCAACCACCTTGCGATCCTTGTCTGTGCAGGACGCCGCTGCTCGGATCACGGCCCAGCGCGAGGCCGCAGAACGGGCACGGCTCGCCCGAGAGTCCCGCGCGCGCAAGCTCCACGCGTCCCATGATCTGCTCAGCGAGAGCCGTCGTCGCACCGGCCCACACAACGACGTGTCGAGGCTGTAGCGAGCTTTCCCCCGAACGTCAGGCCTCAGCGGTAGACTTGGAGCATGACGCCGAAGCTCGCAGACTACATCGCAGAGGGACGCACCCTCTCCGCCGATGAGCGCGAGATTGCTGCGCTCGCGCTCCAGCAGATCAGCGACACCGAGCAGGCAGAAGTCGATGCCGCATGGGATGAAGAGATCGACCTTCGGGTGGACGAGATTCTGACCGGCAAGGTCGAACTTGTTGACGGCGACGAGACCCGACGCTTGGCCCGAGCAATGTTGGCGGCTCGCCGCAAGTGAGCGCGCTATCCTGGCGCGAGCATCCGGCCGCTCGCGAGGAGTATCTCGACGCCCTCGCCTGGTATGACGATCAGGAAGCCGGGCTGGGCGACCGACTGGGTGATGACCTCGACAACGGCGTGGACTTCATCAGGGAGTGGCCGGATTCCGCGCCGCTCTATCGTGGCCGCCAGCGCATCCCTCGTCTTCGACGCAAGGGCACTGACGTGTTCCCCTACGGCATCATCTACTTCGTTCGAGACGACGAGGTCATCGTTGTCGCGTACGCGCACGAGAGACGCCGCCCCGGATACTGGCGGAAACGACTCAAAGACCTCTAAGCGGGCAGCGTAGCGAGCTATCCCCGGCGACCGGGAGGCAGAAGTCCGCGCGCGCGGGTGCGGACGAGCCAGCCCTGCGCGGTGGCGTGAGCGACGCCGTTGATCTTCCCCATAGTGACCGCCGGGGCCTCATCACCCTGTGACGCGAGCTTGCCGTACTGGAGCGCGACGAGTTCGTAGAAGTCCGGCGTCTGCTTCGGGTTCCCGAGCGGCTTGAGTAGATCGCGCTCGCTGATCTTCCGACCAGACGGCAGCACGATCTTTCCGCCTGTGATCGTGACCGTCCGCTTCATTGCGAACAGCCGCTCGTTGATCGCAGCCTCAATCCGAGCGGTCGGCAGGGTACGAAGGTCTTGGCTGGAGATGGGGTCGCCCGGTCGCCACGGAAGGTACACGACGCCGGTGATCTTCACTTCCTCCGGCACGGCGAACTGCTGACGCTGGAGCCGAATGAACACGCGAGTCGCGGTCGCCGCGTGCTCGATGTAACGCCAACGGCCGTCGATCGTCTCGTTCTGCTCCGAGTCGAGCTGCGCCTGCCGATCCTCCGCAGTCACGGCCTGGTCGTTATAGCCGAGCGCTTCATCCAGGAACGCACTCGCGTCCTCGGCCCGCTCCCCCGGAAAGCGGTCAGGCAGGTGCCACCCGTCAGGCAGGTCGTCCTGTACGAGCAGTCCGTCATAGGACTGGTCGCCGGGGCGATGACCGGAGGGTGTGGGCATGTTCCGATTCTAGCGAGCAACACGAGCAACTAAAACACTTGCTGTTATCGGCGTGTTGTGATCTAATCTAAGATACTCGCTGCTATCGCAGCTATGATATGAGTTAGATCGGAGGACACGATGGGTCAGAATGCCGCACCCACAGACGAGCACCCGCATCCCCCGCTCTTCTACTCCGAGGAAGAAACCGCCGCACTGCTCGGCATCCACCGCACGACGCTTCGAACTCTTGCCCTCGCAGGCGAGGCTCCGGTGGAGCCGGTACGACTCACCCGACACAAGCGCGTCTACCGTCGCATCGACGTGCAGCGCCTCGCCGGGCTGGAGAAGTAGGCGACAGAGTCATGGGAAGCATTGAGGCGTACGAGACGGCGAAAGGCCGTCGTTACCGTGCCCTCTATCGCCGACCCGACAAGAAGCAGACCCAGAAGCGCGGCTTCACGACAAAGAAGGCCGCTGAGCTTTTCCTGGCGACGACCGAGGTCAACATCGCCCAAGGCCGCTACCTCGATCCCTCGCTCGCGAAGGTGAGCGTCGCCGACTGGCTCCAAACTTGGCTCGCCGCGCGAGGCGACCTGCGAGCAACCACGCGCAGCCGTGTCGAGAACATCATCGATAAGCACATCACGCCCGAGCTCGGCAGCATCCCGATCGGCAACCTCACCCGGCTCCGAGTACAGGAATGGGCATCCGCACTACCAGGCGCACCCGCGACAGTGCGGAAGATCGTCAACGTGCTCTCGGGAGCACTACGGTTCGCGGTCGAGGACGAGCGCCTGCCGTCGAACCCCGCCGCCAGGCTCAAACTCCCCAAGCCGACAAA
Source organism: Microbacterium sp. (assembly GCF_052099035.1). Taxonomy (GTDB): domain Bacteria; phylum Actinomycetota; class Actinomycetes; order Actinomycetales; family Microbacteriaceae; genus Microbacterium. Next base: position 131,019 of record NZ_JBQDSX010000001.1, on the reverse strand, counting down.
GACGCGCAAGCGGTATCTCTCGCACGATCAGGTCGCGGCGCTCGCCCAGGCCATTGACGAGATGAAAGACGGTCGAGACTATGGCTATGGCCTCGTCGTGCTCACTCTCGCATACTGCGGCCTGCGCTGGGGCGAACTATCCGGGCTGCGAATCTGTGACCTCGACCTCGACGCGAAACATCCTCGCCTGACCGTCGAGCAGACCGTCGTCGCCGACAAGGGGTACCAGCGCATCGAGCCAACGAAGGACTACGAGCACCGGAGCATCCCGATCCCTGCGTTCCTCGTCCGCCTGCTCCGCGCGCAGATCACCGGACGCGACGCCGACGCTCCCGTGTTCTACGGCATCCGCACCGGCACCTGGCTCCGCAACCACGTCTACCGCGTCGGCTGGTTCGACACCGCCGCAACCGTAATCGGCCTCAAAGGACTCACGCCCCACGAACTACGGCACACCGCCGCATCACTCGCGGTCAGCGCTGGAGCGAACGTCAAGGCCGTGCAGCGGATGCTCGGACACGCCTCGGCCGCAGTCACCCTCGACGTGTACGCCGACCTGTTCGATGACGACCTCGACGGCGTTGCCACTGCGCTCGACCGGGCAGCGATGAAATCGGATGTTGCCAATCTGTTGCCAAAAGCCGCTTAGCCCCGTTTCAGCGGCTATCGTCGGATATGCGAAAACCCCCGCCTGAGCGGGGGTTTTCTTGTTGGTGACCCCAGCGGGATTCGAACCCGCGTTACCGCCGTGAGAGGGCGGCGTACTAGGCCGCTATACGATGGGGCCATGCCTTGCGGAGCATTTCTGCCCCGCGACAACCGTTCAAGTATGCCATGAGGATTTCGACTCCGCAAAATCCGGCCGGGGCGAACCCGGATCCCGGGCGCGTCACCGCGTGAGTTCTCGATTTTGCGGCGAGCTGTCGAAAGGAGTTGACTCTCGGTATGCGCGTAACCAAGCACGAACATGCCACGCTTCGACTCGACGAGAGTGGCGATACGCTCCTGATCGATCCCGGCTCGTTCACCACGCCGCTCGACGATCTCTCGGGCGTGGTCGGTGTGGTGCTCACCCACGAGCATCCCGATCACTGGACTCCCGAGCATCTTGACCGCATTCTCCGCGCGGTCCCCGGCACGCCGATCTTCGCTCCAGCCGGTGTCGCGGCAGCGGCATCCGACTACGAGATCACGGTGGTCTCCCCCGGCGATACCGTCACCGCCGGCAGGTTCACCCTGCGTTTCTTCGGTGGCGACCATGCGGTCATCCACGCATCGCTCCCCCTCGTGCAGAACGTCGGAGTCCTCGTCAACGACACGCTCTACTACCCGGGCGATTCCTACGCCGTCCCGGAGGGCGTGGAGGTCGATGCTCTCGCGGCGCCCCTCGGCGCCCCCTGGCTGAAGGTCGGCGACGCGATGGACTTCGTGCTGGCCGTCAAGCCGCGCCGTGCATTCGGCGTACACGACATGACCCTTTCGGTGATCGGCCGCAATATGCACCGGCAACGCCTCCAGTGGGCGACCGAGCAGAACGGTGGGGAGTTCTTCGAACTCGATCCCGGCGACACGCTCGACCTGTGAAACGACTGCTGCCGTCCCCCACTTCGCGCTTGCGTTTCCGAGAGATGACAATCCGCGACCTCGATAACATGGCTGCGCTCCTCGGTGATGCGGACATCATGGCGTTCTATGCCGCTCCGAAAACACGCCCAGAGAGCGTCGCGTGGATCGAGCGCAACCAGGAGCGGTACGCGCACGATGGTCACGGACTGTGGATCCTCGAGACGCACTCAGGAGAATTCATCGGCGACTGCGGCATCACTTGGCAGTCCTACAACGACACGCCTGTACGCGAAGTCGGCTATCACGTAGTGACCGCGCAGCAGGGCCGCGGCTTCGCCACTGAGGCGGCGCAGGCTTGTGTCGAGCTCATCCGTCGGGAGTTTGCCCCGACGGCGCTCACAGCGATCATCCATCCGGAGAACACCGCTTCCCGTCGTGTCGCGGAGCATCTCGGGATGACGCACATCGCCGATGACCATGCGCACCCCTGGATCGTACGCACGGTCATGGGCATGACGGTCGGTGCCGACGGTCAGCTCTCCAGCTGATCCTGGAGGGCGCGCACGCGCAGGTCTCGGGCGAGATGGTCGCGCTGCTCGATCACCAGTCGTCGCAGTGCCGCCGGAGCCGACTCGTTCTGCGCGAGCCAGCCGTCGACGAGCTCCAGACTCTCGGATGCCGGGAACAGCCCGACCACCAGTCGCCGAGCCAGTTCGATGCTGCGATCACGCCATGCGCCGGTGATCCGCTCGAAGTATCCCGCATCGAGCATGCTGATGAGGTCACGACGCCCGCCAGCACGCACACCGTCCACGGTGGCGCTGAGGTGATCGTTGCTGAGCGACTCGTCTTCCCACGCTCGATGCCAAGCGACAAGACGCACCTCCTGCACCGGTCGTGCCGCGAGGGCCCGGATGGCTGCGGTCCGGCCAGATGCTGTTCCATCGCGCTCGAGTTCCGCCTCGATGTCGGGGCCGGTCGCCTGCCCGACCGTTGCCAGTGACGTGAGCAGTGCCCAACGCAGATCGGGATCCACACGCAGCCCTTCGGGTCCATTTCCGTCAAGAATCGCTCGCACCTGCGCGGCGCGGGCATCGTCGTAGGCGGATGCCGCCGCGAACGCGCGCGCCCAGGACAGCTGCGCATCGCTGCCGGCTTCTGCGGCTTCGAGCGCCGACCACGTCGCCTGCAGCCACGTGGCGCGCTGCGCCGAGCGCGCAGCATCCGGAAGGAAGTGACCGATCGCGTGGGCCGCGTTCGCCAGCACTCCGCTGAGCAGTCCGATGTTGTCCTCGGTCGGAGCATGGGCCGCGACGATCTTCAGATACCGGGCCGCCGAGAGCACGCCGTCTCGTGTGTCGTTCCACAGCGACGACCACACCAGCGCACGGGGAAGCGGCTCGAGCGATGATAGTGCCTGCTCCACGGCATCCAGCGATCGCGCATCGAGACGCGCCTTGGCGTAGGTGAGGTCGTCGTCGTTGATGATCACGAGGTCGGCGTCGCCGATTCGAACCAGTGTCCGCTCGTCGACGATATCGAGCTCGACCTTCTCGCTGAGCACGAGACGTCCGTCACGGAGGTCGTACAGTCCGACACGTAGACGGTGCGGTCGCGGGTCCGTCTGCACCAGCATCCGCTGACCGTCCTCGTCCGTCTCCAGAGCAAGCGTCGACATCCCGCTCGTTTCGAGCCATGCGCGCGACCAAGCCCGCACATCGCGGCCGGAGACGTCTTCCAGCTGAACGAGCAGATCCTCCACTGTCGTATTGCCGTAGGCGTGAGCGGCGAAGTATCGGCGTGCCCCCTCGAAGAAGTGGTCCTCGCCGACGAACGCAACCAGCTGCTTGAGCACGGCGGCGCCCTTCGCATAGGTGATGCCGTCGAAGTTGAGCTTGGCGGCTTCGAGGTCGGTGATGTCGGCGACGATCGGATGCGTCGTGGGAAGCTGATCCTGTAGGTAGGCCCATGCCTTGCGATTCGCGGCGAATCGTACCCACGCGTCGGTATAGCGAGTCGCAGCGGCCGAGGCGTGCGCGCCCATGTAGTCGGCAAAGGATTCCTTCAGCCACAGGTCATCCCACCAGCGCATGGTGACGAGGTCGCCGAACCACATGTGTGCCATCTCGTGCAGGATCGTATTCGCGCGTCCCCCACGCTGCGCCTCCGTCGCCGCACCGCGCGAGAGATATGACTCTGTGAAGGTGACCAGACCAGGGTTCTCCATCGCCCCGAGGTTGTACTCGGGAACGAAGATCTGGTCGTACTTGCCCCACGGATACGGGTAGGCGAAAGCATCGGTGAAGAAGTCGAGCCCCTGCCGGGTGACCTCGATGATCTCGTCTGCCTCGAGGAACTGAGCGAGCGATGGGCGGCACAGGACTCCGAGCGCAACCGTCTGATCGCCGCGAGTCCACTGCGCCTCCACGCGGTGGTAGGGGCCCGCGGCGATCGAGGTGATGTAACTCGACAGCGGCAGCGTAGGCGCGAATTCGACGGTCTGCGCGCCAGCATCCGCCGTGACGCCCACGGCACTCTGGTTCGACAGCACGTGCCAGCCGGTCGGCGCGTGGACGACGAAGGTATAGGACGCCTTCATGTCCGGCTGTTCGAAGCAGGCCATGACCCGACGCGAATCCGCCGGCTCGTACTGGGTGTAGAGATATGTCTCGCCATCGACAGGGTCGACGAACCGGTGAAGACCCTCACCTGAACGGCTGTAGACGCCGTGCGCGTCGATCACGACCGTGTTGGATGCTGCGAGCCCGGAGAGCACGATGCGCGCGCCGTCGTACTCGACGCGACGCGATTCACCGTTCACTGTCACCGCGGTCACGGCTTCACCGATGAAGTCGATCCACGTCTCCGATGAGGTGGCATCGAAGCGCAGCGTCGTCGTGGTCCCGAAGGTGGACTGCCCCGGGTCTCGCGCCTCCCGCAGATCCAATTCGACGCGGATGTCGTGGACGGTGATGGCCGCGTATCGCACGGCCGTCTCATTCCTGGTCAGGTTCGCAGAGCTCATGGAACCATCGTTTCATGCCTCTGTTCGCCATCTGGTGTGGTTTTTGGTGTCGGATCGGCTAGAATGAGTTTGTATTCGCGATGACGGATGGTATCTCCGCCTGTTCATCGGTCCGATTGCTTACACGGCATGGTGGCCACTTGTTCTTCCGCCCTCACCAATCTCACTCTCTCCGGGCACGTCACGCCGCTTCTTCGCCGCTCCCCGGATAGCCTCAGAACTGCCGTACCGATTCATGGTCACGGCAAGACGGGTCGATGATCGACCCACGAACACCAAAGGAAACACAGCATGGCCACTGGCACTGTCAAATGGTTCAACTCCGACAAGGGCTTCGGCTTCATTGCTCCCGATGACGGATCCGCAGACGTCTTCGCGCACTTCAGCGCGATCCAGTCGAGCGGTTACCGCAACCTCGAGGAAGCACAGAAGGTCGAGTTCGACACGGAGCAGGGACCCAAGGGCCCCCAGGCGACGAACATTCGTCCGCTCTGATCTGAGCTTCGAAAGGCCCGATTCCGCCACGCGGAGTCGGGCCTTTCATCTGTCCGGCCTCATATTCACAGGTTCGCGACTTGACGTGACGCCTCCCGCCACGTAAATTACAGAACGGTAACGGTCCTACCCGAAGGGATCGTCGTCGAGCAGAACTGCTCCACCGGAAGGACCCCGTCACGAACTCCCTGCCTCCCGAGCGCGCGCCCGAATCCGCCGCGCCCGCTCCCGAAGACAGCTCGATTGCCCCCAGGCCGCAGCTGCGCCGCGACCGACGGCTCGCAGCACAGGCGGCTCTTGCCGCGGCCGCAACCGAGCAGCCCGCCATCCCGATGGCGCCGCGCGAAGAGATTCCTGCCACTCCACGCCGGGACCTCCCCACGGTCCCCCGCACCGAAGCGGCAGTCCCCGCGGCCACGAGCCACCGCCCCCCGAGAAACGTTCGTCGTCGGCGCTGGGCGAAGACGAAGGCCATCGGAGCCACCCTTGCTGTCGGCGGCATGATCGCTGGCGCAGCACTCCCGGCCCTGAACCCGGATTCGAGCCCGGTCGCTGCGCTCACCGTGGCATCCGGCTCCGCCGATGACCCCACACAGACATACAGCTCGACAGACGAGATCCGCGCAGAGATCGCGCCTCGCGGCAACTTCTCGGCGACAACACCCGAAGAGATCCAGGCGACGCGCTCGCAGGCCATCTCGGCAGCGGTGTCAGCCGGTATGCCGCTCGCAAGCGCCGTAGACATCCCCATCGCCGATCACGTCGTGATGCCGATGGCCGAGGGAAGCTACTCATTCACCGATGGCTTCGGCGCATCCCGTCCAGGGCGGTCGCACCTGGGACAGGACTTCGCCGCTCCCGTCGGCGCGCCGATCAACGCAGCGATGAAGGGTTGCGTCTCCCGCTCGAGCGAGAGCTATCAGGGCTACGGCGTCACGATCCAGATCGAGAGCATCGTCGACGGCGAATCCGTGAGCACCGTGTACTCCCACATGAACTACGGCACGCGTGCTGTCGACGTCGGCGATTGCGTCGAGGCTGGCCAGTACCTTGGGGACGTCGGTTCGACCGGCTACGTCTTCGGCTCCTGCCTGCACTTCGAAGTGCACATCAACAACGCCGCCATCGATCCGATGCCATGGATGCAGGAGCATCTGAACTGATCGATTCACACAGCGAACGACAAAGGCACCCAGGCATTGCGCCTGGGTGCCTTTATCGTTGACGCAGAGGGACTACTTGTCAACGAGTCCGTAGTGTTCGAGGAGCTGACCGACGACGTTGTTCTCGATGTGGTGATGCGCGAACTTCCGCGCCAGCGGGCCACCGGGAATCTTGTACGTCTCGCCATCGCGCATGCGATTGACCGCATGGAACAGCGCCCGCACGTCGTAGGTGGAGTTGAACACCTCAGGTACGCCGCGCTCGATGTCCAGCAGCGTGTACACCGCTTCCATCGGGGTTCGCACGGAGTACTCGGTCGTGAAGATGCAGTCGCGCTCCTGCGACTGCGCGAACTGACCGATGAATGCGAAGTTCGTCGCGCCCTCGGGGACGACAGCCGGACGATCGCTGTGCTTGCGCGGCATGAAGAACGCCGTGATGTACGGCATCATCACGGGGACCGTCTTGGCACCGGTCGCCGCAAGCTCGACGATCTGGTCTTCGGGAACGCCGAGGTGGTACAGCCACTCCTGGGTGATCTCCTCGCCCGTGCAGTCCTGCATCGGCTTCTTGACGAAGTCGCCCTCCGCCTCGGGGAACAGGCCGTACACCCAGACGACGATCTGGTCCTTCGGCTGCTTCTTGAAGTGCGGCTGACGGTTCACGGTCCACGACATCAGCCAGTTCGAGTCCATCACCGTCACGATGCCGCCGGTGACGACCTTGCCGCTGAACGGATCGCGCTTGGAGATCTTCTGGATGTACTCCGGGATCCGCTCGTCCAGCGTCGTGACCGTCGCCGACTCCCACTTGGTCTTCGGAATGTGAGAACCGAAAACATCCGGATTGCCGAACGACTCATCCTGCGCGGCAATGCGACGCCACAGGTCCCACGCCGGTGCGGGACCGGTCTTCAGCTTCGCCGGCGTCTTGTGATCGCCGTCATTCGAGTTCTCGGTCAGCGAGCCGATCGTGATGAACAGCAAGTCGTCATCGGTGAGGTCGAGCTGCTTCTTCTCACCGCGCTCGATGAGGTGGATACGGCTGGCCTGCTTGCGGTTCTCGTCCTTCTCGATCGCGAAGTCGACATCGGTGATGACCGTGCCGTACTGGAACTTGACTCCGTGCTCGGTCAGCCACTTGACCAGCGGCATCACCAAAGACTCGAACTGGTTGAAACGCGTGAACTTGAGGGTGGAGAAGTCGGGAAGCCCCTGGATCTGGTGGATGAAGCGGTGCAGATACAACTTCATCTCGAGGGCGGAGTGCCACTCCTCGAAGGCGAACATCGTGCGCCAGTACAGCCAGAAGTTGCTGTCGAGGAACGCGCTCGTGAACACCTCATCGATGCGCTTGTCCTCCATCTCCTCCGGCAGCGCCGTGAAGATGTTGGAGATCTCCTGCTGCGCTTTCGCGCTCAGGTCGAACTTGAAGTCAGTCCCGCCGTCTTCGCCCTGGTTCTTGGTCGTGCGGCGCAGCGTGAAGTTGGGGTCGTCGCGGTTCAGCCAGAAGAACTCGTCGAGGACGCTCGCGTTCTCCTCTTCGAGCGACGGGATGGAGCGGAACAGGTCCCACAGGCACTCGAAGTTGCTCTCCATCTCGCGGCCACCGCGAATGACGAACCCCTTGTCCGGAACGTCGAGACCGTCCAGGGCGCCACCGGGAAGATCTTGCTGCTCGAAGATCGTGATCTTCGAGCCATCCATCTGTCCGTCTCGGATCAGGAAAGCCGCACCGGCGAGGGCTGAGAGCCCGGAGCCGACGAACCAGGCCCGCTTCGAATCAACCCCATCGGGCTTCCTCGGACGAGCGAATGCCTCATAGTTCCCGCTTGTGTAACGCAAAACCACTCCTTCGGTCGATCGTCGGAGCCACGAAATCGGCGCCTGCCCTCAGGCTAGAGTGGTGTGCTGACGGGCTCAGGAGTGCCGCCGCATATTCACCCGGGACATCACCCGCGGGTGTACAACGGGTGATACGGAAGCGAAAGCAAAAACCCCCGCCGAAGCGGGGGCTTTTCATTGCTGGGGTACCTGGACTCGAACCAAGAATGGCGGTACCAGAAACCGCTGTGTTGCCAATTACACCATACCCCAAGGGCGAAACCGGAGCCTCGCACCGAGGTACTACTCTACCGGAATTCGACGATGCCGCCAAAACGCGCCCACCCGCTCGGGCGTTTCGCGAGGAGTCAGCCGCGCAGGTGCGCAGCGAGCGCATTCAGCCGGGCAAGTGACTCCTCTTTGCCGAGCAGCTCCATCGATTCGAACAGCGGCGGCGACACGCGCCTACCGGTGATCGCGACGCGCGGCGGGCCGTAGGCGACACGCGGCTTGAGCTCGAGCTTCTCGACCAGCGCGGCCGAAAGAGCGTCCTGGATCTTCTCCGGGACGAACTCCTCGACCGGCTGGAGAGCCGCCACGCAGGCATCCAGAACATCGGCCGCATTCGCGGGCAGGCCCTTGAGCGCATCCGCATCGTAGGAGAGGTTCTCGGTGAAGAGGAACCCGACCATTCCGGGCACATCGCCGAGCAGCTGCACACGCTCCTGCACGAGAGGTGCGACACGGAAGGCGAGCACGAGCTGCTCGTGGGTGGGCTCATCGAACAGGCCCGCGGCGGCAAGGTACGGAACCGTGCGCTCGGCGAAGTCCTTCTCGCCCAGCATCCGAATGTGGTCGCCGTTGATCGACTCGGCCTTCTTCTGGTCGAAGCGAGCGGGGTTCGGGTTGACGTTCTCGATATCGAACGCCGCGATGAACTCGTCGAGCGAGAAGACGTCGCGGTCGGGGCCGATCGACCAGCCGAGGAGGGCGAGGTAGTTCAGCAGGCCTTCGTGGATGAAACCGCGATCCCGGTGCAGGAACAGATCGGCCTGCGGGTCGCGCTTGGAGAGCTTCTTGTTCCCCGTCTCCCCCAGCACCAGCGGCATATGCGCGAAGCGCGGGACGAATGTGGTCACGCCCGCGTCGATGAGCGCCGCGTACAGCGCGAGCTGACGGGCAGTCGATGGCATGAGGTCCTCGCCGCGCAGCACGTGCGTGACACCCATCAGAGCGTCATCGACCGGGTTGACGAAGGTGTAGAGCGGGATGCCGTTGGGCCGGACAACCACGAAGTCCGGGAAAGATCCGGCGGGGAACGTGACCTCGCCGCGGATCAGATCGACGTAGGTGAGATCCTCGTCCGGCACGCGCAACCGCAGCGCGGGCTGGCGGCCCTCCGCACGCAACGCGGCTTTCTGCTCATCCGTCAGATCGCGATCGTAGTTGTCATAGCCGAGCTGCTTGGCGCGCCCGTTCGCTTCGTTTCGAGCGTCGATCTCTTCCGCGTTCGAGAAGCTCTCGTAGATCGCCCCGGAGGCGAGCAGCTTGTCGATGACGCCGCGATAGATGTCGTGCCGCTCGGACTGGCGGTACGGACCGTGGGGACCTCCGACCTCGACGCCCTCATCCCAGTCGATCCGCATCCAGCGCAGCGCATCGAGCAGCTGCTGGTAGCTCTCCTCGCTGTCGCGTGCCGCGTCGGTGTCCTCGATGCGGAACACGAGCTTGCCGCCGTTGTGGCGCGCGTACGCCCAGTTGAACAGCGCTGTGCGGACGAGTCCGACGTGCGGAAGACCGGTCGGCGACGGGCAGAAGCGCACGCGCACATCGGAGCCAGTCGCGGTGGTGGTGAGGGGATGAGGAGTAGCCATATCCCCTCGATTCTACGCGTGCTGCGGCGGCTCACCCGGCCATGCTGACCGCCACCGCCGCAACGTGCTCCAGCGGTATCGCGCCATCGACCGCCTGCTCATCGCAGAGGTCGTCAAACGCTCGGCGGAACCGGTCCCGACTGCGCTCGTCGAGGGAGAGGTAGAACGCTCCTGCCGTTGCGACGCCACCCGAGGCGGACGTCCACAGCGCTTCCCGCGGCGCGTGCCATGTCCACGTCAGCTCCTTGACCTCAGGAGCGCGCCACCTGCCGTCGCGCAGCATCCGCGCGAAGCCGGATGCCGTGCGCTCGAAGTCCTTGTCCGCCGGAAGCCGCCCTCCGGCGGCCGGCACGAGTCCTGCTCGTTCGCAGACGGTCACCCAGAACCACGACGGCGACACGGTCCAGATCGTCGCGACGAGGACTCCGTTCGGTGCGCTCACCCGCGCCATCTCCGCCGCAGCCGCGCGCGGGTCGGGCACGTGGTTGAGCACGAAGTTGGCCGTGACGGCGTCGAAGACGGAGTCAGCGAAGGGCAGCTTGGGGAGGCCGCCGTCGATGACGCGGAGTGCTGGATGCTGTGTACGAGCGATCTCGCGCATCGTCGCCTCGGGTTCACACGCCGTGACATCCCATCCGCGATCTGCCTGCATGGCCGCCAGCGCTCCGGTCCCCGAACCCACATCGAGAAGCGAACGCGACCGGCCAGGCTCGAGGGCGGTCGAGACGGCATCCGCAGTACCCGCGCACAGTGCAGCATAGGACGCTGCGTAGGCCGCACCCACGCCCTGCCATTCGCTCACGCGGCCCGCATCCGGCCAAGCGGTGAGGTGACGGTGATCACGATCACCACGACAGCGGCGACGGCCGCGAGCCCGGAGTACTGGAAGTTCGACATGATCACTCCGGCGAGGACGGCACCGCCTGCACCGCAGAAGCTCATGAGCGAGTCGCTACGCCCCTGGCGCCGAGTGCGCAGGGTCGGTGTGGTCGCCTCCGTCAGCAGGGCTGCACCCGAGACCGTCGAGGCGCTCCATCCCAGGCCGAGCAGGATCAGCGCCACCATCACGCCGCCGGGCTGGTCGTTCGCGAAGTAGGCGAATGCGAGTGCTGCGGCGAGCATCGCCTGGCCCAGCAGCACGACCTTCAATCGTCCCCAGCGGTCCGCCAGGATGCCGAACACCGGAGACAGCGCATACATCCCGGCGACGTGCGCGGCGATCGTCACGCCGACAAGAGTGGTGATGTCGGTCGATGACGCGTGACCGCTGTGGGCTGCCTGCGCCATGTGCGAGAGATGGATCGGTGTCATGGCCATCACAGAGACCATCACGATGTGGGCGCCGGCGACGGCGAACATCGCGTAGCGTGCGACGGCCGGATGATCGCGTCGCTCATCTGTGGGCGTTCGTGCGGTCTCGGACGCGAGCAGCCGTTGCGAGAGCAGCAGTGGATCGGGGCGCAGAGCGACGATGTACAGCACGAATACGGCCGCCTGGGCAAGGAGTGAGAACAGATAGGAGCCGGTCTGCGGCGGCATCCCGATCGACTGGCCGACGATCTCGCCGGGACCGAGCAACAACGGACCCGCCACTCCCCCGACGGTCGTCGCCCATACAACGATCGAGAGGTCTCGTCCACGATGCTCGGAACGGGCCAGATCGGTGGCCGCGAAGCGCGACTGCAGATTGCCGGCGTTGCCCGCACCGATCAGCACGATGCCGACGAGCAGCAGCGGAAACACGCGCAGCGCGGCCGCAAGGATGACGATTCCGATGCCGATGAGGGCGAAGAGGTTTCCCAGCGTCAGCGCCCGACGGCGGCCGAGCTTCATCGCGAGGCGCGCGAGGGGGATCGCGCACAGGGCAGCCCCCAGCGTCACCGCCGCCGTCGCTAGGCCGGAGAGCGCATCATCACCGGAAATATCCGCGGCCAGCAGGGCACCGAGCGAGACCGTCGCACCAAAGGCGATGCCGCCGAGCACTTGCCCGGCGGACAGCACGATCACCGTGCGGCGCTGAACCGCCTGCTGCTCCGCGACGGTGGGCAGAGTCATGCGACCGGGAGCGCGTCCCGCACGGAGTTTCGCAGGATGCCGATGCCGGAGACCTCGACCTCGACGGTGTCACCGGCGCCAAAGGGCCCCACGCCCGCGGGAGTGCCGGTGAGGATGACGTCACCGGGCAGAAGCGTGAAAACTGCGGACGCGTATTCGATGATGTCTTCGACGGAGTGGATCATGTCGCTCAGAGGTGCGTGCTGGCGCACTTCCCCGTTCACCCGGGTCTCGATGGTGGCATCCGAAGAATCGAATTCCGTCTCGATGACCGGACCCAGCGGGCAGAAGGTGTCGAAGCCCTTGCCGCGGGTCCACTGGCCGTCCTTCTTCTGCAGGTCGCGCGCGGTGACATCGTTGGCGACGGTGTAGCCGAAGACGTAGTCGAGGGCGTTCTCGGCTTTCACGTTCTTCGCGATCCGACCGATCACGACCGCGAGCTCTCCCTCGTGCTCGGTGCATTCGGACAGCGTCGGACGCACGATCGTGTCTCCGGGGCCGATCACGGACGTATTGGGCTTGAGGAACAGCAGCGGTTCCTCCGGAGCCACGTCGCCCATCTCCGCGGCGTGATCGTGATAGTTCTTGCCGACGCAGACGACCTTCGAGCGCGGGATCACCGGAGCGAGCAACGCGATATCGTTCAGCGCGACGCGCTCCCCCGTCGTGTCGAATCCGGCGAACATAGGATCTCCGGCGAGAACGACCAGTTCGTGCTCATCCTCGTCGAGGATGCCGTACTGGATGGCGTCATTGTGGCTGAACCGAGCAATCTTCACCTGCCCAGCCTATCCGGCACCTGCCATGTCACAGAAGTGGTGGAGTCCCCTACGGGGAACCCGCCACTTGTGTGACACGACTCAAGCGTCAGGCATCGAGCTGGTGCAGCCACCCGTGCTTGTCGGTCGCGCGACCGTACTGGATGTCTGTGAGTTCCTCACGCAGCGACAGCGCGAGCTCCCCCGTCGGCTGGGCCTCTTCGAAGTCCGCGGTGACGAGCGCGCCGATCGGGGTGACGACTGCGGCTGTCCCGCACGCGAACACCTCGATGATGTCGCCCGATGCGACGCCGTCACGCCACTCCTGCAGCGATACCGGACGACGCTCGACCGTATGGCCGCGGTCTTCGGCCAACTGCAGCAGCGAGTCGCGCGTGATGCCTTCGAGGATGCTGTCGGACTGCGGTGTCACGATGCGGCCGTCCTTGTAGACGAACACGACGTTCATGCCGCCGAGCTCCTCCACATTGCCGTCCTGGTCGAGGAACACGACCTGGTCGCAGCCCTTCTCGTACGCTTCGGCCTGCGGCAGCAGGCTCGAGGCGTAGTTGCCGCCCGTCTTCGCCGCTCCCGTGCCGCCCCTGCCCGCGCGGGCATATGTCTCGGACAGCCAGATGCGCACCGGAGTGACGCCGCCCTTGAAGTACGAACCGGCGGGGCTCGCGATCAGGTAGTAGGCGACCTTCTCGGCAGGACGGACTCCGAGGAATGCCTCCTTGGCGAACATGAAGGGACGCAGATACAGGCTCTGGTCCGCCCCCGAGGGCGTCCACTCTCCATCAACGGCGATGAGCTCGCGCAACGACTGCAGGAAGTACTCGGTCGGCAGCTCGGGCAGCGCCATGCGCCGCGCGCTGCGCTGCATCCGCTCCGCGTTCGCACGGGGGCGGAACGTGTGGATCGATCCGTCGGGGTGGCGGTAGGCCTTGATGCCCTCGAAGATCTCCTGCCCGTAGTGCAGCACGGCCGCTGCGGGGTCGAGCGAGATCGGACCGTAGGGCTGCACTCGCGGACGGTGCCACCCGCCGCGAACCGACCAGCAGATGTCGACCATGTGGTCGGTGAATGCCGAACCGAAGCCCGGGTTCTCGAGGATCTCTGCGCGCTGGGCGGGAGACTTCGCTGCAAGGTTCTTGGTCACGGCGAACTCGAGCGGGGCGAGTTCGGCTTCAGTCGTTGTCATTGTCACATCCTGCGTTCGGTGCGGGTGGCGCTCACGTGCTCCAGGTTACGCCTGGAGGCGGGTGATGATGGCGTCGCCCACTTGACTGGTGGTTCGGGATCCGCCCCGTTCGGCGACGTCCGCCTCGACCGCGGTCGTGACGCGGGATGCTTCCTCCCGAAGCCCGAGGTGATCGAGCAGGAGTGCGATGGACAGGATCGCCGCCGTGGGGTCGGCTTTCTGCTGGCCTGCGATGTCGGGCGCCGAACCGTGAACGGGCTCGAACATCGAGGGGAATTCGCCTGCGGGGTTGATGTTTCCCGATGCGGCGAGGCCGATGCCGCCGGTGACGGCGCCTGCCAGATCTGTGAGAATGTCGCCGAAGAGGTTGTCGGTGACGACCACGTCGAAGCGGGACGGGTTCGTGACCATGAAGATCGTCGCCGCGTCGATGTGGAGATAGTCTACGGCCACATCCGGATGCTCCGCCGCCACCTCGTTCACGATGCGCTGCCACATGCCACCGGAGTGTACGAGCACGTTCGTCTTGTGCACGAGAGTGAGCTTCTGCCGACGACGCTCGGCGAGCTCGAACGCAAAGCGAACGACGCGCTCGACACCGTAGGCGGTGTTCACGCTGGTCTCATTGGCGACCTCATGCGGGGTTCCGACGCGAATCGCGCCACCGTTGCCGACGTACGGGCCCTCGGTACCTTCTCGGACGACGACGAAATCGACCTCGCCCGGTGCCGAGAGAGGACCGGGCGCGCCCGCGTACAGCCGCGACGGACGCAGATTCACGTAGTGATCGAGGGTGAAACGGAGCTTCAGGAGCAGACCGCGCTCGATGTTCCCATCCTTCAGACGCGGATCGCCCGGGGTCCCGCCGACCGCGCCGAGGATGATGGCATCCTGTGCCGTGATGGCCGCCAGGTCCTCGTCCGTGAGCGTGTCGCCGGTCTCGAGATATCGGGCGGCTCCGAGCGAGAAGCGCGTCTTCTCGAATGTCACGTCGCTGCTTGCGGTGACGGCGTCGAGAACCTTCTCCGCCTCGGCGACGACCTCAGGACCGATTCCGTCACCGGGGATGACAGCCAGCTTCACGACACGCGACATTCGTACTCCTTGCCTCGGGATGCCCGCGGCACGCCTGCGGTGCGGGTACCCCCAGCGTACTGTCAGCGCAAACGGGGAGCGCGCAGTGTGACCGCCGCGATCACGCCCGCGGTCACCACCAGCGCCGCGCCGATCAGTGCGGTGACAGTGACCCCCGATTCGAAGGCGGATGCGGCGGCATCCCACAGCGCGCTTCTCAGCGGCTCACTGAGCTGATGCGCGGAAGTGTAGGCACCGGCCAGGGTCTCGCGCGCAGCTGAGGCAGCTGCGGTGGGAATACCCTCCGGGATCACGAGCGCGCCCCGATAGAAGGCCGTGATGATCCCGCCGAGCACCGCTGTGCCCAGCACCGCGCCGAGTTCGTACGCCGTTTCGGAAACAGCACTCGCGGCTCCTGCTTTCGAGGCAGGTGCGCTGGAGAGGATCAGCTCGTTCGAGATCGTCTCTGCCGCGCCGATTCCGATGCCCAGCACGACGAATGCCACCACCAGAGGCAGAACGCCATGCCCCTCGGTCGTGAACGCGACCAGGATGTACCCGATCACGGAGAACACGAGCGCGACGGGCACAACAACGTGCGGTGGCACCCGGCGTGAGATGGGAACGACCGTGAGGCCTGCCACGATCACCGCGAGCATGCCCGGCACCAGCGCCAGTCCCGCCATCATCGGCGACATTCCGAGCACCAGTTGCAGATGTTGCGGCACGAAATAGAGGAATCCGACCAGCGCGACCACACTCAGCAGGTTGACGAGGATCGCTCCCGAGAATGTTCCTCGGCGGAACAGCGCCATATCGAGCATCGGGATCGGTGCCCGCAGCTGGCGGCGGACGAACAGCACGCCCATGATGATGCCGCCCAGCGCCCATGCGGCTCCTGCCAGGGTCGGTCCATCCACGGCGAAGGACTTGATCGCGTAGACGACCGGGATCATCGCCGCCATCGAGAGCAGGATACTGATCGGATCGATCCGTCCCGGGGCGGGGTCACGGCTTTCGGGAACCAGCAGTGGAGCCGCGATCAGCAGCGGGATGAGCACGGGAACGGCGATGAGGAACACGGACCCCCACGCGAAGTGCTCGAGCAGGAAGCCCCCGACGATCGGGCCGAGTGCGGAGCCCGCGGAGAAAGCGGATGCCCACACGGCGATCGCCATTCGACGCTGATCGAGGTTCTGGAAGATCGACCGCAGCAGCGACAACGTCGAGGGCATGAGCATGGCACCGAAGAATCCGAGCATCACACGCGCCGCGATCAGCAGCCCTGCCGTCGGTGCGGACGCCGCAAGAGCAGAGACTGCGGCGAAGCCGGTCGCTCCGATCAGCAGCATCCGTCGCCGCCCGAATCGATCGCCGAGCGTTCCCATGGTGACGAGGAGCCCGGCCAGCACAAGCGGATAGGCGTCGATGATCCACAGCTGCTCGGCCCCCGACGGGGCCAGGGCGATAGCGATCTCCGGCAGCGCGAAGCTGAGGACGGTATTGTCGACGGAGACCAGCAGCACGGGCAGCATCAGCACGACCAGCGCGAACCAGCCCCGCGCGCCGGCGCGGGGTGCGTTGAAGCCTGCAGTGTCTGTCGACGGGGCGTTCGTCATGATTTCCTCATCAGAGATGACGACTCCAATACTGAACCGTCCGGCTGGTATAGTAACAGGTGTGGCCCGCCCTCCTCTCGCACGCGAACGCGTCCTCGACGCCTTCGAGTCGATCCTCATCGAGGATGGCGAGCGGACCGCGACGCTGGATGCCACGGCAAAGACTGCGGGCGTCTCCAAGGGCGGCCTCCTCTACCACTTCAGCACCAAGGACGATCTGATCGCCGGAATCCTCGAGCGCGCCGAAGCACTCGCCGACGAAGACCTCGACCGCATGGCCACCGCGCCGGAGGGCCCGGTCGCCTATTTTCTGCGTACCTCCGTGATGGAGGATGCCGCGCTCGACCGCGCGCTCGTCGCGACATCCCGCATCGCCCAGGGCGGGTTCGTCGCGGCATCCGAAACCCTGCGCCGCATCCGCGAATCCTGGGCCGAGGCGCTCAGGCCGCACGTGCGCGACGACACGGCACTTGATCTCGTGATGCTGCTCAGCGACGGGCTCTATTACAACAACGCACTGGACGCATCAGAGACCGAGAGCAGCGGCCTCACCGGTCCCGTCCCCATCGGCGACGAGCTGACTGCCTTGATCGAGCTCGTGAAGCGCGCTACGGCGTAGCGCCCCCGATCAGGCCTCGGCGATCTCGATCTGCTTCATGACGCTGGCCTCGATGGCTTCGCCCACCTCGTCCAGCAGCGACTCCGGAACGCGGGAGTCGACGGTGAGGACGGTGAGCGCCTCGCCGCCGGCCGCACGGCGAGCGACCTGCATGCCTGCGATGTTGATCCCGGCGTCGCCGAACTTCTGCCCGTAGACCGCGACGATGCCCGGGCGGTCGATGTACTGCATGACGATGTGGTTCGTGTCGATCGGAACCTCGATGTCATGGCCGTTGATCCCGACGATTTTCTGCACCATGCGGGTTCCGGCCAGGGTGCCTGCGACCGTGAGCACGGTGCCATCGGCCAGCGCCCCGCGCAGAGTTGTGAGGTTGCGGTACTCCGGGCTGTCCTTGTCGACGATCAGGCGCGCCTCGATGCCACGCTGCTCGGCGAACAGCGGTGCGTTGACGTACGAGACGTTCTCGCTGACCACGTTCGAGAGGATGCCCTTGAGCGCCGCCAGCTTGTAGACGCTCACGTCGTAGTCGGCAAGCTCTCCGCGCACCTCGATGTCGAGGGTGGTGACGGCGGACCCTGCGAGGCCACTGAAGACCTGACCGAGCTTCTCCACCAGCGCGATACCGGGGCGCACAAACGGGTCGATGATGCCGCCGGCGACGTTCACGGCGTCTGGAACGAGGTCGCCTTCGAGAGCGAGCTTGACCGAGCGAGCAACCGATACGCCGGCCTTCTCCTGCGCCTCGTCGGTGGAAGCACCGAGGTGCGGTGTCACGACGACGTTCGGCAGCTCGAGGAGCGCGCGGGCGGAGCCGCCCTCTGCGGGTGGCTCGGAGGTGAAGACGTCAAGACCCGCGCCGGCGATCTCACCGCTCACGAGAGCTTCACGCAGTGCGACCTCATCGATCAGACCGCCGCGAGCGACGTTGACGACGTACGCCGACTTCTTCATCGCGGCGAACTGCTCGGCCCCGATCATCCCCGTGGTCTCGGGAGTCTTGGGCATGTGGATCGTGAGGAAGTCGACCTCGGCGACGAGCTCGTCGAGAGTGCGAAGCTCGACACCCAGCTGCTGCGCGCGAGCGCTGGTGACGTACGGGTCGTATGCGACGATCTTCATCCCGAAGCCCTGCATGCGTGCGGCGACAAGGGCGCCGATGCGTCCGAGCCCGACGATGCCGAGGGTCTTCTCGAACAGCTCGGTGCCGGTGTACGAGCTGCGCTTCCATGCGCCGCCGGCCAGCGAGGCGTTGGCGGCAGGGACGTGGCGGGCGAGGCTGAGGATGTGCGCGCAGGTGAGCTCGGCGGCGGAGATGATGTTCGATGTCGGCGCGTTGACGACCATGACACCGGCCTTGGTCGCGGCGGGGATCTCGACGTTGTCGAGTCCCACACCTGCGCGCGCGATGACCTTGAGCTTCGGGGCGTGGCTGAGCGCCTCGGCATCGACCTTCGTCGCCGATCGCACCAGCACCGCATCCGCATCGCTCAGCGCTGAGAAGAGCGCCTCTCGATCTGTGCCATCGACCTGACGGATATCAAAGTCGGGCCCGAGAGCCTCGATCGTGGCGGGCGAGAGAACTTCGGCGATGAGCACGACGGGCTTGGGCACAGGCGGATCCTTCGAGTTAGCGGCACAGCGCGGATGGGGATCGATGCGCCGCACACCGTCGGGGCGCGATCGTGTCCACCCTACCGGAGGGTGAGCCGTGCCTCGTGACGTGTGACGTCGACGGTCACGCGGTGAGCGATGAGAAGTTCACCGCGCTGAGCGCGACGACATTGAGCCAGAACACTGCAACCAGGCCGAGGCCAGCGAGCATCGCAACCGCGAGCTCGAGTGCCGGTCTGCGGCGGCCGAGAGCATAGGCGGCCAGGAAGACGAGAACAGGGAACAGCACCGAGAAGATCAGCACGAACCAGCCGTAGGCATTCAGTCCGTACTGCGCGACCGTGACGAGATAGGCGATCGCGTTCCAGATCGCATAGGCGTAGAAGAGACCCGCAAGCCCGATGATGATCGTCTTGACCGCGCCCAGCGCCGGGCGCAGGCGTGCACTCTGCTCGTTCACGCGCCCACCGCCCCGGTCATCACGAACGGCCACGGCACGAGGAGTGCGACGCCGGCCAACAGGCCGACGACCCGCGTCCATGTCGCCGAACGCCGCGTGAGAACCCACACGGCGAGGAACCACAGCGCCGGAGCCAGCACAGCCGCCCACACGCCGACCTGGTACATGACGCTCGAGACGAGGAAGAGCGCACTCACCTGCAGATTCAGTCCGCCGATGATCCATCCGATCGTGTAGAGCAGATAGACACCGCCCACGATCCCGACCAGCAGGAGCATCGGAGTGCTGAGCGACCGAGGTTCCTGCGCAGCGGTGATCGTGCCGTCGGCCTCGATCCGGCCGACGGACTCGCTGTCCTTGCCGACGGCGGTCCATCCACCCGGGAGTGCGGGCTTCGCGGGACCGTCCGCGCTCTTGTGGTGCGGTTGGTCCTCGTCGCCGTCCCAGGAGAGCGCGTCGTCGGCATCCGATGTCATGTCCTCAGCGTAGCCATCGCGAAGCACTCCCCGATATGCTCAGGAAGTTCACAGCAGCACGAGGGGGCCCACACAGTGGCTGAGCGCAAGAAGAAGACCATCGCACCGGTATCGGCAGACGGCACAGTCGAGGATCGGGTCTGGACGCCCACGCCCGAGGCGAAGAAGAAGTCGACGCTGCTGCGGTGGATCGCCGTGGTGCTGTGGGTCATCGCGATCGCGGCTGAGGCCGTCGCGATCTTCTGGCTGCTGCGCCAACGGGATTTCGTCGGTGAAGACGGCGTGCTCGTGCGCAACCCCGACACCGGACTCCTCGAAGAGCAGGGCGCTACCGCGCAGTTCCCGCAGTGGGCGTTCATCACACTCATCGTGATGCTCGTCCTGATCGCAGCCCTCTCGATCACCGGCTCAGTCCTGTGGAAGAAGGCGAACAGGCTGGACCCCGCGAAGAAGTCCGACACAATCCGATTCTTCGTGCAGAACCAGCTCGGCGCGATCATCGCGATCGTCGCTTTCCTCCCGCTGATCATCCTCATCTTCCTGAACAAGGACATGGACAAGGGGCAGAAGACGACGGCCGGCATCATCGGCGTCGTCCTGGCCGTAGCGGCCGTCGCACTCGGAATCGATTACAACCCCTCGTCGGTCGAGCAGTACACCGCCGACCAGTCCACGGTGATCCAGCTGCTCGGGCAGGATGAGGTCGTCTGGGTGGATGGCGGCTCGGTCTATCACGTGTGCGATGAGGTCTCGGACATCCAGACCGGCAGCGAGAAGCGCACCGGGACGACGGCCGAGGCTGTCGAGGCCGGCAAGATCCGCCTGACGCTGAAGTTCGCATCGGAGCTGCGCGCGTGCGGGCTCACTGTTCCGGAGAACTCCGACGAGATCACCGAAGCGCTCCGCGCCATTCAGGCCGGCGAGGTCAACACCCCGCTGCCCGCTCCGGTCTGGGCAGACCCCGCGGATGCTCCGATCGAGGTTCAGGACGCTCCGGCCGAGACGAGCGAGTAGTCCTCACCCGCCGCTATCGCTCGAGGGCGTCGACGAGACGCTCCTCGGCTGATCCGAGATGAACGGCGAGCAGGTCGGCCGCGCGCTCACCGTCCCCTGCTCCCACTGCTGCCAGGATCTCGGCATGCTGCGCGGAAATGACCTGTGCATCGAGGAGCTGGCGGCCCTGAACCTGCGCCATGCACAGGCGCACCTCGTCGAGAACGGTTCGATACATCCGCGAGGTTCGGTCGCTGCCGATGCCGTCGATCAGCGCCGTGTGGAATCTCAGATCAGGGTCGACGGTCGCAGCATCCGGCCCCGGAGGCATGGCGAGGATCTCGGCGTTCGCGGCCTCCGCATCGGGCAGCACCGCCCGCCCTGCGGCGAGCTCGCGCAGTGCGGCGCTTTCGAGTCGACTGCGGGTGCGGTAGACGTCACGCACCATTTCGGCGTCGATCGCGACCACGCGCGCGGATCGGTGCGCGGTGCGCACCAGCAGCCCTGAGGAGACGAGCTGCTCGATGGCTGCTTTAGCGCTGGGGCGTGCCACGCCGAAGGCGGCCGAGACCTTCGCCTCGGTCACTGCGGTGCCGACGGGGAATTCGCCGGCGAGGATCTGCTCGCGCAGTCGTCGAGTGACGGCGTCGACAATGCCGATGACGCCGAGCGAAGCTTCCGTGATGGTCACAGTTCCACCCTAGACGAGACTAGACTCACCGGTAATCTTGTCAGACAATACTGGGGAGTCCATTGTGGCCACTGCTCTCGCACATCCGCTCGACGTCGAAGTGCTCGGTGCTGGCACCACGATCTCGTCGCGCTCGATCGATCGCTTCGCTCACGCCCACGATGCCTCGCACTACCTCCTGATTCCGGATGCCGTGCTCACTCCCACTGACGCAGCAGGCGTCGCTCGAGTATTCGACGCCGTGCGAGCAGCCGGGCGCACGCTCACGTTCCGCTCCGGCGGCACGAGCCTGTCCGGCCAGGCCGTCTCCGGCGACGTGCTGGTCGACACCCGCAGCAGTTTTCGCGGCATCCGCATCGAAGATGAAGGACGACTGGTCCGTGCGGAGCCGGGGGCGACCGTGCGGCAGGTCAATACCCGGCTCGCCCGTCACCGTCGCAAGCTCGGCCCGGACCCGGCCAGCGAGATCGCCTGCACGATCGGTGGCGTCGTTGCGAACAACTCCAGCGGAATGGCGTGCGGCGTCACCGAGAATTCCTATCGCACCGTCGACTCGCTCCTGCTGGTGCTTCCCAGCGGCCTGGTTCTCGACACGGGAGCACCGGATGCCCTCGCACAGCTCTCCTCCGCGGAGCCCGAACTCGTCGCGGGTCTGCTTTCGCTGCGCGAACGGCTGCTCGCCGATTCGGAGTCGACGCAATTCGTCCGGCAGCAGTTCGCGATGAAGAACACAATGGGCTACGGACTCAACTCCCTGCTCGACTTCGACGATCCTGTGAAGATCCTCGAGCACCTCGTGATCGGGTCGGAGGGCACCCTCGCCTTCGTCGCCGAAGCACGCTTCCGAACGATTGAGATCCGACCGCAGATCGCCACGGGGCTCCTCGTCTTCTCGTCGCTCTCGGATGCAATGTCGGCCCTGCCGGGTCTGACCGAACAGGGGCTCGCGACGATCGAGCTGATGGATGCCGCATCCCTCCGCGTCGCGCAGGGCCTCAGCGATGTTCCGGAGTCCATCGCGGACATCGTGGTGGCCGATCATGCGGCGCTTCTCGTCGAAGTTCATGCCTCGAGCGTGGACGCGCTCGAGACCGCGACGGAGGCCGCGCTTACGCACTTCCGAACGCTGCCGCTGGCGGATGAGCCCGCGATGACGACCGATGCCGCTGAGCGCGCATCGCTGTGGAGCGTGCGCAAAGGGCTGTACACGGCGGTCGCCGGAGCGCGCCCGTCCGGGACGACCGCACTGCTGGAGGACATCGTCGTTCCCGTCGACCGGCTCCTGGCGACCTGCGAACGACTCATCGAGCTTTTCGACGAACACGGGTACGAGGACTCGGTGATCTTCGGACACGCGAAGGACGGCAACGTCCACTTCCTGCTCAAGGAGCGCTTCGATGATGCGGAGAGCCTCGCCCGCTACCGGCGATTCACCGACGATCTCGTTGAGCTCGTACTCGGTCACGGTGGTTCTTTGAAGGCCGAACACGGAACCGGACGGATCATGGCTCCGTTCGTTCGTCGGCAGTACGGCGACGTCCTCACGGACATGATGTGGGACATCAAACACCTGTTCGACCCGGCGGGCATCTTGAACCCGGGTGTGGTGCTCTCCGAGGACGCCGAATCCTACCTGCATGACCTCAAGCGGGTTCCCACGGTCGAGAGCGAAGTCGACCGCTGCGTCGAGTGCGGCTACTGCGAGCCCACCTGTCCGAGCAAGGACATCACACTCACACCGCGTCAGAGGATCGTGCTGCGTCGCGATATGGCATGGGCTGAGGAACAGGGTGATGTCGAGCTGCTGCGCGATCTGCGCGCGGACTACGACTACGAAGGCGTGCAGACGTGCGCGGTCGATGGCATGTGCGGGGTCGCCTGCCCCGTCGACATCAACACCGGCGACCTCGTGCGGCGGCTGCGTGCCGAAGAGGCCTCGAAAGTCGAGGACGGGCTGTGGGATGTCGCGGCCCGCGGCTGGGGTGCGGTGACGAGGATCGGCGGCATGGCGCTGACGGTCGCTGACGCGCTGCCGGAGCCGTTGGTGCGCGGAGTCACTCGGCTCGGACGCGCCGTCGTCGGCGCAGACACGATGCCGCTCTACGACGGCGGCCTCCCCCGCGGCGGCTCTGCGGCCCCGACACCCGCGAATCCGATAGACGCCCAGGCGGTCTTCTTCGGTGCGTGCATCGGAACCATGTTCGGCCCGGAGGGGGACGGCATCGGCTCCCGCGACGCGGTGCGAGCACTGCTTGATCGCGCGGGAATCCCGGTCGTGATCCCCGAGGATGCGGGGAGCCTGTGCTGCGGGACGCCGTGGAAGTCCAAGGGCCAGCTCGCCGGCTACGACCGGATGACGGCGCGCGTGCTGTCGACGCTCTGGGAGGCGAGCCGCCACGGCGAGCTGCCGGTGGTGTGCGATGCCGCATCGTGCACCGAGGGTCTGCACGTCATGCTGTCGAAATCGCTCGAGGAGTATCCGGAATATTCCGGATTGCGCATAGAGGACGCGACGACCTTCGTTGCGCGCGAGGTGCTCCCCCGCCTCACCGTTGCGAACAAGCTCGACTCGATCGCACTCCATCCGACATGCTCGACGACGGCTCTCGGTGCAACCGGGGCGCTGACCGCGCTGGCATCGGCCGTGGCCGATGAGGTCTACATTCCCGACGGCTGGGGATGCTGCGCCTTCGCCGGTGACCGCGGGATGCTGCATCCCGAACTCACTGCCAGCGCCACCGCGGTGGAGTCGGCCGAGGTATCGGCGGCGGATGCGGAGCGCGACGGCTTCGATGCCTTCGTCTCGGCGAACCGGACCTGCGAGATCGGCATGACTCGTGCGACCGGCAAGCCGTACCGCCATGTCGTCGAGCTGCTGGAGGAACTCACCCGCCCCTGAACGCGGAAAGGGCGCCCCGCGAGGGGCGCCCTTTCTGTGATGCGATGGGTCAGCGCGCAGCTGAGCCGTCGACGTAGTCCTCGTCCTGCTGCTTCCAGGCGAAGAGCGAACGCAGCTCCTTGCCGGTCACCTCGATCGGGTGCTGCTCCTCCTTGGCACGCAGCTCCTGGAACTCCTTGGCGCCGTTGTCCTGGTCGTCGATGAAGCGCTTCGCGAAGGCACCCGACTGAATGTCGGCGAGCACGCCCTTCATGCTCTCCTTGACGGCCGAGTCGACGATACGGGGGCCGGAGACGTAGTCGCCGTACTCGGCGGTGTCCGAGATCGACCAGCGCTGCTTGGCGATGCCGCCCTCCCACATGAGGTCAACGATGAGCTTGAGCTCGTGCAGCACCTCGAAGTACGCGATCTGCGGCTGGTAGCCCGCCTCGGTGAGCGTCTCGAAGCCGGCCTGAACGAGGTGGCTCATGCCACCGCAGAGCACAGCCTGCTCGCCGAACAGGTCGGTCTCGGTCTCCTCGGTGAAGGTGGTCCTGATGACGCCGGCACGGGTGCCGCCGATCGCCTTGGCGTAGGACAGCGCAAGCGCCCAGGCCTGGCCGGAGGCATCCTTCTCAACAGCGATGATGTCCGGGATGCCGCGGCCGGCAACGAACTCGCGGCGCACGGTGTGGCCGGGTGCCTTCGGAGCGATGAGGATGACGTCAACGCCCTCGGGTGCGTCGATGTAGCCGAAGCGGATGTTGAAACCGTGCGCGAACGCGAGGGTCTTGCCCTCGGTCAGGTTCGGGGCGATCGACTCGGAGTAGATCGTGCGCTGGTGCTGGTCGGGGGCCAGGATCATGATGAGGTCGGCCCAAACCGTGGCATCCGCAACGTTCTTGACGGGGAAGCCAGCCTCTTCCGCCTTGGCGATCGACTTCGAGCCGTCCTTCAGTGCGATCGTGACTTCGACGCCCGAATCACGCAGGTTCATGGCGTGGGCATGGCCCTGCGAGCCGTAGCCGACGATTGCGACCTTCTTGCCCTGGATCAGGGACAGGTCAGCGTCGTCGTCGTAGAAGATCTCAGTACTCACGTTGTTTTTCTCCTTGCTAGTGGTTTATGGGTGTGTCAGCCGCGCAGGACGCGTTCGGTAATGCTCTTGCCACCGCGACCGATGGCGAGCAGGCCGGACTGTGCGAGCTCCTTGATGCCGAATGGCTCCAGTGCTCGCAGAATCGCCTCGACCTTGCCCTTATCGCCGGTGACTTCGATCACCAGTGCATCCGGGGCGTAGTCGACGACGGAGGCGCGGAAGAGGTTCACGACCTCGATCACGTTCGAACGCGTCGCGTTGTCGGTGCGCACCTTCACCAGGACATGCTGTCGCTGCACCGAGCTCGCCGGGTCGAGTTCGACGATCTTGATGACATTGATGAGCTTGTTCAGCTGCTTGGTCACCTGCTCAAGCGGCAGCTCTTCGACGTCCACGACGACGGTGATGCGCGAAATACCCGGCACCTCGGTCACGCCGACGGCGAGGGACTCGATGTTGAAGCCGCGGCGGGCGAAGAGACCGGCGACACGGGTGAGGAGGCCGGGTGTGTCCTCGACGAGAAGACTCAGCACGTGGGTAGACATCGCTCAGATCTCCTCATCGAATGTGGGCGCATGATCCAGCGCATATTGGACATAGCTGTTACTGACGCCCTGCGGCACCATCGGCCAGACCATGGCATCCGCTGACACGACGAAGTCGATCACGACCGGCCGGTCGTTGGTCTCCAGCGCGAGCTTGATGGCTGCGTCGACCTCTTCTTCCTTCTCGACACGGATGGCGAGGCATCCGTAGGCGTCGGCGAGCTTGACGAAGTCAGGAATGCGGACTGTGCCGTGCCCGGTGTTCAGGTCGGTGTTCGAGTGCCGTCCGTCATAGAACAGGGTCTGCCACTGACGCACCATCCCGAGGGATGAGTTGTTGATGATCGCGACCTTGATCGGGATGTTGTTGATCGCGCAGGTGGCGAGCTCCTGATTGGTCATCTGGAAGCATCCGTCGCCGTCGATCGACCACACGACGCGGTCGGGTTCTGCGACCTTCGCCCCCATTGCTGCGGGAACGGAATACCCCATCGTTCCGGCACCGCCGGAGTTCAGCCAGGCGTTGGGACGCTCATACTTGATGAACTGAGCAGCCCACATCTGATGCTGTCCGACGCCGGCGGCGTAGATGCCTTCGGGGCCGGTGAGCTCTCCGATCCGCTGGATCACGTGCTGAGGAGAGAGCAGTCCGTCCTCGGTCGGAGAGAAGCCGAGGGGGAACTCCTCGCGCAGTCCGTCGAGGTACGACCACCAGTCCGAGATATCCGGCTGCGCGTCGCCGACCGTTCCGCGGAACGCCGCATCCAGGTCGATCAGGACATCGCGGACATCGCCGACGATCGGCACGTCCGCGTTGCGGATCTTGGAGATCTCAGCGGGATCGATATCGACGTGCACGACCTTCGCGTTGGGTGCGAAATCAGCCGCTTTGCCCGTGACCCGGTCATCGAAGCGCGCACCGAGCGCCACGATGAGGTCGGACTGCTGCAGCGCGAGGACGGCAGGAACAGTGCCGTGCATGCCCGGCATGCCGAGATGCTGCTGGTGCGAGTCGGGGAAGACCCCGCGCGCCATCAGCGTCGTGACCACCGGCGCGTTCGTGGACTCGGCGAGTGCCCGCAGCTCTGCCGCAGCACGACCGCGAACGACTCCGCCGCCGACATAGAGGACCGGCTTCTTCGCCTCCGCGATCAGCGTCGCAGCGGCCTGGATCTGCTTTCCATGAGCCTTCGTCACCGGCCGGTAGCCGGGGAGGTCGACCTTGGGCGGCCAGATGAACGGCGCGGACTTCTGCTGCGCATCCTTCGTGATGTCCACGAGCACAGGGCCTGGGCGTCCCGTTGAGGCGATCTCGAAAGCCGCCGCAAGAGCGCCCGGAATCTCCTCGGGAGTCTTCACGAGGAAGGAGTGCTTCGTGATCGGCATCGTGATGCCGACGATGTCAGCCTCCTGGAACGCATCCGTTCCCATCAGATGGCTGAACACCTGACCCGTGATCGCGACGATCGGAACCGAGTCCATGTATGCATCGGCGATCGCCGTGACGAGGTTGGTCGCCCCGGGGCCCGAGGTCGCGATCGCGACGCCGGTCCGGCCGCTCGCCGACGCGTATCCCTCCGCGGCGTGGCCCGCGCCCTGCTCATGCCGAACGAGGATGTGGCGGACCGAATCATCGTCCATGAGCGGGTCGTAGACGGGCATGATCGTCCCGCCCGGGATGCCGAATACGTCGGTCACTCCGAGGAGATCCAACGAACGGACGACAGCTTCTGCCCCGGTGAGCTCGGGAGCGGACGCCTTCTGGGACGGTGGCCGTGGAACGGCCGGAGCAGAATCAGCAGTCATATCTTTCCTCGTTGATCTGAAGTGTCGTCAATACTCGAACCGAAGATCGGTCGGTGAGGCTGTCGAAGGTCAGCCGGTCGTCGCGCCCTCTGCGGCGGAGCGCACGAGCTTCGAGTACTTGGCAAGAACGCCACGGGTGTAGCGCGGGGGAAGCGGCTCCCAGCCAGAACGGCGGGAGGCGAGCTCTGCCTCTTCGACGAGTAGATCAAGAGTGCGAGCTGCGATATCGACCCGTATCAGATCACCATCGCGCACGAAGGCGATGGGACCTGCGTCCACCGCTTCGGGTGCTATGTGGCCGATGCACAGGCCGGTTGTGCCGCCTGAGAATCGTCCGTCAGTCAACAGTAGTACATCTTTTCCGAGACCTGCGCCCTTGATGGCCGCGGTGATCGCGAGCATCTCGCGCATCCCTGGTCCACCCTTCGGGCCTTCGTAGCGGATGACGATGACTTCGCCCGCGTTGATCTCGCCGTTCGCGACAGCATCCATCGCCGCGCGCTCGCGCTCGAAGACGCGCGCCGGCCCCTCGAAGACGTCTGCGTCGAATCCGGCCGACTTGACCACAGCCCCCTCGGGTGCAAGCGATCCGTGCAGGATCGTGAGACCGCCGGTGGCGTGGATCGGGTTGTCGAAGGCATGAATGACCTCGCCGTCGATCGGGCCGGGGTTGAGCTCGGCGAGGTTCTCAGCGAGCGTCTTGCCGGTGACGGTGAGCGCGTCGCCGTGCAGCAGTCCCTCATCGAGCATCGCCTTCATGATGACCGGGATGCCGCCGTGACGGTCGACGTCATTCATGACGTAGTTGCCGAACGGCTTCATGTCGGCGACGTGCGGGACCTTGTCTCCGATGCGGTTGAAGTCGTGCAGGGTCAGGTCGACGTCGGCCTCGCGGGCGATCGCCAGGAGGTGGAGGACGACGTTGGTCGAACCGCCGAGCGCCATCGCCAGGGCGATCGCGTTCTCGAACGCCTCCTTCGTCAGGATGTCGCGTGTCGTGATGCCCTGGCGCAGCAGGTTGATCACGGCTTCGCCGGAGCGGTGCGCGAAGTAGTCGCGGCGGCGATCGGCGGCCGGCGGCGCAGCGGAGCCGGGCAGGCTGAGCCCCAGCGCCTCGGCGACGGAAGCCATCGTGTTGGCGGTGTACATCCCACCGCAGGCGCCCTCACCGGGTGCGATCGCGCACTCGATGCGCTTGAGGTCCTCGCCGCTCATGAGGCCGGCGCGACATGCGCCCACGGCCTCGAACGAGTCGATGATCGTGACGTCCTTCTCGGTGCCATCGGAGAGCTTCACCCAGCCGGGTGCGATGGACCCGGCGTAGAGGAAGACACTCGAGAGGTCCAGGCGCGCGCTTGCCATGAGCATGCCGGGGATCGACTTGTCGCAGCCGGCCAGCAGCACGCTGCCGTCGAGGCGCTCTGCCATCATGACCGTCTCGACCGAATCCGCGATCACCTCGCGTGAGACGAGGGAGAAGTGCATCCCCTCGTGGCCCATCGAAATGCCGTCGGAGACCGAGATCGTGCCGAACTGCAGCGGGTATCCCCCACCGGAGTGCACCCCTTCTTTCGCGCCCTGAGCGAGCCGGTCAAGACTCAGGTTGCACGGGGTGATCTCGTTCCAGCTGGATGCGATGCCG
This sequence comes from Microbacterium sp., assembly GCF_052099035.1. Lineage (GTDB taxonomy): Bacteria > Actinomycetota > Actinomycetes > Actinomycetales > Microbacteriaceae > Microbacterium. The sequence continues at coordinate 101,539 of NZ_JBQDSX010000001.1, read as the reverse complement.
ATCTGCGGCTTGTCCCAGTCCTCGTCTCCCATCCCGACAGCACGGAGCATGCCTCGGGACGTTGTGGCCTCGATGCCGTCGGTGACGACGCGGCTGCGGGGCTTGATGTCGATGGACGCGGGTGAAGAAGGATCGTGCGGGGACATGACGGCAGTCTATTCCCGTCCGGAGGAGCGTTCGGCCGCGAGGGCCTCTAGAAGAGCGGCCATGTCTTGTGGAGTGTCCACACGCAGTGCGGCGGCCGACTCCCCTGGTCCGACGCGCACGCCGAGGTCGTCCGCTCCGAGCACCGCGATCGCGTCTTCATCCGTGACGTCGTCGCCGGCAAACAGGATCCCGGTCGCATCGAAGTGCTCGCGCAGCACGCGCATCGCAGCATCCTTCCCTTCGGTGCGTGAGGAGAACTCGAGTATCCGGTGGCCCTGCCGACGCCGCCAGTGCGGGAACCGTGCCGCGACCAGCGCATCGACCTCCGCGAATGCTGCGGCTTCGGCCTCGGGGGTCGCGCGGCGGGCATGAATGCCCATCCCGAACGTCTTCTGCTCGAGCCCGATGCCCTCGTAACGATCCACGATCGGCTGCGCTGCGGCCCACAGCTCCTCGCGCACCCCGTCGTCGGGCGACGCGCCCGGGGCGTCTTCGTCGCCGCTGCCGGGGAACCAGTACTGCGCGCCATGGGATCCCGCGAGGGCGATCGCGGAGTCGTCGTCGTGTTCCGCGATCACGCGAAGGTCGTCCATGCTGCGTCCCGAGACATAGGCCACGTGAGTGTTCGGCAACGCGGCCAGCCGCTCGAGCTGCGCTTTCACTTCGGGCAGGGCACGGGCGGACATCGGGTCGGGAACGAGCGGGGATGCCGTCCCGTCGAAGTCGAGAGCGATGACCAGCCGCGGCGTGGTCGCGATGGCGGCCAGGGCTTCATCGGTGGTTCCGGGCGTCCAGGTGCGTGTCACTGGGTGATTCCTTTCAGGCGTGACGGGCGTGTACGGCTGCGAGAGCGTTGATGAACGACGACGACCAGGCATTCACGTCGTGCTCGAGCACGCGCTTGCGCAGCGACCGCATCCGCCGCCCCTGCTCCGTGGGCTCCATCTCGACGGCTGTCATGATGGCGTCCTTCAGCCCCTCGATATCGTGCGGGTTCACGCGGATCGCGCGGCGCAATTCATCGGCAGCACCGGTGAACTCGCTGAGCACGAGGACCCCGCGATTGTCGGCACGCGTGGCGATGTACTCCTTCGCGACGAGGTTCATACCGTCGCGCAGCGCGGTGACGAGCATCACATCCGCAGCGAGATAGAGCGCGACCATCTCCTCGCGCGGGAAACCCTGATGCAGGTAGCGGATCGCACTGTGCCCCATCGTGTCGGTGTCACCGTTGATCCGTCCGACGGCCTGTTCGATCTCATCTCGGAGATGCACATAGGCGTCCACACGCTCACGACTGGGGCTTGCGACCTGAATCAGCGTGACGTCTTCGACCTTGAGGCGCCCCTCCGAAAGAAGTTCTCCATATGCCTTGATCCGGTGCCGGATTCCCTTGGTGTAGTCCAAGCGATCGACACCGAGCAGGATCCGCTTCGGGTTTCCGAGGCTCTCGCGGATCTCGACCGCACGCGCCTGTACTTCGGGTTTGGCGATGAGTTCGAGGTACGGGGAGGTGTCGATCGAGATCGGGAACGCCTTTGCCAGCACCGGTCGAGTCTTCTCCTTGCCCGGCACGTGGACCATCGAGCCCTTGACCTCGTACTGAAGTCGTCGACGGACGGCAGTCAGGAAGTAGACGGCATCCTGTGCCCGCTGGAAGCCGATCACATCAGCCCCGAGCAGACCCCGCAGCACCTGATCGCGCCACGGAAGCTGAGCGTAGAGGCCGTGCGCGGGGAACGGGATGTGATGGAAGTATCCGATGGTGACGTCGGGGCGCAGGGCGCGCACCATCTCCGGAACCAGTTGGAGCTGGTAGTCGTGCACCCAGACCGTGCCGTGCTGCGCCACAGCCTCAGCGGCAGCCTCGGCGAACCGACGGTTCACCGTGACATAGGCGTCCCACCACTCGCGGTGATACTGGGGAGGCGCGATCACGTCGTGGTACAGGGGCCAGATCGTGTCGTTCGCGAAGCCCTCGTAATACTCGGCGACCTCTTGCGCGCTCAGAGTGATCGGAATGAGTCGGATGTCATTGGCGACGAAGGGCTCGAGCTCGACATCGGCCTGGCCTGCCCACCCGACCCAGGCTCCGTCGACGGACTTCATCATCGGCTCAAGCGCCGCGACAAGTCCCCCGGGGGAAGTGCGCCAGGTCTCTTCGCCGTGTGCATCGACCACTCGGTCCACCGGAAGCCTGTTCGCAACGACGACGAATTCTGCGGTGTCCACGGGATCTCCTCGCTGCCGGTGATGTACTCCCCCAGGCTAGCGAGTTCGCTGACGCGTGCGGCTCGCGAACCAGTTCAGGATGCCGGAAACGAGCACGATCGCTGCTGAGACGATGGGCAGAACCATCGCCGCCGGTGTGCCGAGGCTCTGCGCGATCTCACCGGTGACCGCGGATCCGAGCGATTGACCCACGATCACGCTGGAGCCGAGCATCGTCATCACCGTTGCCGATCTGCCCAGCGGGCTGCGAGCCGCGCCGAAGCTGTACTGCGTGACGAGTGTCGGACCGATCCCGATGCCCAGGATGGCCAGCACCCACATCATCGCGACGGGCGAGTCCGCAAAGGGCAGCATCACGGAGGCCGCGAGCAGGATGCTGGCGAAGACCAGCCAGCGTGCGCGCATCGAGAACCGTGGGGGCAGCCAGGCGACTCCGAGCGCGAGGATCGCCGATCCCACCCCCATGACGCCGTACAGCAGCCCCGCTTCCTCTGGCGCACCACGATCGTCCATGAACGCCGTGAGTGAGGTGAGCATCGTGCCGAAGAACAGGCCGACTCCGAGGATGCCCATCACCACGACGAGCAGGTTCGGGCAAAATAGTTCGGATGCTGCGGATGGGGCGCGCCCGTCAGCATCCCGATCTGCGGAGACATGACGGCCGCTCGGATGCAGCGCGAACGCTCCAACGAAGACGAGCGTGAGGGCGGCTGCACCGACCAATGGCGCCCAGGGTGCGATTGCGGAGCCGAGGAGGCCCACGATGAACGGGCCGAACACGAACACCGTCTCATCGGCGGCGGACTCGTAGGACATCGTTCCGGAGAGCGTCCGAGGGCGCTGGCGTTCCGGCATCCGCTCGTTGATGATCGTCACCAGCCGGGAGCGCGACATCGGCGCGACCTGCGGCGCGGACGCACCGATGCCGATGGCTGCGAGCAGCACGAAGGCATCGGAGGCCGACCCGTACACGACCACGGTGAAGACGACGAGCAGTGCACTGTTCGCGATCGCCAGAGCCAGGAGGACGAGCCGTTGCCCGAAACGATCTGCGGCGGCTCCGAGGAGCGGCCCGAAGCAGGCGGTTCCGAGCCCCACAGCAGCCGACGTCAATCCGCCGAGCGACAGCGAGCCTCGTACGGAGACGACGACGGTGAGGACACCGACGACCATCATCGCGAAGGGCAGTCGCGCCACGAAGGCGATGAGGAAATACGGCAGGCCCGCTTCGCGGAACATGCTCGATCGGGCGAGAGGCTGCGCCTGGGTCATGAATCTCCGCTCAGGCGCCGAAGCGCCGCGGCCATTCTACCGAGGTCGATGACGCCAGGCTAAGTTGGAGGGATGCGCTACCTCTTCAGCACAGGTCTCATCGGAGCGATCACTGCCGGTGTGTCGTTGCTTCGCGGCACGCGCGAGGCTCCCATCACCTGGCGCGCTGTTCTGGCGTGGGTGAGCTGGGGCATCACTCTCGCTCTCGCCGTCGGTGCGGCCATCGACATGCGGCGTGAATCGCACGGCGTCCCGGTTGCCGACGATTCGCCGCTCGCTGCCAAGCAGTCCAAGCGTGCGAAGAAGGAGATCAAGCGCACCGAGAAGCAGCTGAAGGCCGCGCAGAAGCGCTGACGCGGCCTTCGCCACTGAGCCTGTCGAAGGGTCAGCGAGTGAGGATGAGGGCCTCGCCCTGGCCACCACCACCGCAGAGTCCGACGGCCACCGTGCCGCTCCCACGCCGGGCGAGCTCATGCGCCATGTGCACGACGAGCCGGTTTCCCGACACTCCGATCGGGTGACCGATCGCGATCCCACCGCCGTGAATGTTCACGATGTCGCTCGATACTCCGAGCTCGACCTGGGAGCGTGCGACGACGGCCCCGAAGGCTTCGTTGATCTCGACCAGATCGAGATCGGCTGCGGTGATGCCCTGCTTCTCCAGTGCGCGCTGGATCGCCTGGGCCGGCTGCGCCTGAAGTGAGTTGTCGGGGCCGGCGGTCTCTCCGCTCGCACCGATCGTCGCGAGCACCGGCCATCCCTGGGCCTCGGCGTTCTCACGCGTGGTGACGATGACGGCAGAAGCCCCGTCGGAGATCTGCGATGAGTTGCCCGCAGTGATCGATCCGCCCTCGGCGAATGCCGCACGGAGCTTCCCGAGCGTCTCAACGGTGGTGTCGGGGCGGACGCCCTCGTCGCGGGTTGCGAGAATCGGCTCGCCACGACGCTGCGGCACCTCGACAGTGACGATCTCGTCGTCGAAAACGCCCGCCTCTGCTCCAGCTGCTGCTCGCTGGTGCGAAAGCGCTGCGACCTCGTCCTGCGCCTCTCGGGTCAATTCGAATCGCTCGTTGTGACGCTCGGTCGACGCGCCCATGCTCTCCTTGTCATAGGCGTCGGTGAGTCCGTCGAAGGCCATGTGGTCGAGCACCTCGACGCTGCCGTAGGTCCAGCCGTCGCGCGAGCCCATCAGCATGTGCGGTGCGCGTGTCATGGACTCCATGCCGGCCGCCACCACGGTGGTGGCGTCTCCGGTCTGGATCATGCGGGCGGCATCGATGATCGCCGTGAGCCCCGACAGGCACACCTTGTTGACGGAGTGCGCGGGAACATCCCATCCGATCCCCGCTCCGATAGATGCCTGACGTGCGGCGTTCTGACCGGAACCGGCGGCGAGCACCTGTCCGACGATGACGGCATCGATCGCCGATGGGTCGACCGAGCCCTGCGCCAGCGCGCCCTTGATCGCGAGCGAGCCGAGCTGCGGCGCGGTGAAGGAAGCGAGCTGCCCCTTCAAGCGTCCCTGTGGGGTGCGTGCGGCGGCGACGATGACGACATCGGTCATGACAGCTCCTTCAGGTTTTCAGAGACGATCAGGGGCGGCTCTGTGGCGTCGATGACATCCTGCACGCTCACAACCGGCGCGGTCTCGACGAGCACCAGCCCCTTATCGGTGACATCGATCACCGCGAGATCCGTGATGATGCGGTGCGCGACTCCCCTGCCGGTGAGGGGCAGTGAGCATTCGTTGACGATCTTCGCGGAGCCGTCCTTGGCGACGTGCTCCATGAGGATGATGAGGCGTCCTGCGCCGTGGACGAGATCCATCGCACCGCCGGGGCCCTTGACCATCTTTCCCGGGATCATCCAGTTCGCCAGGTCTCCGGTGGCCGAAACCTGCATCGCGCCGAGGATCGCGGCGTCGATCTTTCCGCCGCGGATCATGCCGAAGCTCATCGACGAGTCGAAGAAGGACGTGCCCGGCAGGGTCGTAACGGTCTCCTTGCCGGCGTTGATGAGATCAGGATCCACGGCATCCTCGGTGGGATACGGTCCGACGCCGAGAATGCCGTTCTCCGACTGCAGCACCACGGTGACATCGTCAGAGACGTAGTTCGGGACCAGAGTCGGCAGGCCGATACCCAGGTTGACGTATGAGCCGTCGGTGAGCTCTGCGGCCGCACGTTCTGCCATCTGCTCGCGGGTGAGTGCCATGATCAGGCTCCTTCGCTCTGGGTGACGGTACGACGCTCGATGCGCTTCTCGATATCGGTGCCGACCTCGACGATCCGATGCACGAAGACACCGGGAAGATGCACACGGTCCGGGTCGATCTCGCCTGGCTCGACGAGCTGCTCGACCTGTGCGATGCAGACCCGGCCCGCCATGGCGGCGATCGGGTTGAAGTTGCGGGCCGCCTTGTTGAACAGCAGGTTGCCGTGCCGGTCGCCCGCCATGGCGTGCACGATCGAGAAGTCCGTGGTGATCGCTTCTTCGAGGACGAACTCTTTCGGTGTGCCGTCGACGTCGAAGGTGCGCACATCCTTCACGGGGGACGCCACTGCGATCGAGCCGTCCGGATTGTAACGACGGGGAAGCCCGCCTTCGGCGACCTGGGTTCCGACACCGGTCTGCGTGTAGAACGCCGCGATACCGGAGCCGCCGGCGCGCAGCTTCTCCGCGAGTGTGCCTTGAGGGGTGAGCTCGAGTTCGAGCTCACCGGAGAGGAACTGGCGTTCGAACTCCTTGTTCTCGCCCACGTAGGACGAGGTCATCTTGCGGATGCGCTGCGCGTTCAGCAGCACGCCCAGACCCCAGTCATCGACGCCGCAGTTATTGCTGACGATGCTGAGATCCGTCGTTCCCTGCGCGAGCAGCGCTTCGATCAGCGCGATCGGGTTTCCGGAGAGACCGAATCCGCCGACTGCCAGGGACGCACCGTCCGGGATATCTGCAACAGCTTCCGTAGCCGTCGCCCATTGCTTGTCGATCACGCAGCACTCCTTCGTGTGAGGTCTTCTTCCAGCATCCGCCCGCCGTGCGGTCTGACCGAAATCCGGTCTTGCGATATGGGCGATTCGAACGGTACTGTCCACATTATGGACACATCAGGCCGTTCAGTCCCCGGCGCGCAGGCCGTGGCCCGCGCTGCGCGCCTCCTGCGACTGGTCACGGCCAGTGGCGAGGACGGTGCTACCGTGCAATCCCTCGCGCGCTCCGCCGACCTCTCGCGTTCGACAGTGCACCGGCTGCTCAGCGCTCTGCGCGTCGAGGGGTTGGTCGATCGCGATGAAGAGAGCGCCAGGTGGATGCCGGGACCGGAACTGTTCCTCATGGGAGCAGTGGCTGCGGCGCGATATGACATCACTGCCCTCGCACGAGACATCGTCCGCTCGCTCGCGGTGAAGACGGAGGAGAGCGCGTTCCTGTCGGTCAGGCGTGCGGATGAGACGGTCTGTCTGGTGCGCGAAGAGGGCTCTTTTCCGATCCGGTCGTTCGTACTCAGCGAGGGCGTGCGGTTCCCCCTCGGCGTCGCCAGCGCGGGACTTGCCATCCTGTCGTTTCTGCCTGACCACGATGTGGATGCCTATTTGGAACGGCATCCAGAACTCAGCGAGCGCTGGGGCCGCACGCACGGGCTCGCACCGCTCCGCCGGCGTCTGACAGAGACCAAGGAACGCGGGTACGCCGTGAACCCCGGCCTCATCGTGGAAGGCAGCTGGGGCATGGGAGCTGCCGTGTTCGACCGCAACGGACGCCCCGAGTGGGCGCTGAGTCTGACCGGAGTCGAATTCCGCTTCGGTCCGGACCGAAGAGCTCAGCTGGGGCGCACGCTCATGGCGCACGCTCATCAGCTGTCCTCACGGATCAGCACCCGCACCGGTCACTGATTCTGTCGAACCGCCGGTCTCGGCGATCCGATCGCCGACTGCACGAGCGGCGCGAGCGCCTGGGCACCGTGATCGCTCATGACGATCGTGTAGTGGTTGAAGCCATCAATATGACGGTGCACAATCTCGGGGTGCGCGGCGAGCAGGCGCTCACGGTGCGCGACCGGATACAGCCCCGGTTCCTCGTTCTGCAAACCGCGCGGAACCGTGATCAACAGCGTGGGCTGGCTCAACGCCGCGAGTGCCTCGGGAAGCGCGGATCCGAGGTTCAGGTCGATGGTGTCCTCTACGGTGGTCTGAGCACTCGTCGCGGGCCGGAACCGATCACCATCGGGCACCAGATCGTAGGCGATATAGCGCTCCAGCGCGGCACTCCAGTCCGATTCGAAGGCCGGGTGGTGCCGCCAGAACGCCTCGATGTACTCGTCGACGTCATTCCATCGCTTCGCCAGACGGTCTGCCGTGGGTCCCAGGATGAGCGAGACCAGGTCCTCGGGCTCGACGCCGCTCGGCACATCGAGCGGCAGCCCGCCGTCGATGAGGATCAACTGCTGGACACGGTCGGGATGCCGATGAGCGAGCACCATTGCGACGAAACCGCCCATCGAGTGGCCCACGACCGGCACCGCGGCAAGTGCGAAAGCGTCGAGGACCGCGACCATGTCGGTCGAGTGGGCGACCATGCCGGCCGGCCCCACGATGTCACGGCTCTCACCGCGCCCACGGAGATCCGGGGCGATCACCCGCACCCCAGTCAGCTGCTGCGCGAGGAACGGCCAGGCAAGATGCGACGAGGTGACGCCATGAATCGCGAGGATCGTCGGGACGTCACCCGGCATGTCGGCCGCACCCGCGTCTACCGGATCCCACACGCCGACGCGCAGGTCTCCCCCACTGACGGGTACGTCGACGGTGCGATACACGTGCGCACTCATCGAGAAGTCCATCCGCCATCCATCGTGTACGAGGCACCAGTGACCATCGCGGCGTGCGGCGAGGCCAGCCATCCGGCAAGGGATGCCACTTCGGCAGGTTCCACAAGTCGCTTGATGGCACTCTCGGTGAGCATGACCTTCTCGACGACCTCGCTCTCGGGGATCCCGTGCACCTGCGCCTGGTCGGCGATCTGCTTCTCGACGAGGGGCGTGCGGACGTAGCCAGGATTGATGCAGTTGCTCGTGACACCGTGCGGTCCGCCCTCGAGCGCGGTCACCTTCGACAGGCCTTCCAGCCCGTGCTTGGCGGCGACATAGGCGGACTTGAAGGCGCTGGCCCGCAGTCCGTGCACGCTGGAGATGTTGATGATCCGCCCCCACCCGCGCTCGTACATGCCCGGCAGCATTGCCCGGATGAGTAGGAACGGCGCCTCGAGCATGATGCGCTGGATCGTCCGGAACGCGTCCGGCTCAAAGTCCTGGATCGGGCTGACCCGCTGGATTCCCGCGTTGTTGACGAGGATGTCCGCGTCAAGAGCGAGATCGTCGAGCGCGGTCGTGTCGGACAAGTCGACTTCCCATGCCTCTCCCCCGAGCACCGCAGCGTGCTGTTCTGCCGCCTCGCGGTTGAGATCGGCGATGATGACGTGCGCACCACGGGAAGCGAACTCCTGTGCGCATGCGAGCCCGATTCCGCTTGCACCGCCGGTGATGACGGCACGGCGTCCGGCCAGATCTTGCTCAGCCATTCTCGTTCTCCTTCTCCGGCACTCGCGGTGCCGGCTTCGTCGCGGCGTGAGGCCGCAGCGCGTTGCCGATGAATCTGGTCATGCCGTCGAGGACTGCAGGGGCGATCTGTGTGGGCGGGTTGCCCTGCGCATCGCGTTCCCAAAGCAGATAGCGCATCCCGATCAGTTCACCGGCGCCCATCAGTGCCCATGCGGCGACCTCGGCGTCGAGCGTGGGATCGACATCGCCGTCTTGCTGCGCGGCGCGCAGACCCGCACGATACCCCTCGACGATCCGCTCGTAGTGGATCTTCAGTGTCTCGGGTGACACGAATTCAGCCTCGCGCACCACGCGATACAGCGCAGGGTGCGCGGCCGTGAAGCGGAAGAAGCCTTCGAATCCGAGACGCTCGGCTTCGATGCGATCGTTGGCCTCAGCCATGGCTTCGGACATCGAGTGACGAACTCTGCGGTTCAGGTCGATGACGAGTGCTTCGAAGATGGTCTGCTTGCTGTCGAAGTACAGGTAGAACGTGCCGAGTGCGACACCGGCGCCCTCGGTGATCTTCACGATGGATGCCTCGTGGTAGCCCAGTTCGGCGAACACCGATTCTGCAGCCTCGAGCAGTTTGCGTCTGGTGTTCTCGCCGCGCTTGGTCAGCGGTCGGCCGGTGGCCGGAGATACGAACGCGCCGACTTCAGCGGTCTCAACGGACTCGGTCATCTGCGTCCTCTTCCTGAGCGGCCATCAGCCCGGTGGCGAGGGCACGCAGGCGGACCCGCGCGACCTTCTCGATCGTCGACCGGGGAAGCTCGTCCAAGAAGACGACCTGTGCCGGAAGTTTGAATGCGGCCAGTCGCTCGCGCGCGAAGGCCAGCAGCTCGTCCTCAGACAGCGCATCATGCGTCACGACGAATGCGACGCCGCGCTCACCCCACACACGGTCCGGAGCGCCGACGACGGCGACCGCCCGCACGAGAGGATGCTCACCGAGCACCCGCTCGACCTCTGCCGGTGCAACGTTCTCGCCACCGGAGACGTAGATCTCCTTGAGTCGATCGACGATCCGGTAGATGCCGGTGCTGTCCCGCTGTGCGAGATCTCCGGAGCGCAGCCAACCGTTCGAGCGCGCTCTGGCGGTGGCATCCGGATCGTCGAGATACTCGGCGAAGGTGCTCGGTCCCCGTATCCACAGCTCGCCGGTCGCGGCGCCGTCGAGGGGCAGTGATGTGGCGACATCCACGAGGCACACGTCGACTGACGGGTACGGACGTCCGACGGTGCCGGGATGGGCCGCGAGTTCGGATGCCGGGAGCGCGAGCACATTGGGACCCGCCTCCGTGAGGCCGTATCCCTGAGTGAGCTCGACGCCACGCTGCGCCCACGCCTTCGCGAGGTCGACCGGCATGGTCGCCCCGCCGACGAGCACGTGTCGCAGCGACGTGAGGTCGGCATCGTCCCAGCCGCGTGCCTCCTGCAGCATCCGGTACTGCGTCGGCACGCCCATCATCGTCGTGACGTGCCGGTCGGAGATCAGCTGAAGCACACGTCCAGGCTGGAATGACCGCTCGAGGACGACTGTCGCCCCCGTCCACCACGCCAGCAGGGGCTGCACGTTCCACGCGGCGACGTGGTACTGCGGGAGCATCGAGAGCACCACGTCTGCGGCCGTCATCGGCATCGCTTGGCTCAATGCCATGTTCGTCCAGAAGCAGTTCGCGTGCGTCAGCACCACGCCTTTCGGCGCCGCCTCACTGCCCGATGTGAAGATCACCAGAAGCGGGTCGTCGTCCTGAACCGCGCGGGATGCTGCGGGGTGCGCCGACCGCGGGACCTCGGTTTCTACGCCGGCGCTGCCGAGAAACACGTATGCAGGCGCGTCTTCGTCCAGCGTCCGCAGTGCGGTGCCCGCGAGCGAGACGTACTCGTCCTCGACGAGGACCAGCTCGGGGGCGCTGCGACGGATGAGTTCCGCGAGCTCAGTGGGTGTCAGTCGCCAGGACAGCGGGATGAATGCGATCCCCAGGAACGCGCATGCGAAGAACGCCACGACGTGATCGGTCGAGTTGCCCGAGACCGTCGCGACACGGTGGCCCGCACCGTAGCCGGCGGCGCTCAGTCGCTCAGCAAGATTCTCAGCGCGCGCTGCAAGGACGGCATAGTCGACGGCCACACCGCGATCATCGATCGCGATCGCGTTCGGGCTGGCGGCAGCTCGGTCGCGGAGCCACCGCCCGACCGTGTGCGGACCGTCGACATGGGCGCTCATCGCACGCTCACCTCGGTGTTGAGCGCGTCGCTGTCCTCGAGGCCGACGAGCGATCCTGCAGCAGGCGCGCTGCCTCGGCGACGGCGACGCAGACTGTCGACGGTGCCGGCGATACCACCGGGCAGGAACATGACCACGAGAATGAACAGTACGCCCAGGAGGAACAGCGGCTCTGAGAGCGGGATGCGCAGGAAGTCCGGCAGGGCCTGGATCCCCTCCGCCCGAGCCAGCACCGTCAGCCGCTGGTCGAGGATCGTGTAGAGCACTCCGCCGACGATCGCGCCCCAGCGGAATCCGACGCCTCCCAGCACGACCATCACGAGCACCGTGATCGTCAGGTCTGTACCCACCGCGCTCGGCTGGGTGCCGGACTGAAGCAGCAGGTAGGCGATACCGGCCAGACTCGCGCAGAGGGCGGCGATCACGAAGACGATCAGCTTCGCCCGGGCGGGGCGAAGTCCCAGCACCTGCACGCGCAGCTCGTTCTCACGTGCGGCAGCAGCGAGATGTCCCAACCGCGACTTGTCCACCCAGAGCACGATCAGGTAGACGATGACGAGAACGATGAGTGCGAGCCAGTAGAGGTTGCGGGTGTTGATCACTCCGACCAGCCAGTCCGGCACACTCTCGGTGTGAAGGCCGAGGCCCTCCTCACCGCCGGTGATCTTCTGATTGCGCCGCACGAGCACGGAGCCCGCCTGAGCGAATGCGAGGGTCACCATGGCGAACGGGATGCCGTTGACGCGCATCGCGACGGCGCCCGTGACCAACGCGATCACCAATCCGCCGATGAGTGCGAGGAACACACCCTGCCACAGCGGCAAGGCGAATGCGTCGAGCACGATGCCGAGGCCGTAGGCGCCGGCGCCGAAGTAGAGCGCATGCCCGAAGGACAGCATCCCGGCTGAGCCGAGCAGCAGGTTGTACGACAGCGCGAGGGCTGCGAACACCATGCACAGCGACAGCAGCGCGAGCGATCCGGGCGTGTACGTCGGCCCGGGAAGGATGCCGGGCAGCGAGAGGTTCAGCAGGGGAAGGATCGCCATGACGATCACGAGCACGACGCCGAGGAGTGCGGGCGCGAAGCGCTTCGCCCCCTGAGTCTGTCGAAGGGCCATCATGCTTTCCTCCCCATGAGTCCTGCAGGTCGCACGAGCAGGACCACCGCGAGCAGGATCACCACGATGAAGTCTCCTGTCCCGCCGAGATAGGTGTTCGCGACTTGCTGCAGCACAGCGACCAGCACCGATGCGATCGCAGCTCCCGTGAGAGATCCGAGGCCACCGACCACGGTGACGATGAATGCGAAGATCAGCAGAGTCGTTCCCAGGTGCGCCGAGACGTATGTCATCGCGTGCATGGCGAGCACACCGCCGATACCGGCCGCAGCTCCTCCGATCGCGAAGACGAGGGTGAACGAGCGGCGCACGTCGATGCCGAGCGCCGTGACCATGGCACGGTTCTCAACGCCGGCCCGGATGATCATGCCGTAGCGGGTGTTCTTCAAGAAGAGCACGAGGCCGGCGAGAACGAGGGCAGCCGCGATGATCAGCACCCAGTACTTGTTCGGGATGCTGGCGCCGAGCACGTCGGTCGTCTGGCCGAGCCAGGAGGGGCCGCTGACGTTGATGGCATCCGTTCCCCAGATTCCCTCGAACAGCGCGATCGCGGCGAACGAGAGACCGACGGTGACGAGCACCTGTTCGATGTGCCGCTCATAGAGCGGGCGAATGAGCACCAGCTCGGTGAGCGTCGCGAATACGGCGCCGACCACGGCTCCGACGAGGATCGACACGATAAAGCCCAGCCATGTCGAGGCTCCGATCGCCTGCGCGACACCCCACCCGACGAATGCGCTGAGGGTGAGGAATGCGCCGTGTGCGAAGTTCAACACGTGCATGAGCCCGTAGATGAGGCTGAGCCCGCTGGCGACGAGGAAGTAGAGGGCGCCGAGGCCGACGCCGATGACGAGTGTCAGGATGAGGACGCTCATGCGTGGGCCTCCGCACTGACGCCGAGGAGTCGCCTCGTGAGGTCGGGGTCGTCCAGGATCGCTCGAGCGTTCCCGGTGTGCACGACACGGCCACCGGCGATCACCACGGCGCCGTCCGCCAGCTGGCGGACGACCTCGAGGTTCTGCTCGACGAGCAGGATCGGAACGAGCTTGGCAGCTTCGGCGAGAGCCGCAGAAACTTCCTGCACGATCTTGGGAGCGAGCCCCTTGGTGGGCTCGTCGACCAGGATGATGCGGTTGTCGTTGAGGAGGGCGCGCGCGACGGAGACCATCTGCTGCTGCCCACCCGAGAGTGTGCCGGCGCGCTGATCCCGCCGCTGCACGAGGTCGGGGAAGAGCTCGGCCACGAAGTCGTGGCGCGGCGTCTTCTGCCGCTCCGCCAGAGCGAGGTTCTCGGCGACCGTCAGGCTCGCGAACACTTCGCGGTCCTCCGGGACATAGCCGACGCCGCGCTGGACGATCTTGTGCGTGGGGAGGTTGTCGATCCGCTCGCCCTCGAGGCGCACCTCGCCACGGCGAGTGATGAGGCCGAGGATGCCGCGGAGCGTGGAGGTCTTGCCGACGCCGTTGCGGCCGAGCACCGCCGTGATACCGGTGGCGGGGACCTCGAAGGTCACGTCTTCGACGACCTGCTGGCCGGCGATGGAGGCGCGCAGGGACTGGACCTGCAGGATGGGGTCGCTCATGCGGCCGTCCCCGTTCCGAGATATGCACTCTGCACGGTGGGGTTCTCCATGATGTTCTGGGGGGTGTCCAATGCGATGATCGTGCCGAAGTACATGACCGCGACGAGGTCGACCAGACCCATCAGCACGTCGATGTGGTGTTCGACCATGAGCACAGTGCAGCCGCTCGCCCGCTGCATCGCACGGATGTTCTCGACGAGACCTGCGACGTCGCCGGATGCGACGCCGGCCATGGGCTCGTCGAGCAGCACGAGCCGCGAGTCCGTGGCCATCAGCGACGCGATCTCGAGCTTGCGCTTGTCGCCGTGGCTGATGTCGCCGGCCGGGGTGTCCAGCCGATGGGCGAGCCCAACCTGCTCGAGAACCTGGATCGCCTGCGTCGTGGCCGCATCCTGCCGGCCGGGGAATTTCAGCAGCGAGTAGCTGCCGCCGTGCGCGGCCTGCACCGCGACGCGCACATTTTCGAGGATGCTGAGTTTGGGGAACAGACTCGATGTCTGGAACGTGCGCCCCAGCCCTGCCCGTGCCCGTTTCGGCACGGACAGGCCGGTGATGTCATCGCCATCGAGGAAGATCCGCCCGGCTGTGGGCCGGATCACGCCCGAGATCGCGTTGAACAGCGTGGTCTTTCCTGCGCCGTTGGGCCCGATGACTCCTACGAGGGATCCGGGTGCGATATCGAGGTCGACGTCCTTGAGGATCGTCGCTCCACCGATCTGCAGACCGAGGCCTTGGACGCGGAGTGCCGCGCCGTCGGACCTGCCGTCTGGCAGGGCTGGGGTGTCGTTCATAAAATGCTTCGCCTTCTGTTTCGGGACAGCCCGATTACGGAGCGACGTCGGATGCGTTGACCGTGGCGACGAGCTCGGGCACGAAGCCAGAGCCGTCAGCGACGAGCTTGGCCTGGTACATGTCCTGCAGCAGAGCGTGGTCCTCGGCGCGCACCGTGTTGGTGCCCTTCGGACCCTCGAACTCAAAGCCTTCGAGAGCAGCGATCATGGCATCCACATCGCCCTTGCCTTCCTTGACCGCCTGCACGAGCATGATGGCCGCGTTGAATCCGTCCGGGCTGAACAGGTCGGGCGTGCCACCAGCGGCCTCGATCGCCTCGACCATCGCGGTGTTGACCTCGTTGTCGGGTGCGGCCGGGAAGTAGTGGTTCAGGAAGTTGATCTTCTCCGAGGCCTCTCCGTAGGCGCCGAACGTCGCGGCGTCGCCGAGACCGGTGACCACGGGGATGCTGTCGAGGACGCCCTGCTGGCTCATGGCCTGCCACATCGCACCGGATGTCGCACCGGCCCAGGCGACGAACACCAGGTCGGGCTCGGCGCTGAGAACCTGCTGCGCGAAGGGCGTGAACTCGGTCACGTCTTCAGCAACGAGCACCGGAGCGACCGTGGCGCCCTGTTCGCCGAGGATCGCCTCGACCGCGGCGACGTTGCCCTGTCCGAACGCGTTGTTCTGCGCGAACACAGCGACCGTCTTGCCATCGATGTCGTCAAGGAACGTACCTGCGGTCGCGACGTCCTGAGCAGACTGGCGACCGGATCGGAACGTGTACTCGTTGACCCCGGTGATGCCGTCAGCAGCGGCGGGACCGGAGATGAACAGCACCTTGTTCTGCTCGGCCTGCTCTGCCATCGCCAGTGCAACACCGGAGGAAGCGCTGCCGAGGAGGATGTTGACGCCGTCGCCGATGAGTTCCTTCGCGGCGGTCACGGCGGTGTCGGGGTCACCGGCATCGTCGCGGTATTCGACGACGATCTTGGTGCCGTCGACCTCGTTCGTACCATCCGTCGCGTAGTCGAGGCCGGCTTTGAAAGCTTCGAGGTACTGCTCGCCGTAGCCGGCGAGGGGTCCGGTTTCGCTGGTGATGACGCCGACTGTGACTTCGGTGGGGCCTTCGGCCTCACCATCACCGCCGCCGCCTGTCGCAGCCTGCGGTGCGCATGCTGCCAGAACAAGGGCAGCCGTGGCGACCACGGAACCCAGGAGTAGCTTCTTTGAAACTCGCATGTGAATGCCTTTCGCCCTTGGAAGGTCTTGATGCCTAACCTGAAAGCTGATTCAGGTTACTTGAACTGTAGAACGTCACCGGTTCCTCGTCAAGTTCTTTCGATAGATACCATGCGGTATATACTTTTCGGTATGAATCGTGATGAGATCATCCCCTCGATCGTGATTTCCGCCCACGCCCTCGCCAGGATCTCCGCACAGGCTGCACACAACGAGGCCCCGGCAGCTCAATGGCGCGTGCTCAGCCTGTTGGAGAGAAATCCCCGGCAACGCGTCGGATCTCTTGCTCGTGCGGCCCGCACGACACAACCGGGAATGACGCGTCTGCTCGGTGAGATGGAACGAGCGGGCCTCATCAGCAGATCCCCTGACCCGGCCGATTCTCGGGCGACGGTCGTTGACATCACAGCGGCGGGCCGAGACGCCTTCGCCGCCTGGCGAGCGGAGTTCCGCACCGTTCTCGCACCTCGCTTCGCCGACCTCGACACCGCGGACTGGCACGTTCTGACCCGCGCGGCCAAGATCCTCGCAGCGCACAGCGCCGATGACTTTCCGATGACAGGAGACACTGAGTGAACAGCACGACAGCCACCGGATCGATCTGGAAGCAGCCCGCCCAAGTGTGGGCGGTCGCCTTCGCGAGTGTCGTGGCGTTCATGGGAATCGGGCTCGTCGACCCGATCCTTCCTGCGATTGCAGAATCCCTCGAGGCGAGCCCCACCGAAACGGAGTTGCTGTTCACGAGCTACCTGCTGGTGACCGGCCTCGCGATGCTCGTCACCAGCTGGATCTCCAGTCGCATCGGCGCCAAGGCGACGCTGATGATCGGCCTCGCACTGATCATTCTGTTCTCGCTCGCCTCCGCGCTCAGCGGCAGTGTCGACGCGATCATCGGCTTCCGTGCCGGTTGGGGCCTCGGCAATGCCCTGTTCATCTCGACGGCGTTGGCGACCATCGTGGGCTCGGCCTCGGGCGGCAGCGGTGCGGCGATCGTCCTCTATGAAGCAGCCCTCGGTCTCGGTATCGCGATCGGACCACTCCTGGGCGGACTGCTCGGCGAAGTCAGCTGGCGCGGGCCGTTCTTCGGCGTCGTCGTTCTGATGGCGATCGCTTTCATCGCCGTTCTCACGCTGCTGCGTGGCCCCGGCGAGAAACGCGACCCGGTGCCATTCTCCGCTCCGTTCACAGCTCTGCGGCGGCCCGCACTCGCGATCCTCGCTGTCACCGCGCTGTTCTACAACATCGGCTTCTTCGTGCTGCTCGCGTTCTCACCGTTCCCTCTCGGCTTCGGTGCGATGGGGATCGGACTCACCTTCTTCGGCTGGGGCGTCGCGCTCGCGATCACGAGCATCTGGGTCGCACCGTGGATGATGCGGCGAATGTCGCGCACGGCCGTGATCCTCACAGTCCTGCCGCTGCTCGCCGTCGATCTCATTGCCGCGGGGCTCGTCGCGGAAACCGCTCCCGCGTTGGTGACGTGCATCGTCATCGGCGGTCTGCTGCTGGGCATCATGAACACGGTTCTCACGGAGGCTGTCATGGAAGCCACCGACCTCCCGCGTTCGGTCGCGTCATCGTCGTACTCCGCCGTGCGCTTCATCGGCGGCGCCATGGCTCCGCCGATCGCCGCGCTCCTGTGGCACGCCTTCAACTCGACGGTGCCGTATCTTTTCGCTGCGGCATCCGTGCTCATCGCGACTCTGACCGTGTTCCTCGGACGCAAGGTCCTCGCGCACATCGATGACGAGCCGACGGATGCCGCCACGGAGGATGCCGAGGCCATCACCGTCGGCGACGCGACGTGATTTCCCGCAGCCCTGATTCCTGACTTCCCGCGGCCCTGATTCGATACCGTGGGGCCATGAGTGACTATCCGCCCCTCCCCGAACGCAGTCGCATCGTCAGGGGCCACCTGGAAGCCGCCGGAATCGAGTCGGCGATCCGGGTGCTGCCGGACTCCGCGCGCACCGCTGTGGAGGCGGCCGCTGCGATCGGATGCGAGGTCGCGGCGATCGCGAACAGCCTCGTCTTCCTCGCCGACGGCGCACCGGTACTCGTGATGACCAGCGGTGGCCATCGCGCGAACCTCACTGTTGTCGCCGCAGGCATCGGCGCCGAGAGCGTTGAGATGGCGCCGGCGTCGGTCGTCCGCGAGGCGACGGGGCAGGCAATCGGTGGTGTGGCACCGGTCGGACACCCCGCACCGCTGCGCACCTACCTCGACGATGCACTTCGCGAATTCGACGTCATCTGGGCTGCGGCCGGCCACCCGCACACCGTCATGCCCCTGACGTTCGACACGCTGCAGGCGCTGACCAACGGCGAGGTCATCGCGGTGATCTGACGAACCATTCTGAAAAGCAGAAAAGCCTCAGAACACTGGCGAGAGTGTTCTGAGGCTGATCCGTGCGCCCCCCCGGGCTCGAACCGGGAACCCATTGATTAAGAGTCAATTGCTCTGCCATTGAGCTAGAGGCGCATGGCCCGGGATCATCCCCGGCCGAGGAATTACATTACCAGTTTCGTAGCCGCATGCGAAATCGAGACCGCGTTCGATCCAGCATCCCGCCGACTATCCTGAGTACGTGACTGTACCTTCTGCTGCCACGGATTTCTCCGTCGACCTCGAGCTCGCGCTCCGGTTGGCGGATGCCGCCGATTCCGAGTCCCTGCCGCGTTTCGATGCGAGCGATCTGAAGATCTCCACGAAGGAGGACAGGTCCCATGTGACCGACGCGGATCTCGCGGCAGAGCGCGCTCTGCGGGCGATACTGGCCGATGAGCGTCCCTCCGACGGCATCTTCGGCGAGGAATTCGGCATCGAGGGCGATGCGAAGCGGCAGTGGATCATCGACCCGATCGACGGCACAGCGAATTTCATGCGCGGCATCCCGTTGTGGGGCACCATGATCGCCCTGGCTGTCGACGGGGTCCCCCAGGTCGGCGTGGTCAGCATGCCCGCTCTCGGACGGCGCTGGTGGGGCTCGACGGGCGCAGGAGCCTGGACAGCGACGCACAGCGGCCCCCGACGCCTCGAGGCGTCATCGATCGCATCACTCGATGATGCGGCAGTCAGCTTCCAGAGCATCACGCAGTGGGCGGATGCCGGGCACCTTCCTGCCCTGCTGAAGATCACAGACCGTGTGTGGCGCGACCGCGCATACGGAGACGTGTACGCGTACATGCTCCTGGCTGAAGGCCGCCTCGAAATGGTCGCCGAATTCGACGTCAAGGAGTACGACATCGCAGCCGCCGTCCCGATCGTCCGCGAAGCCGGCGGAACCTTCACATCCTTCGACGGCGCCGACAGCATCTCGGAGCGTTCGTCGCTGGCAACCAACGGCATCCTGCACGACGCATTCCGCGATCTCATCGGCGCGAAGGACTGATCGACATGATGAATCGCACCCTCCCCGCCGCTCTGGCCGTGCTCGCACTCGCCGTGACGCTCTCTGCGTGCGCGCCCGAGCCCCAGCCGGCCCCGACGACAGCTTCGCCTACCGCCACGCCGTCTGCGGTGCCATCGCCGTCTCCGTCCCCCATCGAGACGGAGAAGGTGAACGAGCCCGCAGCTGCACCCACGTGCGACACACTCATCGCGCCGAGCACGATCGAGATCTTCGACGGACACGGCTGGACCTATAAGCAGAACGAGTTCCGGATCGGCGCAGATGTCATCGACGGCGGCATCCAGTGCGTCTGGGGCGACTACACCGTGGCCTCCGACCACGTTCAGGTATTCGGCTGGGCGCCGCTCGCAGCGGCCGAATCGACCCCGGCGCAGCAGAAGCTGCTCGCCGAAGGCTGGAAGCGCGCCGACGAAGACGGCCACACCTACATCACCGAGGATCCGCAGTACTCGATCTCGCTCGATGAGACAGGTTTCGGCATGACCTACGAGTTCGGTGACGGCTGGGTCATCCTCGCCGACACGAAGCAGAGTCTGATTCTGATTCAGCGCCCGTAACACGACGCCGCATGACACGACGAAGGCCCGTCCTCCTGCATGAGCAGGAGGACGGGCCTTCAATCGAGTGACAGCGGGTGGTGGAGCTGGGGGGAATCGAACCCCCGTCCAACGCTGAGTATCCACGGCTTCTCCGGGCGCAGTCTGTGCAGACGTTCTGCTCGGCTCCGACCTTTGTCACAGACACCTAAGTCGACGAGCCCAGCCTGGGAAGAGTCCCACGTGACGTCCAGACGCCATCACGCAGCAAGATTCCTAGATGACGCCAGGGTCCGTATCGGAATCACATACGGTCTGA
Source organism: Microbacterium sp. (assembly GCF_052099035.1). Taxonomy (GTDB): domain Bacteria; phylum Actinomycetota; class Actinomycetes; order Actinomycetales; family Microbacteriaceae; genus Microbacterium. Next base: position 81,084 of record NZ_JBQDSX010000001.1, on the reverse strand, counting down.
CGGACTATCGGGCTCGCTTATGCAGCGAGGGCGAAGTCGTTGCGCTTTGTTTCGGCAACTATGGTTTTGCAGGGAGCGTTCACGAGATAACCCTGCATCCTCGGCCCGCTTCACGTGAATTCACAAGCACTGTCGAAACCGATCAGCCCCGTGGTTCTTCTTGCGAAGATGACCGCTGTCACACTGTTGAATTACCAACTCAGATGCCGGAGCACCCGAGCATCACAGAATACAACGGATCCCCGACCCACGCTATTCCTGGCGTAGAGTCGCTGCCATGAGCGATGTGACCATCACCGTCCGCGGCGAGAATGAGGCGCGCATCGCGCCGGAGCGCGCCACCATTCACATCACCGTGCGCGCCGAAGGCCACGAACGCTCTGATGTCGTCGAACGCGCCATGCGCCTGGCAGAACCAGTGCGCACGAGCGCGACCGAGCAGTCGGATGCCGGGGCCATCACCGAATGGACGAGCGAACGTCTCGCCGTGCGTGCAGAGCGTCCGTGGAATGACGAGGGCAAACAGCTCGCGCCGGTGTACTACGCGAGCATCGATTTCACTGCGACCTTCACCGAAGCATCCGAACTATCGATCTGGGCGACGGAGGTCTCCTCGTGGGACGGCATCGAGATCGGGTGGGTGAACTGGCACCTGACGCCGCAGACTCGTGCCGACATCGAACGGGAAGTCGCATCATCTGCCGTCGGCGTCGCGGTGCAGCGTGCACAGGCGTACGCGTCGGCCCTCGGACTGGGAACCGTGACACCTGTGGAGATCGCCGACACCGGGATCATCTCGCGGGGACAACCATCCTCGCCGCAGATGATGATGGCGCGCGGTGCTGCATTCGCTGCCTCTGCAGACTCCGCAGGACCGGTCATGGAGTACGAGCCCGAGGACATCGTCATCTCCGCGACGGTCGAAGCCCGCTTCACCGCCTCCTGACACCGCCTCCTGACACCGTCGCGCTGCTCATCGCCGCTCGCGCTGCGGATACTTCTGCAGCGCGAGCGAAGAACAGCAGCGCGACAGGTCGGCTCAGTGGGTGAAACGCGCGAGATCCGCAGCGAGGCGCTCTGACACGTGCGCGTGGATCTCGGTACCGTGCTCGCCGTGCTCGGTGGAGAGCAGAATGCCGGTCTCATGCACCGCGGCCACCAGGTCTCCCCGGTCATACGGCACGAGCGCCCGAACCTCGACCGCCGGCATCGGCAACGCCTCATCGATCGCAGCGCGCAACTCTTCGATGCCCTCGCCGGAACGGGAGGATACGAAATGGGCCGTGGGCTCGAGCCCCTGCAGCACCAGTCGCTCGTCGTCCGTGATCAGATCGGCCTTGTTGAACACCACGATCTCGGGGAGGTCCCGCGCGCCGACATCTCCCATGACGTCACGCACCGTCTGAAGCTGTCCGGCAGGATCCGGGTGAGCGCCATCGACGACGTGCAGCACGATGTCCGCATCGGCGACTTCCTCGAGGGTTGAGCGGAAAGCTTCAACCAGCTGGTGCGGCAGGTTCCGGACGAATCCGACGGTGTCGGTGAAGGTATACACGCGGCCGTCATCGGTCACGGATCGCCGGACGGTGGCATCCAGGGTCGCGAACAGCGCGTTCTCGACCAGCACCCCCGCGCTCGTCAGTGCGTTGAGCAGGCTCGACTTTCCGGCGTTCGTGTATCCCGCAATCGCAACCGACGGAATCGTGTTGCGCTTGCGCTCGGCGCGCTTGGCATCGCGCGCCGGTGCGAAGTCGCGGATCTGACGACGCAACAGTGCCATGCGCGTGCGGATGCGGCGCCGATCGAGCTCGATCTTCGTCTCACCGGGGCCACGCGATCCCATGCCCGCGCCACCGGCGCCGACCTGACCGCCGGCCTGACGGCTCATCGAGTCACCCCAACCGCGCAGTCGCGGCAGCAGATATTCGAGCTGCGCGAGCTCGACCTGCGCCTTGCCCTCACGGCTCTTCGCATGCTGGCTGAAGATATCGAGGATGACAGTAGTTCGGTCGATGACCTTCACCTTGACGACGTCTTCCAGCGCACGGCGCTGGCTCGGGGCGAGCTCGGTATCAGCGATCACGGTGTCCGCACCGGTCGCGGCGACGAGATCCTTGAGCTCCTGCGCTTTGCCGCGTCCCAGATACGTGGCGGGGTCCGGATGCGGACGGCGCTGCAGCACGCCGTCCAGCACGACAGCGCCAGCCGTCTCAGCGAGAGCTGCCAGCTCGCGCAGCGAGTTCTCAGCATCCGCCTGCGCGCCCTGGGGGTATACGCCCACGAGCACGACGTTCTCGAGGCGCAGCTGGCGATACTCGACCTCGGTGACGTCTTCGAGCTCGGTGGAAAGCCCGCCGACGCGGCGGAGCGCGTGGCGGTCCGCGAGATCCCATTGATCGCCGTCTCGGTCTCCGTACGCGGCGGTCGAGGTGTTCTGCAGCGCCTGCGCCGCACCGAACACGCGAGCCTCGGTGCGCTTTTCGGCGCTGGCCAGCACACGATCGAGCGTCTCGTCGTCGTGGGAATCGTCTGTGGTCTTCGTCATCCTCTGCCTTCTGTGTTCGGCGTCTTAACCTTAACCCGCTACTCCGGTACGCTCACCGTATGGGGTCTGATCACTACTTCTCTGCGACCCCGGCAAGTGCCCAGAACCTGCGGACGATTCGTGTCTCGCTCGCGGGTCGCGACCTCGAAGTGACCACCGCTGGTGGCGTCTTCAGTCCCGACCGTCTGGATGCCGGAACAGCAGTTCTCCTCGCCAATATGCCACCGCTGCCGCCGAGTGGGAACTTCCTCGACCTCGGCAGCGGCTGGGGACCGATCAGCATCACGATGGCTCAGGCTGCGCCGCATTCGACCGTGTGGGCAGTGGATGTGAATGAGCGCGCGCTCGATCTCGTCCGACGCAATGCCGATCAGCTCGGACTCACCAATATCAACGCCGTCCTGCCCGACGATGTTCCCGATGACGTCGCGTTCCGCACGATCCGCTCGAACCCGCCGATCCGGGTCGGCAAGAACGTGCTCCACGACATGCTCGAGCGGTGGATTCCCCGCCTCGACGAGCACAGCGATGCCTGGCTCGTCGTGCAGCGCAACCTTGGCGCTGATTCTCTTCAGCGGTGGCTCGGTGCGACGCTGCACCCGGGGTACAGCGTCTTCCGGAGCGCGACGGGCAAGGGGTACCGCGTGCTCAAGGTGCGCAAGCACGGCAACCCTCCGACCGAACCGGTCCAGGTCGTCTAACTGAGCTGGAGCCTCGGCGCTCGTGCTTTCGGACTCAGATCAGGTCGATCGTGCCGGAGAACGTGAGCTGCGCGGGACCTGACAGCGCGACGTGCTCGCCGTCCTCGGTGGGGAACATCCGAACGCCGAGCACCCCACCGGGCACACTGACCTGCCAGTCGTGGGGTGCGCGCTCCCCCGCCCAGTAACGAACGGCCAACGCCGTCGCCGCGACGCCGGTTCCGCAGCTCAGGGTCTCGCCGACACCGCGCTCGAACACGCGCATCGAAACGTGGCCGATTCCGTCGCGCACGAGTGGTTCTCCCGGTACGACGAACTCGATGTTCGCACCAGCGGGCAGAGCCGGGTCGAGTTCGGGGATGTACTCGAGCTCGATGCTCGCGAGTTCCTCCTCGGACGCGAGAGCGACCACGACATGGGGGTTGCCGACATCGATTCCGAGGCCGGGGCGGGCGACCTCCAGACCTCGCGCCTTGGCGAGCGGGTCATCACCGGACAGCTTCCAGCGGCCGAGATCGACCTGATATCCATCGGCGCTGACGGTCACGTCGCGCACGCCAGCACGGGTGCCGATCGGGAGGGTCGAGCCGGGGTCGATCGTGGCGAGCCCGGAACGCACCAGGTAGTGCGCGAAGACGCGGATGCCGTTGCCGCACATCTCTGCCACCGAACCATCGGCGTTTCGATAGTCCATGAACCATTCAGCGGCGGGCTCCTCCGCGAGAGCCGCAGCGGCCTCCGGGAAGGCCGATAATCGAACCACTCGCAGCACGCCGTCTGCGCCGATGCCGAAATGGCGATCGCACAGCGCCGCGACCTGATCCGACGACAGCTCGAGCTCGCCGTCAGGGTCGGCGATGATCACGAAGTCATTGCCCGTGCCATGTCCCTTGGTGAATGCGACCATGCGACAAGTCTAGAGAGGATCGCAGCTCTGCCGGCTCCGCACCGACTACCGGACGCTGGGCTGGCGTGCGGGGCGCCGAACCCCCAGGATGGGGTGAGGAGGTCGACATGGGACGTCAGAAGAAGGACATAAGCGAGGTGAGCCCGGCTGGCAAGGCGACGCTCGGAGTGCTCGGAGTCGTTCAGCTTGCCATCGCAGCCATGGCGTTCTGGGATCTCGCGCGCCGGGATACGGCGGAGTTGCGGGGGCCGAAGCCGGCGTGGATCCCCGTCATCCTCGTGAACTGGATCGGCCCTGCGGTCTACTTCGTCTTCGGCGTACGACGCAAGACCCGGTAGCGCCCGCACATGAAGTTGCGATTGCGTGCGACGTCCAACAGCTCGAGGTCGAGGGCACGCGGCAACACCGGCGCGCCCGCGCCCAGGGTGACCGGAGCGTACTGAACCCATACCTCGTCGAGGAGGCCCGCATCCGCGAACTGACCGGCGAGGTCTCCCCCGCCGACGATCCAGATGTCTTTGTCTCCCGCGGCCGCGGTCATCGCTACGTGCACATCAGTGATCGGTTCGCTGGTCAGCGTGACGTCTGCGCCTTCGGGGACCGGCAGATCACGATGGGTGAAGACCCACGTGGGCTTCGTGTAGCCCCACTCGTCATCACTGCGTTGGATCCACTCAAAGGTGGATGCTCCCATCGCCAGCGCCCCCATGCGTTCGATGAAGGAGGGATACGCCATCGGTCCCTCGAGGTCGATGTCCTGCTTGAGCAACCAGTCGAGTGAGTGCTCCTCAGTAGCGATATAGCCGTCGAGGCTGGAGGCCGTGTAGAAGTGAGTGCTCATGAGCCGAGGATGTCACGGGCCTCCGACATCGGGGAGACCCACTCGATCCCGGGATACCTCTTGAACCACGACACCTGCCGGCGCGCATAGCGACGCGTGAGCGCCTGGGTCTCCGCAATCGCCTCGGCCTCGGTCTTCGCTCCCGCCAATTGCGCGAGGGCCTGCGCGTAGCCGATCGCACGCGGCGCTGTCGTTCCCCGCTCCAGGCCCGCGTCGCGCAGCTGGGCGACCTCGTCGAGCAGCCCCTGCTCCCACATCCGCTCGACGCGGCGATCGAGCCGTTCGACGAGCTCGGGACGATCGACGTGCAATCCCAGAATGCGGGTGCGCGGATGCCAGAGCTCCGGCGCATCCGGAAGTGCTGCTCCGTGCGTCTGCGCTCCCTGCTCGAGCACTTCGAGAGCGCGCATCACACGGCGACCGTTCTTCGGGTCGACACGTGCTGCGGTTGCGGGATCGGCCTCCTGCAGTCGGGCGAAAAGCGCTCCGGCGCCCTGCTCTTCCAGATCGCGCGTCAACCTCTCGCGCACCGCCGGGTCCCGCGGCGGGAACTGGAAGTCGAAGATGATGCTCGACACGTAGAGCCCCGATCCTCCGACCAGGATCGCATCGCCACCCTGCTCGTGGACGCGCACGATCGCGGCCCGCGCGAGCGGCTGGTACCAGGCCACTGCCGCGTCCTCGGTCACATCGCGAACATCGAACATGTGATGCGGGATGCTGCGTCGCTCAGCCAGCGGGACCTTCGCCGTGCCGATATCCATGCCGCGATACAGCTGCATGGCATCGGCGTTGATGATCTCAGCCGGGTTGCCCTGGGCGCGGAGCTGTTCGGCGAGGGCGAGGGCGAGGTCGCTCTTGCCCGTACCTGTGGCACCGACGACCGCCCAGATGCGGGCTTGCTCAGACACTGACGTTATTCAGACACCGACGCGGAGCGTGGGAAGACCCAGCGACACCGCGCGCGGAGCACCGGGCTCCGCTGTCGCGGACGGGGCCCCGCAGGACTCGGTCTGCGAACGGTCCCACGCGTCTCCACCACGCGTGCGGCGAATGCGCAACGGTGCACCTGCGGGATCGTCGGCAAGCAGATGGAAGGGCGCGCCGTGCGTGATCTTCACGGTCACAACATCGCCCGGACGAGGCAGCTCTGAACCTGCTGTGACCTCGAAGTGAACGAGGCGATTGTCTTCTGCGCGGCCGGTGAGCCGGTGCGTTGCGGCATCTTTCTTACCCTCACCGACCGAGACCAGGACGTCCACTTCGCGGCCGACCTGCTTCTCGTTCTCTTCGAGGGAGATGCGCTCCTGCAGCGCGAGCAGCCGGTTGTAACGCTCCTGAACGACAGCCTTCGGGACCTGATCCTCCATCGTGGCGGCCGGGGTGCCTTCGCGGATCGAGTACTGGAAAGTGAATGCGTTCGCGAAGCGGGCCTGCTCGACAACACGCATCGTGTCTTCGAAGTCCTCCTCGGTCTCTCCGGGGAAGCCGACGATGATGTCGGTGGAGATCGCCGCATTCGGCATGCGCTCACGAACGCGGTCGAGGATTCCGAGGAACTTCGAGCTGCGGTACGAGCGACGCATCGCCTTGAGGATACGGTCGCTGCCGGATTGCAGCGGCATGTGCAGCTGCGGCATGACCGAGGTGGTCTCCGCCATGGCGTCGATCACGTCGTCGGTGAAGGCTGCGGGGTGCGGGCTCGTGAAGCGGATGCGCTCGAGCCCCTCGATCTCACCGGCGGCGCGCAGCAGCTTGCTGAAAGCCTGGCGATCCCCGAACTCGACGCCGTAGGAGTTCACGTTCTGCCCCAGAAGGGTGACTTCGATCGCACCGTCTTCGACGAGCAGACGGATCTCGTTCAGAATGTCGCCGGGACGACGATCCTTCTCTTTACCGCGCAGGCTCGGGACGATGCAGAAGGTGCAGGTGTTGTTGCAGCCGACGGAGATCGATACCCAACCGCTGTGGGCAGAGTCGCGCTTGGTCGGCAGAGTCGAGGGGAACACCTCGAGAGACTCGAGGATCTCGAGCTCGGCATCGCCGTTGTGCTTCGCGCGCTCGAGAAGGCCCGGAAGCGAGCCCATATTGTGCGTGCCGAAGACGACGTCGACCCACGGAGCCTTGTCGAGCACGGCTTCTTTGTCCATCTGGGCGAGACATCCGCCGACGGCGATCTGCATGCCGTCTTTGCGACGCTTGACCGAGGCGAGGTGTCCAAGTGTGCCGTAGAGCTTTCCGGCCGCGTTGTCGCGAACAGCACAGGTGTTGATGATGACGACATCGGCTTCGGAGCCTGCGTCGGCACGCGCATACCCGGCGCTCTCCAGAGATCCGGAGAGACGCTCGGAGTCGTGCACGTTCATCTGACACCCGAAGGTGCGCACTTCGTAGGTTCGCTGGTGCCCGTCGGCATCGACGGCAGCCGGCGAGGCCGTGATGGTCGTCGGTTCGCTGCGCGGAATAGTCATGGTGCTCCCATTCTACGAGCGGATTCTGACCATCAGTCCGACTCGACGAACCTCACCCCTGTGGTCGGCGCCCCCAGCGATGCCTCGGCCAACGCAGCACGAGCGGCGGACGTGGCAACCGATCCGCCATAGCCACGACGAGCGAGCTGCCCCAGAAGTCGTCTCAACGCCGTGTCGGCATCGAGACGCGCCATCGAACGGGCCTTCGTTCGCGCGAACTCCAGCGCCCGTTCCGCATCGTCATCAGGCAGGTCGCCCAGCGCGGTGTCGATCACATCGCGCGGGATGCCCCGCTGGGCAAGCGCACGAGAGAGAGCCACTCGCCCCTGCCCTTTGCGCTCGACACCTGAGATCACGAGGTGCTCCGCGAGCAGAGCATCGTCCAGATACCCGCGTTCGCAGAACTTATCGATCACATCGTCGATACCGGCGGCATCGAGATCGTGACCGCGGAGCACCTGCCTGGCTTCGGACACCGAGAGCGATCGTGCGCGCAGCTTACGAACGAGCGCCTCTTCGGCCTGGCCCGCAGGTTCGGTTTGGCCCGCGGGTTCGGCCGGGCGCCCGGCCTGGTCCACGGTCCGCCCCAAAGCATGCGCGTGATCACCCACCGATCGCTTGGGTGCGGGCTTTTCCGCATCAGGGCGCAGCTCGGATGCGCGAGTCATCCGTCCGCCGAAGAGCGGAATGACAGGAGCGAGGCGGTCCTCGCCCCCATCACTCATTGCTCACCGCTTCTGCTGAGCATCGCCGAGTCATGATCAGGCCGGGCGACGCTGCGCGAGCTCGTCACCAGCAACGGCTTCACCCTCGGCGACGGCTCCGCCGATACCGAGCTTCTGCTTGATCTTCGTCTCGATTTCCAGCGCAACATCGGTGTTCTTGATCAGGAACGAGCGAGCGTTCTCCTTACCCTGTCCCAGCTGGTCGCCATCGTAGGTGTACCAGGAACCCGACTTCTTCACGAGGCCGTGCTCCACACCGAAATCGATGAGGCTGCCTTCGCGGGAAATTCCTGTGCCGTAGAGAATGTCGAACTCCGCCTGCTTGAACGGGGGCGCCATCTTGTTCTTCACGACCTTGACACGGGTGCGGTTTCCCACTGCCTCGGTGCCATCCTTCATGGTCTCGATACGACGAATATCCAGACGAACCGACGCATAGAACTTCAGCGCCTTTCCACCGGCTGTCGTCTCAGGAGATCCGAAGAAGACACCGATCTTCTCGCGCAGCTGGTTGATGAAGATCATGGTGGTGTTGGTCTGGTTCAGGCCACCGGTGAGCTTGCGAAGCGCCTGCGACATGAGTCGCGCCTGCAGACCCACGTGGGAATCGCCCATCTCACCCTCGATCTCTGCACGGGGCACCAGGGCCGCGACCGAGTCGATGACGATCAGGTCGATGGCACCGGAGCGCACGAGCATGTCTGCGATCTCGAGAGCCTGCTCACCCGTGTCGGGCTGCGAGACCAGAAGCGCGTCGATGTCGACACCGAGCTTCTTGGCATATTCGGGATCGAGTGCGTGCTCCGCGTCGATGAAGGCAGCGATGCCGCCGGCGCGCTGCGCATTGGCGATCGCGTGGAGGGTGAGCGTGGTCTTACCGGAAGATTCCGGTCCGTAGATCTCGACGATGCGTCCACGCGGCAGTCCGCCAACACCGAGCGCGACATCGAGGGCGATGGATCCGGTAGGGATGACGGCAACCGGTGCGCGCTCGTCGCTGCCCAGTCGCATGACCGAGCCTTTTCCGAACTGCCGGTCGATCTGAGCGAGTGCTGATTCCAGAGACTTCTCGCGGTCTGCGGGTGATGGCATGGTGTGCTCCTCGTGTCGCGTGGTGCCGCCTGTAGGCTGTCGCGGCCACCCCGGCTGGGGTGAGCTCTCCGACAAGGCGTATGGCTTCTCGGCCTGTAATCACCGTACGAGGGACCACCGACATTGGGTCGGGAACCCCACGAACCGTGGATTACCGCACCTCGAAACCACTTGTGCAGAACAATACGCGGACATCGAACAGATATTCGACGACACGCCGCTGAATCAGCATCCGGTCGCCGAACACAGGATCAGCGCTTGCGCGGCTCCAGCCGCCCCACCCCGTAGCGGCGCTCCTGTGGAACGTCTGCCTCATCGCACAGCGCGAGCCAGATCTCTCGGGGCGGCACACCGGCTTCGAGTGCCTCGGCAGCCGTGCGGCTTCCCACCGCGCCGAGCACGAGATCGTTCAGCAACGTGCCGGAGCGTCGCCCGAACTCGTCTTCGACTGCGCGAAGAAACTCACTGCGTCGCATCCGCTCTATGAACCTATCGTCGCGTCAGTGCAGCGAGAGCTCAGATTCGACGGACGCCACCAGATCGTCGGGAACGACGTCGGGAAACACCTGCATGCCTTCGAGGACAGAGAGGCGATCGCTGACCTCGCGCATGACGGTCGAGATGGGCACGTCAAGGGCATCGGCAACAGAGGCGAGGATCTCGCTGGACGCTTCCTTCTGGCCGCGTTCCACTTCGCTGAGATATCCGAGCGCGACTGATGCCTTGCTTGCGACCTGCCGGAGCGTACGCCCCTTCTGCAGGCGGAAGTCCCTCAGCACGTCGCCGATTTCCTGTCGTACAAGAATCATCGGAACCTCCTCTCCATTCCCGTCATCGAAGTCTCCCCCGAATGGATCGCCAGTCTAACCCGACTCGCTGATGAAAACGCTACTGCTTTACGCTGTGCTTTCGCTTTAAGCAACACGTCTGTGACAACGTCACGTGCCCGCCTGCTATTCCCCGACCATTCTCAGCGCGGCCGTGATCGCGGTCTGCACCGTCTGTGCCCGTACGGCAGCGCGATCTCCCGCGAACACAAATGCCTCGGTTCGCACTCCTTCGGGCCCCGAGATTCCGATGTGCACAGTGCCGACCGGTTGCCCATCCGGCGATTCCGGCCCAGCGATCCCCGTCGTAGAGATCCCGACGTCGGCGGGACGCCCCGCGACCTGCACCACCGCGCGTACGCCGGTTGCCATCTGCGCCGCGACGTCAGCGTGCACCGGGCCGTGCTCCTCGAGCAGAGAGGCATCCACTCCGAGCAGCGTCGCCTTCACCGGTGTCGCGTATGCGACCACCGCGCCCAGCAGCGTCGCGGACGCTCCCGGTACCGAGACGATCTCCGCTGCCAGGGCCCCGCCAGTGAGCGACTCCGCGATACCGAGGGTCCAGCCGCGTTCGCTCAGCGCTGTGACGAGCCGTGCGGCATCGCTCATGACCGGCCAGCGCGCGTGCCGCGCACCTGCGAGACCACGTAGTCGATCCCACTGGCGACCGTGAGCACGAGTGTCGCGTACATCAGCACGATGCCGATGCCGGTCCACCAGTCCATGCCGAAGACCTGGTGCAGCGGAAGCAGCCACCAGCTCAACGCGACACCCTGCACCGCGGTCTTCACCTTGCCCATCCATGCGGCGGCGACGATGTGGTTGCTGGCCACGATGAAGCGATGGACAGTGATCCCCCATTCGCGGATCAGGATCACGATGACCACCCACCACGGCCATTCGGCCAGAATCGCCAGTCCGACGAAGCCAGTCCCGGTGAGAAGTTTGTCGGCCAGAGGATCCCAGAGCTTGCCGAAATCGCTCACGATGTCGTACTTGCGGGCGAGGTAGCCATCGACCCAGTCCGTCGAGATCGCGACGACGAAAAGTGCGCCGGCGATCCAGCGGACCACCATGTCATCGTCCCCGTACGTGCCGCCCAACAGGAGCAGCACGAAGAACACCACTGCGAGCGGGATGCGTGCGATCGTGATCGCATTCGGCAGCTGCCGCGGAATTGCCATCAGTCGCGCCCCGTCAGTCCCCAGGCGTCTTCGTCGCCATCGCCGTCGTCATCAACAACCGGGAGCCCGTCGAACTGCGCCTCGATCGGGTCGCGGCCATAATCGACCGATGCCGGTGCTGCAGGGACGGTCGGCGCGGCAGGTGGCGCAGCCGGAGCAGGCTTGTCATCGCCGCGCAGCTTCGCGATCACAGCAGGCAGCTGCTCGGCCGTGACCAGCACATCACGCGCCTTTGACCCTTCGGACGGACCGACGATCTCACGCGACTCGAGCAGGTCCATCAGTCGTCCGGCCTTCGCGAAACCGACCCGGAGCTTGCGCTGCAGCATGGACGTCGAACCGAACTGCGACGACACGACCAGCTCGGCGGCAGCCAGCAGCACTTCGAGATCATCGCCGATGTCTTCGTCGACTTCCTTCTTCTTCGCCGGATCCATCGCCTCTTGCACATCGGCTCGGTACTCAGGGCGCGCCTGTGCCGTGACGTGCTTGACGACGGCGTCGATTTCGGTCTCTTCGACCCACGCGCCCTGCAGACGGAACGGCTTGGAGGTTCCCATCGGCGAGAACAGTGCGTCACCCTGACCGATCAGCTTGTCTGCACCCGGCGCATCGAGGATGACGCGGCTGTCGGTGACGCTCGTCACCGCGAAGGCCAGACGCGAGGGCACGTTCGCCTTGATCAGACCGGTGACGACATCCACGCTCGGGCGCTGTGTGGCAAGGACGAGATGGATGCCGGACGCACGGGCGAGCTGGGTGATGCGGACGATCGAATCCTCGACATCGCGTGGGGCGACCATCATGAGGTCGGCGAGCTCGTCGACCACCACGAGCAGATACGGGTACGGCTTGAGCACGCGCTCGCTGCCGACGGGAACGTCGATCTCACCGGCGCGAACAGCCTTGTTGAAGTCATCGATGTGACGGAAGCCGAACGACGCAAGATCGTCGTACCGCATGTCCATCTCCTTCACCACCCACTGCAGCGCCTCAGCAGCCTTCTTGGGGTTGGTGATGATGGGAGTGATGAGGTGCGGCACCCCGGCGTAGCTGGTGAGCTCGACGCGCTTGGGGTCGATCAGCACCATGCGCACATCAGTGGGTCGCGCGCGCATCAGCAGACTCGTGATCATCGAGTTCACGAAGCTCGATTTACCAGATCCCGTCGACCCCGCGACGAGCAGGTGCGGCATCTTGGCGAGGTTCGCGACCACGATATTTCCGCCGACGTCTTTGCCGACGCCGATCGTCATCGGGTGGGTGCTCTTCTGAGCGACGGGAGAACGCAGCACATCGCCCAGCGCGACCATCTCTTTGTCAGCGTTGGGGATCTCGATACCGATCGCGCTCTTGCCGGGGATGGGAGAGAGGATGCGCACGTCGTTGGATGCAACGGCGTAGGAGATGTTGTTGCTCAGCTGCGTGATCTTCTCGACCTTGACGCCGTGGCCGACCTCGACCTCGTACTGGGTCACCGTCGGACCGCGCGAGAAGCCGGTCACCTTCGCGTCGACCTTGAACTGCGTGAAGACTCCGGTGATCTGTTCGATCACGCGATCCGTGGCGTCAGATCGGACGACGGGTGGTGGACCTTCGCGGAGGACGGTCGTGGAGGGCAGCACATACGGGGCGCTCGGCGCCTGCGGACCGCGCTCCCCCGGACCTTCGGTGCCGAACCCGGAGAGTCCGGGCAGCTCAGGCTGTTCACCGGTGTCGCCGAAATCATCGAGGAGGGCCGTGCCGCCACTGCCGGCGAGACCTGCCATGACGCCCTCGACATCGGTGAGGACCTCGGTTGCAGCATCCGAGGGGTCGGCAAGAATGACCGCCTGGTCGTATGCCGTGTTGTCCGTAGGCGAATCATTGCTCGGCGTGAGCAGCTCAGTGAGGTCTTGCGAACCGATCCCCTCGTCAGGATCCTCTTCGCGTCCGGTCTTGTTCCGCCGCCACCAGGGCAGCGAGTCGTCTGCGATGTCATCGGCCGCGTCGTCGGCAGCGGGCTCGGTCCGCGGGTCCCGGCTCACGCGCTCCGCATCGAACATCCACGCATACAGGTCGCCCAGTCGCGAGCCGATTCTGTTCGGCGGCGTCTTGGTGATGATGAGGATGCTGAGCACTGCCAGCAGCACCAGCACGATGTACGCCACGATGTCGGTCAAATAGGTCAGCGGCTGACCCAGCATCCACCCGAACAGACCGCCAGCAGCACTGAGTGCGGGCATGCCCAGCTTCGGCTCCGGCTGGCCACCGGCGACATGGCAGATACCCGCAATCGAGAGGACGAACAGGCCGAAGCCGATTCCGATTCTTCCGTTGTCATGCACGGACGACGGATGCCGGAAGAGCCAGCCCGCGAGGATCAGGAGCAGCACCGGCATCAGGAACGCGGTACGGCCGACAAGCCCGCCCACCGTATAGGCGCTGATGTTCTGAGCGACTTCATTGCCGATGAAGAACCACTCATCGACCGCGCCCAGGCAGGCGAGGATCACCAGCAGAAGCGGGAATCCGTCGCGGCGCTGATCCTTCTCGAGAGATTCGGGGCCGAATGCGCGGAACAGTCCGCCGACGCCGTGCGCCAACCCGCCCCATGCGCGCACGGCCACCGGCGGCTTGTCGATGTCATCGATGTACTTCTTCGGTGCCGCCGCCGTCTTGGCCCGTGAGCGCGCAGGGGTCTTCTCGGACGCGCGCGCGGTCTTCGTAGTGCTCCTGGCCATACTCACAGACTACGGTCGGGCACCGACATCGCCGCGTAATGACGCGGCTTTCCGGGCGATCAGGCTTCGATGACCAGCGGCACGATCATCGGACGACGACGAAGCTTCTGGTTCACCCAGCGACCGATCGTGCGACGAACCACCTGCGAAAGCGCATGCGTGTCCCGGACTCCGTTTCCGGACGCCTCCTTGAGCGCCGCAACGATCTTCGGCACGACGTCATCGAATACGGAATCGTCTTCTGCGATGCCGCGCGCGTGGATCTCGGGGCCGGTGATGATGCGGCCCGTCGCAGCATCCACCACGATGATGATCGAGACGAAGCCCTCTTCACCGAGGATGCGACGATCCTTGAGATCGGCATCGGTGATCTCGCCCACGGTCGAACCATCGACGTAGACGAAGCCGATGTCGAGCTGGCCGGCGATGTGGGTCTTGCCGTCCTTGAGGTCGATGATCGTGCCGTTGGAGGCGAGGATGGTGTTCTCCTCGGGGATACCCGTTTCCTGCGCGAGTTTGGCGTTCGCCATCAGGTGACGGTACTCGCCGTGCACAGGCAGCACGTTCTTGGGCTTGAGGATGTTGTAGCAGTACAGCAACTCTCCCGCCGCCGCGTGGCCGGAGACGTGCACCTTGGCGTTGGCCTTGTGCACGACGTTCGCGCCGAGCTTGGTGAGACCGTCGATGACACGGTAAACCGCGTTCTCGTTTCCGGGGATCAGGCTGGATGCGAGGATCACGGTGTCCCCCTCACCCACCTCGATCGCGTGGTCGAGGTTGGCCATGCGGCTGAGCACTGCCATCGGCTCGCCCTGCGATCCGGTGGACATGTAGACGATCTTCTCGTCGGGCAGGTCCCGCGCCTTCTTGTAGTCGATCAGCACGTTCTCGGGGACCTTGAGGTAGCCGAGGTCGGCGGCGATCGTCATGTTGCGCACCATGCTGCGCCCGAGCAGTGCGACGCGTCGCCCGTTCGCGTGCGCGGCATCCAGAACCTGCTGAACGCGGTGCACATGACTGGAGAAACTGGCCACGATCACCCGGCGCGGCGCCTTCGCGATCACCTGATCCAGCACGGGGCCGATCGAGCGCTCCGTCGGGGTGAATCCGGGTACGTCGGCGTTGGTGGAGTCAACGAGGAACAGATCGACGCCCTCTTCACCGAGACGAGAGAAGGCCCGGAGGTCCGTGATCCGGCCATCCAGCGGCAGCTGGTCCATCTTGAAGTCGCCTGTTGCCAGCACCATGCCGGCCGGCGTGCGGATCGCGACGGCGAGTGCGTCCGGGATGGAGTGGTTCACGGCGACGAACTCGAGGTCGAAAGGTCCGACCTGCTCCTCCTGCCCCTCCTTCACCGTGAGCGTGTACGGCTTGATCCGGTGTTCCTTGAGCTTGGCTTCGATCAGGGCGAGGGTGAGGCCGGAACCGATGAGCGGGATATCGCTCTTCAGACGCAGCAGATAGGGCACTGCTCCGATGTGGTCTTCGTGGCCGTGGGTGAGCACGACGCCGACAATGTCGTCCAGCCGATCCTTGATGGGCTCGAAATCCGGAAGAATCAGGTCGACGCCAGGCTGGTGCTCTTCGGGGAACAGCACGCCGCAGTCGACGATGAGGATCTTGCCGTCGTACTCGAAGATCGTCATATTGCGACCGATCTCGCCGAGGCCGCCGAGCGGGATGACCCGGAGAGTTCCTTCAGCAAGCGGCTCTGGTGCGGAGATGGGAATGGACATTGATGTCTCCTCAGTCGGACACACGCCGTGCCCGTATTGCATGGTGGGCGCACTCTGCGCCCGTCGTATCAGCGCGTCGTACCGGGTACCTTCGGCAGCGCACCGCCGGCGGCCGCGTTGCGGTCGGGGCGGAAGTTCGAGAAATCGGCACCGGGCACGCCGGATACCGTAGCGAGTTCGTCTTCGATGCGGGCGGCTTCCCACTCCTCCGGCCCCACCAGCGGCAGGCGCACGCGAGGGCTGGAGATGCGGCCGAGGCCGTGCAGAACGTACTTCACCGAAACCGTGCCGGGAACGTGGGTCATGACCGCGCGCACGAGCGGTTCGAGCCGCTTGTGCTCTGCGGTCGCTGCGGCGAGATCGCCGCGGTTCACGGCATCCACCATCGCTCGATACGGCGTCGCCGTGATGTTGCCGGTGACGCCGATGAGCCCGGTGGCACCGATCGAGAGATGCGGCAGCGCATTGGTGTCGTCGCCGGAGAAGTACATCAGGTCGGTCTCGTTCAGCACACGACTGACCTCGCTGAAGTCGCCCTTGGCGTCCTTCACCGCGAGGATGTTCGGATGCTTGGCCAGACGAAGCAGGGTCTCGTACTTGATCGGCACCCCGGTGCGTCCCGGAATGTCGTACAGGATGACGGGGAGATCAGTCGAGTCGGCGACCAGACGGAAGTGCGTGAGGATGCCGGCCTGGGTCGGCTTGTTGTAGTACGGCGTGACGATCATGATGCCGTCGGCGCCGGCCTTCTCACTGGCCTTGTACAGCTCGATCGCGTGAGCGGTCTCGTTCGACCCGCCTCCGGTGATGATCTTCGCACGACCGGCCGAAACCGACTTGCCGACCTCGACGAGCTTGAGCTTCTCCGGGTCGGTGAGGGTGGAGGTCTCCCCCGTCGTGCCCGTGACGACGATGCCATCGGCGCCAGCGGTGATGACGTCGTCGATGTGCTTCTCGGTGGCATCCCAATCGACCTCACCGTCGGCCGTCATCGGAGTGACGAGCGCGACGAGAACCTGTCCGAAGGGATTGCCCGAGTGCGTCATCCTCCCAGCGTATCGGTTTCAGCCCATCCGGAATGCCCCGGATAGGCTCGCACTCATGACCTGGCGCACCGATGATTCCCGCATCGTCTACGAGAATCCCTGGATCTCCGTTCGGGAGGATGCTGTGACGGGCCCCGCCGGCAACGGCATCTACGGCGTCGTCACGGTGCGCAACCCCGCCGTGTTCATCGTAGCGATGGATGCCGACGACAGAGTGTGCCTTGTCACGCTCGACAGGTACACGGTCGGCCGATCCATCGAAGTGCCAGCCGGCGGCAGCGACGGCGAGGATCCGCTGGTCGCCGCGAAGCGCGAGCTGCTCGAAGAGACCGGCATGCAGGCGGCGCAGTGGTCGCAGATCGGTCGGATGAACGCGCTGAACGGCGTCACAGTCGCCCCGGAGTTCGTCTTCCTCGCACGCGAGCTGAGCGCCGCAGACCCCACGGACGCGGTCCACGATGACGAGGGCATCGAAGAGGTGTCCTGGGTGCCGTTCGCGGAGGTGCTGCAGATGATCGCGCAGGGGCGCATCAGCGATGGTGAGACGGTCGCAGCGCTCGCGTACGCCGGCATCCATCTCGCTCGTTTTCAGTGAGTTCAGACCCGTCCGCGACGTGCCGCGCGAGCGGTGAGTGAAGACGGCAGCAGCCTGGTCAGCGCGACGACGGTCTTGTAGCGCAGCGACGGAATCGACACGGCCTTGCCCTGTGCGGCATCGCGAAGCCCTTCGCGCACGACATCGCGGGCGTTCAACCAGCCGATCGCGGGAATGCCCTCGTGTCCGGGAGCAAGCCCCATCCGCTCGTGGAACGTCGTATGCGTGAAGCCCGGGCAGACCGCGGTGACGCTGACACCGTCACGGGCGTATTCGGCATTCGCCCACCTGCTGAATCCGATCAGCCATTGTTTGCATGCCGAGTACGTCGACCGGGAGATGAAACCCGCAACGGACGCCACGTTGATGATCCGCCCACCGCGTCCGCGCATGCGGCCCAGTGCCGCGTGCATGAGGCGCATCGGCGCCTCGACGTGAATGCGCAGGTGGCGCACTTCGTCCTCGATGTCGTTGTCGGCGAAGTGCAGAGGGAGCCCGAAGCCGGCGTTGTTGACGAGCAGATCGATCGGACGCTCTCCCTCAGAGATCCGCGCGACGACCAGCTTCATACCCTCCTCGGTGACCAGATCCGCGGGAAGCACCTCGACCGAGATGCCGTGCCCATCGCGCAGGCTGCGCGCGAGCGTCTCCAGGCTGTCTGCCGACCGTGCGACGAGCACGAGATCGGCACCACGGTCTGCGAGCTGGCGCGCGAATTCTTCACCGAGTCCGGCACTGGCACCGGTGATCAGAGCGGTGGGCATCAGCGCTCGTAACTCAGGAAGCGATAGCGGGTGCCGGTGCGCGAGGTCTGCCACTCCCCCTCGTCGACGAGCCGCCACCCCTCTTTGGAGGGTGCATACGAGTCTCCGACGACATCGAGATCGAGCTCGGTGACTTCGAGCCGATCAGCCTCGCCGATCACCTGGGCGAAGATCTCCGCACCGCCGATGATCCACACGCGTTCCAGTCCGCGGACGGCTGCGGCGAGGTCAGCGGCGCGACGAGTGCCCTCGGCTTCCCAGTCCTGCTGACGCGTGATCACGATGTTCTCGCGTCCTGGCAGCGGGCGGAATCGCTCCGGCAGGGAGTCCCAGGTCTTGCGTCCCATCACGACAGGAGATGCGAAAGTGACCTCTTTGAAGTGGGCGAGATCCTCGGGCACATGCCACGGCATTCCGCCTTCGGCACCGATGACGCCGCCGGCGGCCTCGGCCCAGATCAGGCCCACCCACGTCATACCGCGACCGCCGCGCGAATCGACGGATGGTGCTGGTAGTCCTCGATCACGAAATCCTCGAATGTGTAGTCGAGGATCGACTCCGGCTTCCGCGCGAAGCGCAACGTGGGATACGGGTAGGGGTCGCGGCTCAGCTGCTCACGCACCTGCTCGATGTGGTTGTCGTAGACGTGGCAGTCGCCACCGGTCCAAACGAAGTCTCCGGGTTCGAGGCCCACCTGCTGCGCGATCATCATCGTCAGCAGTGCATAGCTGGCGATATTGAACGGCACGCCGAGGAACATGTCTGCGCTGCGCTGATAGAGCTGGCAGGACAGCTTGCCATCGGCGACGTAGAACTGGAACAGCGCATGGCACGGCGCGAGAGCCATATCAGGGATGTCCGCCGGATTCCACGCGGAGACGATCAGTCGACGTGAGTCCGGAGCAGCCTTGATCTGCTCGATCACCTGAGCGAGCTGATCGATGTGACCGCCGTCCGGCGTCGGCCAGGACCTCCACTGCACGCCGTAGACCGGGCCCAGATCGCCGTCGGCGTCTGCCCACTCGTCCCAGATCGTGACGCCGTTCTCACGCAGCCACGAGACGTTGGAATCGCCCCGCAGGAACCAGAGCAGCTCGTACGCGATCGACTTGAAGTGCACTCGTTTCGTGGTGATCAGCGGGAAGCCCTGCGACAGGTCGAAGCGGATCTGCCGGCCGAACACGCTCGTGGTGCCGGTGCCGGTGCGATCATCCTTATGCGTGCCCGTTTCCAGGACGTCACGGAGCAGATCTTCGTACGGCGTAGGGACGTCGGCGCTCATGCCTCACACGATACCCGTCTTCGACGAGGACAGCGGCGTCATTCGCCGTCATCTCGGGGCCACTCACCACCCGCCGCCGTATTCTTGAGCAATGCCCCTCTCGATCGCCCTGCTCATCGCTGGCGCGGTTGTGCTGCTCGCCATCGCGGCAGGCTTCTTCGCCCGCGCGCAGGATGGGCGCAGGCGTACCGGCGGGAAGGTGCTGGTCGATTGGGCAGACCTTCCCGGAGGTACTACGACATCGATCACTCTCGTGCAGTTCAGCACTGAGCTGTGCGCGCGCTGCCCGCAGGTGCGTCGAATGCTCGGTGAGGTCTCACGTGAGACGGGCATCGCACAGGCCGAGATCGATCTGACTCGGCGCAGTGATCTGGCGACGAAGTACCACGTGCTTCAGACGCCAACGACGTTCCTCATCGATGCGGCCGGTGAGGTCGCGGCGCGCTGGGGAGGCGTCCCCGATCGCGCCTCGATCATCGAGGCGATCGAGGCACTGGGTGTGTCATCGAGTCCAACCAGAGCGCGACAGGAGCAGTCATGACCACACCGGCGGGCATCGATCCCCGTGGCCCGCGCTTCGCGGCCGCTATCACCTCTGCCCAGCTCTTGCTCGCTCTCCTGCTGAGCCTGGTCGGGCTCTCGACGGCACAAGCTTCGTTCGGCTGGTTCGCCTATCAGCCGCTCGCTGACGCCACTTTCGTCCCTGGCGCTGTGCTGACGCTTCCCGCTGCATCGCTTGTCCAACGGGCGCTCGACCCCGGATTCCTCGCACTCCTTGTCGTCGCACTGCTCTTCCTCTGGGGCGTGCTCTCCCCGCGGACCGCCCCCTGGGGCGCGATCTTCCGGCGCTTCATACGACCTCGACTCGCGGCGCCGACCGAGCTCGAAGACCCGCGGCCCCCTCGCTTCGCGCAGGGCGTCGGCCTCATCGTCGTCTCGATCGGCCTCGTGCTGCATCTGGCCGGTGTGCCGTGGGCTCTGCCGATCGCTGCCGCCGCGGCGTTCATCGCGGCCTTCCTCAACGCCGCGTTCGCTTTCTGCCTCGGTTGCCAGATCTATCTGTTGCTGCAGCGTGCGGGGATCCTCGGCCGCACTGCTCCGGCTGCCTGATCGGGCGGTTCCCCACAGACCTCGCGGTCGATAGGCTGGCCGAACACCCAGCCACGACCCTTGGAGGAATCATGCCCGTCACCAGCGAAGCAGCGACAACCTGGACCGGTTCTCTCACTGAAGGGTCGGGCACCGTCCGATTCTCCTCATCGAACCTCGGCACCTTCCCCATCAACTGGAAGGCGCGCAGCGAGGGCTCCGACACGACCACGACCCCGGAGGAGCTGATCGCTGCCGCGCACTCCTCGTGCTTCAGCATGGCGCTCTCGAACGCCCTCGCCGAGAACGGTACCCCGCCCGAGCGCGTCAACACGACGGCTTCTGTGACCTTCAAGCCCGGTGTCGGGATCTCCGGCAGCCACCTCAACGTCAATGCCTCGGTTCCCGGACTCACCCAGGAGCAGTTCCAGGAGATCGCCGAGGGTGCGAAGACCGGTTGCCCCGTTTCGCAGGCGCTGGCCGGAATCGAGATCACGCTCGAGGCGACGCTGGCCTGACCTTGGCGAGGCGGATCGCCTCGCGGATGCTGGCTCGGGCGTCTTTACGACGTCCGGCAGCATCTTGCACGACCCCGAGGCGATAGCGCGCCCGCCAGTCATCGGCGGCGGCTTCTGCCTCGCTGGTGTATCGCTGCACGAGCGGGTCGGCATCCGATTTTGCGAGTTTCCCTCGCGCGCTCAGTTCCGTCTCGGCCGGCGGCATCCCGCCTTCGGCATCCAGTTCCGTTCCGAGGCGATCCGCCTGGATGCCGAACTGGATCTCGCGGATGAGCGCCCATGCACCGATCAGCGGAAGCACGATGAGCGCAACGCCCATTGCGATACCGACCGGCTCACCGCTCACGAGGTATAGAAACGCCCACTGCCCTGTGAGGACGAAGTAGAGAATCAAGCAGAGCGCGACGACGATGACGCCGGCACGTGCCATCACGAGCGGTGTCCGATTCCGATGTCGATCATGCTCTCCAGGCCCACGACGATGCCGCGGGCCTCGGCAGCGAACGGCACGGACAGACGGATGCCGGGCGCATACGCCGACGCCGGATCCACCGTGTCATGGGTCAGAGTGAGGGACTCTCCGCGACCGGAGAGGATCACATCCTGGCGAGCGATGACGCCCGGGCGGCGCAGTGAGTGGATCGGCACGCTGGCCACCTGCTGCCCCCGCGCACGCTGGTCCGCGTGCGGGGCGCTCACCGGCCCCTGCTCGGTGCGCGCCGCGGCGATGAGTTCAGCGGTGCGCACAGCGGTGCCGCTGGGAGAGTCGATCTTGGTGTCGCGATGGGCCTCGATGATCTCGATCGAGGGAAAGAACGGTGCAGCCGCCGCGGCAAGTGCCGACCCCAGCACGGAGCCGAGTGAGAAGTTGGGGACGAAGACGGCCCCGGTTCCCGCTGACTCAACCAGCGCGCGCACCAGAGAGATGCGCTCAGCAGACCAGCCAGAGGTTCCGACGAGCACGTTGATGCCGCGCTCGACAGCCGCGCGCACGACGTCGACGCTGACCTGGGGCGTCGATGCGTCGACGACAAGATCGGCTCCGTCGAGCTCGTCCAGCTCGCTGGATGAGGTGAGCATCCGCACGACCTCGAATCCGTCAAGGTCGTCGATCACCGCCTTGATGATCGTTCCGAGCTTGCCGGAACCGCCGACGAGTGCCACCTGCTTGGTCATGCGACCAGTCTATTTGGGCTCAGACAGGTAGGACGTCCGGCAGGCCGGTGCGCAGCTCCATCGGTAGATGACTCAGTTCGTTGTGGTTCACCAGCGTCCACGGCCTGCCCTGCTTCTGAGCGATGACCGTCAGACCGCAGTGGGCCTGGTTCAACGTCATCCATCGCCAATCGGGTGCGCCGAGCACTTCTCTCACGAACCACGCGATGACGAAGTTGTGCGTGATCAGCACGTCGTGCACATCACCCTGCTTGCGCACGAGGAATTCGTTCACGGCATCAGCCATCTGCGCCCCGCCCGCTTCGACCTCGGCATCCGTCACGGAGCCGAAGAACGATTCGTACACGGCTGGCGTGTCTTCGGTCATGCCGGTCGGCACGCAGTCGAACAGCAGAGCCGACTGCTGAGGGGTGATCGCAGGAAGCCGCTCCGCAATAGCGCGCGCAGTCTCTGTGGCACGCAGCAATGGCGAATGCCAGACGCCGTCGAGCGGAAGGCCGGACAGGCGGTCTGCGATCAGTTCTGCTTGACGTTGCCCCCGAGGAGAAAGAGGTCCGTCGTCGACGCCGTGCTCGGCATCCTGATGTTCACCATGTCTGACCAGATAAATGTAGTGCGTCACAACCCGCTCGCTTCGTTGCCAGCCTTCTCTGCGGCCATTCCACCCTATCGGCCTCAGAAGGGGCCGCGGCCCAGCGAGTCAGTTTCCTGCGCGAGTGAGCTCTGCGATCTGGGTGCGCGACAGCGAGATTCCGGCGCCCTGCATGAGCTCATCGACCTGCTCGGTGGCGAAGCTGTTGACGATGGGAGCCGCGATCGTGCGCTGGGCGAGCAGCCAGGCGATCGAAACCGCAGCAACCGGTGCATCCAGCTCTGTGGCGACTTGGTCGAGCGCGCGCAGAATGCGGATGCCGCGGCGATTGAGCTGGCTGCGCAACTGCTCTCCGCGCACACCCCGGGACATCATGGCCTTGCTGCGATGACGGCCGGAAAGGAAACCGTGCTCGAGTGCGTGCGACGGGGTGACCGCGAGGTTCTGCGCGCCGGCAACCAGACGCAGATCCCCCTCGAACGCGTCGCGGCGGACGAGGTTGTACGGCTCATCGAGAACTTCGAGGCGCGGGTAACCGGCCGAAGCGAGAATGCGTGCTTCCACGAGACGCTCGGGAGTGAAACGGAACGCACCGACCACGCCGACTTTGCCGGAGTCACGCAGCCATTCGACCGTCGCAAGGGTGTCTTCGAGGTTCGTGACCTGGTCAAGCGTCGCGTCCAGGTACATGATGTCGATGCGATCGACGCCCAGGCGCGTCAGCGACCCTTCGACCGCACGGACCAGGTTCACCGGATCAAGACCGGGGTTATCCGCGTGCGAGCCGACACGCACGTTGAGCAGGGTGCGGTCGCGCTGTCCTCGCGAGCGCAGCCACTGGCCGATGATGTACTCGCTGCGACCGCCGGAGAACCCATCTGCCGTGTGAATCGCGTTGCCACCGAACTCGACGTAGCGATCGAGGATCGCATGGCTCGTCTCAAGATCGACGTTCCAACCGAATTCGGCTGCCCCCAGCATCAGCGGGAATGTGCGCACGTCGGTCTCGCCGAGGCTGACACGGATGCTCTCTCCGACACCGGGACCGACCACGGGGATCGGTGCGGATGGATGCTGGGATGCTTCCCGAGCGCGTGCGACCTGCTCAGCAGTTCCTGTGCCGAACAGTCGCATCTTCATCACCCCCGCGCGTGTCTTGTGGAAGACCAGCGTTTGTCATGCACCCCCTGTGCGTACTACGAGGGTAAGCGAGAACAACGAACTCCCCGACCATTGCGCGTAACGAGACGAGAACTTCTCATAACGTTTTGATCACAGATGGCACGACGAAGGCCCGGATTTCGCTCTTGAGGAGCGGAATCCGGGCCGACGCGCTGAGACTTACGCCTCGGGCTGCTCCGCGGCGGGAGCATCTTCAGCGGCTGCGTCATCGAGCACGGGCTCGAGCGACAGCTTGCCGCGGTCGTCGATCTTCGCGATCTTCACGAGGAGCTTCTGGCCGACCGAGAGGACGTCATCGACGTTCTCGACACGCTTGCCACCGGCGAGCTTGCGCACCTCGGTGACGTGCAGCAGGCCGTCCTTGCCCGGGAGCAGTGAGATGAAGGCGCCGAACGACGCGATCTTCACGACGGTTCCGAGGAACTGCTCGCCGACCTCCGGGTTGGTGGGGTTGGCGATCGCGTTCACCTGGGCACGGGCCGCCTCGGCCGAAGGGCCGTCGACTGCGCCGATGTAGACGGTGCCGTCCTCCTCGATGGAGATCTGCGCGCCGGTCTCGTCCTGGATCGCGTTGATCGTCTTGCCCTTCGGGCCGATCAGCTCACCGATCTTGTCGACCGGGATCTGCACGCTGATGACGCGCGGCGCGGTAGGCGCCATCTCGTCAGGAGCGTCGATCGCAGAGTTCAGGACGTTCAGGATCGTCAGACGCGCATCCTTGGCCTGCGTCAGCGCACCGGCAAGCACGTCGGACGGGATGCCGTCGAGCTTGGTGTCGAGCTGGATCGCAGTGATGAACTCGCTGGTTCCGGCGACCTTGAAGTCCATGTCGCCGAGTGCATCTTCTGCACCAAGGATGTCGGTGAGAGCCGCGTAGCGGGTCTGGCCGTCGACCTCGTCGGAGACGAGGCCCATCGCGATACCGGCAACGGCTGCGCGCAGCGGCACACCCGCGTTCAGCAGCGACAGCGTCGATGCGCAGACAGAGCCCATGGACGTCGAGCCGTTGGAGCTGAGCGCCTCGGACACCTGGCGGATCGCGTACGGGAACTCCTCGCGGCTGGGCAGCACCGGCACGAGCGCGCGCTCGGCGAGGAAGCCGTGCCCGATCTCGCGACGCTTCGGCGAGCCCACTCGGCCGGTCTCACCGGTCGAGTACGGCGGGAAGTTGTAGTGGTGCATGTAACGCTTGTGCGTCACCGGCGACAGCGAGTCGATCTGCTGCTCCATCTTCAGCATGTTCAGCGTGGTGACGCCCATAATCTGGGTCTCACCGCGCTGGAAGATCGCCGAACCGTGCACGCGCGGGATGACCTGCACCTCTGCGTCCAGCGGACGGATGTCCGCGAGACCGCGACCATCCATGCGCACGCCCTCTGCGAGGATGCGGCCGCGGACGATGTTCTTGGTGACGGACTTGTATGCGCCCGAGACCTCGCCTGCAGCGGATGCCGGAAGCGTACCCGCCTCGATCGCCGAAGCGACCTCGGCCTTGACGCGGTCCTTGACCTCGTCATCGGCGTTCTGACGCTCAACCTTGTCAGCGATCTGGTAGACCTTCTCGAGGTCTGCAGTCGCGGATGCGGCGACGAAGTCGTAGGTGGCCTGCTCGTACGCCGGGAAGACCGGGTAGACACCGGGTGCCTTCGACGAGTGCTGCGCCATCTCGGCCTGGGCCTTGACGAGCTGCTTGAGGAACGGCTTGGCAGCCTCGAGGCCGCCTGCGACGATCTCTTCACTCGGCTTGACAGCGCCGCCCTTGATGAGGTTCCAGCTGTTCTCGGTGGCCTCGGCCTCGACCATCATGATCGCGACGTCTTCGGTTCCGTCGGCCTTGGTGACCACGCGACCGGCGACCATGAGGTCGAAAACGGCCTCTTCGACCTGTGCGTGGTTCGGGAACGCGACCCACTGGTCGGCGTTCTCGCCCTGGCCGGGGATGAGCGCAAGTCGAACGCCAGCGATCGGACCGGAGAACGGCAGACCCGAGATCTGGGTCGACGCGGATGCCGCGTTGATCGCCAGTGCGTCGTAGAACTCACCCGGAGCGATGGACAGCACGGTGATGACGATCTGGACCTCGTTGCGCAGGCCGTCGACGAACGACGGACGCAGCGGACGGTCGATCAGACGGCAGACGAGGATCGCCTCTGTGGAGGGGCGTCCTTCCCGACGGAAGAACGAACCGGGGATCTTGCCTGCTGCGTACGAACGCTCTTCGACGTCGACGGTCAGCGGGAAGAAGTCGAAGCCCTCGCGCGGGTGCTTTCCTGCGGAGGTTGCGGAGAGAAGCATGGTCTCTCCATCGAGGTAAGCCGCGACCGAACCCTGCGCCTGCTGAGCAAGGCGACCTGTTTCGAAGCGGACAGTGCGGGTGCCGAAGCGACCGTTATCGAGAACGGCCTCGGCGGCAGTGATTTCAGGACCTTCCAAGAGGTCTCTCCTTCTTTGTTTAGACTCGTCCCTCCGTGTGAGGGGCGAGATCATACGTACGCGCGCGCGAATCGGCGCGCTGACTGCACACAGCAGTCCACCGCCAGCTTATCAGCGTGGTGGCGCGGAACTTGCCGGACACTAGAGTGACCCCATGGGATTGCTTCGGGTTCGGCGGCCGGCCACCGGTCACACGCCCGAGTTCGATCTTGCGTATGTGCGAACGGGGCCCCGCACCAGCACCCCGACCGTCGTGATCCCCGGGGGGCCAGGTCTCGGCTCGATCCGCCCCTACCAGTCGCTTCGGCGCCAGGGCGCATCCGGTGGGCTCGACATCATCATGATCGAGCATCGTGGTGTGGGCAGTTCGCGCAGGGGGCTCGATGGACACCCGCTCCCGCAGTCGGCGATGCGTGTCGGCGATGTCGTCGATGACATCGCCGCTGTGCTCGACAACGAGCGTGCAGCGACAGCATTCATCGCCGGCTCGTCGTACGGCAGCTACCTGGCCGGCGCCTTCGGCATCGCATACCCCGATCGGGTGGCCGGCATGCTCCTCGACTCCGCTCTGCAGTCCGCAGACGACGTCACGCTGGAGCGGGAGCTCATCCGGAACTTGTTCTGGGAAGACGACTCGCCGTACTCCCGCGACGTTCGCCGGTTGATCGCCTCCGGCGCACAGGACCGCCGGGTGCTCGATGTGATCAGAGCCGCCTACGAGCTCGGTGGCGATGCATTGCTGCGACCTTTCCTGCGCACACGGTCACGGGGTCGGTGGAATCCCGCATGGCGGGCGCTTTCGCTCTACTCCAGACGGGACGAATCGATCATCCGGATTCCGGGGTACTACGACTTCTCGATCGTGGGTGCCATCGGATATCGGGAACTCGGCTACGGCGGGCATCCCGACGGACTACCGCTCGACCCGGCGCAGACGTACTCGCGCCTCGCGTATCGGTTCCCCGCATTCGCCGGCGAGTCCTTCGATCTTCCTGCCGCGATGCCGGCGTTCGCGTGGCCCCTCGCACTGCTCGTGGGCAACCGGGATATCCGCACCCCTCCCGCGATCGCACATCGTGTCGCAGCCGCGGCGCCGGATGCCGCGCTTGTGACGATCGAGAACGGACACAGCGCACTCGACACTCATCCGCTCGCTTTCCTCAATGGCGTCCGGAACCTCGTGCGCGGACAGCACAAGCTGCTCGCGCAGCAGGCGGATCGACTCGATCAGCTCCCCCGCCGGGGCGCATCAGCGGCCCTCGTCACCGCACTCATCACGGCAGCGCGATTCGAGGACGCGATCCATTCCCGCTAGCGACCGCGGCGGTCAGACCCGCTGCTCGTGCACGGCCTCCAGCGCCGCGGCCTGAGCATCCGTCATCCCGTCGATCGGCTCGCCGTTCCAGACGATGTCGTCGCCGAGCGCACCGAGCAGTTCTTTACGCTGGCCGTGGCTGAGCTTGGCGCCGTGGATGAGGGTCGCAGGACTCCACATCATGGCCATCGAGTCATGCCAGCCGGAGCCCACATCCTTGACCTTGATCAGGTCGTGCAGGGTCGTCGGCAGATGCTTGAGCGGTTCGGTGAAGGCATCGGCGAGCACCGCGGCCGAGACCTGGCGTTCCACACCCGGCTCCACGACGGCGGGGTCGGCGGTCTCGCCCGTCAACGCGAGGGCGAATTCCTCGGCTTCCAGCAGGATCACGCCGTTCGTGGGGCGCGGATTGCACTCGATCGCGTAGAGCTGGCCGTCGTTGTCGACGAAGTCGAACGACAGCTGTCCGGTGAAGTCGCCGCCGAGGGCGTCGATGATGCGCTGGGTGTAGGCAAGCGTGTCGGTGCTGTCGACGGCGAGGAACGTGATGCCCGTGCTGTGCGCCCACTGCTCGGGTGCCCGGTAGGTGCAATGCGACGTGATCCGACCGTCGACGATCGTGCTGTAACTGCACACCATCGGCCCGTCGACGAACGGCTGCACCAGCCACGGCTGATCCGGAGTCGGCTTGCAGTCCTCGACGGCGATGTTGCCGGCGAGCGGACCGGTGTTCGTGAGCAGTCCGATGCCACCGCGGGAGAACGCTGCCCGTGCGAAGTAGCGAGGGTACTTCTCGATCGCGGCGGCAAGCGATGCGTCATCGGTCGCCACGATCGTCTCGGGCACCGGGACGCCCGCGTCGGTGACGAGCCGCTTGAAACTCGCCTTGTCATGCAGTCGGGCAAGCGCCTCGAACCGTCCTGCGTACAGACGGACGCCTGCTGGCAGGTCCTCTACACGAGCAGCGAGGTAGAACGCTTCCTCGAACGTGGGGATGATGAGGTCGATGTCGTGGCGAGTCACGATGTCGCTGATATCACTGATGAACTGATCCGTGTCGAATCGCGGTGAGGCGGTCACCGCGTGCTCGGAGGCATACTTCGAGTGATTGCCGATGGCATCCCGGTAGGTGTCGCTGGCGACGACGGTGTGTCCGACGCTTCCCAGCTTGCGGATGATGTCGAGGGCGAATGTATTCCGAGAACTCGTCACGAGTACACGCATGGGTGGCCTTTCGTCGGGAGGTCAGCGTGCTCACACCCTAGCGTCAGATTGGCCTAGGCTGACTGCATGAGCACCGACGAAGGCGCAACCTCCTCATCCGAGGAGATGAAGCGCAAGTTCAAGGAAGCGCTCGAGAAGAAGAACGCACATCATCGCGACGGTGAGTCTCACCTGGATGGCGAGTCCGCCGTCCACTCGGTGAATTCTCCGCAGACGCGACGTGAGTTCCGACGCAAGAGCGGTTGACCGTTTAGAAGGCACCGACCCGCACTGGGCCGGTGCCTTCCTCTCAGTCCGCGCTCACTCCCCCGCAAGGCCGCCGAGCAGATGGCCGAAGGAGCGTCCTTCACCGAGGTAGTTCGCCGGGTCGAACGGGTCGTCGGATGTGACAGCAGCCCGTCGCGCCACGGCCTCGGCGAGCTCACGCGCCCCCTTCTCGACACGCGCGCTGAGCGGGGCGACGTCGTCCGCACTGCTTCCCCAGTCACTGGATGCCGCAAAGACTCCGGTCGAGACGGCATCGGCGTGCAGGTAGGCGAACAGCGGCCGTATCGCGTAGTCGATCGCGAGCGAGTGCCGGGCGGTTCCTGCATTCGCACCGATCAGCACGGGCTTGCCGTTGAGGCCATCGGGATCGAGTACATCGATGAACGACTTGAACAGTCCGGAGTAGCTCGTGGAGAAGATCGGCGTCACCGCGATCAGCGCATCCGCCGAGTACACCGAGTTGATCGCCGACTCGAGTGCTGCGGGCGCAAAGCCGGTGAGCAGGTTGTTGGTGATGTCGTGCGCCAGATCGCGCAGCTCGATCACGTCCACCGTGGCCTGGATCTCGCGCTCTGCGAGCTGGTTCACGGTCTCCGCCGCCAGCCTGTCCGCCAGCATCCGGGTCGATGAGGGGTTCGACAATCCCGCCGCGATTACGGCGATACGACGCTCTGCCATGATCATGCCTCCGTCCGGCTGATGCCGAATGCAGCGCCGGCCGGCGCTGGGGTGTCCTGGTAGGGCGAGCCGGCGGTGAGGTTGTCACCGCGGTTGACACCCGGCCGCGCCTCGCGCGCGGGTCCATCGCCGTACACGGCCTTCACGCGAGCGGCGTGGGTCGGAGCATCCGGGACACTCGCGGGACGGTTCTTCGCCAGTTCCCTGCGGAGGACCGGAACGACCTCGCCGCCGAGGATGTCGAGCTGCTCGAGCACGACCTTCAGCGGGAGCCCCGCGTGATCGATGAGGAACAGTTGGCGCTGGTAGTCGCCAAAGGTATCGCGCATCGCGGCGTATCGGTCGATGACCTGCTGGGGCGAACCGACCGTGAGCGGCGTCATCTCGGTGAAGTCCTCCATGCTCGGGCCGTGGCCGTAGACGGGGGCGTTATCGAAGTATGGCCGGAACTCGTTGACTGCGTCCTGCGAGTTGGCACGCATGAAGACCTGGCCGCCGATCCCGACGATCGCCTGCTCGGCTGTGCCGTGCCCGTAGTGCGCGAAGCGCTGACGGTACAGCTCGATGAGGCGCTGGTAGTGCTCCTTGGGCCAGAAGATGTTGTTCGCGAAGAAACCATCTCCGTAGTACGCCGCCTGCTCAGCGATCTCCGGGGTGCGGATGGAGCCGTGCCACACGAACGGCGCTACGCCGTCTAGCGGGCGCGGCGTGGAGGTGAAGCCCTGCAGCGGGGTGCGGAATTTGCCCTCCCAATCGACGACGTCCTCGTCCCAGAGCTTGCGCAGCAGCGCGTAGCTCTCGATCGCCAGTGGAAGCCCCTGACGGATATCCTTGCCGAACCACGGGTACACCGGGCCGGTGTTGCCGCGGCCGAGCATGAGGTCGGTGCGGCCGTCCGAGATGTGCTGGAGCATCGCGAAGTCCTCGGCGATCTTCACCGGGTCGTTCGTGGTGATGAGCGTCGTCGACGTCGACACGATGATTCGCTCGGTCTGCGCGGCGATGGCGGCGAGAGTCGTGGTGGGAGAAGACGACCAGAACGGCGGGTTGTGGTGCTCGCCGACGGCGAAGACGTCGAGGCCCACCTCTTCGGCGTGCTTCGCGATAGTGATCGCGTCCTTGATCTTCTGACCTTCGCTGGGCGTCTCGCCGGTGATGGGGTTCTGGGTGACGTCGCTGACGGTGAAGAGTCCGAACTGGATGCCTGAGGTTGCGGGCTGGTCGCTCATGAGGGTGCTCCGGGGTTCTCGAGGCGGATGCGGCGACATCCGTGTCTATGCGTTTGAATATATCGGGTACAACGCCACCTCGGCAACTTTATTCCTGAACGGTAGCCTTCAATGATGAGCAGTACCCCGCTGGTGCCGACTGGCCCGATTACTGGTTCCGTCGCACGCCCGCGCAGACGCGTTCCCTTCTGGGACAACGCCCGCTACGCGTGCATCGTGCTCGTCGTCCTCGGACATGCGATCCAGCGTCTGACCTATGACTCCGACATCGCGATGGCGCTGTATCTGTCGGTCTACGCATTCCACATGCCGGCCTTCGCCATCATCGCGGGATACTTCTCGAAATCCGCTCCGCCCACCAGGAAGCAGATGTCCCGTGTCCTCACCGACATCCTGCTGCCCTACGTCATCTTCGAACTGCTGTGGACGCTGACGAAATGGCTCGTCGAGGGACGCGCGAATCCGAACCTCACCCAACCATCCTGGACGCTGTGGTTCCTGCTCGCCCTGGGAATCTTCCGCCTGGTGCTGCCCTATCTGGCACTGCTGCGCTGGCCACTGGTGTGGAGCGTGCTGATCTCGATCGGCGCCGGATACCTTCCGAACGTCGACAGCACGTTCTCGCTGTCGCGCACCCTGGGGTTCCTGCCGTTCTTCGTGCTGGGCTGGTGGGCACGCGAGCACGATTTCGTGAACAGGCTGCGGCTCATCGACTTCCGTCCGTGGTGGTTGCGCGCGGTCGCCGTCGCGGTGTTCGTCGCCGTCGGGTTCATCGCGTGGAACTGGGTGGACCTCTGGAAGAGCCTCGACCTCGATACCTGGTTCTTCTACAACGACTCGTACGCCGAACTCGGCGCGCACGTGTGGTGGTCAGGCGGCATCCGGTTGCTGCTGATCGTGATCGGATTCGTGCTCAGCATCGCCTTCTTCGTGCTGATCCCCCGCGGCACCTACTGGTGGACGACGTTCGGTCAGTACACGATGTACGTGTACCTGCTGCACTCGTTCGTGCTCTACCCGTTCCGGGAATCCGGCATTCTCCGGGACGCTGAGCCGACCTGGATCTGGCTGCCGATGGTGATCGTCCTCTCCGTCGGGATCGCCCTGGGGCTTGCGACGAAGCCGGTGCGCTGGGTGTTCCGGCCCCTCGTCGAACCTCGCGCACGCTGGCTGTTCTCGGATGCGCGGCTGGCCGAGACTTCGCGGCGGGATGACCCCACGGGGTCACGGCGCACCTGAGCGCGCCGCGGTTCTACGCGACGGTAACTCTTCGCAACACGAGCGGTTCAGGGCGAGGGCTCGACGTACGCTCGGGATATGGCTGATCTGAACCTCCCGGTGCTCGACCTCGCAGAGCTCGACAACGGCCCCGAAGCGGCCGCAAAGTTCCGCGATGACCTTCGCGCTGCCACACACGACGTCGGGTTCTTCTACCTGACCGGAACGGGCATATCGCACGAGCTCTTCCGACAACTGCAGCAGGCGGCACGCGACTTCTTTGCACTGCCCGAGGAGCAGAAGCTCGCGATCGAGAACCTAAAGAGCCCCCAGTTCCGCGGATACACGCGCATCGGCGGTGAGCGCACTCAGGGCAAGGTCGACTGGCGTGAGCAAATCGACATCGGGCCAGAACGTGACGCCATTGCTGAGGGCCCCTCCTTCAACCGCCTCATCGGCCCGAACCTGTGGCCGGCGGCCCAGCCTGAGCTGCGCGAGATCGCCACATCATGGCGCGAGCACCTGACGGGCATCTCCCGCAGGCTCCTGCGCAGCTGGGCGCAGGCGCTCGGTGCTGAACCCACCCACTTCGACGCCGACTTCGGCGATCCGGCGAGTCTGCTCAAGATCGTGCGCTACCCCGGCACGGATGCGCCGGAACCGCACCAGGGAGTCGGGGCGCACAAGGATTCCGGCGTTCTCACCCTGCTGTGGGTGGAGCCAGGCAAGGGCGGTCTGCAGGTGGAGCGCGACGGCGCCTGGGTGGACGCCCCGCCCGTCGACGACGCATTCATCGTGAACATCGGCGAGATGCTGGAATACGCCACCGGCGGCTATCTCAAAGCCACCAACCACCGGGTGATCTCTCCGAAGGCGCCGGAAGATCGCATCTCGGTTCCGTTCTTCTTCAGCCCTGCGCTCGATGCGAAGCTGCCGCTCATCCAGCTCCCGGCGGAGCTTGCCTCCGAGGCGCGTGGCGTGACCGAGGATCCGAGCAATCCGATCCACAGCCTGTATGGCGAGAATGCGCTCAAATCACGGCTGCGCGCACATCCGGACGTCGCGGCGATCCATCACGCGGATCTGGTGGGTGCTGGCGCCTGAGGTCGAGCCCTGGGGGCGCGGAGTAGCCTCGAGGCATGCCGTCGCCGTTCTTCACTGTCGGACACTCGACTCGCTCCATCGACGAGTTCATCGAACTGCTGCAATCGGCAGAGGTCGAAGGCGTCGTCGATGTGCGACGACTGCCCGGCTCGAATCGATATCCGCAGTTCAACGAGGATGCGCTACGGGAATCGCTCGGCACCGCCGGCATCCGTTTCGAGCGCATCGCGGAGCTCGCGGGACGCCGTCCCGTCTCGAAAGATGTGCCATTCGACGTCAATGCGTTCTGGCAGAACCGCAGCTTCCACAACTATGCCGACTATGCGCTCTCCGATGAGTTTCGCGGGGGCGTCGAGCAGCTCATCGATCTAGGGCGCCAGGCGCGTACAACGGTCATGTGCTCGGAAGCCGTCTGGTGGCGGTGCCACCGACGCATCATCGCCGATCATCTGCTGGCGCGCGGCGAAACCGTCTTCCACCTGATGGACCAGGGGCGCGAGCACCCGGCCGAGCTGACGGCTGGAGCCGTCGCCGACGGCGATACGGTCACGTACCCGGCCTGAACGCACCGGGAACGATGAAGGCCTCCCCACACCGTGGGGAGGCCTTCCAAGAAGTTTCGCGCGATTGAACGCTGGTCGTTATCGACGGAGTCCGAGGCGCTGAATCAGCGAGCGGTAACGCTCGATGTCAACACCCTGGAGGTAGCCGAGCAGACGACGACGCTGACCGACGAGCAGGAACAGCCCACGACGCGAGTGGTGGTCGTGCTTGTGCTCCTTGAGGTGCTCGGTGAGGTCCTTGATGCGCTGCGTCAGCATTGCGACCTGCACCTCGGGGGATCCGGTGTCACCGGGGTGCGTCGCGTACTCTTCGATGATCGCCTTCTTGACGTCTGCTTCCAGTGCCATAGATTCGATCCCCTCTCACTCATTGCGCGGCGCCCGACGCCTGATACGTGGGCTCTCTTTATCCGCGGCCGATCAAACGGCAACCTGTAGAGTCTACCAGCCCTTCGAATGTCCCTGACACGTGGTCACGAAACGGCGGATGCCGTGGATGCCGGTAGCCTCATCGGGTGAGCAGTGCCTGGATCGATCTTCGCCCCTTCCGGGCGAGTCCATCATTCACGCGACTCTGGATCGGCTCCACGCTCGGCGGCCTGGGCGGGCAGCTGACGCTGGTCACCATCATGCTGCACGTGTTCGATCTCACCGGCAGCACGTTCGCCGTTTCGATGGTCGCCGTCTCCGGACTGATCCCCATGATCGTGGCCGGGCTGTACGGCGGGATGCTGGCGGACGCATTCGACCGGCGCATCGTCGGCCTCATCGCCGCCGTGTTCACCTTCGCATCCACCCTTCTACTCGCGATCCTGACCTGGTCACAGCTCGAGACGATCTGGTGGCTGTACGCACTCAGCATCATCAACGCCGCGGCGAACTCGGTCGGGATGGCGACGCGCAGCGCGATCATCCCCCGGCTCATCCCTCGCGAGCTCCTCGCCTCCGCCTCCGCTCTGAACGGAATCACGATCGGCCTGATGGTGATGGTGGGCCCGGCGATGGCCGGTGTCCTCGTCGCCACCACAGGGTACGGGTGGACCTACACGATCGACGTCGTCCTGATGCTGGCGATGTTCATGGGCTTGTGGACCCTGCCGTCGCTGCGTCCGGAAGGCACGATCGTACGCCCCGGCCTGGCGTCGCTCGTCGACGGCTGGCAGTTCCTCAAACGCGCCCGCAACATCCGGACGCAGTACATCCTCGACATCATCGCGATGACGTTCGGGCAGCCGATGGCTCTGTATCCGGCCCTCGGCACCGTGCTGCTCGGCGGCGGGGCTGTCACCACCGGCGCGCTCACCGCGGCGGTCGCGGCCGGGACTTTCCTGTCCAGCCTGTTCTCCGGGCGAATCGTGCGATATCGCTGGCACGGTCGCGGCATCCAACGTGCGATCCAGGTGTACGGCGCCTCGATACTCGCGTTCGGCGCGATCCTGCTCCTCGGCGTGTGGATGCCGGCGGCGAGCGAGACCTCGATCAATCTCGGCCTCATCGTCGCCGCTTGCGTCGCGCTGGCGGCATCCGGGGCCGCCGACAATGTCAGTTCGATCTACCGCAGCACCATGATGCAGTCGTCGGTTCCCGACAGCATCCGCGGTCGACTGCAGGGCATCTTCGTCATCGTCGTCACCGGCGGCCCGCGTCTCGGCGCCCTCTATGCGGGCACGCTGGCCACCCTCACGGCGCTGTGGTTCCCGCCACTGCTGGGCGGTTTCATCGTGATCGTGCTGGTCGCGATGCTGGTACGCGCCACACCACGATTCCGCGACTACGACGCAGAGCACCCCGTGCCCTGACGGGCACGGGGTGCATTGCTAATCGGATCAGTCCTGCTGCAGTGCACCCTGCAGGTCGAGGTTGATCGTGATGTCCTTGCCGACGAGTACGCCACCGGTCTCGAGCGCGGCATTCCAGGTGAGACCGAAGTCTTCACGGTTGATGACCGTCTTCGCCGATGCGCCGGCCTTGTAGTTTCCGTACGGGTCCTGACCGAA
Organism: Microbacterium sp.; assembly: GCF_052099035.1. Taxonomy (GTDB): domain Bacteria; phylum Actinomycetota; class Actinomycetes; order Actinomycetales; family Microbacteriaceae; genus Microbacterium. The sequence continues at coordinate 45,060 of NZ_JBQDSX010000001.1, read as the reverse complement.
GCCACCGAACTCGAACTCGAAGCTGACCGGCTTGGAGACGCCACGGATGGTCAGGTCGCCGTCGACGAAGAAGTCGCCGTTCTCGACGCGTGCACCGGTGGAGACGAAGTTCATGGTCGGGAAGTTCTCGCTGTCGAAAAAGTCTGCCGAACGCAGGTGCCCGTCGCGACCTTCATCCTTGGTGTCGACCGATGAGACGTCGACGGATGCTTCGACCTTCGTCTCGAGCGGGTTCTCCGGAGCGACAAGCGTGGCGCTCTTCATTCCGAACGTGCCGCGCACCTTCGAGATCATCATGTGGCGGACGCTGAAGGTGACCTCGCTGTGCGAAGGGTCAAGGATCCAGGTGCCGGGACGGTAGCCGGGAACATCAATCGTGGTCATGCGGAGTTCTCCTTGAGATCAGGGCCGCGCTCGCGGCGTTCATGGGGTGTAGCTCGTATGCGAGCGCATGTATTCCGACTCTCCCGAACAATTTTCGAGAAAAGACGAAGACCCCCGCTCGTCTCGGAGCGGAGGTCTTCACTGCGGGGCGTCGAATCAGCCGACGTCCACCAGATCAATGATGAAGATGAGGGACTTCCCGGACAGGAAGTGACCCGCACCCGCAGGCCCGTAGGCCAGGTGCGGCGGGATGACCAGTTCGCGGCGTCCGCCGACCTTCATTCCCGGGATGCCGTCCTGCCAGCCCTGGATCAGGCCGCGCAGCGGGAACTGGATGGTCTCACCGCGCCCCCAGGAGGAGTCGAACTCTTCACCAGAGTCGTACTCGACCCCGGCGTAGTGCACGGTCACGGTGTCGCCGGGCTTCGCCTCGGTTCCTGCACCCTCGATGAGGTCTCGGATGACGAGCTCTTCGGGGGCGGGTCCGCTGGGGGCGTCGAACTCGGGCTTTGTGCGATCTGTCATGGTTCCATCCAACCGGAGCGACGTGGCCGGGGTCAATGCGATGGGGATAGCCGAGAGCGAACAGCTGGGAGGTTTCGGCTCGCTTCGCTGGCTCAAGGAGGTTTCGACTCGCTTCGCTCGCTCAACCTTGCCACGCGCCAGGCTCAGGGCGCTTCGCGCCGAGAGCCTGGCCGTGGCAACACTCAGCGCCCGGTGCTGCGGCGATGCCTGCGAGTCTCCCGGGCGCTGAGTTGGCCTGACACCAGGGTGCACCCGGTGCTGTCGCCTGTCAAGAGCCTGCCGCTGTCAGTAGGCCAGCAGGGCGGCTCTGGTCGCCCGCGTCCGAGTAAGCAGCGCCCGCTCGTCGTCCGCCGCGAGCGGATCCCGCCCGGCGATGGCGCGCTGGCGCACGGCTGCGAGAGCCGTCGCATCCTTGATGAACTGCTTCATCAGGGAACGCCTGTCGCCGTTCAGCGATGCCGCCCAGCGCATGCCCACTTTGCGCCCCGAGGGCGTCGCGAGCATCGTCACTTCCTCGGGGGTGAACCAACCCGCGGCGGCATACTCTCCCAGTCGCTCCCGGGTGATCCGTGCTTCCTCGCGACGCAGCGCGACGATGGCGAGGATGAAACCGATGAACAGCGGCACCTGCAGCGTCACGTAGAGCGCGAAGAAGTCCGCGAACATCGCAGAGCCGTTCCAGAACCCGTGCAGAAGCATGGCTCCGATCATTCCCAAGCATCCGGCGCCGAACACGCCTCCCTTCGACGCGCCGCGGCGCACGGCCAGGCCCATCGCAAACCCGGTCAAGGCCGTGAACATGGCGTGCGCGAACGGAGATATCAGTCCGCGCATCACGAACGTCGCCGTCAGCTGGGTTCCGCCGCCCTCGATCAGGCTGATCGCGAAGTACTGGATGTTCTCCGTGAAAGCGAACCCTCCGCCGATGAGCGCTCCGTAGACGACTCCATCGATCGGACCGTCGAATGCACGCCGCCCGATGAGGAAGATGACATAGATGCCGATCCCCTTCGCGACTTCTTCGATGATCGGGGCCTGGATCACCGTGCTGAGCTCCTCAGTGCGCAGACCGATCGCCATCGTGATGGCGAGGTCGACGAGCAGCGTGATGCCGACCGCCGCGATGGCGCCCCAGGCGATCGCAAAAGCGATGAGGAGCTTCGGCTCCGGCTCCCAGCGGTCGATGATGTAGACGCCGATGAACACGATCGTCAATGGGATCAGAGCGATGACGAGCCCGATTCCGGATGCCACCGCTCCCAGTGCCCATACGAAGTACCCGATCAGCACGACGAGCACGAACCCCAGGATGCCGAACAGCCAGATCGATACGGTGCGGCCCTTCTTCGCGGGGACGGGGAGCGTCGGCAGCGCGGGGCCCGGAGCTGACACCACCGGTGCCGGCGGCGCATACGTCGTCGGCTGGCTGTCCTGGGGCTGTCCAGGTCCTCCGAAAGTCATGATCAAAGCCTAGAGGCAGTCATCACGCCGACGACAAGTGATGACCGGTAGCGTAGAAGCATGCGTTTCGCCCATCTGCGCGGCTCTGATTCTTCCGGCATCCATCTCGCCGTCATCGAAGACTCCGCCGCCGTCCTCGTCTCCGATCTCCTCTCCCCCGCGCCAGCCACGCTCCAGCAGCTCATCGAGGGCGGAGACGACATGCTCCAGGCCCTGCGCTCTGCGCTTGCCGACAGCGCAGCACCGCGGCATCCGCTCGATGGTTTCGGATTCGCATCCGCTGTGCTGAACCCGCCCGTGATCCTCGCGGTCGGACTGAACTACGCCGCGCACTCCAGTGAACTGGGGCTGAAGACCGACACGGCGCCGACGGTCTTCACGCTCTGGCCGAACTCGCTCACGGGCCATGACGCCGTCACCGGCTGGCCGCGCACGCTCAGCGAGTCCATCGACTATGAAGCGGAGCTCGGCGTGCTCATCGGCCGCGCCGCGAAGGACGTCGCGCTCGAGGATGCACTCGAGCATGTCTGGGGCTACACGGTGGTCAACGACATCACCGCTCGCGACATCCAGTTCGCCGAGGCGCAGTGGTCGCGGTGCAAGTCGTTCGACGGCTTCACACCGACCGGCCCGTTCGCCGTGACCGCCGACGAGGTTCCCGACCCGCAGGATCTGCACATTTGGACGGTCATCGACGGACACACCGTGCAGGACGCCAGCACCGGGCAGATGGTCCGCTCGGTTGCGAAGCTCGTCACGCATCTGTCGCAATCGATCACCCTGCAGCCGGGAACTCTGATCTCCACCGGCAGCCCGGGCGGGGCCGGCTACTCCCGGGACCCGCAGATCTTCCTGCGCGACCACTCCACCGTCACGGTGGGGATCGACGGCATCGGAGAGCTCACCACGCACTGCCGCATCTACGACTGACGCTTCGACAGGCTCAGCGGTCCGGGGTGCTCCCCCGAACCGCTCGCCGTGCGTCTGAACGAGGTCAGATCTGGATCATGTCCTCGGGCGGGATGACGCTGATGGCCGCAGTCACGGCCTCGAGCCCCGACAGCCGTGCCGGAGACAACTGCTTGGTGACCTCTTCACGAGACATCAGCTCGGCCTCGACCACGAGGTCGGCGACGTTGCGGTTGGTCAGCAGCGCGGTCTTCGCGAGCGCCGCAGACGCTGCATAGCCGATGAACGGGGTGAGCGCGGTGATGACGCCGACCGACGCCCCCACCATCGCACCCAGACGGTCCTCATTGGCGGTGATGCCGTCGACGCAGTTGACGCGAAGCGTCCACATCGCCTGACGCATCCAGGTGATCGATTGGAAGATCGAGTGCGCGATGACCGGCTCGAAGGCATTCAGCTGCAGCTGCCCGCCCTCAACAGCCATCGTCACGGTCATGTCGGCACCGACGACCGAGAACGCAACCTGGTTCACGACCTCCGGGATGACCGGGTTCACCTTGCCCGGCATGATGCTGGAACCTGCCTGCTTGGCGGGGAGGTTGATCTCGCCGAGCCCCGCCTGCGGGCCCGAAGACAGCAGACGCAGGTCGTTGCAGATCTTCGAAAGCTTGATGGCATTGCGCTTCAGCGACGAGGAGAACGACATGAACGCACCGGTGTCGCTGGTCGATTCGACCAGGTCGGTCGCCGTCTCCAGCTCGAGTCCGGAGATCTCACGCAGGTGCTTGAGCACCGACGTCGAATAGTCGACGTGAGTGGTGATTCCGGTGCCGATCGCGGTGGCGCCCATGTTGATCTCGAACATGAGCTTGGCATTCTCGGCAAGACGCTCGTGATCCTCGCCCAGCGTCGTGGCGAAGCCATGGAACTCCTGGCCGAGCGTCATCGGCACAGCATCCTGCAGCTGTGTGCGCCCGACCTTCAGCACGTCGTGGAACTCGACGGCCTTTCCGAGGAAAGAGCGGCGCAGCAGGTCCAGTTCGTCCAGCAGCGAGCGCAGGTTCAGCGACAGCCCGATCTTGATCGCTGTCGGGTACACATCGTTGGTGGACTGGCTGCGGTTGGTGTGGTCGATCGGCGAGAGGAACGCGTAATCGCCCTTCTCGCGTCCAGCCATCTCGAGCGCGACGTTGGTGATGACCTCGTTGGCGTTCATGTTCGTCGAGGTACCAGCACCGCCCTGGATGACACCCACGGTGAACTGATCGTGGAACTCTCCGTCGATCACGCGCTGCGCTGCGGCGTCGATCATGTCAGCGCGTTCAGCGTCGAGGACGCCGATCTCCTTGTTCGCTCGCGCGCTGGCCTGCTTCACCATCGCGAGTCCGCGGATCATGTCCGGATAGACCGAGATCGGTCGCTTCGAGATCGGGAAATTAGCGTCGGCGCGGGCGGTGTGAATGCCCCAGTATGCGTCGGCGGGAATTTCCATGCTTCCCAGCGAATCGGTCTCAGTTCGGGTCGATGCGGGCGCGGCAGAAGCCATGTCACTTCCTTGTGGGTGGTGTGGCGGATGGATGTACGGGGGATGCATCCATCCTATGCCGCCCCACGATGCGGCGTCAGTGACCGATGACGATGATGAGAATTCCTGCGATGACAGCCAAAGCGCACATCACGAAGCATCCGTACGCTCCGACGAGCGCCACGCGCTTCTGCCCCTCGGTGAGAGGGCTCTTCTTCGCGGCCTTGGCCGCCTGCTTCGCAGCGCGGTTGGCCTGCTTATCGGTGAGGATCGTGATCGCATCCGTGAACTCGGCGGGCGATACAACAGGAATCCGCCCGGCGCGCACGAGCAGTCGAAGGCCGGTGGCGTAGAACGTGACGATGAGCACGGCACCGATGAGAGCCGCGAAGAAGACACTGACGAACGCCATCCAGTCGATCACGATGCTCATCGCTGCCCCTCTCGCTCATCGGTCTCTTCTTCGATCCCGTCCCACTCGGCGAGCTGCGCGCGTGCGCGACGGCTCTCGCTGAGCGTCTCCCACGTCTGCGCGGCCTTCTGCGCCTCGGCGAGCTTCCTGTTCGCGCGCTCTGCGGCCTTGCGTGCCGCCTTGACCTCGGCGCCGGAGCCGCCGTTCTTCTTGAGCTTGCGTGCTCGACGGCCCGCCTTCTCCGCTTCCTCGGCCTTGCGCTCAGCACGATCGAGGGCACGGAGAAGTTCGATCCGGGTCTGTCGGCGCGTGGGCGGGGGGACATCAGGATGCTCGACAGCATGGCCGGATTCGGCAACATCGCTCATCGCGTTCTCTGAGGTGACCGCGTTCTTACGCGAACGAAGGAAAAGACCGACGATGATGACGAGGGCCAGAACCGCATCGATCGCGACGCCCCAGCCACCGAGCCAGACCACCATGAGCGCGGCGAGAGCGCCGACCGTAGCAGCAGCGGGCAGTGTCAGCAGCCAGCCGATCGCAATGCGCCCCGCGGTCCGCCAGCGGACGGAGGAACCGCGACGGCCCAGACCGGAGCCGATGACCGAGCCCGATGCCACCTGTGTCGTCGACAGAGCAAAGCCGAGAGCGCTCGAGGCCAGGATCGTCGCCGCCGTCGAGCTCTCGGCCGCGAATCCCTGAGCGGGCTTGACCTCGGTGAGGCCCTTGCCGAGCGTGCGGATGATCCGCCAGCCGCCGAGATAGGTGCCGAGCGCGATCGTGACCGCACAGGCAACGATCACCCAGAGATGCGGGTCGGCGTGATCGGAGCTCTGCCAGCCGACGGTGATGAGCGCGAGTGTGATGACCCCCATGGTCTTCTGGGCATCGTTGGTGCCGTGAGCGAGCGCGACCAGGGATGACGTGAAGATCTGTCCCCATCGAAAGCCGGATCGCCCGTCGGGCTTGCCGTCGTATCGACGCGTGATCGAATAGGCGATCTTCGTCGCCGCGAACGCGATGATCCCTGCGGTGAGCGGCGCGATCAGTGCGGGCAGCACGATCTTGGACAGGACCATTCCGAAGTCGATACCGCCGAGGCCGACGCCGATGAGCGTCGCACCGATCAGACCACCGAAGAGAGCGTGCGAGGAACTGGAGGGCAGACCCAGCAGCCAGGTGAGCATGTTCCAAGTGATCGCGCCGATGAGCCCGGCGAAGATGACCGAGAGGAACAGCTGTGCACCCGACGCGAGAATGGCATCTTCATTGATGATGCCGTGGGAAACGGTCTTGGACACCTCTGTGGACAGGAAGGCCCCGACGAGGTTCAGACACGCTGCCAGCAGCACCGCGGTCTTGGGCTTGAGAGCACCGGTTGCGATGGGTGTTGCCATCGCATTCGCGGTGTCGTGGAACCCGTTCGTGAAGTCGAAGAACAGCGCCAGCAAGATGACCAGCACGACAATGAGGACTGCGGTTTCCACCGTTAGCTTTCGGTTGTCTGGAGAAGGGATGTGCCGACGTGATCGGCGTGACGAACGAAGAGTTCACCGTGGGTTTCGCTTCCGTTAACCGGCCCCGATTGATCCTCGCACCCTGCTCGGCTCCGGTCAACTCGACCTGAGCTACCGTGGAGCAGGTGACCACCGCACCTATTGCCGCACGCCGTACCTCTATCCGCACGCACCACGGCGACAGTTTCGCCGATCCCTACGAGTGGCTCCGCGAGAAGGACTCCCCGGAAGTGATCGCGCATCTCGAAGCGGAGAATGCGTACACCGACGCCGAGACCGCGCACCTCGAAGAACTGCGCGAGACGCTGTTCGGTGAGATCAAGAGCCGCGTGCAGGAGACGGACCTGTCCGTTCCATCCCGTCGTGGCCAGTGGTGGTACTACGGTCGCAGCGAGGAGGGCGCGCAGTACGGCATCCAGTGCCGCGCCGCGGCAGAGCCCGGCGACTGGACTCCCCCGACGCTCGAGCCGGGCGTCCCCGTCCCCGGGGAAGAGATCCTGCTCGACGGAAACGTAGAAGCTGAGCGACACGAGTTCTTCTCACTCGGTTCCTTCGATGTCTCCGACGATGCGACGAAGCTCCTGTGGGCACCCGACTACGAGGGCGACGAGCTGTACACGATCAAGGTGCGCGATCTCGTCACGGGTGAGGCTCTCGCCGACGAGATCCCGAACACCGGCGGCGGATTCTTCACCCCCGACGGCACCGCGATCGTCTACACGACTCGCGATGAGGCATGGCGTCCCGACACGCTCTGGCTGCACCGCCTCGGCACGCCAGTCGCTGAGGATGTTCGCCTGTTCCACGAGCCCGATGAGCGGTTCTGGCTGGGCGCCGGTGTGACCCGAAGCCGCCGCTATCTCGTGATCGGGGTGGGCTCGAGCATCACCAGCGAGGAGTACCTCGTCGACCTGCAGGGCGACATCACCGCAGAGCCGCAGCTCGTGTGGCCGCGGACCGAGGGCGTCGAGTACTCCGTCGAGCACGCGATCGTCGACGGCGAGGACCGGCTGTACATCCTCCACAACCAGGATGCTCTGGATTTCGAGCTCGTCTCCGTCTCGGCATCCGCCCCGCAGGGTGCGCGTCACGTGGTCATGCCGCATGAAGCCGGCCGGCGCATTCTCGACGTGGACTGCTTCCGCGACTATGCCGTCGTCGGGTTCCGTCGCGAGGGGCTGGAGCGGATCGGGCTGCTGGACTACCGAACGGATGCCGTCGAAGAACTCCGCTTCGACGAGCCGCTGTTCGCCGCGTGGCCGGCGGGCAACCCGGAGTGGCACGCCCCCTTCCTCCGCCTGACATACACGTCCTTCGTCACCCCCAGCACGGTCTACGACCTGGACCTCGCATCCCGGGAGCTCGTGCTGCGCAAGCGCCAGCCCGTGCTCGGCGGTTACGACCCGGCCGAATACGACCAGGAGCGCCGCTGGGCGACCGCACCCGACGGCACGCGGGTCCCGATCTCGCTGGTGTGGAAGAAGTCGTTCGGCGAGCCCGGCGCCGAGGTGCGTCCTGTGCATCTGTACGGCTACGGATCCTATGAGCACTCCATCGACCCCGGCTTCTCGGTCGCGCGGCTGTCAGAGCTCGATCGCGGGGTCGTATTCGCCGTGGCGCATGTGCGCGGTGGCGGCGAGCTGGGGCGCAATTGGTACGAAGACGGCAAGCTGCAGAACAAGCGCAACACCTTCACGGACTTCGTGGCGTGCGCCGAGCACCTCATCGCGACGGGTGTGACATCTGCCGAGCGGATGGTCGCCGAGGGCGGAAGCGCGGGCGGGCTGCTCATGGGAGCGGTCGCCAATCTCGCACCGTCGACGTTCGCCGGAATTCTCGCATCCGTTCCCTTCGTCGATGCCCTGACGTCGATCCTCGATCCCTCCCTGCCGCTGACGGTCATCGAGTGGGATGAGTGGGGAGACCCACTGCACGACCCCGAGGTCTACGCGTACATGAAGACGTACACGCCCTACGAGAACGTTCAGGAGGGCGTCACCTACCCGCGGATCCTGGCGATGACCTCGCTCAACGACACCCGCGTGCTCTACGTCGAGCCGGCGAAATGGGTGGCCGCGCTGCGGCACGTCGGCGCGCAGGACGTGCTACTGAAATGCGAGATGGCCGCCGGCCACGGTGGCGTGAGCGGACGTTACAACGCCTGGCGCGAGCGTTCGTTCGAGCTAGCCTGGATGCTGGACGCACTCGGCCTCGCCTGACGGGGTCAGCCGAAGAGTGCGGCAGCCTCGTCGTAGCGGTAGCGCGGAACGGTGTTGAGCTCGCCGAGAGCCTCTTCGAACGGCACGCGCACGATGTCGGTGCCCTTCATCGCCACCATCTGACCCCAGTCGCCCTCTACGATCGCGTCGGCGGCGTGCAGCCCCAGCCGGGTCGCGAGCACGCGGTCGAACGCCGACGGCGAACCGCCGCGCTGGATGTGACCGAGGATCGTCGCACGCGTCTCGATACCGGTCATCCGCTCGATCGCAGGGGCGAGCTGATCGCCGATGCCACCCAGGCGCGGACGGTTGAAAGCATCCAGGCCCTTGTCGCTGAACGCCTCATCCATGCCCTCGAGCTTGAACCCCTCGGAGACGACGACGAGAGGCGCGCGACCGCGGTCGTGGGCACTGGTGACCTGGGCGGCGATCTCATCAATCGACATCGGCACCTCGGGGATGCAGATGACGTGAGCTCCGGCCGCCATTCCAGCGTGGAGGGCGATCCATCCGACGTGGCGGCCCATGACCTCGGCGACCATGCAGCGCTGGTGCGAGTCGCCCGTCGTGCGGAGGCGATCCATCGCATCTGTGGCGATGTTCACCGCCGTGTCGAACCCGAACGAGTAGTCCGTGGCCCGCAGGTCGTTGTCAATCGTCTTGGGCACTCCGAGAACCTTGATGCCGTCCTTCGACAGCCGATCTGCGGCAGCAAGAGTCCCCTCACCACCGATTGCGATGATGCCGTCGATCTTGTGCCCGTACAGGGTCTTGGCGATGTTCTCCGCTCCGCCGCGCTCGCCCTCGTACGGGTTGGTGCGGCTGGTGCCGAGGATCGTCCCACCGACTTTCGACAGGCCCTTGACCTCGTGGCGGGTGAGAGGTGTGAAGTCGCCTTCGACGACGCCGCGCCAGCCGTCGCGGATACCGACGAACTCGAGATCGTAGGAGGTTGTGCCCTTCAGCACGACTCCGCGGATGACTGCGTTGAGGCCGGGGCAGTCGCCGCCGCTGGTGAGGATACCGATCTTCATGCTGATGCCTTCGGAGGTTGCGGGAAGTGGGGGAACCGGCGACGCTGCCTGTTCACGACACTAGTGGTCAAATACCCACCGATGCCATTCTTGCCAGCCTCACACCGCCGTTCAGTCGGAGAGCGCCTCGCGCAGCAGATGCATCAGCGCCGCCATCTGCACGGACTCGCTCGCGGTCTCCTCGACGGTTTCACCGTCAAGAGCGCGGGCAGCAAGCCCCTGCTTCTGATCGATGAGCTCTGCGATCTTCGTATCGATGGTGTGCGCGGCGATGATCCGCCACGCGGTGACCGGTTCGTCCTGGCCGATGCGGTGCACGCGGTCGATCGCCTGAGTCTGTTCGGCGGCCGTCCAGCTGAGTTCTGCGAGCACCACGTTCGACGCCGCCTGCAGGTTCAGGCCGACTCCGGCTGCCGTGAGCGAGCACACGGCCACGCCCACGCCCTCATCGCCGTTGAAGTCGTCGATCGCCTGCTGTCGTGCTGGCGTCGTCTGATCACCGCGAATCGAGACGTAGCGGATGCCGGAGGCGGCGAAGTGCGCCTCGGCCTGGTCCATGACATCGATGTGCTTGGCGAAGAAGACGACCTTGCCCACCGAACGCTGAAGCTGCGCCGCGTAATCCGCAGCGAGCACGGCCTTGGCCTGACCGATCTTGCGCACCATGGTGAACACGTTGTCCCCGCCTGTCCCGGCGGCCTTGGACTCTTCGAGCTCGTTGTGCGCGACGAGGCGCACGATGTCCTCGTCGATCTCGCCGGGCTCGAGCCCGCGATCGCCTCGGGCCTGCAGGATCCGACGGTACTTCGCCGCCAACCGCTCCCCCAGCTCGCGCTCGGCCTGGCGGATGCTGCGACCGAACTCGTCGTCCAGTTGCACGGGCAGGTCTGCGATCAGCTTGTCCGGCAGGTCGGCTGCGACATCCTTCTTCTTGCGGCGAACGATGCCCATCGAAATGACCGCTTCACGCGCCTCGGGATAGAACGCCTTGTCTGCCGGCGTGTGACCTGTGGCATCGAGCTTCTCCATGAGCTCAGCGCCCGGCTTGTCACCGGTCGTCCAGCCGAGGAAGCGCCAGATCGCGTCGAAGTCCTCGACGTCGTTGATCAGCGGAGTTCCGGTCAATGCCATCATCAGCGGATCGTGTGCGTGCTCGCGGACTCTGGATGCCAGTGCCAGCACGTTCTGCGAACGCTGCGACGAGAGGTTCTTGATGAAGTGCGCCTCGTCGACGACCATGCCCTGAAGCCCGATGGAGCCGAGCCAGGACAGGTGCCGATCGAGAATCTCGTAGTTCACGATGAACACATCGGCGAAGGCGTCGATGTCAGCACCGTCGCCCTGAATGACCGTCGCGCGGCGCTGCGGCGTCCACCGCTCGACCTCACGGGCCCAGTTCATCTTCACGACGTTCGGGACCACGACCAGCAGCGGGTAAGCATCGGCGATCGAGGCTGCGAGCACCGACTGCGCGGTCTTTCCCAGACCCGGCTCGTCCGCGAGCAGGAAGCTGCGGTGCCCGGCGCGCACGGACTCGAGGAATCGCGACTGGTGCACCATCACCTCGAGGCCCTTCGGCGAGATGTGGTCGTACTCCGGAACCGGCGGCAGCTCCATCGTCGCGGCAGATCCGCCCGCCCCCGTCTCGAAGGCCTTGTAGAGGGGGCCCATGAGCTCCCAGCCGTCGAGGCGTCGACGCGGCGTCGTCGTCACCCGCGGGGTGAGGTCCGGCGCGAGGAACGGGTTGGCGAGCTGGCGGGACTCCACAGACGGCGGGGTGACCTGACGTTCGGCGAGAGCCGCGGGAACCACCGGTTCCTGCACACGTGCCACATCGGTGATGATGAGCTCTTCAGGCGCGAGTTCGGCGCCGGATTCGAGCAGCCAGTCACGGCGCATGCGCTTGGCGACCGGGCTCGTGGCCTGGTCTGCCTCGAGCAGCTGGATCAGCGACGTGTCACGCGCTGCGGTCTTGGCGAGGATCGTCGCTACGCCGTCGAGCCGCTTGAGAAGCTCAGCCCGAGCGGAGTCGCTGAATGCCTCGTCGGTCTTGACGCGGGCACGCTCCTCGCGCACGAGGAACGCGATGACCTGGAACTTGACCCTGTTCGTCGGTCCGAGTTTGCCGCGCTGCGCTTTGGCCTCGATCTCGCGCACTTTGCGCGCAAGGATCGGGATCAGCGGGGCCTCTTCGTCACGACGAGACGTCTTCTTGCGCCGCGTTGCGGCGGTTGCCGTAGTCGGCATGCTCCTCCTGAGCGTGAGATACCGAGTCGCCATATCAGGCGATCGTGCCGTACGAATTGTCCGCGTGTGGCATGAGCCATGACCGTGCGGATCGAGATCTCGTGCTCAGCGAAGTGCGAACTGCGCACCCGCAACGTCGAGAACCACCATCATTCTAGAGCATCTGAGGCCAGAAGTGCGCGAGCCGAGTCGACATCGGCCCCCATCTGTGCCATGAGGGCGTCGATTCCCTCGAATGCGACCATGCCGCGCAGACGCTCGGTGAACTCCACCGTGACGTCATGACCGTATAGATCGAGGGCATCCTCATCGAGCACGTGCGCCTCGACCTGACGGACGAGCACGTCATCGAAAGTCGGATTGGTGCCGACCGATACAGCCGCCGGATAGCGGATCCCGGTGTCGTGGTCGTGGAGCCAACCGGCGTACACCCCATCGGCGGGAACGAACGCATCGACGGTCTCAGCAAGATTGGCGGTCGGGAATCCCAGCTCGCGTCCGCGCTTGAGTCCGTGGACGACCTCGCCGCGCACATCGACCGGTCGACCGAGCACCTTTGCTGCCGCAGCGACATCGCCTTCGGAAAGCAGTTCGCGGATCCAGCTGGACGAGACGCGCCGTTCGATCCCTTCGATGTACACATCATCGACCACGTCGACGGTGAATCCGCGGTCGGGTCCCAGCTCGCGGAGCAGGTCGGGTGTGCCGGCCCCTCGGTGCCCGAATCGGAAGTCTTGTCCGACGAGCACAGTCGACACGTGGAGCGACCCGACGAGAATGTCATCGACGAACGCCTCAGGCGTCTGAGAGGCAAGCTCCTGATCGAAGGTCAGCAGCAGGGTCGCGTCGAGGTCCAGTTCACTCAGCAGCTCGAGTTTGCGGTCCACGGACACGACATTCTCGGGGCAGAGTTCGGGACGCAGCAGCGCCAGCGGGTTGCGATCGAAGGTCACGGCGACCGCACGGGCTCCGGATGCCGCAGCATCCGCTTTGAGTCGCTCGATCACGGCCCTGTGCCCGGCGTGCAGGCCGTCGAACTTGCCGATGGCGACAGCCGAGGGTCCGAAGTCGGCCGGGACCTCGCTCGGATCGCGGAAGACGATCATACGGTCACCTCGTGGCGCTCCGGGCTCGGGAGCGTGCTCACGGGCCGATGCGTAAGAAGCCACCAGATGCCGAACACCGGCAGCACCAGCGGAATGAACAGATACCCGCGGCCGAACACCGACCACACCGAGTCATGCTGGAACAGAGCGGGAATCGCCAGACTCAGAGTTCCGATGATGATCACTCCGGCGAACTCGAACACGATGGCCACCCAGGCGATCGTGTACCACCCGCGGCGACGTGCGAAGACCAGCCCCAGCGTGGCGACGATGTAGACGACGGCAGCCAGAGCGGACAGCGAGTATGCGAGCGGTGCTTCGTCGAACTTCCGAACGATCTGCACGAAGCTGCGACCGGTGGCCGCGAGTGCCATCACGGCGTACACGATGACGAGAATGCGGCCGATGCCGGTCATTCGATTGCGGGTTTCGGTGGTGCTCATAGCGTCTTCCATCCTAAGTGCGCTGGAGCGGGGCGGATGCAGCCCGTCACCCGACCTGGATCGTCCAGATCACTTCCATGCGCCACAGCATGATGGCCACGGCGAAGCCGAGAAGACCGAGGATGACGGTACTCCACCGGCTGCGCTCGAGCAGCGCCCAGAACACTCCCCCGATCGGGACGAGCACCGCAGAAACCAGATACACCCAGAACTCCAGCAGGTCACCGCTGGGCGGATTGCCCGCGAAGGGCGCGACGATGGCGACGACGACCTGAACGATCAGCAGAAGCTCCACCAGCGCCAGCGCGCCGACCGTGTAGTCGCTCGGACGTCGCCCCATCAGCCCCGCGATGACGGCGAAGATCCCCGCAGCGACAGCCACCCCGATCTGAACGAACGTGAACCACAGAATCATCGCGTCTCCCCCGGCATGTTCATCGCGCTCTTCAGATCAGCACCACGGCGCTCGAGAATTCCCACGAGAGCGCCGTCCGGGTCGACGGCCGCGGCGAGCGACTCGTGCAGCTGGTCGCCGCGCCCCCTCAGCCATTTGCCGTGGCGCAGGTCGCGCGCGTCATCGGCAGAGACATCGAGCCGCTGGAGCACACGCGTCGCCGCAGCCGCCGGGGTGAGCGTGCGGGCGCCGTCCAGATCATCGACCTCGACTGCATCCGCAACTTCGAAGGGGCCCACTCGAGTACGACGCAGTGCCGTCAGGTGTCCGCCGATACCCAGGCTCTCGCCCAGATCACGCGCGAGCGCACGGATATACGTGCCGGACGAGCAGTCGACCCAGACATCGAGATCGCGAACGCCGTCCGCACGGCGTTCGGCGAGCACGTCGAAGCGGGAGACCGTGACCGCGCGGGCCTTCAGCTCGACCTCTTCACCGGCGCGCACACGGTCGTAGGCGCGCCGCCCGTCGACCTTGATCGCAGAGACAGCGCTGGGAACCTGCGAGATGTCCCCGGTGAGCGCAGCAATGCCCTCGGTGATCTGCAGCGGGGTGATGGCGTCCACGGCATCCGCATTAGCGTGTGCGGTGACTTCGCCCTCCGCATCGTCCGTCGTCGTCGCCTGCCCCAACCGAATCGTGGCGAGATAGGTCTTGTCGGCGCCGACCATGTAGGTGAGCAGCCTGGTCGCACCCTCGATGCCGAGGACGAGCAGCCCCGTCGCCATCGGGTCGAGCGTGCCGGCATGTCCGACCTTGCGTGTGCCGAACGCGCGACGCGTCCGCGCGACGACGTCATGACTGGTCAGCCCACCGGGCTTATCGACGAGGAGGATGCCAGGTTCGACCATCCCTCCAGCCTACCGAGGCCTGCACCGTCGCTCTGCCGAATAGGCTGTCGGGGTGGCCCTGAACTCCTCCTCCGACTCCTTCTCGCAGGAGCTGACGGACTGGTACGCGACGCACGCACGCGATCTGCCATGGCGCCGCCGGGAGTTCGATGAGCAGTACGGTGCGTGGGGCACGCTGGTGAGTGAGTTCATGCTGCAGCAGACTCCGGTCTCGCGTGTCATCCCGCACCTGGAAGCCTGGTTGGATCGGTGGCCGACGCCCACGGCGATGGCGGACGCGACACCGGCACAGGTCGTGCATCAGTGGGCGAATCTCGGTTACCCCAGACGTGCTCTCTGGCTGTACAGGTCCGCCATCGAGATCGCCGAGCGTCATGGTGGAACGGTTCCGCGCGATGTCGATGCGCTGCTCGCGCTCTCCGGTATCGGTGACTACACCGCACGCGCTGTCGCGACGTTCGCCTACGGCGACCGGCATCCCGTCGTCGATACCAATACGCGCCGCGTGATCGCACGAGCACTGGAGGGCAGGTCGCAGCCGGGACCGGCCAGTCGCCGCGACCTGACCGCGATGTCGGCTCTGCTCCCGGAAGATGTCTCAGAGTCCGCCGTGTTCAACGCAGCCATGATGGAACTCGGCGCGACGGTCTGCACCGCCCGCGCACCGCACTGCGAACGCTGTCCGATCGCTCAGCGTTGCGCATGGATCGCGTCTGGCCGCCCCGACACCGGCGATACCAGGCCACGCCAGGCCCGCTATGCGGGCTCTGATCGGCAGGCACGAGGTGCCGTGCTCAAGATGCTGCGGGATGCTGCCACGCACGAACTGCCCGCAGAGGCGGTGACCCCCGACTGGGCCGATCCCGCCCAGCGGGATCGTGCGATCGATTCCCTCGTCGCCGACGGACTCGTCGAGGCGGTCGACGGGATGCTCCGACTCCCCCGATGAGGATGCGGACAGCAGTTCGTCAGAGGTGCTGTCCTGTCCGGTGAGCGAGCACCGTCAGCTCGACTCTGTTGCGGACTCCGAGCACGCTGAAGAGCTTGCTGACGTGCACTTCGACGGTGCGCACCGAGATGTCGAGCTCCCCTGCGATCTCGCTGTTCGTCAGCCCCTCAGCGACACGCATGGCGACTTCGAGTTCCCGGTCGGTGAGGATCTCGGACCAGGCGACTCGGCTGTTCTGGAGAGGATCCGTGACGCCGACCACGTGTATCGGCGCGGTGGCGATTCCGCTCATCGCCTGCATCTGGGCCATGAGCCTGTCCAGGCGCATATCGATGACATCGCGCCAGGCCAGCGCTCCGGAATCCTCGAACAGGCTGCGTGCCGCGCGCAAATGCCGTCGCCCGCCCGCCAGATCTTCGTGGACGATGCTCACCGTGGCCAGCATCGCCTCGACGCGGCCGCGGCAGAACGATGAACTGAGACTTCGTCCCGCATCGGCGATCGCGTCGCGCTCCCGTCGCCATGACGTTTCCGGAATCGCTCGGATGCGGTGTCTGAGCGCCGTCGCTTCGGTGAGTTCCGGGGGCTCGATCCGGGTTCGTACGATGACCGGGCCGACCTCGTCGAGGCCAGGGACCGAGAGCGCCAGCTCCGGCGCCCCACGATCGTGCCACAGCCTCAGATCGGTCGCGGCCTGCTCATGGGCACCATCCAGGTACGCGCGCAGGCCGTGGTCGACGAGTCGGTCGATGCGCATGCCGCTCGGAAGCGTCTCCGAGAGCACCTGAGGCAGCACACCGGGCGCGCCCAGGGCTGTGATGTCGAGCCGGTGTGCGAGCACGGTTCCGAGACCCGCGAAGGGCACAGCGACCGGAAGGTCGATGGATGCCGTGGACAGCCGCTCGCGCGCAGCATCCACGTCGCCTCTCCAGAAGTGCAAGAGCGTCTCGGTGACGGCGAGGTAGGCATCCACGAGCGGGCTGCGCTCGAACCCCGACACCAGCGGATCCGTCTCGTCTACCAGGCCGGACCGAGCCCTGGCGAGCATCTGCAGACCGCCGGCGATGTCTCCGTCGACGGCAGCGGACAGAGCACCGACGACGCCGCCGGAGTACGGGCCCCGCGAACGCATCGGCACGGCGTCCGCGTCGCCGGTCAGCATCCAGCACATCGCAACCGCCGATTCCTGAATCGCTCCACCCGCGTCAGCGCGCCGATCCGCATCGCGCAACTCCGTCAACCAGACGCGCATCGCGGGCACGTCGCCCCGCTCCGCGCACATCACTGCGGCGATGCCCGCTGTGCGCGCCCAGAAGAACCATTGGCGGGTGTCAACCGCTGTCGGGCGAAGTTCGGCCGGGTCGAGCACCGGCACCGCACCACGAGCACAGGTCTCGGCGATGAGCATGCTCGTCAGGGCGCGTCTTCTGCACGCGCGATCACCGTGCGGAAACAGGCCCCTCAGCCACTTCGCGGCGTCGTCAAAGCATCCGGCAGCGACCGCGGAGACCCCGGCCATCAGGCATGCCTCATCACGTGCGGCGCCTGTGGCGTGATCTGCGGCCTCTACCGCCACTTCGAATGCCGATTCCGGGCTGCCTGCGACGTTGAGCTCACGTGCCATTGATGTGAGCATCGGGGCAAGATCCGCCTCGCGCTCCACGGCACCGCGGGCCTGATGCCAGGCGGCTCGCACCCGATCGTCGCGCTTCTCATGGACCCGCAGCAGTCGAGCGTGTGCACGCGTCGTGTCGAGCCCTGCGACGGTCTCCCGCACCCAGATCGCCATTCGTGCATCGATGAAGCGATACCGGCCGTGCGAAATGGCGAGGTGCTCGCCGACGGGTCCCGTCAGAAGGCTGAGAGGACTGCGCTGGGATGCATCCACCAGCAGATCGAGCTTGTTGTCCGTGCACAGCGCCGCGAGAAGCAGAACGAATCGATCGTCGGCATCAAGATCAAGCTGTTCGAATGCCGCGGAGATCGACGGCACGAGGGGCAGTGGCTTCGGCAGCATCCGCTGACCGCTGCGCTGGAGGGGACTGATCTGCGCGGCTGTCTCTCGAGCGGTTCCGGCATCCGCGTTGAGCCGCCGCAGCAGCTTCGCCACGACGTGCGGCGCCGTCGGCAATCCCTCGGTCAGCAGATCAGCAGCAACCTGGGAGACGAGCTCTCGCTCGTCGGTCGTACGGGCTTGCACCGGCAGTTCGTCCTGCAGAGCCGTCGTCACCAGATCGTTTCTCCCGCGTTCGCGACCCGCGTTGACGGGCCGACAATAGCGATCAGATTATCAAGCGAATCGAATCTCGGCTACTGCTCGTCCTCGTTCAGCTCCGGGCGGTACGGGTCCGCATCGCCGGCATGAGTTGCCGAAGAGGCGAGCTTCGCGACTTCAGCATCCCGCTCCTGCGCCTGGCGCAGGAGAGCCGAGATGTTGTCGGCGTTCTCGGGAAGAGCATCCGGAATGAATTCCAGGGTCGGGATGAGGCGTGTGCTCAGCTGGCGCCCGACCTCGCTGCGGAGCATCCCCGTCGCCGACGCGAGGGCCTCGCCGCTGGAGATGCGCTCCTCATCCGTGCCGAGGACGGTGTAGAACACGGAGGCGTTCTGCAGGTCACCGGTGACGCGGACGTCCGTGATGGTGACGAAGCCGAGACGCGGGTCGCGCAGCCCCTTCTCCAGTCGCTCAGCCAAGATGACGCGGATGCGGTCAGCCAGACGTGCCTGTCGTTCTCCAGCCATTTTCTCTTCTTCTCTCGTGTGACGAATGAGGGGCGCCCGCAGGCGCCCCTCACAATCGATCAGATCAGCCGCGAGGCTTCTCGACCATCTCAGTGGTCTCGATCTCATCGCCGATCTGGATGTCGTTGAACTTGCCGAGTCCGATACCGGCCTCGTAGTCCGTGCGCACCTCGGTGACGTCATCCTTGAAGCGGCGCAGCGACTCGATGGCCAGGCCATCGGCGAGCACGACTCCGTCGCGGATGATGCGTGCCTTGGCGTTGCGCGTGATCGTTCCCGAGCGGACGATGACACCGGCGATGTTGCCGAACTTCGAGGAGCGGAACACCTCGCGGATCTCGGCGACACCGGACTGGATCTCTTCGAACTCCGGCTTGAGCATGCCCTTGAGGGAGCTCTCGATCTCGTCGATCGCCGCGTAGATGACCGAGTAGAACCGGACATCCACGCCCTCACGCGCCGCAGCCTCACGGGCCTTGGGGTCAGGGCGGACGTTGAAGCCCACGATGATCGCGTTATCGATCGTCGCCAGGTTCACATCCGACTCGGTGACCGCACCCACACCGCGGTGGATGATGCGCAACTGCACAGTGTCGTCCACCTCGATCTTGAGGAGCGACTCCTCCAGCGCCTCGACGGCACCGGAGACGTCACCCTTGATGATGAGGTTGAGCGTCTCGACCTTGCCCTCTTCGAGTGCACGGGTGAAGTCCTCGAGCGAGATGCGCTTGCGAGCCTTGGCCAGCAGAGCGTTGCGCTCGACGGCCTCACGCTTCTCAGCGATCTGGCGCGCCATGCGGTCTTCTTCGGTGACGATGAAGACGTCGCCGGCTCGTGGCACGGAGTTCAGACCCTGCACCTGCACCGGACGGGAGGGCCATGCCTCTTCGACAGCGTCGCCGTTCTCATCGAGCATCGCCCGAACACGACCGTAAGCGGTTCCGGCAACGATCGAGTCGCCGACGCGGAGCGTTCCGGACTGGATGAGCACGGTGGCGATCGAGCCGCGACCCTTGTCGAGCTTGGCCTCGATGGCAACGCCACGAGCAGCCTTGTTCGGGTTGGCCGTCAGGTCAAGGCCAGCATCGGCGACGAGCAGGACAGCATCCAGCAGTTCCTGGATACCGGTGCCCTGACGAGCCGAAACGTCGACGAACATGACGTCTCCGCCATACTCCTCTGCGACCAGACCGTACTCGGTCAGCTGCTGACGCACCTTCGCCGGGTTGGCCTCGGGCTTGTCGACCTTATTCACTGCGACCACGATCGGCACGTTCGCCGCCTGTGCGTGGTTCAGCGCCTCGACCGTCTGCGGCATGATGCCGTCGTCGGCTGCGACCACGAGGATCGCGAGGTCGGTGACCTGCGCACCACGGGCACGCATGGCGGTGAACGCCTCGTGACCGGGGGTGTCGATGAACGTGATGGCGCGCTCGATGCCCTCGTGCTCGGTCCAGACCTGGTAGGCACCGATGTGCTGGGTGATGCCGCCGGCCTCACCCTCGATCACGTTGGTCTGTCGGATCGCGTCGAGCAGTCGGGTCTTACCGTGATCGACGTGGCCCATGACGGTGACCACAGGAGGACGGATCTCGAGATCGTCTTCGCTCTCGGCCTCGAGTTCCTTATCGAGGTCGAGACCGAAGCCCTCGAGGAGCTCCTTGTCCTCGTCCTCGGGCGAGACCATCTGAATCTTGTAGCCGAGCTCCTCGCCCAGCACCTCGAAGGTCGCCTCGTCCAGCGACTCGGTGGCCGTAGCCATCTCGCCGAGGTTGAAGAGGATCGTAACCAGGGTTCCTGGCTGCACGGTGTAACCGGTCAGCGCCTCGATCTTGTCCGCGAAGTCTGCGATCGACGCACCGCGGCGCATGCGGATCGTCTCACCGTTGCCGCGGGTGACGTTGACGCCACCGACGACCGGAGCCGACCGCATTTCAAATTCTTGCCGCTTCGCCCTACGCGACTTGCGCTGCTTGGACTTGCCGCCTCCCTTTCCGAAGGCGCCAGCGGTACCACCACCGGGTCCACGGCCACGGCCACCGCCGCCACCGGGGCGACCGGCGAAGCCGCCGCCCGGACGTCCACCGGGGCCGCCGCCTGCACCAGGGCCGCCGCCGGGACGGCCGGGGCCGCCGGAGCGCTGCTGGAACGGTGCACCGGGACGACCGCCCTGGCCACCGCGAGGTGCACCGGGACGAGGCGATCCGGGACGAGGGGCACCCGGACGCGGAGCACCGGGACGCGGTGCCTGCGGACGGGGAATGTTACCGGGCGTCGGACGCTGGCCCATGCCCTGCGCAGATGCGAACGGGTTGTTACCCGGACGGGGACCTGCCGGACGCTGGCCCATGCCCTGCGCGGATGAGAACGGGTTGTTGCCCGGACGCGGGGCACCGGGCTTCGGTGCTGACGCGTCTGCAGACTTGTCCGCCGACGGTGTCGGCTCTTCTGCCGGTGCAGCGGGGGCCTCAGCCACCGGTGCCGGTGCGGGCTCTGCGGGAGCCGCCTCTGCAGGCTTCTCCTCTGGAGCGGGCTTCGGGCCCGGCTTCGGTCCGGGTGTCGGGGCCTTGGGACCAGGCTTGGCCGCAGCCGGTTTGGCAGCGGGCTTCTCCTCGGTCTTCGGCTTGATCGCATCGTCTGCTGCGATGGCAGCACGAAGCTTGCGAGCCACCGGGGGCTCGATCGTTGACGAGGGGCTCTTGACGAATTCGCCGAGCTCCTTCAGCTTCGCGAGTGCGACCTTGCTATCAACGCCGAGTTCGGCAGCAATCTCGTGTACGCGTGGTTTGGCAGCCACAATTCTCCTGTCTGGGTCGGTCTGCCCAGACAGGACAGACCACTAGTCGCGGACGGGACTCATTTCGAGCCGTTCACTTTGTTTCCATAGCCGTTCAGCCTTTGTTTCGCTGGTGATGATCTTCAATGGTCTGCGTATCTTGACCTTCGGGAAACCCGATGGTCGGTGACACACGGAGTGCTCGTGCGAAGGCCCGGCGCCGAATGGCGGTATCCAGGCACTCGTGCGTCGGATGCACCCACGCGCCCCTCCCTGGCATCACGGCACGCTCATCGATGATGAGAGATTCGTGTTGGGCCACCACCCTGAGCAGGGCGGACCGGGAAGCACGCATGCGACAGCCGACGCATGTTCGTACGGGATCCATCTTACACTGCGCCGCTGTGCGCCGACTCCGCGCCGCCCCGAGTCGACCCGTCACTCATCGAGGATGCTGTCCGGCTGAATGTCGATCTTCGCACCGGTGAGCTTGGCTGCAAGACGCGCGTTCTGACCCTCCTTGCCGATGGCGAGGGAGAGCTGGTAGTCGGGCACCAGGGCGCGGACGGCCTTCGTGCCGGCGTCCAGCACGAACGAGCTCGTGACCTTGGCCGGCGACAGGGCGTGAGCGACGAAGGTCGCGAGGTCGGCGTCGTGATCGACGATGTCGATCTTCTCGCCGGCGAGTTCCTCGGTCACCGCACGCACACGCCTGCCCATCTCACCGATGCACGCGCCCTTCGCATTGATCGAGGGGTCATTCGCCATCACCGCGATCTTCGTGCGGTGACCGGCCTCACGAGCGAGCGAGACGATCTCGACGAGACCTGCGGCGATCTCGGGAACCTCGAGGGCGAACAGCTTGCGCACGAGTCCGGGGTGCGTGCGCGACACCGTGATCTGCGGGCCCTTGAGCCCCTTGGCGACACTGGTCACATACACACGCAGGCGCGAACCGTGCGAGTACTCCTCACCAGGAACCTGCTCTTCGGGCGGCAGGATCGCCTCGACACTGCCGAGGTCGACGTGGATCATCCGGGGGTTCGGGCCCTGCTGGATGACACCGGCGACGATGTCGCCCTCCTTGGCCTTGAACTCGCCCAGCACCGCATCGTCTGCGATGTCGCGCAGACGCTGGCTGATGACCTGCTTGGCCGCGAAGGCGGCAATGCGTCCGAAGTCGTCCGGTGTGGCATCCTCTTCGCCGATGACTGCACCTTCGTCATCGGTGACCGGCTGCAGCACCGCGACATGACCGGTCTTGCGATCAAGTTCCACGCGGACGTCCTCAGGGACGGCGCCGTCGGGCGAGACATGCTTTCCGTAAGCGGTCAGGATGGCCTGCTCGATGATCGCAACCAACTCGTCGAACGGGATCGCCTTCTCTTTTTCGATGCCCCGCAGCAAACCGAGTTCAATGTCCATGACGGCCTCCATATTCAGCTCTTCACCGCAGCATCGTGCACGCGCGGCATCCGTCCTACGATACCGGATACCGAGGGTCTGCACCGAGGGCGAGTCAGCGCGCGGAGTCGAGCGCGTTGATCGCGTCGATGAGGCGATAGAGCCCGCCGACCTCGCGCTGGCGAAGCCGGAGAGCCAGACGCGGCAGGTCGACCACATCGTTGTCGGACACCTCTGTCGGCAGAGCGTCGATCAGTTCGATGCGCCCTTCGGCGACGATCGTCGAGAACTCCTCATTCAGACGATCGACCTCGGCCTCGGTCGGCCTGTTCTTCAGCCGGAGCACGAGGACGTCATCAACCCAACGCAGCGAATCATAGTTGCGCCAGAATTCGGTGATCTCGGCGACAGCCTCTTCTGCGGAATCGGTGATCAGCACGCGGTCGAAGTCGTCCGGGGAGATGACCCCCGCCGGAATGAGCGTGTCGATGACGAAGCGCTCCAACCCCCGCCAGAAGGTGCCGCCCGGCTCGTCGAGCAGCACGATCGGTGTGGGCTCGGCCTTGCCGGTCTGCTGCAGGGTGAGCAGCTCGAACATCTCGTCCAGGGTGCCGAAGCCGCCGGGCAGGCAGATGAAGCCGGTGGACTCCTTGACGAGCATGAGCTTGCGCGTGAAGAAGTACTTCATCTCGACGGATTGGGTGTCCTTCGCGACGACGGCGTTCGGCTTCTCTTCGAACGGCAATCGGATGGAAACGCCCAGGGCCATCTTCTCGCCGGCGCCCTCAGCCGCTGCCTGCATGATGCCGGGGCCCGCACCGGTGACGACCATCCAGCCGCGCTGCGCGAGCGCGGATGCAACCGAGCGCGCCTGGTCGTACAGCGGATCATCTTGCTGAGTACGGGCGGAGCCGAACACGGTGACCTTGGGAACGTCGGCATACGGTTGGAAGAGACGGAAAGCATCGCGCATCTCGGCGAGGGCGGCGGATGCGATCTTCAGGTTCAGCCGATCTGTGCCGTCCTCACCGAGATGGATGCCGGTACGGAGGATCTTGCGGATCAGTGAGCGGTTCTGCGTGATGGCGCTGTCTGCCATGAGCTCATCGATGGCGACTCTCAGGTCGTCCTTCATAGGCGCTGTCCGAGCTTTTCGAGCGCATCCGCCAGCGATAGCGCGTCGCGCTCCCCCGACCGGCGATCCCACAGCTCGACCTGACCGTCCGCAGCACCACGTCCGACGACGAGCACGCGCGGGATTCCGACGAGCTCGGCGTCGCCGAACTTCACGCCCGGCGAGACCTTGACACGGTCGTCGTAGAGCACGTCGAGACCGGCTGCCTCGAGATCGGCCGCGGCCTTCTCGGCCACGTCGTACGCGATCTGGTCGCGGCCGGCCGCAACCACGTGCACGTCGAAGGGCGAGACGGATGCCGGCCAGATGAGGCCCTTGTCGTCGTTGTTGAGCTCGGCGATGATCGCGAGGATGCGGGTGACACCGATGCCGTACGACCCCATCGTCACCGTGACGAGCTTGCCGTTCTCGTTGAGGACCTTGAGCCCCAGTGCTTCGGCGTAGATGCGCCCGAGCTGGAACACGTGCCCGATCTCCATGCCGCGCGCCAGCGACACCGGCCCCGAGCCGTCGGGAGCCGGATCACCGTCGCGCACATTCGCGATCTCGACGATGCCGTCGGCGTCGAAGTCGCGACCGGCGATGACGGTGTGCGCGTGCTTCTGATCGATGTTGGCGCCGGTGATCCAGCGGGTTCCCTCGGAGACGCGCGGGTCGACGAGGTATCGGATGCCGGTGGCGGACTCCTCACCGAGCACGGCGCCCGTGGGCGACCAGGGTCCGATGTAGCCCTTGACCAGCAGCGGGTTCTTCTCGAAGTCGTCTTCGGTCGCGGTGGTGACCTCGGCGGGCGCGAAGGCGACCTCAGCGCGCTTCTCATCCACCTCGCGGTCACCGGGGATGCCGACGATGACGAGCTCGCGCGTTCCATCGAGGTGGGTCAGCGCCAGCACGACGTTCTTGAGCGTGTCCGCTGCGGTGTATTCACCGTCGAGGACCGCGTTCGAGTGCGCGACGAGGGTGTCGATGGTGGGCGTGTTCGGAGAATCGAAGACGGTTGCCTCGGGCGCATCGTCGAATGCGACGGCATCCGGGACGGCAGTGGTGAAGGCCTCGACGTTGGCGGCGTAGCCGCCGTCGGTGCGGACGAAGGTGTCTTCTCCGACGACAGTCGGGTGCAGGAACTCCTCCGAGCGGGAACCGCCCATCGCCCCGGCATCCGCCTTGACGATCGCGTACTCGAGGCCGAGGCGCTGGAAGATGCGCTCGTAGGCATCGCGCTGCGCCATGTAGCTGGCGTCGAGTCCCTCATCGGAGACGTCGAACGAGTACGCGTCCTTCATCGTGAACTCGCGGCCGCGCAGCAGGCCTGCGCGCGGGCGCGCCTCATCGCGGTACTTGTCCTGGATCTGGAAGAGCGTGACCGGGAGGTCCTTGTACGAGGAGTACAGGTCCTTCACGAGCAGAGTGAACGCCTCTTCGTGAGTGGGCGCGAGCAGGTAGTCGCCGCCCTTGCGATCCTGCAGGCGGAACAGCAGATCGCCGTACTCGTCCCAGCGCCCGGTCGCCTGGTAGGGCTCGCGGGGCATGAGGGCCGGGAAGTGGACTTCCTGAGCGCCGGCGTTCGCCATCTCTTCGCGGATGACCTTTTCGATCTTCGCTCTGACCTTCAGCCCCAGCGGCAACCACGCGAACACACCGGCCGATTGACGGCGGATGTAGCCTGCGCGGAGCAGCAGCTTATGGCTTGCGACCTCCGCCTCGGCGGGGTCTTCACGGAGCGTACGGAGGAAGAAGTTCGAAAGACGAGTGACCACGGGTCAAGTCTACTGACGCGCGAGGCCTCAGTTCAGCGCGCGGGTACCCTCGGGAATCACTCCGTCGGCGTACAGGCTCGATGCCACGTCCTGCAGCGCCGTGAGAGCGACACGCTGCGTGGTGGGACCGTACGAGATCCGAGCGACACCGAGCGCCTCGTACTCGGCTGCGGTGAGGGCGCCGGGCAGACCGATCACGCTGATCTTGCGCTGTCCGATTCCGTCGACGAGCTGGCGGGTCACGTCGGCGTTGAGGATGCCGGGGATGAATACGCTCGCGGCGCCGGCGTCGAGGAACGCACGTCCGCGCTCGATGGCGTCCGCGATGCTCTCCTCGACCGGACGGCCGTTCGCGCGCACGAATGCGTCGGTGCGGGCATTGAGCACGAAAGGCACGCCCTCTGCCTCGCCCGCCTTGACGATCGCCTCGACCACGGCGACGGACTCGGCAAGCGGCTTCAGCCGGTCTTCAACATTCGCCCCGACGACCCCCACGCCGATCGCGAGGCGCGTGGTCTCCCCCGCGTCGTCGTAGCCGTCATCGAGGTCGGCGCTGACGGGAAGCTCTGTGGATGCTGCGATGCGCCCGACCATGTCGATCATGAGCTCACGCGGGATCTGGCCATCCGGGTAACCGAAAGTCGCGGCGATCGAGTGCCCCGCCGTGGCAAGGGCAGTCGTCTGATCGAGATCTGCAATGGCTTTGGCTGAGACGACGTCCCAGACATTGACGACACGGAGGATCTCCGTGGCGTCGTAGAGCGAACGAAGTGTCTGGGCCTTCTGTGCAGCAGTCATGGTTTCACGCTATCTCTCTCTGTGGGGGTGGGGGCGATTCGGTCAGTCTGTGACGTCGAAGAGTCCGTGCGCGCCGCGTTCGGCATCGATCATGATGTGCGAGACGAAGGGATAGTGGCCGGCCTCGGGGAAGGTCAGCTCGACGAATCCACCCTGTGCGGGCTGCAGCGCGAGCGCCTGTGATCCGGTGTCGACGGCGTGGTCGATGAGGTAGCGGCCCTCTGACCACGCCGTGTCGAACTGGCCCCCGACCACGTGGAAGCTCGATGCTCGGTTGGGTCCAACATCGAGCACCCACACGCGCACGCGCTCCCCGGTCGTCGCGGGAAGCGGCGCGTGATCGTACTGGTTCGCATACCCGTTGAAGACGACGAGATCAGGCTTCTCTGCGGCGAGCGCATCGACATCGACCTCGCCCCCGTCGTCGCCGAGGTAGTACTCGCTCTGAATGAGAACGTAGCTGCGGTCGACAGCGGGGAGGTCGTCCGGCTCGATCACCACCGCACCGAACATGCCGTTGGCGATGTGCGCTGTCATCGGCATGGTCGAGCAGTGGTACATCCAGATCCCCGAGCGGGTCGCCGTGAACGTGTAGGTGAGGCTCTCCCCCGGCGCGATCGTGCGCATGGGTTCATCGGGGGCGAGAGCC
Source organism: Microbacterium sp. (assembly GCF_052099035.1). Classification (GTDB taxonomy): domain Bacteria; phylum Actinomycetota; class Actinomycetes; order Actinomycetales; family Microbacteriaceae; genus Microbacterium. The sequence goes on along the minus strand of NZ_JBQDSX010000001.1, from coordinate 17,763 downwards.
CCGGCATGGAAGTCGATCGAGTGGCCCATGGTGGCGTCGTTGACGAGAGTGACCTCGAACGTGTCGCCCACTCTGCCGTGCAGGGTGGGCCCCGGTGCTGTGCCGTTGTACGTCCACAGCGTCTGTTCGACGCCCGGCGCGACTTCAGTGACGGTGTCCTCGACGGTGAGGGTTATTTCGTGCGTGGTCGGACCGTCGGCTGCGGGAAGCGGTGGGAGGATCGCATCGTAGGGGGCGAAGTCCGCGCCGGGTTCGGCGTTCATGTCCATGCCGCCCGAGCCACCCATGTCCATGTCGGCATGGTCCTGCCCATCACCGTGCTCGGTATCGGCGGCACCGTTCTGCGCACCCGTGGCGATGATCGTGAGCGTCATCCCCATCTGACGGTGCCCGATGATCGAGCACCAGCCATCGACGTCTGCCGTGATGACACCGACGTCGATGCGTTCTGATTCCCCTGGCGAGAGACGCGTACCGCCCGTGCCGTTCGCGAACACCAGGTCATGCACCTGCGACTCGTCTGTATTGGTCAGCTCCACGATCAGCCGGGTGCCGACGGGGACTTCGATGGTGTTCGGCGTGAAGCGCATATCGGCGGCTTCGACCTGAACGACCTGCACCGGAGCATCCGGATCGCCGCCTGCCTGCCCTCCCCAGCCCAGCCCGATCGGGTCGATGACGGCGCACACGGCGACCGTGAGCACGACGGCCAGCAGGCCGGCGACAGCTTGCCCTGCCCGGCGTCCCGCAGGCTGTTCCCCCTCGGGGACGATGGGTCCGCGCCGAGGCTCCTCGAGCGTGCGCCCCTCGGCCTTGGCGCGACGCTGCGCGCGCATCGCGATGAACATGATCACGAGGAACGAGGCCATCGCCACGAGATACAGAATGGATGCTGCAACGCGCATGAGACTCGACACCGGCAGCGCGCACACCAGCAGAGCGGCGTTCGCCGTCGACACTCGGAGAACACCGAGCCGGTCGAAAGCTGCGGTGCCGACGCGAACGGGAGTCGGGCCACCGCCGAGAACGACCGGGATCAGATAGCTCAGCGCTCCGGGGAGCACTTGGGCGGCGAATCCGGCGACGAGGTACGGAACGGTCTGGTCGAAGAGCGGACTGAGACCGGCGATACCGCTGCCGTCGATGCTCACCACGATCGTTCCCACGATGAGGACGGCCACGCACCCGGCCCACCACAGCAGCGCCATCCCGACCGAAAGTGCTGCAAAGGACTTCGGTGGTGCCTGTCGCGCCGCACGCCACAGCGATACGCCGATGAAGACGAGCCCCGCGAAGTATGCGGTCAGGCCCACCGCGAGCAGCGCGCTCACGTTCAGGGCCGCTCCTGCCGCTGCGATGAGGACACCGGCGGCAAGCAGCGGCAGCGCGCGTGCGGCTCCGATCGCGGCGCTCTCGTCGGCCCGCGTGCGGAGGATCGTCGGCCACAGCGTGACGACGGTACCGGCGACAACGATCCCGATCCAGCCAAGAACGTTCAGAAGAGCATGGGCGAGCACGAGGTTCGGGGCGTCCGTGCCCTGCGCGAGCCATCCGCCGAGGGCCGCACCGATCACCAGCATCCCGGCCGCCGCGATGTAGAAGCGGATGGTGCGCCCGAATCGGCCCGGCATGCTCCGCTTCGCTCGCACGTACAGGCTCACCCCATGCCAGATGACGGCGATGATGAGCAGCGCCGCACCGGCGATGGACAGCGGCCAGATCCCCAGTGGTACTCCGAGGAAGACCAGGGCGGCTCCACCGTTCGCGAGCATGAGCCGGATGTTCTGCGTCCGACGGTCCGCGATGGTTGCGGCGCTCCGCAGCAGCGCGAACGAGAAGTACTGGCTCCATACGAGGATCGCGTGGGTGATCGCACCGAGCAGCAGCAGGTGGATCATCAGCCACTGCGGCACGGGCAGTGAACGGTGAGCGAGTACTGCGATGACGGTGAGCACCAGCCAGAACGCCGTGGGCAGGTCGCGGGCGGCCCAGAATCCGCGCGCGGGAGCCTTGACCTCGTTGGCCCGGGGCGGTGTGGACATTCTCATCGATGTGTCTCTCTTGTCCGAGACCGGCTTTTTCGTGACCGGCTTTCTTGTGATCCGAAAACGGCGCTGAACAGCGCGGTCAGGACGAACAGCACGAGTGCGAGTACTCCCAGCGCGCCGCCCATCTGCCAGCCCATCGGGATGCCCCAGGCGTCGCCGGCGAAGATCCGCACGATCAGCGCCACGTGCAGCAGCGCCGCCGGTACCCAGAATGCCGGACGATACGGAAGCGAGATCCCCAGTACGGCCGGGAGAATGGTCGTCGCGTGCGCCATGATCATCGAGAACGTGTAGCCGAGGAAGACGGCGTGCACGACGGCGTCGTACTGCGGTTGCGCGTCGGGGCGTCCGAGCAGCAGTACAGCTCCGGCGAGCGCGAGCCAGAAGTAGCCCGCCAGGATGCACGCGGCCATGTACCGTGTCACACCCGTGGCACGGACCGTGCGGCGAGCCACGTCATGGGTGACGAGCCATCCCGTCAGCGAGATCAGCACGATACCGAGAAGCACGGCTCCGACATCAGGCAGCGCGACCCCGATGACCAGTGCCGTCACCATCGCCCAGGCGTGCATCAGCAGCCAGAACCCTGCGCGGGGTCCCATCGTGATCCGGGCGAGTTCGACCCGTTCGGCGGCGATGGTCAGCACGATGAAGCCGATGATCCAGGGCAGCACGTGCGCCATGCTGTCGGGCACGAGCCAGAGGATGCTCCCGACGAGACCGAGCCCCGCGCCCAGCAGCTGCGTGAGCAGTGCGGCGTCGTACTGGCGGCGCCACAGCGGAAGGTAGACGACGACGAAAGCCGCCGCGCCGGCGATGAGAACCGATTTCGCGCCGACTAGAGGGATCGCGGGGACGACCAGGGCGATCCCGCCGAGGCCGAGCAGCATGGGTGCCGCGTATCCGTACCAGCGCCGCAGTGCTGTCGCTCGCTCCAGCGAGATCAGTGTGCCGACGAATCCCAGTGCGAGCAGCATCCCGTGCACTTCGGGCAGACGACTGCCGTCGACCGGGGCTGGGAGCCCGAGCAGGAGCAGGCCGGCATCGAGACCGGCGAGCAGCGCGAGGCCGGCGGGCAGCATCCAGATCAGGCGCCACGACGGACCGCGGCGCTGCGTGCGGGCGTTCACGCCGAGGCTCGCAGGTGCAGGGCGCATGCCCCGTCGGTCGCGAACGGGATGAGCTCGCTGACCACATCCGCGCCCTGCGCCTGCGCGATACCGTCGATCATTCCTTCGTGCACGGCACACACCACGCGGCTGTCCCGCGCTGCGGCCGCGAACAGCGGACACGCGCGCAGATGCACGGTCGTGCCGTCGTCGTCGGGCGCGAATCCCTGTTCGCGCATCACATCGACGATGACCTCCCGCGTGTCGGCGCCTTCCGCCCCGTGGTCGGCGATGAGCTCGCGGCCCCACGATCTACCGGCCAGACGTGCCGATGCCGCAGGGTCCGCGGAGGCGTCACCCAGCGCGGATGCCAGGGCACCGGCGAGTCCGGCATATGCGCTGAGCTGTGCGGGAGGAACCGTCCGCCACCGCCATGCCGGCCGCCCGCGCCCCGATCCGCTGTCACGGTCGCGCCGGATGTGCCCGTCGGCGCGCAGACGCTCCAGATGACCGCGCACCGTGTTCTCGTGGAGGCCAGTGGCCTCCACGAGCTGTGCGGTGGTCGCGTCGGGACGCGACTCGATCTCACGCAACAGGCGCTCGCGCGTCGAGGAGTGCACGCGATCCTGCGCAGTTCGCCGGTGCTCGGCGGGAAACTTTTCCACGGAATTGATTATAGTTAAATCTCCAGCAGTCAGCCATCGACGGGAGTAAGCCATGGGCAACATCGAGATTCAGCGGTCACGCGAAGAAGCCGTAAACCAGAACCCCACGGCGGGATGCACATGCGGTGAAGCCGATGAAGAACTGCCCGAACTCGATGTGCAGACGATCCCCCACGCGATCCGTCACGCCTCGATCTTCGGTGCGATCGAGTCGCTTCACGTCGGATCCGCGATGATCATCTCCGCCACGCACAACCCGGTACCGCTACTCACGCAGCTGCAGGCTCGTCACGGCGACGCGTACGCCACCCGCTACCTCGACGAGGGCCCCGAGCGCTGGCGCATCCTGATCCGCAAGGTCGCCTGAGAGACAGGCTCCCCCTGAGCGGCAGGCTCAATTGACGGCGGTCACCGTCATGGTCATCCCCATCGCGCGGTGGTTCGAGATCGAGCACCAGCCGTCGATGTCCTCCGTGATGACACCGACGTCGATCGTCTCGGACGCTCCGGGCGCGAGGTGTTCGCCGGCAGCGCCGTTGTCGAACACCAGGTCGTGCATCTGCGACACGTCCGTGTTCGTCAGTTCGATCACGAGCCGCGTGCCGACGGGAACCTCGATGGCATCCGGTGTGAAGCGCATATTCGCGGCATCCACCTGAACGGTCTGCACCGGCGCGTCGGGATCATCTGTGGGTGACGCCGAGCATCCGGCGAGTGCCAGCATCATCACCAGAAGCAGTGCGAGCTTTCTCATCGGGTCCTCCGCTCTTCGTGCGGCTGGCGCCGCAGCATCCACGCTAGCCGTGATTAGGCTGAGGACATGCCTCAGCGTCGTGCCCATGTCGCCCCGTCCGCCGCCCAGAGCGAGCTCGCCGCAGCGCTGGCCGCACTGCGCGCCGACCTGGACGTACCCGTTGCTTTCTCGGCGGAGGCAGAAGCCGAGGCCGCTGCCGCCGCGCCTGAGACACCGGACCTCGACCTGCGCGATATCCCCTTCGCGACGCTCGATCCGGCGGGGGCGAAAGACCTCGACCAGGCATTCCACCTGTCTCGGGATGCTTCAGGATTCGTCGTGCGCTACGCGATCGCCGACGTGCCGGCATTCGTAACCCCTGGCGGGGCCGTGGATGCTGCCGCGCGCGAGCGCGGGCAGACCCTGTATGCCGCGGACGGGCGCATCCCGCTGCATCCGCCTGTCCTCAGCGAAGACCATGCCTCCTTGCTTCCTGACGTCGATCGCCCCGCCCTCGTCTGGACGTTCGATCTGACCGCAGATGGCACCGTGGCCAAGTTCCGGCTCGAGCGGACGCTCATTCGCTCACGAGTGCAGCTCGACTACGTCACCACGCAGCAGGCGCTCGATCGCGGTGAGGACTCACCCGCGTCGCTGTTGCGCGACATCGGTGAGTTGCGCATTGCGAAGGAGCAGGAGCGCGGCGGGGCGAGCCTGAACATGCCGGATGAAGAGGTCGTGCAACACGACGACGGCACCTATTCGATCGTGCGCGGAACGCCGCTGCCCATCGAGGAGTGGAACGCGCAGCTGTCGCTCATGACGGGAATCGCGGCGGCAGAGCTCATGATCGGTGCGAAGGTGGGCGTGCTGCGCACCATGCCCGCTCCCGACGAGAAGTCCTTCGACGCTTTCCGACGCCAAACCGAAGCACTCGGCCGCCCGTGGCGGACCGGCGAGTACGGCGAGTACCTGCGCAGCCTCGATCGCGAGGATCCGCTGACACTGCCGGTGCTCGAGGCTGCCGCATCGCTCTTTCGCGGTGCGGGGTATGTGAGTTTCGACGGCTCCGTGCCTGATGATATCGAGCAGGCGGCGATCGCGGCCCCCTACGCGCACGCCACCGCTCCCCTGCGTCGCCTCGTCGACCGCTGGTCGCTGGCGATCTGCCTCGCGATCTCCGAGGGAACGGACGTGCCGGGATGGGCACGGGAGTCACTGGATGAACTGCCCGAGCTCATGCAGCAATCGAGCCAGCGCGCATCGCGACTGAACGCCGACACGATCAACCGCGTCGAGGCGGCGCTGCTGACACCCCTGGTGGGGTCGCGCATGGATGCCACGGTGATCGAGTTGCGCGGCGATGACGGCGACCGCGCGAGCATTCAGATCGCAGAGCCTGCCGTCACGGCATCCGCTCCTGTCTCCTCCGGCACGAAGCCCGGCGACACGGTCTCGGTGCAGCTGGTGAGCGCGGACATCGCCCAGGGCGCGGTCGAGTTCGCCCTGTGAGCGGCTGCTCGATCTACGAACGCTACGTGCCGGCCCGCACGTAGCGCAAGAAGAGCTCCCGGTCAGCCTGGAGGATGGCTGCGATATCCATATCGGTCGGCGCGGCGTGCGGTGAGTGAGAGATGCGGTCGGCGCCGCCAGCCTCCAGTGACGAGGCGAGAGTCAGGCACAGCTCGTCGACCGAACCTGCGGCAATGAACGAGCCGAACACGCCGGGCCCGCCCTCGGAGTGGATGTGGAACAGCCCGCGTGCCACGAGATCTGCACGGACCATCGCTGGGTCGAGCATCTGTGCACCGGCGTCGACGACATCGGCGACCGCCGACAGAGCCTCCCGGCGATCGGCCGGGGCCGTGCTCACCGTGTACACGATGGGCCGGTTCGGAGCATCGGTGAACACGTCGGAGTCGGGATCGAGATCGAGACTTCCGGAGATCAGCGCGAACGTCGGATGTTCCGGCATGTCGCGCGCGCGGCGCCACTGCACGGCGTCGGGCTGGAGTCGCATCGCCCCGTATCCCTCGGCACGCACGGTTCCCGCGCCAACCAGGATGACATCGGCCTGCCGGCGCAACAGTTCGAAGACACGGCGATCGGCATCGCCGCCGAGTTCACCGGATCGTCCTTCGCGGGTCGCGGCGCCGTCGATGCTGGAGACGAAGTTCATCCGCAGCCAGGGCCCTCGGGGAAATGCGTAGGTGTCGAGGATGCCGTCGTCGTCGATCCGCGCCGCGGGGTGCGGCCAGAGACGGGAGATGTCTGCGCTCATACGTTCCGGGTCGGGTGCATGTTGTGTTCGAGATGGGCGGGAGTGCGCATCCCGAGAATGCTCTCCACCATACGCACCGCGTCGACTGCGGCCCGGGCGTCATGCATCCGGACGATGCGGGCGCCGCGTTCGATGCACATCGTCATCGCCGCGATCGAGCCCGCGAGTCGCCTGCCCTGCTCGCGCTCGATCGACTCACCGATGAAGTCCTTGTTCGATACGGCGGCGAGCACCGGGAGTCCCAGCGTGGTGAGCTCACCCAAGCGGCGGGTCAGTTCCAGGGAGTGCAGCGTGTTCTTGTCGAGGTCGTGTCCGGGATCGATAATGATCCGGTTGCGCGGCACACCGGCATCCTCGGCGCGGGCGACGCGCTCTTCCAGAAACGCCCGCACCTCCCCCACCACATCGTCGAAGTGCGCGGCGGGCTTCTCGACGCGAGGAGGGCCGACGCTGTGGGTGATGACGATCTGCGCATCGCTCTTCGAGATCACGTCGGCCATCTCCGGATCGCCCAGGCCGCTGGTGTCGTTGATGACGGCGGCTCCGGCTTCGATCGCGGCACGCGCGACGTCGGCACGGTTCGTATCCACCGAGACGACAACGTCGCTCTCCTGCGTGATGGCCGCGACGACCGGGACGGTGCGATCGATCTCTTCGGCGACCGAGACGGGAGCGCCGCGGCCGAAGGGGACCCCACCGATGTCGACCCAGTCAGCTCCGATGCGTCCGGCATCGAGGGCTGCCTCCACGGCACGCTCGAGCGCGAACGTCGCACCGTGATCGTAGAACGAATCCGGTGTGCGATTGACCACGGCCATGACCGCGACCTGTGTGTCGAAGTCGAACGTGCGCCGGCCGATCGTCCGCCGGTTCACGGCCTGTGAGTCAGAGGTTCGCATAGGGAACATTCTGATCGGCGAGTTTGTCCGGATCAACTACGACGTACCCGGCGATGAGCGGCTTGATCTCATCGATGACATCCCAGATGTTGACGTTCATCGCGGCCGTGATGTGGTTCTCGCCGTCGATCCAGAACGCGACGAACTCGCGCTCGCTGAGGCTCCCGCGGACCACGACGCGATCGTCTGCCGAGGCATGCCCGATGTACTCGCACCCGAGGTCGTACTGGTCGCTGTAGAAGTACGGCAGTTCCGTGTACTCCGTGTCGTTGCCCAGAAGAGCGGACGCGGCGGCAGCCGGCTGATTCAACGCTGTTGCCCAGTGCTCGACGCGCACCCGGTGGCCAAGAATCGGATGCTGATGATTGGCGATGTCACCGACCGCGAAGACGTCCGGGTCGCTGCTGCGCAGCGCAGCATCCACGAGCACGCCGTTGTCGACGGCGATTCCGGCCTGCTCGGCGAGACCCACCTCGGGGGCGACGCCAATGCCGATCACGATCGCGTCCGCGGGGATGACCTCGCCGCCCGCGAGGCGGACTCCGGTGGCGCGACCGTCCGCCGTGGTGATCGCCTCGATCTTCACGTCGGTGCGCAGATCGACACCGTGCGCGGTGTGCAGATCGGCGAAAACCTGTGCGACCTTCTCGCCCAGCACCTTCAGGAGCGGAAGCTTTCCGCCTTCGAGGATCGTCACGTCTGTGCCCGCTTCGCGGGCCGCCGCCGCGACCTCGAGTCCGATCCACCCGCCGCCGATGATCACGAGCTTTCGGCCCTCGCCGAAGGTCTTGTGGATCGCGTCGGACTCCTCGACGGTGCGCAGATAGTGGATGCCGTCGGCATCCGCCCCCTCGATGGGAAGGCGTCGCGCAACAGAACCGGTCGCCAGGACGAGCTTGTCGTACGGAAGCGTGGAGCCGTCGTCGAGGGCGACTGTGTGCGCACCCGTGTCGATTGCGGTTGCCGTGCGGCCCTCGCGGACATCGACGTCGTGCTCGCGATACCAATCGGCCGGATGAACGAGGGCGTCGTCGAAGGATGATTTTCCGGCGAGATAGTCCTTCGACAGCGACGGTCGTTCGTACGGAAGGTGGCGCTCTGCCGCGATCAGCGTGATCGTTCCGGTGTAGTCGTTCTCGCGCAGGGCCTCTGCGGTCTTCGCCGCGGCGAGTCCCCCGCCGATCACGACGACGTTCTGGATGGTGCTCATGATTTCTCCTGTTCGCAGGGTGTCGCTATGCGCGGTGTCGCTATGCGCGGCTGAGGTCGGCGAGGGTGAGGAACTCCTGGCGTGAGCGCGGGTCCTCGCGGAGCTGTCCGAGGAGTGTCGAGGTCAGTGTGCTCGAACCGGTCGCTCGTGCACCGCGCAATGTCATGCAGGAGTGCTCTGCCTCGATGATCACGCCGACGCCGTGCGGGTTGAGGTGATCCTGCAGCCACTGGGCGACCTGCTTGGTGAGGCGTTCCTGGGTCTGAGGACGGCAGGCGAAGTGCTCCATGATGCGGGCGAGCTTCGATAGTCCGACGATGCGCTCTCCCGGCAGATATCCGATGCTGGCGCGGCCACGGAATGGAAGCAGATGGTGCTCGCAGATCGAACGCACCGGAATGTCGCGCACGATGACCATCTCGTCGTAGCCCTCGTCGTTGGGGAAGGTCGTCAGATCGAACTCACGGGGTGCGAGCAGTTCAGCCCACGCCCGCGCCATTCGCTGCGGCGTCGCGGCGAGGTGGGGCGAGTCGAGCGAGACGCCCAGCGCTCGGAGGAAGTCCCCGGCTGCGAGCTCTGCGCGGGCGAGATCCGGCTTCGCTTTCTCACTGCCGACATGCACAGGAGCGAGGTCGTGGGTGAGCACCGACTCTGACATTTTCGCCACCGATCTGGGAGATTATTGATCTGTTTTCAGACTGGCACCGCAAACACGTTTAGTCAAGGTATCTTGGTTTTAGAAAGGATGCCCCAGATGAACCCGACGGACCCGCAGGGAAACCTGGAAGACCTCGCTCTGCTCTCCGATGACGTGCGGCGGCGGCTGTACAACTTCATCGCCCCCCAGAGCGGCAGCGTGACGCGCGATGATGTCGCCTCTGCTGTGGGCATCACACGGAGCCTGGCCGCCTACCATCTCGACAAGCTCGCCGACGCCGGGCTGTTGGAGGTCAGCTTCGCACGCCCTGACGGGCGGAGCGGGCCCGGGTCAGGACGACCGGCGAAGCGCTACGCACGCGGTCGGCGCGAGCTGGCGGTCAGCATGCCTCCGCGCAACTACAGCCTGCTGGCAAGACTGCTCGCCACCGCCGCAGACGCCGCACCCTCTGGTGCTTTCACGGCGGCGCTCGCTACGGCATCCGCCCAGGAGGGCATGTCGCTCGGCGAGCAGAGCGGAGACCTCGTGACCGCGCTCACGAGCGCCGGGTTCGAGCCGGCCCGCACGGAGGACGACGACATCATCCTGCGGAACTGTCCGTTCCACAGCATCGTGCAGGACCACAGCGAACTCGCCTGCAACCTCAATCATGCGTTTGTGCGTGGTGCTCTCGACGGAGCGGATGCTGATCCTGATCGCGCCGAACTCGCACCGCAGAGCGGTCGCTGCTGCGTCGTCATCCACCCGGATCATCGCTCGTGAACGCGCACCGATTCGCGGTGATTCCTGCCGTCTACGTGTACCTGCGACGCGGTGATGAGGTGCTGCTGCAGCTCCGACGCGGAACCGGGTACATGGATGGGATGTGGGCGGCCGGCGCGGCCGGACACATCGAGCTCGGCGAGACCGCGGCGGGCGCCGGATGCCGCGAGGCCGGCGAAGAACTCGGCGTCACGCTCACACCGGATGCCCTCGTGCCGTTGACCGTCATGCAGCGCACCGACGGCACGCCAACCGCGATCGAGCAGCGCGCGGACTGGTTCTTCAGCGCATCCTCGTGGGAGGGTGTCCCGCGCGTGGTCGAACCGAGCAAGTGCGCTCAGATCGCGTGGTTCCCGTTGGCGGATCTTCCGGAGGCGATGGTGCCGCATGAGCGAGCCGTGCTGGATGCTCTCACCCGCGGCACGCTGCCGACGTTCATGAGCTACGGATTCTGAAGTGCCGGCGCGAGATACGCCCGCGGTAAACGATCGATCTCGATGGGCGTATAAGGCACCTCGAGCGGGATATTTTGCGCTCACAACCAGCTTATTGACCTGCGCTCAGCACAGTTGACAGGCTGGGTGCTCACTCGGCATTCCAAGAAGGGTCCATATTTGGGCCCTTCTATTCGATCGCCGCCGGCACAGTTCTGGCCGTCAGTAGAGTGATTGGGGCCGTTCGCGGAGCCCTCTGGGGGCGCATCCTGCTGATCTTCGGTGCCGCAGTCATCGTCGGTGCGGCGCTCTATTTCATCGCTGGTGGCTCGTGCGAATGACCTGACGATCATCATGATCCAGTCGACGGTGCGGTTAGGCCCCGATCAGGCGACTGACTGCGAGGCGACGGCCAGCGATCTGTGTACAGATGCTCCCAGCCGTGAGTTGGTGCGGCTTCCAACACGACATAGGTAGGCCCGCTACGCCAGCTCCTGCCATTGGCCCACTCTTGGTAACGCTCGTAGCCGAGTTCACCGAGCAACCAGCCCCATGCTTCGGTGACCGCGTCAAGATCACTCGTGCGCAGTTCGATGTGGTGCAGAGTCCCGATTTCAGCATTCATCCATAATCGCCCACATCGGTGCCGCGAAAACACCTCCGTCCTGCTTCCGATGCGATTCAGGGCGCTCGAGGCGACACATCTGGTGAGATCGATCTGACTCCCAGGCCGCTGTCGTTGGCCGCGCAGTCTCAAACGGTGCTGTCGTAAACGATCGTTTTCGGCAGCCTGGTAGACCCTTGCGACTAATCAGCATTCGCTGTATAGTCAGCTTGTGCTGACTATTTCTTCTCATCTTGATGTGATGAACCGTCTGGGCCGTGCGATGGCGGATCCGTCTCGCTCGCGGATCCTTCTGGCGCTCTTGGACGCGCCGGGCTACCCGGCGGAACTCTCCCGTGATCTCGATCTGACGCGCTCGAATGTCTCCAACCACCTGACGTGTCTGCGCGGGTGCGGTCTGGTTGTTGCTACGCCGGAAGGACGGCGCACGCGTTACGAGATCGCGGACCCGCATCTCGCGATGGGCCTGCGGCACATGCTGGAAGCGGTCGTCGCCGTCGACGAGGGTGTTCCGTGCATTGACGAGAAATGTGAGTGCTGCGCATGAGTGAAGAGTGCTGCGGCCCGGATGAACCCCGCAGGAAACGTACTGTTCAGCGCATCGAGTTGACGCGGCCCCATGCTGCGGGAGACGCATGCTGTGCTCCCGAGACGGCGCAGAACGCCGCCCTACCCACGACCCATGAGGAGGGAGACGCTTGCTGCGGGCCGGCGTTGCCCTCCAAGCGCAGCGCAAGTGACGATGAGCGCGAGGTGCGTCCGCCGTGGTGGCGCGACATCGCCCTTCTCCCCTCCGCACTCTCCGGCCTGTTCCTGATCGCCGGCTACGCATTCGAGTGGGCGGGCATTGGTATCCCGGCGCTCGTGCTGCAATGGGCTGCTCTGCTGGCGGGGGCTTACACGTTCATTCCCAGGGCGATCCGCCGGCTGATCCGGGGCCGCCTCGGAGTCGGGCTGCTGATGACCATCGCCGCGATCGGTGCGGTTCTCCTGGGCCACGTCGGTGAGGCTGCGACCTTGGCGTTCCTGTTCTCGCTGGCGGAAGCTCTCGAAGACCGGGCGATGGATCGGGCGAAAGAGGGCCTGCGTGCCCTGCTGTCCCTGATCCCCGAGACCGTGCGCGTCTCGCGCCTCGCCGGCGACACGACGATCCCGGCCGCGGACGTCCGTGAACTCGACATCCTCATCGTCGGAGCAGGCGAGCGTGTCGCCACCGATGGTGTTGTCGTGGAAGGACGGTCGAGCTTGGACACCTCCGCGATCACGGGAGAGTCCATCCCTGTCGACGTGCAACCCGGCACTGCGGTCGCGGCGGGCTCGGTGAACGGTACATCGACGCTGCGGATCGAGGCGACCGCCGATGGGCGCGACAACTCGCTCACCCAGATCGTGTCCCTCGTGGAGCAAGCCCACGCCCGCAAGGGCGACCGCGCACGGCTCGCGGACCGGATCGCCCGTCCCCTCGTCCCCGTCGTACTCATCGCCGCTGCCCTCCTCGCCCTGTTCGGGTTCATCGTGGGAGATCCGTCGATCTGGATTGAGCGTGCACTTGTCGTCCTGGTCGCCGCGTCTCCTTGTGCCCTTGCGATCGCGGTACCGGTCACGGTGATCGGCGCTATCGGTTCCGCGTCGAAGTTTGGCATCGTGATCAAGTCCGGGGAGGCATTCGAACAGCTCGGCACCATCCAGGCAGTGGCGCTGGACAAGACCGGAACCCTCACCCGCAACAAGCCGGCCGCCGTCGACGTACGCCCCGCAGCCGGTATCTCACGGGACGAGCTGTTGACCTGGGCGGGAGCAGTCGAAGCGACAAGCAGCCACCCGCTCGCCGCCGCGATCACCGCGGCCGCACCGGGCGCAACTACAGCCGTGGAAGTGGTCGAAGACGCCGGCCACGGAATCACCGGCCGCGTCAACGGCACCCTGGTCCGCGTCGGCAACGTCCGATGGCTCGCCCCCGGTGCACTCAACACGGCCGCTGATGAAATGGCGGAAGACGGCATGACCGTGGTCGTCGTCGAAGCCGAGGGCAAAATCGCCGGACTCATCGGCATCCGCGACGAGCTGCGCCCCGAATCCGCAGAGACCGTGCGCCTGCTGCAGGATGCCGGAATCGGGATCACGATGCTCACCGGGGACAACGAACGCACCGCCCGCGCAATCGCCGCACAGGCCGGCATCACCGACGTCCGCGCAGAGCAGCTCCCCGCAGACAAGGCCGCCGTCATCGAACAACTCGCATCCGTACGCCCGACGGCTATGGTCGGTGACGGCATCAACGATGCCCCCGCCCTCGCGACCGCCACCGTCGGAATCGCCATGGGTCTGAAGGGATCGGCTGCTGCGATCGAGTCCGCCGACGTCGCCTTCACCGGGAACGATCTCCGACTGATCCCCGGGGCCCTCGCCCACGCCCGTCGCGGCCGCCGAATCATGACCGCGAACATCGTGCTCGCCCTCGCGATCATCGTCGTCCTCTTCCCCCTCGCCCTCTTCGGTGTGCTCGGGCTAGCCGGCGTGGTCCTCGTGCACGAGATCGCAGAGGTCTTCGTGATCCTCAACGGCGTGCGTGCCGCGCGGCGCCCTGCCGCTCTGCGGACACTTGCCACAACGCGCGAGCCTGCCCACGTCTGAACAACCCCACCTCGGCGACAACCCGCCACCGATCTGGAGCCCGCCATGAAGGCCCCCGTCAAAGTCACCCTCGTCACCGGGGGCGTCGTCATCGTCCTCGCGATCGTGGCGCTCATCGTTGTCATGACGACCCGCCCCGACTCTCCCGACGCCGGCTCTGAGGGAGCACTCCCCGGCACCCTCGCGGACTCCCATGTCCTCGACGACGCCGGACCAGACGCCCCGACCTTGGTGGAGTTTCTCGACTTCGAATGTGAAGCGTGCGGGGCGTTCTACCCCGTCGTCGAGCAGATCCGAGAAGAGTACGCCGGCGACATCAACTACGTCGTCCGCTATTACCCGCTCCCCGGTCATTTCAACTCCATGAACGCCGCCCTGGCCGCCGAGGCCGCAGCCGAGCAGGAGAAGTTCGAGGAGATGTACCAGCGTCTGTTCGACACCCAGACCCAATGGGGCGAACAGCAGATCTCCCGAGCGGATCTGTTCCGCACCTTCGCGGAAGACCTCGGACTTGATATGAACGCCTACGACACCGCCGTAGCCGCCCCCGCGACCAGGGAGAGAGTCGAAGCCGACTTCAACGACGGACAGTATCTCGGCATCAGCGGCACACCGACCTTCTTCCTCAACGGCGAAAAGCTCGAACTCACACAGCTCAGCGACCTCACCGATGCCCTTGATGAGGCAACAGGCCGCTGACCTGAGAGAAGAGGCCTCTCGGTTCTCACCGAATACGTCTGCCGAAACGCCTTCGCGGCGCACGTTTCTGGAAGGCAGTTCCGCGCTCGAGGGGGTACGTGTCAATGTCCGAAGTCATCGGCACTTCTGTCCGAAGTCCTCAACACTCGTGTGCGTCAGCCGATCGCGCGAGGTGGGGCGACTGTCTCGTATCCCATGGGTTTCGAGACACGAAGGTTGCGAGACACTCTCCGCGATTGAGGCTTCGGAGCCCTGCATGGCAGAACGAAGGCTCATGATGACCATCAACTCATTCGCAGGAGCCACCGGCAGCGCAGCCACTACCAAATCCACTACTCGCCCCGTCGGGGGTCAGAACACCGATCATGAAGTAGAGCGCAGCACCAACGATGACTGCGGCACCGAAGATCAGCAGGATGCGGTTCCAGCGGGCACCGCGCACGGTCCCGATCGCTCCAACGATGACCAGAATTGCGCCGACTGCGATCGAATAGTAAGGCCCAAATATGGACGCGTAGAGTCCGACCGGCACGCCGATGACCGCAGCCAACACCATCGTGACGACGAACGTCGTGGAAGTGTGGCGAGGACTCTCCTTTAGCGCAGCCATAAGGCCATAGTCCACGACTTGAGAGCGATCGGGTAGATCATGTCTCGAGCCCGGTGTCGCGTAACGCATGGGTTGCGAGCCACCGAGGTTACGAGACACATGTGCTCGGTTGAGTGATACCTCCTCGATCGGGTGAACCTGACGCGCAGCGAGGGATAGCGTAGGGAGATGTTTGTCGTTGTCGACGCGGGTGACACCATGGCTCGTCTCGGGGAAGTGGCCGTCTGGTCATTCGAGGCGTGGGGCGAATGCGCTCAAGCTTCCACAGAGACAGAGGCGCTAACTCGTTTCGCGCGCCGCGCTGGGATTTCGCTGCAGGAACTGGAGACGTCCGAGCGGATTAGTGGCCCCGATGGCATCTTCTCGGAGGATGCGTTGCCGACCACTGAGAATCAGGTCGCTCGGACGATTCGTATATTAGAAGCCCAGCGCCGAGAAACGCTCGCTTTACTGGATGCTTCGACCGACGCCGAACTCGACGCGGAGGATCATACAATTGCGCAGCCGACGTGGATGCCGTGGCGCACGCCTCGGATGATTCTGCGCCACATCGCTGATACAGAGGCACGGGCCTATCCGCGCTGGTGTGGGCTTCCTCAGCTGGAACCAGTGGACGATCTCCGCGAGGAACTCAGCCGCTCTGCACAGCACATCCGCGAGGTGATCCTCGAGATGCCACGCTCATTCAGGACGACGCATCGGCACGAGACATGGACCGCTGTGAAACTCCTGCGACGCTTGGCCTACCACGAGCGTCTAGAACTGGTCTTTCTCCGTCGCCGCCTCCACGTGCGCTGAGCAGAAGTCGTTGCCCGTCATGGATCGTTCAACGGGCGTCGGAGGTGTGGGATGTGATGACGTCCGCGACAGCGGCGGGATTGGCGATATAGGGAGAGTGGCTCGCCTGCATTTTCACGACCGTCGTGCACCGCTGAGCCATCCTCTCCTGCAGTTCTGGCGCAATGGCGCGGTCCTGCGCGCACACCAGATATGTGCTCTCGATGCTCTTCCAGGCGGCCCGCAACGGCTTGCCGCGCCCGTGACCGGACGCCTGTGGTACTAGCTGCTTTGCAGCCCAATCGGCGAGCTCGAAAGGGCAGTCCTGGTAAAACAATCGCATCGCGTCCGCACCGCGAATGAATGTGCCACCGGAATCGTGGGGGCGCACCCATTCGTTCACAGGAGCATGCTCGCCGCCCAGGCCGGCGCAACTCTCATCAACGTCGGGCACGAATGCCGCGATGTAGACCAGTCGACGTATTCTCTCCAGGCCGGTGATCACCGCGCCTCCGTAGCTATGACCAACGACGATCGGCTCCCCAGCGCAATCGTCGACGGCTGCCTGCACCGCGCGCGTGTCTTCCCCCAGCGAACCGCGATGGAGCCGCGGGACATGCACCATGAAACCTCGCGAGCGAAGTTCGGCCTCGACCACCTGCATATGAATCGGCTGGTGGTAAAGACCATGCACCAGCACTACGTCGGGATACGTCACCCCACGAGCGAACCACATCCCGCTGCTCCAGGCTGTTCATCGATCGCACCCGGGCCGGTTCGAGCGATCACGCGAGTCAAACCACCGCTGCGATATCACTATAGGTTGCCGACGAAAGTGTCGATGTCCGAAGTCGTCGGCATTTCTGTCCGAAGTCCTCAACACTCGTGCGCGTCAGCCGATCCCACGGGTGGGGCACTGTCGCGTACCCCATGGGTTATGAGACACAGAGATTACGAGACACCTGTCCGGATCGACTTAGCCCGCGTAGACGTTGTCAGAGATCTGAGTAGTTCCCTCAGGAGCCACCAAGCCGTCAGATACAACTCCAAAGTCTCCGACGAGCCCACCGACTCTGAGAGATCCGTCGCCGCAGCTAACGACCCACGTATCGTCCCCGGGGTCAACAACAAGACAGATGGGTGAATCCCCAGACCCCTGAGCGAGCCAGAGTGATGCGCCCTCATGCTCTCCGACGAATCGACTCGACGATGCGTCGACGTTTTCGTACGCGTAGTCCGGCAGCTGCGGGAGTTCATCCTGAGGCTCACGATCACCTTGGAGATCCGCGAAAGTTTGGCTCTGCCCCGCGCAGCCAGCCACAACAAGGGCTGCTGCCACTGACAGAGCGGACAGGGCGACACGGCGAGGATGCGACATAGCCGCCATCATCGTCCATTGCATGGAGATGCGCCACCGCATCGCCCCTCCTACGCGGGCAGTGTCGGCCACAGGAGCTGCCTCGTCGGACACCCGCTATATCTCCAATGCAGGTGCGAGACTGTCTTGCATCCCATGCGTTACGAGACACCGAGGTTACGAGACAGGTCGGTTGGCCCGATTGGCGAGCGAGGATGTCCGCAGAACGCTGAGCGGAGTCGTTCGTCTCAGCCATTTAGGG